>NZ_JBFTJK010000012.1:0-131635 GCF_056395385.1 Paenarthrobacter sp. 10L420 | reverse complement strand
GGTCCGCTCCTCCTACCGGGCCGGGCGTTTGTGGGCCACCGCAATGCGCAAGAAGGGCTGGGAAATCCCCGCCGCCCTGGCCCACATCGAGTCCTCCGGCACCACCCGCCAGGAAGCCTCCACCATCCTCGCCGCCCACGCCTAACCCCACATCAAAAGGACACCTCATGCTTCCCCTCCGCGTTGAGATCATCCCGTCCGAGGGAATCGTGGACGTCGTCAGCAAGGCATTGCCGACGTCTACCGCGATCAGCATTACGTGCCTGCCCAAGCATGGTGTCGGCGCCACGCTGCGTACTGCCGTCCACCTACGGGAGCTCGGCTACACGGTTGTTCCCCATCTTGCGGCGAAGGCTCTTGAAAGCCGCGCCGAGCTGTCCGCAATACTGGGCGACTGCTCGGCGTCGGGCATCACGGAAGTCTTCGCCATCGGTGGCGACGGGCAGCCCTCGGGTTCGTATTCCACAGGTGGGGAATTGCTGCGCGACATCGCCCAGATAACCTCCGGTGCCATGAGCGTTGGAGTGGCCGGGTACCCCGAAGGGCATCCGGACATCACCAACCTGCACTTGGTTGATGCGCTGCTGGCGAAGCAAGAGCACGCAACCAAGATCGTCACCCAGATGTGTTTCTCCGCAGACAAGATCCAGGAGTATGTGGCCATGCTTCGCCGCAACGGTGTGTTGCTTCCAGTTTGGGCAGGTGTGGCGGGGGCGGTGCCCAAGGCAAAGCTGGTTTCGCTTGCCACCAAGATCGGAGTTGGATCGTCCCTGAAATTCCTCAGCCGCAAAGGTCCGCTTGCGCGGAGGCTCCTGATCGGGGAACGGTACACGCCGGACGCACTCATCGAGGAGCTCTCAGCCCGCCCGGGGATCGAGGGCATTCAGCTGTACAGTTTCAATTCATTGGACGCACTCCCAACGCCGCAAGCAGTGGTCCAGGGGCGGCGGTAAATGGAGCTCCGAGGCGCGCAATTCCGACGATTTTTCCCGGAAAAGTAGTAGCAAACTTCATGGTTGGCAAGGTGGCCCGGAGGCTGTACGTTTGCCATAAGAAGGTTACTTAGCAACTGCATCGCAGCGCAGGATTAATCGGCGCAGCGCGCTTGGACGCAAGAGGTGTAGGGCCGTGAGCGCAGGCGGTGAAGCTCTCGTTGATCCAACAGGCGGCGGGGACATACTCAACGGCCGCTACCGGATTCTGGAGCTACTCGGGCACGGAGCGATGTCCACTGTTTGCAGGGCCCGTGATGAAATCCTGCTCCGCGACGTTGCACTTAAGATCTTTTCGCCGGGCTCAGCCGATGAGGGCTTCGAAGAGCGTCAGCAGGCAGAGATGCGGTTGCTGGCAGGATTTGACCACCCGGGTTTGGTGCACATTTACGACGCCGGTGTGGACGCCGGAACTTCCGGCCCGCCTCAGGCTTTCCTCGTCATGGAACTGGTTTCGGGTAATAATCTGCGGGCGGTGCTTGCTGAGGGACCGCTCAGCCTCGCGGAAACAACGCATATCGGCCACGCCCTTGCAGGTGCCTTAGTGCAAGTTCACGGCAGCGGAGTGATTCATCGGGACATTAAACCTGCCAACATCCTGGTTTCGGAAACTCCAGGCCCTGATCGCGTAGTGAAACTCGCCGATTTCGGCGTGGCCAGAATATTGGAAGGCAGCCGGCTCACCGCCACCGGAATGACGGTGGGAACCGCACAGTACCTCAGTCCGGAACAAGCCCTCGGCCGGCCCTTGACTCCTGCCAGCGACATCTACTCCCTCGGCCTGGTGCTCCTGGAGTGCCTCACTGGCAGGACCGAGTATCCGGGGACGCCGATCGAGTCGGCCGCAGCCCGTCTTCACCGTGCCCCCGTCATCCCTGAACAGATCCACCACCCGATAGCCGAGCTGCTGAAGTCCATGACGGACCTTGAGCCAGACAACAGGCCAACCGCTGCGCAGATCGAAGAGTTCCTGGGTCGCCCCTGGCAAGAGGCGTACGCACACCCAGCAGCTACCGCTCTTTTGCCGCCCCTGCCTGCCAGGGCACCCGCCGTCGGGCCAAGAACCGTAGTTTCCCCGAAGCTTCATAGAAGTGGCGGAGGGGGCCGACTCCGGGCGCTGTTGATGGTCCTTCTGGCGGCAGCGGTAGCCATCCCCCTCGCCGTTGCCCTGTCTGGTCAGGGTCCGCTGCCAGTAGACGTTACATCGCCGTCCCCGGTTACGCAGGAATCCAACGTCCCGTCCCCGACCAGCACTCCCGCGCCAGTGGTGACGATTACCACCCCTGGGCCGGTGGAAACAGTTCTCATTCCAGGGCCGGTGCAAACCGTTCAACTGCCTCCCTCGAACTCGGGCAGCGGGCAAGGGGATGCTCCGTCGTCAGAAGCCAGCCAACAGGCCAGCCCAACTGAGATTGCGCAGGAAACCGAATCGCCGGGTGTGGTTGAGCCGGGAGGTGGCCCACCAACAGATGTGGGCCAAGGCGGCGGCCAATCCGACGGCAAGGGCCAGAGCGGCGAGAAGCCAGGGAAGGGCCGGGGCCCCAACTGAAAGGTCCCGGCAAGGCACTCTCTTGAGGTGATTCACGCCTTCATGCCTCAGTCATGATCGAACGTCAGCGCAGTTTTTGCTCAAGATGGGCTCAATGTTGGCTCAGCGACACCTGAATTTCCACAATGCGTGGCCCGCAACGGCCGCCTGGGGTCAAGTACCCGGCAGCCAAAAACTGAGTACTCCTGAACCAGCCGGCGCCAACATAGCCATCAACGCGGAAGGACCAGAGATGGTGCGGCAAAGCACGCTATCAGATCCGCACAGAAGCCGTCCTGCACGCCAGCGACGCAACGCCGAACCAAGTAGTCCCGAACGCGAAAACTGAGTACTCGCCGGCCGGTTCAGCGTATTCCTGACCCCTTGGTCGGGCGGAAAAGAGGCGTACACCCAAGAGTAGCCACGGGGTCTTGCCGGGCTGAACTATTGGGGGCATCGCTTCATCTGCCGGAAACGGTCGGATGCTTGGGGGTTGCGATGCGGCTCCCTGGGAAAAAGATCAACCAAGGAGTCATATCATGCGCAAGCTTTCCAAGAAGAGCCGGATCACCGCCACCGTCGCAGGCGTGGCATTGGTAGCCGTAGGTGGCGGAGCTGCCTACGCCTACTGGACCACCACGGGATCAGGCAACGGCTCGGCCGCGAACTCATCAGGTGGCGGAACCGTTACGCTGCACGCCACGTTCAATGCCGGCCTGGCACCGGGCAACCAAACTGCAGTGGCCTACACGGCCGATAACTCGACGACTTCGGGGACAGTAGTCGGAGCCCTGAGTGCAAACGTAACCACGAGCGACGCCGCCTGTCTTCCGGCCTGGTTTGAAGTCACCGCCGATACGAGCAACTCACTCGTCGCCGCCAATTCGACCGGAACGTCGGTTGGCAGCGGTGTCCTGAAGTTCAACGACAGCGGCACCGCCAACCAGGATGCCTGCAAGTCCGCCACCGTCACGGTCAACGTCACCAGCCAGTAGCGAGTGCCTGCCGGGGACCACCTTGCGAGTGGTGGTCCCCGGCTTCCGCATTCTTCCCACCTGAACGCTTCCGTCCGAAAAGAGCTTCCATGGACCACCGGCCAGAGGGCACCACGCCTTTCCGTCGAGCTGGAGTACCACTCCGGGCGCTGTTACTTGCGCTCGTCGTGGCCTTCGTGCCCGTGGCGGCACTCGCCGCAAGCAGTGGGCAAAGCGCTACCCAGGGCAACCCGGCCAAGGTAGCCAAGGGGGTTGCTGTGACATTGTCGCCCTCGAGCCGCAGTCTGGATCAAGGGCAGTCCACCACCTTTGCAGTGTCAGCAACCTCCACTGGAGGCTTCGCGGGACCCGTGACGTTCACGGTTACGGGCCTTCCGACTGGAGCGGCAGCCGCGTGGTCGCCGTCGTCGGTGGTTCTGGGATCCGGCGGCACCGCTCAGGTGTCGTTGACCATCACCACGGCGACCACGACGCCGGTCGGCAAGTTCGACTTCACCGTCAAGGGGACGAGCGGCGCCGTCGAATCGAACGTGGCGCCGGGGCAGTTGCAGGTTCAGGAAGTCAAACGGTCCTTTGGCGTCACGGGTGCGTTGTATGGCGTCCTGGCGCCGGGGGTGTCCCTACCAGTGGAGTTGAAGATTTCCAACCCCGAGAACAAGAGCATCGCCGTCACCAACCTCACGGTTTCGATTGCGCAGGTGGTACGGACGCCGGCAGCGGTCGCGGCCAACCTCCCTTGCAGCAGCGCGGACTACCAAATCATCCAATACACCGGAACGTACCCGTTCGCAGCTCCTTCCGGACCCAGCTCGCTGACGTCGCTGGGAGTGCCCCAAAGCAAATGGCCGCAAGTGAGGATGCTGGACACGTTGCAGCTCCAGGACGGTTGCAAAGGCGCGACACTCCAACTCACCTACTCTGGGACGGGACAGGCGAACTGATATGAAAACGCTTAGCCGGAACCTCCGTAGCGGACGGATCGCCCGCACCACTGCCGCCACAATTGCCCTCTGCGTCCTGGGCGGCGCTGGGACCGCCTACGCCTACTGGGCCACCACCGGGATCGGCAGCGGCTCGGCGATCAACGGGACCATGCAAGCGGTGACGGTGGATGCGTTGGTCGCGGGGGATACCCTGCAGACCAGCCTCGTTCCGGGTGGAACAGCCGATGTCATCCTCCGTGCAAGCAACCCAAATGCCCATGCGGTCACCATCTACGGTATTGCTGGCAATGGCGCCGTAACTGCCGATGCCGGGCATGCCGCCTGCACCACCACCGGCGTGACCTTCA
This sequence comes from Paenarthrobacter sp. 10L420, assembly GCF_056395385.1. NCBI lineage: Bacteria > Bacillati > Actinomycetota > Actinomycetes > Micrococcales > Micrococcaceae > Paenarthrobacter > Paenarthrobacter sp. 10L420. The sequence continues at coordinate 126,829 of NZ_JBFTJK010000012.1, read as the reverse complement.
CGCCACCTCCTACACCGTTGGCCCAGCCCGTCACCATTCAGGCAAATACGTCCATCCTGCTGACGCTGCCGGATGCAGCCAGCATGAGCGCGGCCTCACTCTCCGCCTGCCAAGGCGCCCAATTCAAGGTCCCCGTCACGCTGGAGGTACGGAAGTGAGCCCGCTTCGTCAGTCCGCTGCTTCGCCGTCCTCGTCCCGGCTGACGATGGGCGCATGGAACCGCGCCCTCGTGATCGTTCTCGGCATCCTCCTCGTCTCCTGGGGCGGACCCGCTGCCAGCGCTTTCTGGAGTTCTGTTAACAGTGGCTTCGGTGCGGCCAAGGCCGACGCCGTCGCCCAAGGCGCAAAGCCCACTACTTCCGTTTCCGGAACCAGCGTGACGGTTACTTGGGCAGCGAGTACGACGGCGGCAGGCCGGTCCGTGAGCGGGTACAGCATCGCGCGCTACGCCTCAGCGACCGGCGGAACAAAAGTTGGCGCGACGGGAACCTGTAGCGGCACGATCGCTGCCCTCAGCTGTGTGGAGGGCAATGTGCCCGCCGGCACCTGGTTCTACTCGGTGACACCTCTGCTTTCCCTGTGGCAGGGGGCGGAAAGCGCTCGAAGCACCGGCGCAACACCTGTTACGGACACCACTCCACCGCTCGCCCCAGCCCTGACGGTGCCACCATTCGTCCACAGCGGAAACGTAAGTGCTGTTCCCGTGAGCGGTACGGCGGAGGCGTTGTCCTCGGTGGCCCTGACTGTTACCGGTACAGGTGCGCTGCCCGTGACCCAGACTGTAAGCGCCAACAGTTCCGGGAACTGGACGGCGACGCCTTTGAACCTGAGCGCCTTCAGCCCTGGGACCATCAACTACTCCGCGCGGGCCACCGATGCAGCAGGCAACACCGGTCCCGCGGGAACGGCCTCGTCTACCAAGGACGTGAGCTCGCCAACGGTAACCGGGGTCCGTCTCAATAACGGTGGTACGACCCTTGGCAAGGTAGAGCAAGGAGACTCAGTTACCCTCACATTCTCCGAGCCCCTCAGCGCCAACACCATTTGCAGTGCTTGGACAAGCAACACGACTACTCAAACGCAAAACGGTAACGGTAGCAGCCAGGTTGTGGTCAACATCAGTGCCGCTGACGTGCTGACAGTGACCGGAGCTGGGTGTCCCTCGCTGAGAATCGGATCGGTCAGCCTGGGAGGCGACTACACCTCCACCGCCCTCACTTTCGCTGGAAACAACACAAGCGGCTCAAGCCTTACCTGGAACCCTTCCGGCAACACGCTCACCATCACCCTGGGGGCGGGGACCAGCGGAGGTTCGACGCTAACGTCAACCACGATCTTCCCGACCTACACCCCGGCGTCTGGCCTCACAGATGTGGCAGGCAACCCGCTGGCAGCCACCGCAGTGGCAGGTACCGCCTCCCGCTTCTAGCAACAAGTAATGCACAACGGATAGTGCCCCTTCATCCTCGTGATAAGGGGCACTATCTGTACGCAAACCCGGAGTAGTCCAGCGCCCGGAGCGTAGCCTTGGAGCGGACGCCAGCGCCGCCGTCGTACGTTTTTATCCTGCGACGAAAGGCGAACCGCACCTTGAAGGCTGTAGCGGAAATGTTCACGATGGGTCCAGGAAACAAGGACCATCACCCGGCTCTCCGTTGCGCTGTAGGTGTCTTTGTTCCATTGATTTCGCTGACGCTGTTGGGGCGGCTGGATCTGGCGGTATTTGCCTCGTTCGGTGCGTTTACGGGCATTTATGGCCGCAATGAACCGCACAGCGTCCGCTTCCGAAGTCAGCTGCGTGCCGGTGGTTTCATGCTGCTGATCATGTTGCTGGCCACCCTCACGGCTCGCAGCGCGCAAGCTGTTGGAATCGAAGGCGCAGCCTATTCGTGGCTGCTGACTGCTGCCACCACTCTCGTGGCAGGTGGGTGCTCGGTGGTGGTCGCGGCCTGGAGGCTGAGGCCCGGCGGCTCCCTCTTTCACATCTTCGCTTTCGCTGCGATTGCATCCATCCAGGCGCAACCGCCGCTTGGTGAGGCAATGCTCGTTGCGGCAGGGACGACGGTCTTCTGCCTTCTGATCGGTATGTCATCCCGGATTTTCAAGAGCCACAGGACCCCGTGGAAGCGGCCGCCGCGCATCCGCCACACCACCCCGGAACGTCGGGCGATCTGGTTGGAAGGCGGTGGATACCTGATCGCGGCGGGCCTTGCGGGGACCATCGCGACGCTGGTGGGGGAGACGCTTGGCTTCGGCCACACTTACTGGGCCATGGTCGCGGCAGTGGTTCCATTGGTGGGGCATTCGACGCGCCATCGCGTGAGCCGTGGCATCCAAAGAATCGCCGGAACGGTGGTCGGGTTGGTGCTGCTTGCTGGCATCCTCTGGCTCAATCCCGCGCCGTGGGCCATGGTCCTGGTGATCGCTGCTTGCCAGTTCGGCGCTGAAATGTTCATCGCGCGGCAGTACCTTGTGGCGCAGATTTTCGTTACACCGCTTGCCTTGATCGCCACTTTGCTGGCAGCCCCAGTCGATCCCGGCCTCCTGTTGCGGGACCGCATCGTCGAAACGTTGATCGGGGCCGCCGTCGGCGTTGCCGTTGTGGTGGCGCCCAAACTTTGGCGGCGGGTGCGTGCGACTGTCCCGGCTGGCTGGACTTAAATGATAAGTACACATATAACTAGTTAGCCAAGTTAGTTACTAGGGAATGTGTGGGAGAAGACGATGACAGTCGCACTGCGTGAACCAAGCTCCACACCAGTGACTGGGAATACCGTAGACCTCGCTGCGGAACGGGTACTGTCGATGGGCCCCGTCCACTGCGGTTCGCACATGGCTATCTCCGCAGGACCCGGCTACGACTCCATGCAGTGGATCACCGTGGAGCCAATATGGCCGGAGTGGGCTTGCAGTTGCGGATTCAGAATGGACATTGACGCCCTTGACCCGGTCAGCGGCGTCTGGGTCGCGGCACTTCGCCGCCAAAGCCTCCAACACGAGCTGGCCATTTCCCAGAACACACTCGCCCTGGCTTTCAAGAAGGCCGTCGACGCCGGAGTCGAACCCCGGGCACTTGCCGAAGTAGCCGGGCTGCCGGTTGGAGAGATTGAATCGCTCCTTAAGTAACAGGGAAGCCCTGCAAGACGTCTGCCCCCAGTTGTCGGGATAATTCGCCGCGCAAACGGGCAGCTAGCAATCAGGCCGATGGCGGCGCCACCTGTTGGTGCTGGACCGAGGCCAACGTACGAGAAAGGGAAACACATGGGAATCATTGGTTGGATTGTTTTGGGTTTGATTGCAGGAGCCATTGCCAAGGCCATCATGCCGGGCAGGCAGGGAGGCGGCTGGATCGCAACACTCCTGCTGGGAATCGTGGGCGCCGTGCTGGGTGGCTGGATCGGTAGTGCCATCTTCAAGGTTGGCATCAACGAATTCTGGTCGATCTCCACTTGGTTGCTCGCAATCGGAGGTGCGCTGATCGTACTGGTCATCTGGGGATTGGTCACGCGCAGGAAGGCTTGATTCATCGAGCTTGCGGAGGCCCGGGCGCGAACGCGTCGGGGCCTCCGTTTTCGGCGCTACCTACCCAGGCGCCTAACAGGGAGGCGGTCGGGATTGGCACAGAGCGCAGCAAGGTTGCTGATTGCCCGTGCCCTGTCGCCGCGGGCAAGGACCTTCCAGGATTCATGGTCTGGATCGCCCAGGGCCCGGTTGAGCGCAAGAATCCGCGAGCGATCACTGCCTCCCATGTCGGCCACAAGTTCCAAGGGGCCGGTAATTGTTGCCAACAGTGTGGCCGCGTCATCGAGGTGGCGGCCCCTTTCCCGTGAATCCTCCTGATACGCAGCGCCCTTGAGGACCAATGCCCCCAGCGCGTTCGGGATACTGATGGACACCGGACCCCGATTGTCCACGAAGACCCGGCAGTCCACTGTTCGGCGGAGGGCTTGGGTCCCACCCGTCATCTGAAAGACTTTGCGGCCTCCTATACGTGGAACCAATCTGGGTACGAGATGGTCAGCAACCATGAGGTCGACCTGCTCGTTACCGCGAAGGAATCGATGTGCGGGGCTATCGCCATTGATGGAGTGCCTGGGCGTATAGCCCAGTGAACGGAGTACTGACACCACACCAGGAATGGTTGCCGCGCCGGTTTCCATGTGCAGGACGATGTCGACGTCGGTGGTCGGCCGCGAAATGGTCAGACCCGCAACGGCGGAGTGCAGTTGGACCATAAGGCCCCCAACGAGCGTCCACTGATTAGAAGGCAAGGCGCGGGCTAGTTCAGCACACTGGGGCCAGGGTCGGCCCCAGCCGCCCGCGGGCCGCGAAGCCTCCCACCGCACTCGTTCCGTCCCGCCATGGTCATCGTCCACGGAAAAGCTCCTCAAGAACGCGGAGTCCAGCGCTGCGCTCGCGGGTGACCGAGGACTCCGACAGGTCCAAAGCAATTGCCGCCAGCGGGACTCCGTCTTTAAACGCCTGGCCGGTAGTGACTTCCCGCAGCACTACGTTGCCCTCCCGGTCGTCGATTAGTCCGTACGCTTCCTTAAGTGCACCTGCATCGCCGGACATGACGTAGCCATCCACAATTCCCACGCCCCCGGTGAGGCCAAAGCGTTGGGCAACGTTCTCGTCCACCATGGCCGCGGCACCAGTGGGAAGCGCATGATCCCTTAGCCGTTGGACGACATCGGCAGTGCCTCTATATCGATGCACGCCCGCACGCCTGCGCGCCAGAATGGGCAATTCGCCGGGTTCCATGCTGCTCAGTTTGCGTCGCAGCCGAGACAGTTGGGCGGAGCCCACCAACTCCACCTTGTTGTAACCGGAAAGCAGGAGGAGCGCGGTCCAGGCGTTCGCTTCAGTCCATGGCCGACCATGACGTGTGCCCACCCGCACCAATTGCTCCACGGAATCTGCGTCCACCAGGATGGCGCGGCCAACGACGCCTGAGCTGATCAATTGACCGGTGCCGATCAACTTACGGACAGCTACCTGCGTAACGCCCAATCGTGCGGCAGCTTGGGCAGTAGTCACGTGGCTCATGCACTAATGTTCTCTCGAGGAAACGTTAGTGTCAATGGGAAACGGGATACCGGAATACTCCCGGTCACAAATCCCCCGTAGAAACCGGAGTGTGGCCGGCCTCCAAAGCTCGGATACGCTGCTTTCGAGTTACACCACATCGCACGCTAAGGGTTATCAACGATGCTCACCTCAGCTGTCGACGGCGCGCCCTGCCGTCGGCCGGATCCTGCTCCGAAGAAGACTGCAACTGAGTTCGGCGTCATCGGGACAGCGTTGGGCGCGCTGGCCTCGGTCATCCTCGCGGGAGTGATCGCTCTTGTCCTCCACACGCTCGCGCAGCAATCGCCGCGGCTCAGCCCGGCGTTTGAAGGCTGGGCTGCATCGGTCACCAACTCACCTTTTGCAGCGGTCCGATGGTTCTTTGGCGACATGACTGAGCCACTGTTCTACAAATCAGAGCTGGCAGCTTGCGGGTTGCTTGCCGGGGCTTTGTTGGCTTGGTTCGCTGGCCGACGGGGCAAGAACTGGGCTGGCCAGCTGACGTATGGCACCGGACTGTGGCCGTGGGTGCTGACGTCGGCGTCGCTCAGTTTGCTGTTGTCCACCTTGGTTTTCGGCAGGATGCTCGACGACGGATGGCAGCCCACGTTCGTGCCTTTTGTTTGCGTGGCCCCGGCCTTGGTCCTGATGTACGGACCCGGTTGGCGGACCTGCATGACCGGAGCTGTGCTCGGCGCCTTCTCCGTAACGCCCACCGCGTTGGTGCTGATCCCAACGGTCGCCGCGCCGCTGGGACTGCCGGCCGTGGTGACGAACGTCCTCGCGATGTCCTTGGGATCAGTGCTGGCTTTCCTCATTGCCCGGAAATTGCCCTGGCTTGTCCTACGCAACTCGACTCAGCAGCCGCAAGCCATCCACCCGCCGTCGGGCGTTAACCCTGTTCTTCGGGACGCCATATGGGCGGCGCGCCGGGTCCTCTCTGACTTCACGGAAACCCAATTCTTCGCCAACGAACTCGCCAGCGCGGGCATGATCCTTGGCGTCGCGACGGCATTCTTGCTCAATCCTGCACTGCCTGCCTACGGTTCCAACCTGGTTCCGCACATCCTGTTCGCGCAGGCCCTAACCTCGGCTATCGGCGTTGTTCTTTGGCGGGGGTGGTTCCGCAATGGTGGGTGGGCTGCCACCTACGCGTCACTGGTCTCAGTGGCGCCGGCCGCCGTGCTCGCCTACGACGGCTCGTGGCAGAGCATCATCGGCGGTGCATTGCTTGGAGCCGTGCTTGCCCCTCCCATCGCCAGGGCTATTTCGGCCCGGCTGCCGGAGGGTTTCCACGCGGTCATCGGCAACACCGCCGCCATGGCAATTTCGACGGCGGTCGCCCTCCCGATCCTGGGGCTGCTGCACCGCTGACGTAGGCTGCGACCTACTTAGTCTGCGACCTCCTTAGTCTGCGACGAGCAGCGCTTGCGGCGCGGCCTGCTTCATCCGGGTTTTCAACCAGCTCAGCTGAACCTCTGTCTCTTTGTGGCACTGTTCGACGACGGCGAGCAGCTCGTCGTCGCGAAGTGCGGACCCGGCTTGATTCACCACAGTCCACGTGACATCGACCAAGCTCGCCAGCAGATACAGGTCCTGCAGGTCGCGAAGGAGGCCGACAGGACCGGTTCGCGTTTCCGATAAACCCTCGCCATGGAGCCGCTCGGGCTCATGGTCCGATGTGTCTTTGCCGTACCGCTCCGCGATAGGGAGGAGGAGTTCTTCGTGCTTATCGCACTGCTTGGCCAAGGACTGGCAGAGGAAATGAATATCGGGCTCGGAGCTGTGGCCATCGGAGACCTGCCGGAAGGACTCGGCCAGGGTGGCTTCGCCCTGATGCAGTAAACCCAGGTAGATATTGAGGTTCATTGTTGGCCTGCCTGCCGTGAAGCGGTGGTGTTGGGCGCCGGTGCCGGTCCGTCGCCGTCGCGGATTTTCTCTACTTTCACTGCGGCATTCTTGTAAAGCGGTTGCTTTGACACCGGATCCCACTCGGTGATGGTGAGCTCGTTGGCTGCGGTCTTCCGCGAATCGTTGGCAGCATCAGGCGGGCTGGATGGCGTTGAGTCCCAGTATCCGTAGTGGAAAGGCGCAAAAACCGTGCCCGGCCGGACGCCGCTGACGCGGGCCGGCGCTTCGATAAGGCCTCGCCGGGACGAGACGCGGACGATGTCGCCCTCTGTGATCCCCAGCGCGGAAGCGTCCTCGACCGAGAGTTCCACCCACATCCGTGGGGCTGCCGCATTGAGGGTCCGGGAGCGTCCTGTCTTGGTCCGTGTGTGGAAGTGGTATGCCGTCCGCCCGGTGGTGTATCGGAGCGGGTAGTCGTCGTCCGGTTCCTCGTGCGGTGGATGGTACTTGGTTGTTTTGAGCCAGGCGCGGCCTTTGGGCATCTTGGCGCGGTAAGGCTCAGGCTCCACTTCGGCTCCCGTCAAAAGGTCGTGACCGTAGTTCTCGCAATAGTCAGGATCGGTCGGAAAAACGCCGTCGACATAGAGGCGGGTGGTGCCTTCCGGGTTTTGCTCATTGCATGGCCACGGGATCCCGCTGCCGCCACGTAGTTTCGAGTAACTCAGCCCGGTGTAGTCGCAAGGGCGTCCGCGCGAGCACTCCTTCCAGGCTTCGAAAGCGTCTTCCGGACCCTCCCACGTCAACAAGGGGGTGCCATCCAGGGTAGTGAAGCCCATTCGGTTGGAGTAGTCCAGGAAAATATTCAGATCACTGCGGGCGTCGCCCGGCGGGTCTACGGCCTTATCAGAGATATGGACCACGCGGGATGCGTTGGTGAATGTCCCTGTCTTTTCGCCCCATGCCGCGGCGGGGAGGACGACGTCGGCCATGCTGGCGGTTTCGGTAAGGTACAGATCCTGCACCACCAGGAACAGTTCCGGCTTAGCCAGGATCTCGCGTATCCGGGGCAGCTCGGGCAGGGAGACGGCAGGGTTCGTAGCCGAAACCCAAAGGAAATTAATGGATCCTTGCTCGGCGTAGCGGAAGATTTGCATGGCATGGGTTGGCGGTGCCCAGTGGGGGATGATCGCGGGATCCACGTTCCACAGGGAGGCCAGTTCTTCAACGTGTTTCGGGTTGTGCCAATTACGGAAGCCCGGGAGGTCGCCGTCGGCCCCGCATTCACGGTTGTTTTGTGCCGTCGGCTGCCCGTTCATCTGTAGTAGGCCGGCTCCAGGTCTGCCGAGCATCCCGCGTAACAGGTGCAGATTATTGACTTGGCAGGAGGAAGCCGTGGCCTGTGATGATTGGTAGAACCCCTGCAAAACGGTGGAAAGTACCCGATCCGAGGTGCCGAAGATGCGGGCTGCCTTCCTGATGTCGTGGGCGCTGACACCGCACACCTCGGCAGCGGCCTCCGGTGTCCATTCCTCCACAGTGGATTTCAGCTCGTCGTAGCCGAGCGTGTGGTCCTGAATGTAAGCGGGATCCTCCCAGCCGTTCTGCAGCACCTCCCGGACCAGGGCATGCATGAGGGCGAGATTGGTCCCTGGCCGCAGGGCCAGGTGGACGTCGGCAAAACGGGCGGCCTCTGTATTTCTTGGGTCAACGCACACGAGTTTTGGTGGGTTGGGTCCTGAAAGTCGATCCAGGATGCGGCTCCATAGAACGGTCTGCGTCTCGGGCATGTTGTGGCCGTAAAGGAAGATGGCATCGCAGTTGTCGATGTCCTCGTAGGCGCCAGGCTGTCCGTCTGCTCCGAACGTTTCCTTGAGCGCGGATGCCGCTGTCGCAGTACAAAGGCGGGTATTTCCGTCCATGTGGGGTGTCCCGATGCCGGCCTTCCCTATCACGCCCAAGGCGTAGTACTCCTCAAGGAACAGCTGCCCGCTGGTGTAGAAACCATGGCTGAGTGGACCCTTCTCCTTCAGGAGTTGCTTGCTGCGTTCCACGATCCGCTTCATGGCCGTGTCCCAATCAGTCACGACCAATTCGCCGCCTTCGCGGATCAATGGTTGGGTGAGACGGTCCTTGTTGGAGACGCCCTGCCAGCTTGCGAAAAGCCCTTTTGGTCCAAGCCGCCCCCTGTTGATGCGGTCTTCCGCGCGGCCGCGAATGCCCACCATGACGCCGTCCTTAACGGCGATGTCGCAGCCGCAGCCATTGCTGCACAGCACGCAGGCGGATTGGACCCAGTGGTCGACGTCGCCCTCCGTGAGGCCTTCCTGCAGGGCGTAGTCAACGCGGGAAGGCCACTCCGCTTGCCGTGCAAACGGGGTCCTCGCGCCCCATATATCCGTAATGCGATCCACCATGATCCCACCTCTTTATCTAGGCTTTTCCCCTCGTTACAGGATTATCAGGTTGCTTATCATCAGTCCAGAGCGCCTGCCATGTGGTGGGAAAAGGAAAAAATACTCTTGATCTTTTCCTGAGCAAGTGTTGATGGATTGCAGGAGTGGTTCTTGATCCTGGCCCGGCACAGTGTTTCTTGTCAGCCACTCAGGGCCGGCACATGAAACGGCCGGCCGGCAGCGGTGGCCTCCCGAAAGGACACTGATTCCCATGGCCATCAGCCTCAAGACCACCTCCGGCAAGGTCCTCGCTTCCGTCGCACTGCTCGGCACCGCAGCCGCGGTCGCCGGCATGGGAACCTATGGCGCGTTCACTTCCTCCACCTCGGCCAGCCAGCAAGTCACCGCCGGCACCGTCACCATCGCCCTGGGCACCGGAGCGAACAACACCCTCAACGTCCCCGTCGCGGGCCTGCTGCCCGGAGACAAAGTCGAAAAGCTCGTCACCTTGGCCAACACCGGCAACTCGGACCTGAACAACGTCACCCTCACCACCTCCGCCGGGGCCACCGCCTCACTGCTCACCACGGATGTGACCAACGGCCTGCAGTTGACCATCGAGAACTGCTCGGTCGCCTGGACCGGCGCCGCAGCCCCCTACACCTGCACGGGCACGAAGACCACGGTCATGGCCGCCGCCCCGGTGATCACCGCGAACAAGGTCCTGAACAACCTGACCGCCCTCACCTCGGCCAAAACCGACTACCTCAAGGTCACCACCGCGTTCCCCACCACGGCCAACGACACCTTCCAGGGCGCCACGAGCACCATCGGCTTCGCCTTCACCGGCACCCAGCGCACCGAAACCATCAAGTAGCGCCAGCCCTGTAACACGAGTCCTGTAACACGAGAGCAAGCATCACCACCTTAAGCATCACCACAGAGCCCCGCCGGGCCTGGTCGGGCGCCCCCCTGCCCGATCAGGTCCGCCGGTATTTCCTGAGCCAGACTTGAGGCTTTCCGGCAGGAAACCTGAGCCAGATAGCCCAGACTCGAACAGAAGATCACCAACACAGGAAGGAACGCCAGGACCATGAGCGCACTGACCAGCATCAGCGGAGCCGCCCTCAAGGGCCGGCGTTCAGCCGCAAAGCCTGCAAAGACGTCAATGACTTTAGCCACCGCCGGGGTGAAGCAGCCCACAGCGGCACCCGCGACAACCGCCGTCGAGACCCCCGCCAAAGCCGCGATTCCAGCCAAAGCCGTCGAGACCTCCGCGGAAGCCGCCGCGGCCCCGGGTGCGTTCCGCCGTATCGCTGCTAAGACGATGAAATTCCTCGGTTTCACCATGCTGGCCGTGGCGGCCTTGGTTTTCCTCTTGCTGGCGATCGGTCCGCGGATCCTGGGCTACCAAACCTCCACGATGCTGACAGGGTCGATGGCGCCGTTGATCAACCCGGGCGACGTCGTCGTGACCGTTCCGACGCCGATCGTCGACCTCAAGGTGGGCGACATCATCACTTACCACATCCCCGTTGAAGACCAGCGGGTGGAGACGCATCGCATCACTGAGATCACCACTACCGCCGATGGCGGCGTAGCTGTCCAGACCAAGGGCGACGCGAATAATGGTATCGATCCATGGATCGCCACCCTGCAGGGCAAAACGGTGGATAAGCAGATCGCGACCATCCCTTACGTCGGGAATGCCATTCGTGCCCTCCGTGAACCGCTCGTCCTGAACATCCTGATGTATGGAGCGCCCGGGATCCTGGTCATCGGGATGCTCGCCTCCATCTGGAGTAAGGACCCCAACAAATCGACGTTGGAAGACACCGCCCAGCCACAAGCAGCCAGCCATGACTGACGAGGCACACAGTCAGGTTCCGGCTCTGGAACCGTGCAGGTTGCAGGCCCTGGCCGATGAAATGGGAGACCCCACCCCAGCGTTGCGTTTCCTCTCCACTTACCTTTCGATGTTGCCGGGCAGGCTCCTGAGGATCACGAACGGCCTCTGCCAACACGATGCCGATGCCAGCATGGACGCTGTGCTGAGCCTCAAGATCTCCTCGGCAATGGTGGGCGCGCTTGAGACTGAGGACCAGTGCAAGGCCATCGAGTCGATGATCCGCGAGGAACACTTCGACTACGCCGTCCAGGCACTTCCGGCGCTCCGCCAATATACCGATCGCTGCTACGCGGCCGGACCGCAGCTGTTGGGCAAGGCCCGCGAGTCGCTTCACCCACAGTCCGGAAAGTTGGAGGGCCAGCGGAGCACTTAGCGTCGTACCGGTAGTTACCGTTCTCCCGCTGGCACGGGCTCAGGACTTTTGACCTGATGAGGCACCAGGAGCAGCGCTGCGACAGCCAAAACTCCCGCTGCGGCGAACACGTAGAAGCCGGCGGGATAGGCAATGTTTGCGGCCACCAGTGTTCCAGTCACGGCAGGACCAACAATCGCGCCAAGGCGTCCGACGCCGGCAGCGAACCCGAGTGCGGTTCCCCGGAGTCGCGCCCGAAACAGCTGACTGACCCATGCATAGACCAGAACCTGCGAGCTGAAGACGAAGACGCCGGTGACAAACACCGCGGCGTTGAGCAGGAACTCACTCTGGATCTTCACGCTGAGGACGGCCAGGAACACTGCTGAAAGCCCGAACCACAGCAGCACTATCTTCTTGGTTCCATGCCGGTCGGCAAGAATTCCGGCTAAAACCAGCCCGGCCACGGCACCGAGGTTGAGGACCAGCAGCAGCGTCAGGCCTGTGCTCACGGTGTAACCCGCAGCTGCCATCAACTGCGGCAACCACGTGTTCAAGCCATAAACCAGCAACAATCCCATGAACGACGCGATGCCAATTCCCACGGCCACCAGCGGATACGGCTTTTGCAGGAGGTCGCGGAACCCGGTCTTTTGCTTGCCGCCAGTGGAAGGCACGACGCCGGGTGCCGCCTTTGTCGTTTCGTCCACCTTGACGGGGGCTGCTTCGGGGAGCGACTCCGGCAGTTTTGCCCACAGGAATGGAAGGAGCGCCAGCCCTGCGATGCCGCCAATGATAAACATGAGGCGCCAGTTGGGGACCACGAGGATGGCCAGGAACGCTGTCGCAACAGCGCCTACGTGGTAGCCGGTCATGGTCCGCGTGGTCGACTTTCCGGCTGATCCTGCCGGTGCGTAGTCGTTCATGTACGCGAGGGCGGCGGGAAGGCAAGCGCCGAGCCCGAGGCCTGCCAGAAGGCGCAGGATCGAGAAGACCGCCACGTTGGGTGCGAAAGCGACTCCGATTGTGAAGAGTGAGAAGCCCGCTACGCAGGCGATCAAGAGCTTCCGTCGGCCGAACTTATCGGACAGCGGAGCGATAAACAGGGCGCCGAGTCCCACGCCCACCAAGGAGATAGTTGCAGCGAAGGTAGCTCCAACGGCGTCAAAGCCTATGTCGCCGGTCTTGATGAGTGTTGGAATCACCGTCCCCAGGACCACCAGGTCGAAGCCGTCCAAGACCATGGCAAGCCAGCAAAGCCAGACTGGCCATTGGGAGCGGCGGGCAGATGGCATCGTTGGCATAGTGTCCTCGGGAGTTCGTCTTGAGAGTGGATGTGGCCAGCAGAACGGCCGGTCAGTTATGAGAGTTGTATCACCGAGGGGAGTAACCTGAAGCACGTTCTACCATTGAATGGAAGACGCGCACTGTGGCGTTTGGTAGAAGAGGCGTCTGACATAGGAACAGCAGCAAAGGAGCGCATCGTGGCCAACTCAGCATCTGGCGACTCCGTGGTGGATCGCGTAGTTCGGGTGATTGAGGCGTTCCCCGAGGGGGCCACCTCCCTGCAACTGAGCGAACTCGCCGACAGGTCCGGCCTCCCGTTGTCGTCCGCCCACCGGCTGGTGCGGCAACTCTCCGAGCATGGCTTGCTGGAACTTGGTGCTGGCGGGAACGTTCGGCTCGGGCTCCGATTGTGGGAACTCGTCAACAGAAATTCGCCCACGCTCGCACTCCGCCAAGCGGCCATGCCCTTCATGGAGGATATTCAGCAAGTCTTGAACCAGAACGTAAACCTCGCAGTGCTTGAGGGCTGGGAGGCGCTGTTCGTGGAGCGACTTTCGCGTCGTGGCTCCGTTGCAAATCGAGCACGCGTCGCCGGTCGCATGCCGGTCCACATTTCCTCCGCCGGCCTGGCGCTGATGGCACACCAGTCCCGAGAATTGCAGGCGGAGTACCTCGAGCAATTCCATGACCCGGCTGGAAAGGTGACTTCCGACGTCGTACGGCACCTGTTGGCGGAGGCCGCGCAGCTGGGCTATGCGCAGTTGGCTGGCGTCGTCGATCCGGACACCTGGGGTATCGCGGTGCCGGTGATGAACGGCAAGCGGCGCACTGTAGCGGCCCTTGGCGTGGTGGTGCCCTTGGATGAGATGCGGCTGCAGGCCCTCGTTCCGGCGCTACAGACCGCCGCCCGGGGCATAGGCAGACAACTTAGGGATTGATATGGGTTTCCGTTGAACGGAATCCATGTAACGTCGGTCACCCGACACGCGCCACACTGAGTCCAGGCTCATCCCGTCCCAGCGGGACCGCAACGAAGCGAGGAACACCATGGCACGCACTACCGTTACTACTCAAGTCGCCATCATGGGCGCAGGACCGGCCGGGCTCATGCTCTCCCACTTGCTGGCCAAGCAAGGCATCGAATCCGTGGTGGTGGAGGTCCGCAGCCGCGAACAGATCCATCAAACTGTCCGCGCAGGCATCCTGGAACATGGCACTGTCAACCTGCTGCTGGACTCCGGCGTCTCAGACCGGGTGCTGCGCGAAGGTGACCGGCACGATGGCATCGAGTTGCGATTCAACGGCGAAAGCCACCGTATCAACTTCAAAGAGTTGGTTGGTGAGTCCGTATGGTTGTACCCGCAAACGGACGTGTTCGCCGACCTCGCCGCACGGCGCGAGACCGACGGGGGCGACGTTCGGTACAGCGTCACGGACACCACTGTTCACGATCTCGAGGGTCAGCCGAAAGTCTGGTTCACTGACTCGGAGTGCCACGAGTTCGAGATTCAGGCCGACTTCCTCGTTGGCGCTGACGGGTCCCGCAGCCACTGTCGCTTCCAGATCCCCGAAGCCAACCGGAAGTGGTTCTTCCACGAATACCCGTTCGCTTGGTTCGGTATCCTGGCCCAGGCTCCGCGCAGCTCTGACGAACTGATCTATGCAAACTCCGAGCACGGTTTTGCCTTGATCAGCCAGAGAACCGAGACAGTACAGCGCATGTACTTCCAGTGCGACCCCAAGGAAAACGTGGCCGACTGGGACGATGAACGCATCTGGTCCGAATTGCGCAAACGTGTAAACGGCAACGGCTTTGAGCTCAACGAAGGCCCTGTCCTGGAAAAGATGGTCCTGCCGTTCCGAAGCTTCGTTCACACTCCGATGCGCCACGGCAATCTTTTCCTTGCCGGCGATGCCGCACACACCGTCCCGCCCACCGGCGCCAAGGGCCTTAACCTCGCGATACACGACGTGAAGGTGCTGTTCGAAGGCTTGGACTCCTTCTACTCCACCGGTTCCACCGCACTGCTGGATTCCTACAGCGACCGCGCCCTGGACCGTGTGTGGAAGGCCCAGCATTTCTCTTACTGGATGACCTCCATGCTGCATACCGTTCCCGGCGCAGGGGACTTCGACCGTGCACGTCAGCTGGGCGAGCTGCATTCCGTGGTCTCGTCCGAGCACGCCAAGGCGTACTTGGCAGAGTCATACACGGGCTGGCCGACGTCGCGGTAAGGCTTCGTCGCGGCTGAGTTTAGGGCCGCGGCTCAGCTTACGTCCGGGGCACAGCTTACGTCCGGGGCTTAGTTTACGAGCGCTCGACGGCGCGCTGTCACTTCGGTCAGTCGCCTTCGGGCTGTCACCTTCGGCTGTGAGCTTTTGGCGTCAGTTAGATAGCCACTGCTGTTTAGCCAGGCAGCCGGGGCGCAATTGAACGCGACACACTCCTACGTTCTGAGGGGTGTGTGGTGGTGGTTGCGTCGGGGTGTTTGTTTGGGGTCGATGTGTGGTGGTGGGGTGAACCAGGGCACGCCGGTTTTCATGTCGATCCGCCATTGTTCTTTGTGGATGACGTGGTGGTGGTGGCTGCAGAGCAGGGTGCCGTTCTCGGTTCCTGTGGTGCCGCCGTGTGACCAGTAGGTGATGTGGTGGGCTTCGCACCAGGGGGCGGGCATGGTGCAGTCGGGGAATGCGCAGCCGCCGTCGCGGGCGGTGATGGCTTTGCGGATGTGCGGTGGGAAGATCCGGGTGGTGCGGCCGATGTCCAGGACGCGGGAGTCGGTTCCGAGCAGGACGGGGAGGATGTCGGCGTCGCAGGCGATTTTGCGGATGGTGTTGGGGTGCATCGGACCCAGGAACGTTGCTGTGCCGGTGCTGGTCCGGGAGTGGTGCGGGTCAGGTCCTGTGGTGGCGGTGGTGGCTGCGCCGGGCGGGGTGGTGGCTGCCGCGCCGGGTGGGGTGGTGGCTGTGCCGGTGAGTTGTTGGAAGAGGTCCCGCACGTTGATGGTGGTCGTGACCTGGGGGCGGAGTCCGCCGTTGGCTGGCAGTTTCCCGGTGGTCATGGCGACCGCGCAGGCTCCGACGAGTCCGTCGAGGAGTTTCATGGGCCGGGAACGCCGGTCCAGGTCCACGCCCGCTGGTTTGTTCCCGCCGCCGCTCTCGTCAACCCTCTCGTCGCCTTCGCCGGTGGCATTGTTCGTCCCGCCGCCCTCGCCATTGATGTTGCTGTCTCCGGTGGTGAGTCGGGGGTTGGTGGCGACGTTCATGGCGGTGGTGAGGGTTTCGTATTGTTCGTCGGTGGCGAAGATTTCGATGTGGTGGAGCCCGTGGCGGCGTCGGCGGCGGAAGAACGCGCCTTGGAGTTGGCGGAGAACTTCCTCGGACGGTTCGGGACCGTCCTGGTCGATCGAATCGACCCAGCGTTTAGCCATTTTGGTGACGAAGTCCGGGTCGGTTTCCACCGCTGTTGCGGTGAGGGCGTGTTCCATCCGGGTGAGGGTGTCGTCATCGGTGAGCTGCCGGACATTTTCCAGTGCGCTGCTGATGATGGTCGCGGACCGGGTGGGTATCTGTGTGGTTTCGAGGGCCTGGGCCAGGATTTCGCGGCGGGGCGGGATGTGTTGCCCGGCGATTCCGGTCCGCGGGAGGACCTCGCCGGCCAGGGCGAGCCGGCGGTTGGCTTCGCTTTTGCTGATCCGCAGGCTCGCGCGCAGGAATTCCGCGGCGTTCCGGTAGCCATCATCCGCCACCGCAGCAGCGTCTGCCGCAGTAACAACTACTGCCGAAGCCACAACACCTGGCCCCGCAGTAGTAGCGGATCCATCAGGAGCATCGGATCCAGCAACAGCCCCGGCTGAGTCCGAGCCGGTGGTTCCGGGGTTGGTCCAGCCTGTCTGCCATCCCGTGCCCGCCGCGGAGGAGGGTCGTGTCTGCTGCGCTTGAGTGCGGGTCCGCTCCACCGCATGCGCCGCGACAACCTGCAGGTACTCCACGGTCCGGGCAATCTCCTCCACCCGCCCGGCGAACCCCGCGGCCTCGGTGAACCCGAATGTCAGGGCACCGGTTACGGTGAAGGAACGCAGGGATTCCAACGCCTCAACGCTGTCAGTCAGCGCACCCTCAAGTCCCAGCGCACCGTCAAGCCCATGGGAAACGCTAAACCTACGGAAATCGTCAGTTCCCGGGGAAACTCGGGCGACTTCAGGAGCGATTTCAGGGTCCACTTCACCAATGAGGGCGAAGGATTGCGGTTCAACGCCGCGAACCAGCTCGACTTCACGGTCCACTTCACCAATGAGGGCGAAGGATTGCGGTTCAACGCCGCGAACCACCTCGACTTCACGGTCCACTTCATCAGGGTCAGAGAAGGGCCCTGGTTTAATGCCGCGAAGCAGCCAAATGCCCTTGGGGTTGTCCGAATCGGTGACTACCGCCGTCGGGCTTTCATGGGCCGCCAGCTCGTTGGCAGGAACGGTGTGGCTTGCTCGGGGAACTCTTCGGGGGCGCAAAGTGGCACCAGACATCGCTGCCCGTCGCGCCACAATCTCCCCAATGCTTGCCATGAATAAACCCTCTCACCAGGGTCTGACATTTTTAGGGCCCAGCGCCGCTACCCTTTGGCTGCCGCAAGATTTCCAACCGTCTCGATGGATCAACCATGTGTCCAGAGCCAGACATTTTTGCTCCACGGATTGGCGTGGGCCCGGTTTCAGATTGCCCCTGCGATATCAATAGACTGACCCGGCCCGGACATGTGCAGTTCAGCACGGACCGGGCGCTTTCTGAAACCGAATTGGGGACCCATATTTTGACCACTACAGCACCAAAAGTCACCGTTGTCGTACCGACTTACAATGAACGGGAGAATCTTCCGCTACTGACGTCCCAGCTTGATTCACTGGGCATTCCGAATCTCCACGTGCTCATTGTCGATGACAGTTCCCCAGATGGGACAGGGGAGGTCGCAGACAGGTTGGCAAAGAAATCGAACGGTGCCGTTTCCGTGCTGCATAGGGCTGAAAAGGATGGTCTGGGCCGAGCGTACGTGGCTGGGATGACCCGGGCGTTGGCACAAGATGCAGAAATTGTCATCCAAATGGACGCTGATTTATCCCATCCGGTGGCAGCAATCCCAGCCATGATTGACAAGATTCTGAAGGAGAATGCCGACGTTGTTATCGGCTCGCGCTATATTGCCGGGGGCTCTACGGCGTCGGAATGGCCCTGGCACCGAAAGGCCCTCTCCGCTTGGGCCAACTTCTACGTGAGTGTGATCCTGGGGTTGAGAGTGAAGGACTGCACGGCTGGGTATAAAGCCTGGAGCGCTTTAGCCCTCGGCCTTATTGACGTCTCAACGATCAAGAGCGATGGCTATTCCTTCCAAGTCGAGATGAACTACAGGGCCGCTCAGCGGGCCCTCGAGATCACCGAGGTGCCCATTCATTTTGAAGAACGCGTGGAGGGGGCTTCCAAAATGAATCTCCGGGAGCAGCTTGAATCTGCGCTGACGCCATGGAAGCTTCGCCTGAAACGTGACAGGCCCGTTCTAGTGCCCAAGGGCTAGGAGACTGCTGAATAAGCGGGTGGTTGGGGCGGGCGGAACGCCACCAATGGCCGTCTAGCGGCGTGTTCTGGTCAGCACCCTTGGGTGCGACAACGGGGTCGTTCCGCCCGCTTACCCTTATTCTGCCTCAGATCCCGGGCTTCATCCAGCGATTTTTTGTCGATGGCCCCGTCGGACGGTGCCTGCGGTTGGATAGGAACAGTCTTAACCACCAGCCCCACGAGTCCAGCCGACGCACCCCACGGCGCGACTGATTCAGCAGCCTCCTGGCGGCCAGCTCCCGCGCTACTGTCCTCCGTACAACGCCGCCTCGAGCAGCCGGTCAAAGCTGGCAGTTCCACTGCTCACCGGAGCAACGGTTATGACTGCGAGGAGTTTCTCGGAGCCGTCTTCCTTGGCACTGGCGACCCTTTTGACGTGCAGCCGCAAACCGGGAACCCCATTGATGAGCAGTGGAAGCTGTTCACCGCTCGTGATCAATTTCCGTAGCTGCTTTGTGGAGACCGTGTCGTCGGAGCTTCCGGTTAGCTCCGCGAGGGTGTCGTTGATCCGTTTTGCCAAGCCGCGCATCAGGCTCCTCTGGGCGGCGACGGTCGGAATAGTGAGGATCGCAGCGAACACGGCTGTGAATATCGCCGCGGGGATGAAGCTTCTCAGGGCAGCCATGAAGATCATCAGGACCAGCCACAGGATCACAGCAAGGATGCTGAAAGTGACAAATTTGATGATGGGTTTGTCGCCGGGTTTCCTCATCCAACGCACGATTTCAACAGCGTCGGGCGTGTTCTCCATGGTCAGGATTCCTTCACTTCCAGGAGTGCTTCGGCCAGAATTACTGCCTCGCGTGCTTCCTTAAGATCATTCCGCAATCCCAGATCGGGGACCTTCGCGGCGCCACCGCCGGTACCAGCAAGTTCATAGAGGGCCTTGCTCAGGTTTTCGCGGTCCTGTGACAACCTACGGGACGTATCCAGTTTGGCTCTGCTGACTTCAAGCTCCCGGACCGACCGGCCGATGGCGTCGAGTCGCCCTTGCATGAGTGACAGTTTCTTTGTAAGTCGCAGAACCTGTGCACTGTGCATTGACTCCATCTGAACAGCAGTTCGTTGGAGCTCATTGAGGGCCGCCGACGTCTGCGGCTCGCCGGAATGACGGGCTAGTTCCTCATTGACGCGGACCAATCTCCGTTCCCAACCGCGAAGGGCCCGTTGATATCGTCCCAAGAGCAGCGAGACCGCAGTCAACGCCTTGTCCAAGGCCCTCGCCCGGGTGCTCAGGCTTGTGGTCGCCGCATCCAGCCGAGCAAGGAACGCGGCGTAATTGTCCGGGGGAGGGACCTTGTTGTGGGGATCCATGAGTCACCTGCGCCCGATGCCGTTGCAACCAGGTTTGGTTCGGTTCAACGCTCCCCAAACGCCCATGTCAAGAGAATAGAGGGTCCCCGCCCGTTGGCATAGGGCCCGTATTCACAGCCAGCGGTCAGTATTGACCCTTGATCACGAAGTACGAACCCCGGATCACCCCTGCCAGCTTGGATTTCTGGCGGGCGAACTTGAAGCGCGATTCCAGTTCTTCCGGAACGTCCATGCCGTCAGTGAGTTTGAAACCGACCGCCCGCTTCCCGCCGTCCTCGATGCTGTACATGACGTTGATGGACAGCCCTGACTCGTAGAACACGTAATCCATGCGCAAACCGTCCACTTCGAAGGCCGTCGCCTCCAAGGGGCGGGACTCGATGACGATGTCCCGCTCTTCCTTCAGGATCCGGCTTACCCGATCTACTACTTCAGGGACTTCACTGGCGGGGCTCACGGTGAAGTCGTGGTCGTATTTGTTCTTGTAGTAACGGGCCTCGTTGGCGCGCAACCCTGCGAGCGCCTCGGCAACCGGAGAAGACTCCAGGCCCTCGGTGGAAACGTTCTTGAAGTCAACGATGTACGGCAATTGCTCTCCTCGTCAGATGTCTTGGGACCAACCCTAACGTCCCACACTGACACCGCGCCGTACTTGGGCAAGGAATTTGGGTGAGGGAAACGCACGACGGCGGGAGGTCGCCGTCGTGCGTTTGTCGAAGCAGGTATCGGGAGGGACTCCCTCCTGGTACCTGCTTGGCCTAGCGTGGAGCCTATGGATAATCGAGCGGAGGTCCGCGAATTTCTGATCTCTCGGCGTGCCCAGGTGGCCCCTGAGCAGGTTGGACTGCCCGCCGGCACGAACCGGCGTGTGAAGGGTTTGCGGCGAAGTGAAGTAGCCACACTTGCCGGTTTGAGCGTGGAGTATTACACGCGCCTTGAGCGGGGCGCGATCAGCGGAGCTTCCCCGCAGGTGCTTGAGAGCATCGCCAGGGCGTTGTGCCTGGACGACGCCGAGCGGGCCCACTTATTCGACCTCGCCCACGCGGCCAGTCCGGTGGCCCGGCCGCCGCGCCGCCGCAACTCCAGGTCCTATGTTCCGCATCAGAGCCTGCAATGGGCGCTGGATGCTGTCACCGCCGGTCCGGCGTTCGTTCGAAATGGCCGGATGGATCTGCTGGCGGTCAATCCCTTGGCGCGGGCCTTCTACAAAGATTGCTACGACATGCCGGGCCAACCGCCGAACATCGCGCGCTTCACGTTCTTGGATGAACGCGCTCATGATTTCTATCCTGATTGGGATGCGTTCGCCGAGGTGACCGTGTCAATCCTGCGGACCGAAGCCGGTCGCGATCCCCACAACAAGGAACTTCATGACCTCATCGGTGAGTTGGGTACCCGCAGCGATGAGTTCCGGAAACGCTGGGGTGCGCACAACGTCCGCCATCATGGGACGGGTTTCAAGACGTTCAATCACCCCGTTGTGGGCGAGCTGACGCTTGCTTTTGAAGGGTTGGAAATGGCCGCTGAACCCGGCCTGACCCTCACGATCTACAGTGCGGAACCGGGATCGCCTTCGGCGGAGCGACTGCAGTTGCTCGCCTCGTGGGCTGCCAGCGAGTACGGCACCACAGCTCAGGCTGAGCCTGAGAGGGCTGCCTCGGACGGCTGAGGTGACCGTTCTTTCCGCCACAGAATGGTGAGCGGGAGAAAATACAGTGCCGCTATGCAGGTACCCACCAGCACCGGACCCGCGGCGCCGAGCGCCGACTCAAGGGCGAAGCCTGCGATCCACGAGCCCACTGCGGTGCCGAGGTTGAACGAGGACGTGCTGAGGGCCGAGGCGAGCGTGGGTGCATGGTGCGCATAACCGACGGCTTTGCCTATGAGGATGGGGTTGGTTGCCATGCCGAACAGGCCCAGCAAGAAGATCAGGATCACCGTCAGCACGGCGTTGCCTGAGTGCAGGCAGAGAGCGCCGAGCACTAGAAACGTCATTGCGGCCGATACGAACAGCGCCGTGAAGGGGCGGTGCGCGCCAAAATGGCCGCCGAGGTTGGAGCCGATGAACGCTCCGACGCCGTAGCCCACGAGAACCAGCGGAACCGCTGCTGCTCCCATCCCCGTGTTCTGTGTCAGGAGCGGAGAGATGAAGCTGTAAGCGGCAAGGGAGGATCCGCACACGATTGCGCAACCTGCAAGAACAAGCCAAATCCTGGCATCCCGCATGCTCGCGATCTCGGCCCGGACTGAGGGGATGGGGCCAGAGGAAGGTTCGACGCCGACCAAACGGTAAACAACAATTGCCGCCATGAGTGCCAGGACGGTGAGGATCCAGAATGGACCCCGCCAGCCGATCGACTGGCCGGCAAACGCCCCCAACGGAACGCCGATCACGTTGGCGAGCATGCCGCCGCCCAGGACCACCCCCAACGCGCGGGAGGCTGAAGCGGCACCGGCCGCCTTCGCACCCACGACGGCGGCGACGGCCCAGAACGCGCCAGTCGCCAGAGCCGTCAGGAACCGGGCACCGAGTATCACTGCGAAGTCGGTGGTGAGCGCGACGATGACATGCCCGACGGCGAAAACCACTAACGCGAGACTGAGCGTGACGCGTCGCGGCATCTTGAGGGTGAGGATCGACATGGTGGGCGTTCCAACGATCATGCCAACCGCGAAGACGGTAATCATCAGCCCGGCATTTCCTACCGTGATACCCAGATCCTGGGCGATCTCTGGAAGGATCCCTGCCACCACGAATTCTGTGGTGCCCATGAGGAACACGCCCGCGGCGAGCACATAGGTAACAAGCGGCAGGCGACGGGTTGATGGTGCGCCCGAAGTATCAGTGGTCATGGTTCCAGACCATCACAGGCGCCGGGCCTGAGGGAGTCCCGGTTGTTGGGGGTTCTCGGAGGGACTCTTTTCGGCAGCCAGGAAAATGTGCGCTAGTCCGGTATCTCCATCTGGAACCCACACTCATCGCAATGCAGCACCCGGGTATTCAAGTAGGTCTCAAGCTCCGGATCTGCCCGGCCTGTGGCGCCTGAGGAAATCAGGTGGAGTTTCCCGGGGCCCGTGTGCATAGGCACCCCACAGTGGAGACGGTAGCGTCCGAATTGCAGAACGCCCAGGGGTTCATCCGAGCGGATCAGGACATCGGCGACGTCGGCCACTTCCGCTGCGTGGGACCGCGAGAATCCGCAAGCCTGGCACCGATACTCCACGTGGATCAACCCTGTGGCAGATCCGGGGGCTTTGCCGCCGGTTTGGATGAGTTCGATGGTTTCGATGAGGAGGTGCTCATCCGTTCCGCACTGGTCGCAGAAGGGCTCGGAAGGCAAGGGGGAAAGGGGAAAAGGAGGGTGGGCTGATTGCGCAGGCATGATCATCCTGTGACAAGTGGAGACCGGATACCTTGGGCACAAGTACGATTTCTCCGCTTTGAGCCTAGACGCCGCGGGCTCTGGGTGACAAGGGTTCGGGGTGAAAACGCCCGACGGCGGGAGGTCGCCGTCGGGCGTTTATCCAGCCACTGGTCCTACCGCAGAAGCCCACGCGATGGGACGATTTCCTTATGGGCGATGAAGAGAAGAAGAGCCCCGGCGTGCCCGAGGGCGCAGGGTCAGAGGAACGCGATCAGTGGCAGGATACCGACGCTGGATCTCCGACCACACAACAGATGAGGACTATCGGCCAGCGTCGGCGGGAGGCCGAGCGCAAGCTGGATCAACATTTGGAGGAAGCCAAGCACAAGGCTGAAGCCGCGGATCCGGACGATCAAAAGACGGAATCGTAACTGCGTTTTTTAGCGGCTGGGTTCGGGGCGCTTTCTTGGCGCCGGATGATCGGTGCCCGGGCCGCTTTCGGAGATGGCCTGTTGTGGGAGCTGGTCGGTACCTTGCTCCGGGTGTTTCGGGCTGCGCAACGGCGTGTCACTGCCGTGGGCTTCGCCGTGATGGAGTTGCAGGGCGCAGTGGATCAGGGGAAAGTGGCTGAACGCCTGGGGAGTATTGCCGAGTTGGCGCTGGGTTCTGGGATCCCATTCCTCGCTGAGCAGCCCGACATCGTTGCGGAGCGTAAGCAGCCGCTCGAACAACGCCGTTGCCTGGCCGGTATGGCCAATGCCCAGTAGCGCATCCACCAGCCAGAACGAGCACGCAAGGAAGACTCCCTCTTCGCCGGGCAGGCCGTCGTGGCCTGACTCGGTTCGGTAGCGCAGTACCAGGCCGTCCTCGGTCAGGCCTTCCTGAATGGCTTTCACCGTTCCCGCAACGCGTGGGTGGCGGTGCCCCAGGAAGCCAACGCGGGGGATCAAGAGCAGGCTGGCGTCCAATTCCTTGCTGCCGTAGGACTGCACAAAGCTGTTGAGCTCTTCATCGAAACCGCGGGTCATAACCTCCGAGTGGATTTGCCTGCGCAGCGCCGCCCAGCGGTCCGCGGGACCGGGCAACCCCGAGGTTCTTACGGCCTTGACCATGCGATCCGCAGCTACCCATGCCATGACTTTGGAATGCGTGAAATGCCTGCGGGGGCCTCGCATCTCCCACAGCCCGTTGTCCGGCTGGTCCCAGGCCCCTTCCAGGTACTCCATCAACGCCACTTGGATGTCCCAAGACGTATCAACGGTGCCCGGCGGGGAAGCTGCCCTGGTCAGCGAGAGCCCGTCCAACACCTCACCCCAAACGTCTAATTGCAGCTGGGGGGCGGCGGCATTCCCGGTGCGGACCGGCATGGAATTTTCGTAGCCCGAAAGCCACGGAATCTCGGCCTCCGGCAATCTGCGGGCGCCGTCCAAGCCATAAACGATTTGCAGCTCGGAAGGATCGCCCGCCACAGCACGGAGCAGCCATTCCCGCCAAGCTGCCGCTTCTTCCGTGTATCCGGCGGCAAGCAACGACTGCAGGGTCAGTGTTGCATCCCGCAGCCAGCAATAGCGGTAGTCCCAATTACGGGAACCGCCCAGTTGCTCGGGAAGGGACGTTGTAGCAGCCGCAACGATGCCTCCCGTCGGGGCATATGTCAGGGCCTTGAGGGTGATGAGGGATCGCTCCACCGGATCCTTGTACTTGCCCTCCATCTCGCTTCGGTCAATCCACTCGCGCCAGAAGGACTCCGTGGCGTGAAATGCTTTGGCGGCGTCGATACGCCGGGGCTCCGGCTCGTGGCTTGGTGCCCAGCGAAGCACGAACGGGATGCGTTCCCCGGCCCGCACTGTGAACTCACTGATCGTGCGCCTGTCCTGGCCCTTGAGCGGAGCGGGCGTGGTGAGATAGGCGGAGTCGGGCCCCGCCACGGCGCTGATTCCGTGCTTGTTGCGCCGTACCCACGGCACCACGCGACCGTAGTCGAAACGGAGAATCAATTCCCCGCGCATGGCCACCTCGCCGGACAGGCCTTCCACGATCCGAACGAGATCTACAGCGTCATCCCGGACGGGCATGAAGTCGGTGACACGGACTGCGCCGCCGTCCACTTCCCATTCCGTTTCCAGGATCAGGGTGTCCGGACGGTAGCGGCGCCGGGTGCAGTTTCCACTGTTCCGGGCCCCTGCATCTGCCGGCGCGAGGAGCCATCGACCAGCTTCAGGGGTGTGCAACAAGGCGGCGAAACACGCGGGGGAGTCAAAACGGGGCAGGCACATCCAGTCGATGGATCCATCGCGGGCCACCAAGGCGGCCGTGTTCAAGTCCCCGATGATTGCATAGTCCTCAATTCTGGCCATGGCATCAGATCCTTAAATCGGACGGCGTCTCGAGTATGCCCTGACCGTACCCTTTTGCCTTACGCACCTCAACGGCTGCGGAGGTCATTCGCCTGCTGCGCCGGCATCGTCCATCAATCGGGTGAGGCCGTCAAGAATCAGGTTCAGTCCAAAGTCGAATTCGTCGCCGAAGTCGTAGCCGGGTTTGAGGACATGCTCGACGGCGATCTCCACCATCCGCGGGTACTCCCCGGTTGAGAATCGCTCCATGATGGGGGCGGTGATTTCGGCTGCGGTATCCCGGCCTTCAAACGGCAAGGCTGCCTCCTGGAGGGCGAAACCGTAGATGTAACTGTCCAGCGCCGCGTACGCGTGGGCGGTCAGTTGGATGGAGAATCCTGCTTCCCGCAAGGTGGCGAGCGTCGCTTCGTGGTGTCGGAGTGTTGCGGGGCCAGGGGAGGAGCGGCTTTCCAGCAGCCCCACCGCCCACGGATGCCGGGCAAGGGCCGCGCGCATCGCATGTGCCCGATCATGCATTTCCTCCCGCCAGTTACCGGACGGGGAGGGCAACTCAACTTCGCTGAACACCATGTCCACGATGCCGTCCAGGATCTCGTCCTTGTTGGCCACGTAGTAGTACAGGGACATCGGCTTGGTGCCCATGCTTTGCGCAAGTGAGCGGATGGTCAGCGCCGATATCCCCGACTCGTCCGCGAGTTCCACGGCGCATGCGAGAACCCTTTCGCGGCTGAGCGGAAGGCGCTCCGGGCTTGCGGTGGGCACTGGATCTCCTCTGGGTGTTCCGTTTTAGTACATTGTACGGTAGCGTTATTAGTACAGCGTACGAAAAGTAGCTGAAGCCCTGAAAGGAACGGCCATGACCACTGGTCAGCAAGCCAAGGAAACGCCAGCATCCAACGCAGCGCCCACTTCGGAAGACACCATGCAGGCCGTAGTGCAGGATGCCTACGGCTCGGCCGACGTCCTTCGTTTGGCCCGGATCCCCAAGCCGGAGATAGCGGGCGATGAGGTGCTGGTGCGTGTCCATTCTGCGGGTCTGGACCGCGGGACCTGGCATATCATGACTGGGAAGCCTTACGCCCTGCGTCTGGCCTTTGGGTTCCGAGGACCCAAGAATCCGGTACCTGGGCTCGATCTCGCCGGGACGGTCGAGGCCGTGGGACCGGAGGTAACCCGCTTCGCCGTCGGCAACCACGTCTTCGGCGTGGGCAAGGGTTCCTTTGCCCAGTACGCCGTAGCCGGGGAAGACCATCTCGCCCTCAAGCCTGCCGGCATCAGCTTCGAACAAGCAGCAGTGGTTCCCGTTTCAGCCTGTACCGCCCTCCAGGCGCTTCGTGCAGGTGGGATTGCAGGTGGGCTGGAAATAGGGACACCAGCAGGGCAAACCGCGACGGGCCTCAAGGTGCTGATCATCGGTGCCTCCGGCGGAGTTGGCGGATACGCGGTGCAGTTCGCCAAAGCCGCGGGTGCTGAAGTTACCGGGGTCTGCAGTGACGGCAAGATGGACCATGTGCTGTCTCTCGGTGCCGACCACGTGATCGATTACGCCAAACAGGACTTCGCCGACGGGTCTAAGCGTTATGACGTGATCATCGATCTCGCGGGAAACCCCAGCCTGAAACGCCTTCGCCGCGCGCTCACCCACAGCGGAACGGCAGTTCTTACCGGTGGTGAGGAGGGTGGACCTCTAACTGGTGGCATGGACAGGCAGTTCCGGGCATTGGCACTGTCCCCCTTCATCAGTCAAAAGCTCACCATGATTGTGGGCACGGAGCGTTCGGAGGACCTTGAGTCCCTCGCCGAGCTCCTCCAGGCCGGAACCATCGTCCCGGCCATCGATCGAAGCTATCCCCTTCAACAGGTTCCCGAAGCCATGCGGTACTTCGACGCCGGTAAAACCCGCGGAAAGATTGCCATCACCATGTGACTTTCCCGTCAGCAACGAACGTTGTCCGTGAGCCGGTCACAACGCGCGACGGCGGTGGGTCCCCGTCGTGCGTTTGCGTGAAGTCTGGAATCAACGTGGCCCGCATGCTACGACTGTTCCGGGGAGCGAACCCGGCGAGTCCAAGGAGCAAATCATGGCTGAAGAAAAGCCTGTCCTCGTGGTCGGTGCCACCGGCTACCTTGGCAGTCAGGTGGTTGATGCACTGCTCAAACGCGGCAAGAGCGTCCGGGCGCTTGTCCGGGCAAAATCCAACGCGGGCAAGCTCGAAGCCAAGGGTGTCGAAATTGTCCGGGGCGACATGCTTGACGTTGCGTCCTTGATCCATGCGATGACAGGTGTAGCCGGCGTCATTTCGACGGCCGCCGGATATACGCGGAACGACAAGAACGCCAACGCGATCGATACCTTTGGGTACAGCAACCTGGCCGTCGCCGCCCAACAAACGGGCGTTCCCAGATTCGTTCTCATCAGCATCCTCACCTGTGACCTGACACCCCAGGTGCCGCACTTTTGGCACAAGAAACAGGCCGAGGACACGTTCGAACAGCTGGGCGTTCCTTTCGTGGCCCTTCGTCCGGGTGCGTTCTTCGACCAGACCGCTGGGAGGGGCGGCGACCCTCTGGAGAAGGGGCGCGTCATGTGGATCGGTTCGAAGGACACCCCGCTGACCTTCGTCCTCACGAGCGACCTCGCGGGTTACCTGGCGGATGCCGTGGATGCGGAGATAGCTAATGGCGAACGCATCGACATCGGCTGGACCCGGCCCGTCAGCATGTCAGAAGCGGCGGGTCTCCTGTCCAAGCATGGCGAGGCGGACGGCAAGGACATCAAGATCATGGCCGTTCCGACGCCGGTGCTCAAGGGCTTGGGCAAAGTCACCTCGCGCTTTGCCCCGCTGGTAAGCGATATGGCCAGCATGTCGGCGTGGTTCGAGACGGGCCGATACGTTGCCAACACGAGCAGGCAAGCCGAAGTTTTTGGTCCGCCGCCCACTCCCGAGGACGCCATCGCCCGGTTCGCCGCGGGCTTCGGGCACTGATCGGGGCCACTCCGAGCACGCGTGGTAGGCGAACAATGACGGGCACAATCTTTCGCGCGTCGCAAATTGAGAAGTATGCTTACGATATCGACGCAGTTCCGTGATCACCCGTTCGCGGGCCGGTCGGAAGTGAGAGGAGCACGACATGAGAATAGGTTCTTCCATAGCACTGATCGCCATTGGAGCGATTCTGGCCTTTGCGCTTGCCCCCGGACTCATCCCCTTCGTGGACCAAGTCCTGATCGGCTACATCCTCATGGCTGTAGGCGTATTGGGCCTGATTATTTCCATCATCATGGCAGGCCGCACGCGGCGTACTGACCATGTCGTGGAGCGGCGTGATGCTCCAGAGACCATCATCGACCGGCGCCCGCGTCCCGAAGTTTAGCTCTCTCTAAAGAAAGAAAAACGCACGACGGCGGGAGGTCGCCGTCGTGCGTTTCTGCGCCTGCAGTCCGGGCGCAAAATCTCCAACGCAAGGGCGCCGTCGTTCCCCTCAGGTCAGTGGTGCTTCCCAGGCGAATCCGTCAGGATCGGTGAAGGTGCCTGCATCACCGCTGATGAGGAGCCGGTGAGAGCCGGTGCCGTCAGGTGACACGCCGGCGGTCTTGGCCAGCACCCCGCGTTTGTTGAGCGTCAGCTTGATGGGACCGGTATCAAACTCCACGTACCGGCTGCCGAAACTCTTGGCCAAGGTGAGGCCTCGGTCGAGATAGAACTGTTTGCTGGCGGCCACATCCGCGACTCCCAGTTGGAGCACTATCGCATCGATCTGAAGATCGGCCGGGCCAGTGTCTTTCTTTGACGAGGATGCGACTGTCCAGATCGTGCCGTCCGGAGCTTGGACTACTCCGCCGTACCCCCACAGGGATTTGGCGGCTGGCTTGACGACAGTCGCGCCGGCGTCATGGGCGTTGCTGATAAGACTGTTTACGGTGGCCGGCTGGGAGACGACAAGCGACATCGTAAATCCGCGAAAGCCGGTGGTCGGCGCCTCGGATGAACGTACCTGAACCCTGCTGCCCATGCTGAAAACGTCAGTGTAGAAGGCCTCCGCCACCTGAATGGCGGGAGCGACCTCGATAATTACAGATTCGATGGCTGCCATGCCAGTCATCCTAGTGAAGAACCAGTGGTCACGGCTGAACACCACGTAGGCTGCTGACATGGAGAAGTCATTCGACGTAGAACTCGTAAATCAGGATGAGTACTTGGTGCGCTGGGCATCCGAAGGGCAGACCGGGGAATCCGTCTTCCGGATCACCCCTGAATTCCTGGCCGAGGCCGGGCTGGACGGCCAGGACGGGCAGTTCATTACTGAAGAGACGGCCAACTTTCTGGCCGAGCACCAACCCGTGATCGACTTCCCCCAGACCATGGACCTGGAAGAGATTGCCGCAGCTTACCCCGACTTCGCACAACAACTGCGGAGCCGGCTCGAGGCACGCTGACCTAACCCACTGACTCGTCCACGGGTAGGTCGTACTGCAGATGCCCGCGGTGCACCCTCACTCCGGCCGTAGGGACGTGGGGGACCAGCTTGGCTCCTGGCATGAGATGACTGACGGGCAGTGAGCCCAGCAGAACGCAATGATCTGCGATGAGGCGGCGATGGCAGCGCCACCAGAGCGTTTCGCTGCACATGATGGCGGTCTTTTGGTCAGCCGCATCCGCCAAAAGCTGACTCAGGGCTGCGGTGAACTCAGCTGTGCGCATGTACGCCGCGTAGGCCCTGAAGGAGTCGTTGCGCAGGGACGTGTCTGGGGAGCCGGGTGGAAGCTTCCGGAACCCACCCAGTCGCTGTTCCCAGCGATAAGCGATTCCGGCGGCCGGTAGCCACTGCTCCATGTGGGTTCTTCCGAAGTGAGGGTATTTCCGGCTTCCCGGGCCAATCCGAACGTCCACTAACGACGCCACGCCAGCCGCCTGCAAAAGGTCCTCAAAGTCGGCCTGTGGTGTGGCGCCATGCCCAACGGTCAGCAGTTTCTGCTCGTTCGGCATCGGCTTGCTCAGCATTGGAACTGGACGTCAAACTCTTCCGGCTTCCGTCCGCTCGAGGCCGTTGCGGCGTCGAGCACGGCCTGGGCCGCCCTTTCCAGCCGGGAAACGTGAAGCACCAGCCCGGGGATTTGCACCACGCGAAGTTCAAACCAGCCGTCCGTGGCCAGCGTTACTCTTGCGGTCAGGGTGATTGCGTTGGCCCGGCAGGCTTCGGTCGTCACTAGTCGGGAGCCAACAAGTGTGAGAGCCAAGCTGACCTCCAGGGCAGCGGAGCGAAAGGCGCCAGCTGCTTGACTCACTTGAGCATACAGAAACTGGCATGTGGAATGTCAATAACATTCGCGGAGTTTCCGGTTGTGTCAGCTGTCCACGTCGGCCGTGAGAAGCTCACCGTTGAAGTACTCCAGCTTCCAGCCATCGGAGGCGTGGTGATGCGCGAGGTTCAGTACGGCATTGTGGACGCTGTCCAGCGTGCGTCCAATCGCGCGACTCAGTGACAGTCGGATCAACGTACCGTGGGTTACCACCAGGACGCGCTGTCCCGAAAATTCCTGTGCCAACTGTTCCAGGGCATTCATGCCGCGGCTGGCTGCGTCATCATCGCTCTCGCCCCCGCGGAAACCGCCTGGGATGCGAAGTGCCTCGAGTTCCGGCCCGGCTTGCAGCCCTTCTGCCGGTCCGAAGCTTCGCTCAATAAGCTCCGGAACCCGCCG
Organism: Paenarthrobacter sp. 10L420; assembly: GCF_056395385.1. Taxonomy (NCBI): domain Bacteria; kingdom Bacillati; phylum Actinomycetota; class Actinomycetes; order Micrococcales; family Micrococcaceae; genus Paenarthrobacter; species Paenarthrobacter sp. 10L420. Next base: position 95,626 of record NZ_JBFTJK010000012.1, on the reverse strand, counting down.
GGCGACCCGAAGGCCCAGGCCTTCTGCAATCAGGTCGGCGGTTTCTGCCGCACGGCTCAAAGGTGAGGAAACGATTGCGTCCCATTGGTAATTGGCCAAAGTGTCAACGGCGTCACGCGCCTGTTGGCGTCCGACGTCGTTCAGAGGAATGTCAGTGGCCCCCTGCAGCCGACGCTCCGCGTTCCAGTTGGTCTGGCCATGGCGGACGAGGGCGAAGGTAGTAAGGGTCATGCCTTCCATTGTGCCTTCCGGCCGTCCAGGCCGCAGTTCCGTGCGTCACGTAAGGAAAACGTCCGACGGCGGGAGGTCGCCGTCGGACGCTTGTTGCCGTTGGTGTCAGGCGGCGTCGTGGATAGTGATCCGGTAGCCGTCCGGATCTGCAAAGGTGAAGGTGCGCCCGAATGGCCCATCGATGGGTGCTGCCGTGATCTGCGTGCCATGGGCGGAGAGCGCGTCGTGGAGTTCCTGGGCGTCCGTTGCCCGCAGCCACAGGGCAATTCCTTCGCCGGGTTGCGGGAGTGAATCGAGCTCGGTTTCCGGCAGTGGCTCCCGCACCGCAAAGGCGACCGGCTTGGTATCGAAAACAACTGCATGTGGCGGGCCGGCCACCGAGCGCTTCAGGCCGAGTTGCTGCTCGTAGAACAGCGCCGAACGTTCGAGATCGCGGACCTGCAGCGAAATGAAATCTGGACCGATAGTAGCCATGCTTGCTCTCCTCGTAATGTCAGTATGTTGACATCAACAAGCTATGTCAGAATATTGACATGAGTCAAGACGGCAGTGGCGTGGACCTGGACGCCTCCCTGGGCTATCTCCTGAAGCAAGTGCACACTGCTTTGCGGAGCGCAATGGACGCTGCCCTCCGGCCCCTCGGGATAACAGTGGCCCAGTACGCATGCCTTGAACTCCTGGCGCAACGGCCCGGCCTCTCCAATTCCGAACTTGCCCGCGGCACCTTCGTATCGCGGCAGTCAATGAACGTGCTTCTGCAGGCCCTGGAGCGGGACGGGCTGGTTTCCCGGCCGGAGCAGCCTGTTGCCGGACGGACGCTCCCCGTGAAGCTAACTCCACTCGGCAGTAAGCGGTTGAAGGCAGCCAGCGAGGCCGCCAACGCAGTGGAACGCCGATTCCGGCGGGGGCTGACGGCGGACGAGCAGCAGCATTTGCGGGCCCTGCTCGGCTCCCGGTTGACGGAACTCGCAGGAGGCTAAGCGCCGTCACCCTGGATGGCCCGTTTCCCTTCCGAGCCAATACTAAGTATCCTGATGACTTATCTCGTGAAACCGGATGATGCTGTTTGACGCAGGACTGCTCAAGCCGTAGCGGTTACGCCGAACAGGGCGGCCGCGCGGCTCTCGTGAAAGTTTGATCGGCGGCGTTGCCTGGTAGCAGCGGACACTGTTAGGGTCCGACGCAGACAGGTGGGCCTGAAGGGCGTGACAATTCGTGGGCAACAATGACGAGGCCGTGGAGTTCCACGTGACCGATGCCGGTGCGGCTACCATCGATGGCCGCTACCAACTGGGACCTGTTTTGGGCCGTGGAGCTATGTCCACGGTGTACCGGGCCACGGACTTGCTCCTTGGCCGGGATGTAGCAATCAAAATCTTTCTGCCCGGTTCTGGCGACGACTCGTTCAGGGCCCGCCAGGAAACCGAGATGCGGCTGCTCGCTGCCTTTGACCATCCAGGTCTGGTGGCCGCCTTCGACGCTGGCGTGGATACCCGCAATGACGAAGAACGCGCCTACCTTGTCATGGAACTCGCAGAGGGTCGTGACCTGAAGGCCGTTCTGTCCGACGGGCCCCTGACGCATCCCGAAACAACCCGTATCGGCGTGCAACTGGCGGGCGCCCTTGCCCAGGTGCATGCCCAGGGCGTCATTCACCGCGACATCAAGCCCGCGAACATCCTGGTTTCCGAGGGCTCCGATGGCGCCGGATCTGCGAAACTGGCGGATTTCGGTGTCGCCCTGGTCATGGACGACAACCGTCTCACCGCCACGGGGTTCACTGTCGGCACCGCCCAGTACCTCAGCCCGGAGCAGGCACAAGGCCTGCACCTGACGCCCGCCAGCGACATCTACTCGCTGGGCCTGGTGCTCCTGGAGTGCCTCACCGGCAAGCCCGAATATCCAGGAACTCCGGTAGAGACGGCCTCGGCACGCCTTCACCGGGCACCCGGGATCCCGGAAGACCTCCCCAATGGGCTTCGCGGAGTCCTCCAGGCAATGACGGACATGGATCCGGAACGACGCCCGACGGCCTCGGAGGTCGAGGAAGTCCTGGCGGGCCGACGTCGGAAGCTGCCGCCTATGGCAACGGCAATCTTGCCATCGGTGCCAGCAGTCCCGTCACTGGCATCGGTGCCGGCTGTGCCGTCGCGGCCGCCGCATGTCCCGGTTTCGAGTCGCGGTCCGGCAGCTGCGGCACCGGGAGGGCGTGCTTCCGCTACTGGTTCAAAGACTCTCGGAAAGAGGCCGAAGATCCTCGCCGGGCTGGTTGCGGCGGCCCTCGCCGTTCCTGTCGGGCTCGCGTTGGTCACTAACGGCGTCTTTTCGGCAGATACTTCAGCCGAACCCACCCGACAGGTGGATCCTGGCGTCTCCGTCATTGAGTCCCAGCCGAGTGGGCCGGCTCCGGCTCCCGTGGAGACTGCACCGCCAGCGGTTGCACCTGCCGTCGAAGTCGTGGATGTTCCAGATCAGCCAGCGGTTCCGGTGCCAGCCGTTCAAGCAACCCAGCCTGCCCAGGATGCTGGAAACACTGCGCCACAAGACATCGCCGATACCAAGAGCGGCGGAAAGAGCGACGCCAGGTCCGAAAAGGGCAAGGGGAACGGTCGGGGGTAACGCCTTTGGTGGGAAACGCGCGACGGCGGCAGGTCGCCGTCGCGCGTTTTCTTGCCTGGCGTGCCGCTATGGTTCGGACGGGAAGCTCACCGCTACCGTGGTTCCGCCGCCGGCTGTCTCGGAGAGTGCGAGTTCGCCGCCGTGGGCCTTGGCGATGCTGCTGCAGGTGGCGAGTCCCAGGCCGGTGCCAGGTCCGTCACCTTCGCGGCGCAGGCGCACCAATGGTTCCAGGACCTTGGCCCGGTCTGCCGCGTGGATGCCCTTTCCGTTGTCGGCCACGAAGATGGTGGCGCCATGATAATTGGAGAGGCCGCTGATCCGGACGTGCAGATCCCTATCGGGGCTGCGATAATTCATGGCGTTGGACAGCAGATTCTGTAGCAATGTGCGCAGTTGGTTCTTGTCTGCCTGGAGATTCAGGTCCCGCACTTCAAGGATGTCGTCCTCGATGCCCAGGTCCCGGGCCACCTCGCCTGCTGCCTCTTTAAGTGAGACCTGTTGCGGCTGGATGCCGCCGCCCACCCTCGAATAACTCAGGACGTCTTCCAGCATCCCCAGCATCCGGCGGCCACTCGCCCCGATCCGGCTCAGGTATTTAGCTGCCACGCTGTCTGCTTGGACGTCGGGATCATCCTCCACCAGCTCCACGTAACCCAGGATGGTGGTGAGCGGAATGCGAAGATCATGGCTCACACGGCCCGCGAACCCAGCCAACTTGGCATTGCTCTCCCGCAGCTCGGCATAGGTGCGATCCAGCTGGATGGTGCGGTGCTGCAGCTCCAACAGTTCCACCACCTGCTTGGCGAGGACCTCCAACATGCTGACTTGCTCGGGTCGTATCTCCATGGCCTTATCGGAAAAGACGCACAAGGTACCGGGAACGAATCCTGATTCTGTTTGCAGTGGAACCGAAGCGTAGAACCGAACCCTGCCCAATTCACCGGTGACGAATGGGTTGTCGGCGGATCGTGGATCCAGCGAAGCGTCGGGGATAACGGTGATCTCGCGGGAGAGAAACACCTTGGCACACATGGAATCTTCTCGTGAGCACATGCCCGGTTCCACGCCCCACGCACCAATTTGGTATTGGTACTCGGCGCTGATGATGTTGACTACCCCGAAAGGGGCGCCGCAAAGCTCAGTGGCAAGGCGCACGAGGTTCTGCAGCGCGCTCATTATGGCGGCGTTGGGAAGCAGGGTGGAATCCTCGCCGGGGTCCAGGCCGTACTCCCGCAACTCCAGATCCCGGCCAAGGTCGCCGGTGAAGGCCAGTTGGCCTTTTGCACCTTTCATCAAGAATTTCCCCCAGGCTTCTTTAGGATTCCTTGCCGATCCTACCGGGAGGTTAGTGCCGTTGGATTGTCACACGGTTTGGGTTGGCGCCGGCCCTTATCTGCGGCAATTGGTGTAAGTACACTGGAACGCATGACCGAGCAGGAACCGGCTGGGGTTACTGAAGTTATCGACCTCTCCCTGCGCACTCCGGCCCAGCGATCCCGTACTTTCATGGGGATCCTGGTGAACACCGCCCTGGCAAATATCACCACAAGCTATCTCTGGTTCGCCCTGACGTTCTGGGTTTACCTGGAAACGCGCAATGTGATTGCCACGGGGGTAGTCGGAGGAGCCTACATGCTGCTGATTGCGCTCTCCAGCATCAGCTTCGGGACGTTCGTGGACAGGTATCGCAAGCTTGCCGTAATGCGCTTTGCCGCTGGGTTCACCCTGGTGATGTTCGTGCTGTCAGGAGTGTTGTTTCTCCTCATCCCCACGAGTCTTCTGCTGGACCTGACACAGCCGTGGTTCTGGGTCTTCACTCTGATCACCCTCGTGGGTGCCGTCGTGGAAAACCTTCGCAACATTGCCCTCTCCACCACCGTCACCATCCTTATCGAGCCTGATCGCCGGGCCAATGCCAATGGCATGGTGGGGATGGTGCAGGGGCTCATGTTCATTGTTACTTCGGTCCTGTCCGGATTGTCAGTGGGCCTGCTGGGCATGGGCTGGACCATTGTGGCTTCACTGGTTTTCACCGCGTTGGCGTTCGCACACCTACTCACTTTGCGAATGCCCGAAGAGGTGCAAGTGGCAGCCACTGACGCAAAGGGCGGTTTCGACTTCCGTGGCTCGCTTGCCGCTGTGCTGGCTATCTCCGGGCTGTTTGCATTGATCATATTTTCCACGTTCAACAACTTCGTGGGCGGTGTGTACATGGCTTTGATGGATCCGTACGGATTGGAAATGTTCTCCGTTGAGATGTGGGGAACGTTCTTCGCCGTAGGCTCCACCGGATTCCTTGTGGGCGGTGCGCTGGTGGGAAAGTTTGGGCTGGGCTCCAATCCCTTGCGGACCATGCTCATCGTTGTGGCCGCCATGGGGTTCCTTGGTGCAGTGTTCACCCTGCGTGAATGGGCGTGGCTATATGTGGCTGGCATCTGGCTGTATCTGGCTTTGGTTCCCATCGTGGAAGCCGCCGAGCAGACGGTCATCCAACAGGTGGTTCCCCTCAACCGGCAGGGCAGGGTATTCGGATTCGCCATGGCCTTCGAGTCCGCCGCAGCGCCGATCACAGCGTTCCTCATCGCCCCGCTCGCCCAGTTCTGGATCATCCCGTACGCCCGCTCCGCAGAGGGCGCCGCGCAACTGGAACCGCTGCTGGGTCAAGGTACGTCGCGCGGGATCGCCCTCGTGTTCCTGATCTCCGGCATCATTCTCATTCTCGCGGCACTGATCGCGTTCCTGACGCCTGTTTACCGCAGGGTCTCGGCGTCGTACGTGGAGACGGCATCCCAGTCGATGTGATGGCCGTAGAGCCAATCGAAGTTGTCGGCCGCCTTCCGCGCCAGTCCCCGGAAAATAGCGCGCATAGCCAGGTCCTGAAACACCCGGGTGAACTGATTCCTGACCTTGGGCTCTGAATTCCGACGGCCCCATGCCACCACCGTCTCTGCACGCGGCCGGCGCTCCGCTTCGTACGCCGCAAACCTGGCAGGGAGGCTTCCCCGTCCTGTGTCGTCCCTCGTGGCTCCCCGGAGGGCCCGACCCAGCGTAACGGCGTCCTCGATTGCCATGGACGCGCCCTGCCCCGAGGACGGGGAGGCGGCGTGAGCGGCATCGCCGACCAAGACCATCCTGCCGCGGTGCCAGCGGGGAACGCTGGGGAAATCGAAAGTTGAATAGGGCTTGATGATGTCTTCCGTGGCGCGAATGAGGGCCGCCATCGGTGTCCGATCTCCGGCCACCAGCCCGGTCAGCCAATCCCTGAGTTCCTCCGGGCCCAGCAATGAGGGATCGGAGCTGGAGTGCTGCAGAGGATTTGCGAACCACCAGATCCGGCCGTCCGGGCTGGGCATGAAGCAGTAGAAGCAGCGCTTGCCGAACATCATCTTCATGCGCCCCGGAGGCACGCCCAGATCCACATCCTTGAGCGCCAAGACGGCAGTGTTGGCAGGAATGATGCCGCCAGTGTTGAGCAGCGGGATGGTGCGGGGTGCGGGCGAGGCGGGGTCGATCAGCGGCCGCACCGCCGAGCGCAGCCCGTCAGCCCCCACCAGCAGGTCGCCGCGCGCGGAGGTGCCGTCGTCGAAAACGGCCGTGACGCCGTCGGGCAGTTCCTCCACCGCTGTCAGCCGTCTGCCGTGCTCGATCCGGATCCCGCGGCGGACTGCCTCCTCGTGCAAGAGGGCGTATAGCTCCGATCGGGTCATGGTCCGGGCCGTGGTGCCATCCGGGAGGGTGCCGCCGAAATCGAAATCGATCAGGTGGCGACCCGTGCTGCCCAGGTACATGGACATGAGCGGGGTGCTGAAGCCCAGTTGCGAAGCTTCCTCCTTGAGGCCCAGAGTGTCCAGGGCGTCGAAACCGTTGACGGCGAGGGTAAGGAAGGCGCCGACACCCTCAGAATGCCCCTTGTGCGCTTCAAAGACGGTGGCGGAGTGGCCGGCTTTCTGGAGTGAGAGGGCCGTGGAAAGGCCGGCTACGCCGGATCCGATGACGAGGCAATTCAGCATGGGAGCTCCTTAGGGAATTTATTTCGTTCGGTTAAAAGAAATATAATCCTGAGTAGTGGGCAGGTCAATCGTTTCGGTCAAGCGAAAGATTTTGCTAGCCTCGGAGGATGACGAATCAGGGGCAACGCGAAGCTCTGCTGGAAGCTGTTTATGCCTCGGGCAGGGAGCTGTCCACGGCCGCCATCATGTTCCACACCGCACTGTCTGAACTGCGGGGCCTGTCAGCGACTGAGGGCAAGGCGATCGATATCCTGCTGCGCCACGGCCCAATGACGGCGGGTGAATTCGGTGAGCACTCCGGGCTGGCCCCAGCATCGGTCACCGGACTTATGCAGCGACTCGAAAGCAAAGGCGTGGCCCGGCGAGTCAAGCACGGCGAGGACAAGCGGAAGGTCCTGATCGAGCTCGTCGGTGACCAGGTTGCCGCCGCTGCACCCTACTTCACCGATTTCATGGCCGGGATGGCCGCGCTGCTGGAAGGCTACAGCGACGACGAACTCCGGATCATCGCCGACTACTCAAGCAAGGCTGCCCGCGTCCAGCAGGAGGCGGCCGTTCGGCTGAGCCAGTGAGTTGGCTGGGGGGACTTCCCCACCATGACCGTCGCCTTCTCAGAGGGTCCCTTTCAGTACCTGTAACAGCAGGGGCTCCCGCTCGCCGTCGTCAGCTGTTTTGCTGGAATGAATCGAACTTTGCCGCCGAGGAGACATTCTGCATGCGAATGAGGACGCAAACTCTGGTCGTGATCACGGCGCTGACCCTCGCCCTTACCGGGTGCACGACGGCTTCGGGCGGACCAGCCACGACAAACATAGCGACGACGCCGCAGGAAACTGCCCGCACGGAGGAAACCCAAACGATGACAGCCAAAGAGACCCCCGAAGACACTCCAATCAGCATCCAGATCGACGGACGGACCGTGAACGGAAGTCTGTCAGGGAACGCGACCGCCCGCTCACTGATTGACCAGTTTCCCCTGACGCTGTCCTTCACTGACTTTGGCGGGCAGGAGAAGCATGCTGAACTACCGGCGCCCTTGTCCCTCGACGGCGTTCCGGCCGGCGATGACGCTGATCCGCTGACGATCGGGTACTACGCGCCGGGCCAGACCCTGGTCCTTTACTACGAACCTGTGGGGCATTTCACCGGAATCGTACGGATTGGAAACTTCGAGGACCTTGCGGCAATCCGTGATCGCAACGGACGTTTCGAAGCCACCCTGAGCCTGAGGGAGTGAACGCCAGCCGCCTAAGGGACTGGCTCATGGCATCCGTGGAGGGGCGAAGCATAGAAGCCCGTTGCCCGTCCCACCGTTATCCGCGCCAAGGCGTCAGCCGCGGCCACCATCCCGGAACGTTGCGCCGGTACTCGAGGTACTGCTCGCCGTACGTGTCAGTGAGGGTGGGTTCCTCGTAAGCCTTCACAAATGTGACGACGGCGATGAGGACTATCGCAGCATAGACGAGGAGCCACCAACTGCCGAAGAGCAGGGCTTGTCCGAGGATAATTGAGAGCACCGCCAGGTACATGGGATTGCGCACGAATCGGTAAACCCCGGTCACCACCAGCGTCTGGGTCGGCGCAACCGGTGCGGGTGTGCCCCGGTGAAGGGCGAACAGCGCGAAGGCGTGGAGCAGGAAAGCCACACCTAGGGTGATCGCGATCCAGACGACGGGCACCACCAGCCACGCCAAGCCGTCCCAATCGTAGGGCCGCCATCCGGAGATGAGCCACGGGATGAGACCTGCCACGATGCCGGGCGCGAGGAAAAGGAAGACGATGGTCCCAATCCAGGCGCGCGTTGACTGACTCATGGCAGTCAGGTTAGTCCTCGGCTTGAGGGCCGGCGCAAGTTACGCCCCACCGCAAGTCACGCAGCCAGCCAAGCCCCCGCCATTTTCGATCCTGCCAGGGCCGGCAGGGCGGGCAGGGACACCAGATCCAGATCAGCTGGGCGGGGATCAACACGAACCGGCAACTCGTGGAGCATCGCGTAGCCCTGGAGTTGTTCAAGTGCATCCGGCTCAATCATGGCCCCGGTAAGGTCCATCTCGACATCCCTGCCGTCGGCCAGGCTGTTGGTGCGTTGGACGATTGGATACAGAGCGTGGAGATTGGAGGTGGTCACGTGACCGGTTGCTGCGATCTGGATCTGTGCTCCGTCAAGGTCGACTCGAACAACTACAGAGAGCTTCTCGCTGGTCAATATGCTGCCTTTCATCCGTTCGCTGCCACGCTGCAGCCACCCCAGCGTAGGCAGCAAATGTGATCTGCGCAACATCACGACGTGACCTTCCTCCCGAGCAGGCAGCAACTCCAGGTCATTTTCGCCTTCTGAACGTGCTTTCCCTGCGCCGTGGAATCTTGACTGAATCTTGAGATGACCCGGCGTCCTTCTTGAGGGCCCCGTCCCATGGTTGAACTATCAGCCAATGGAGTTGATGGGAACTTTCAGGAAGGACCACCGAAATGCCTGACCAGATCGCAGCCACGTCCCTGAATACCGGAGCTGCCCACGTGACGTCCGACCCCTTCCCGCACACAGCAGAGGCTGGCGGCCATGGCGGCGAAGTCCCCGGCCAGGCCCGTGCGGTCACGTCCGTCCGCGAGCACTTCAACCCTCTGGGTATGGGGCTTCGGAGCATCTGGCCGCAGTCGGTGTGTGGTTTCTAGGAGCATTTGAACTTTGACGGGTGGGCACCAAAGGTGCCCGCCCGTTGGTCTTGTACTCGTTCGAGTGGCACCATGGTGACAAGTCACAAAATAATAAGGAGGCTTGTCATCAAAGAGGAGATGAAGAAGGCCGCTGATGCGGCCGAGGAAGCCTCAAACTCACGTGGCCTGGAGATTGTTGCCAGGGCTGGCTATGCCGTCAGTGGACTCCTGCACTTACTCATCGGAGTTATTGCGTTTCAGCTCGCCTTTGGGCGTGGCGGAGAAGCCGACGTCAGTGGCGCCGTTGCCCAACTGGCCGCGCAACCGGTGGGTCCCATCCTGCTCTGGGCGTGCTTCGGCGCCTGCGCTGCCTTGGCCTTGTGGCAATTGGGCAACGCAACCCTCGGCTACCGCAGGAAGACAGACAACAAGCCTTCCAAGCGGCTTTCCGCAGTTGGCCAGGCGATAGTCTTTGCGGGGCTGGCGGCCACTATCCTCTCTTTCACCATGGGCAAGGGAAAAAACAGTCGGGAGTCGGCCAGCGATGTGACTGTGACCCTCATGAAAGCGCCATTCGGCATAGTCCTGCTTGTCGCAATTGGCGCCGGGATCATGATCACCGGCGTCGTGTTCGCGGTGCGCGGCTTCATGAGGACTTTCGAGAAGGACCTGGCGCTGTCCTACAAGGAGCCGGCCCGAAAGTTCCAGTCGGGTGTTGGCATTGTGGGCTACGTCGCCAAAGGCATAGCCCTGTTGCTCGTTGGCCTACTGGTGGTCATTGCCGCAGTGCGCGTTCAGCCCGAGCAATCCACAGGACTTGATGGAAGCCTGCGGGCGTTAAGGGAGCAACCGTATGGCCCGTACCTCTTGGCAGCGGTTGCCGTTGGCCTGATCGCCTACGGGCTGTTCCTCATGGTGAAGGCCAAAACGCTCCGGACCTAGCCCTCACGGCGCGTTTAGAGTCGATAGTGCCTGGGTACAGCCAACGGTAGCGTCGAATGCCGGGAATCAGACATCTGAGAAAGGCCAGAACCATGACTCAAGCCGACCCAAGCGGAGTGCAAGCAAACGGGGATCATCGCCTTACTTCGGCGCCCAAGGATCCCCGGAGCGGATATCACTCCGAGGAATTTCCCCAGCAGGAACAGGAACAGCCTGGCCTGACCAAGCCCTTGAACCCCCAGCCCGATCACGGTGAATCCAGCTATGTTGGGCACGGTCGCCTCCAGGGCAAGAAAGCCCTGATCACTGGGGGTGACTCAGGCATCGGCGCTGCTGTGGCCATCGCATATGCCCGCGAAGGTGCCGACGTCGCCATCAGCTACCTTCCGGAGGAAGAGGAAGACGCGAAGTCGACGGCGGAATGGATCCGTGAGTGTGGGGCGCAGGCTTTGTTATTGCCAGGAGATGCGCGCGACGAAAAGTTTGCGGCCGAGATTGTGGAGCGCACAGTACAGGAGCTTGGCGGGCTCAACGTCGTGGTCCTGAACGCTGCGTACCAAAAGAACCGTGAGGGCTTGGAAACCATCCCCACCGAGGAATTTGATCGGGTCTTCAAAACCAACCTGTACTCACTGATCTGGACAGCACAAGCTGCCATTCCCCACCTCCGCCCGGGAGCTTCGATCATTGTCACGGCGTCCATTCAGGCCTTTAATCCTTCCGCCCAACTGGTGGACTATGCCATGACCAAGGCCGCCCAGGTAGCCTTCACCAAAGCCATGGCCGAGGAACTCGGTCCCAAAGGAATCCGCGTCAACGCCGTGGCCCCGGGACCGATTTGGACGCCATTGATTCCCGCTACCGAGTGGCCGGACAAGCTTCCAACGTTCGGTCAGGACACGCCGTTGGGCCGCGCCGGACAACCTGCTGAGCTGGCGCCGGCCTATGTGCTCCTCGCATCTGACGAAGGCTCCTATATTTCTGGAGCTGTGCTGCCGGTGACCGGCGGCAAGGGTCTCTGACCCAGGACAGGAAAGGGTATGCGCGCATGATTGCTGTGCTGGTAATCGATATGCAGAACGCCTTTTTTGAGGAACCGGCCCTGAAGCGGCATCAAGAGGAGGTTGTTGCTGCCTGCAACTCATTGACCAGCGCAGCGCGCGAGGCAGGGGCAAACGTCCTCTTGGTTGGCACCCAGCATGAGCGGGACAAATCCACATGGAGCCTGAACATGCTGGACGATGACCAAGGATTCATCTTCAGGGGAAGTGAGCAGGCCAGCTTCGTACCTGGCCTGGTGACCGCCGAATTCCCGCAAATGGTCAAAACCCGCGACAGCGCGTTCGTTGGTACGGACTTAGGGATGCGCCTCAGGAACTGGGGTGTGGAAACCGTCATTCTGGCTGGCGTTTCGGCCCACAACTGCATCGCGCAGACCGCTGCTGACGCTTTCGCCCATAACATCCGGGTGATTTACGCGGCTGAAGCCGTGGCAACAGAGAACCCGGAGGCCGCCGAAGCAGTCCTCCGGGTTCTTACCCGTGAATATCGTCAGAAGGTTTTGCCGCTCGACGAGGTGATGAAACTCTTGAAGGGCCCCTGACTGGACTCGATGGGAATCCACAGTTGCCCGCTCCCGTGGGTGCCATCCGGGTCCGGCCTAACACTGAGCAGTTCGGGGCCGCGTGCCCAAAAGTAAGGGTTGGCCGGAAACCACTCAGTTGCAGCGTCCGCCCACATGCTCTGCAGGACATCCGGGAATCTTCATTCCGTTTCGAACACCACCCATTGGCCAGCGGGGATATCCAAGCGCTCGAAACCTTCCGGAGCGGGTTTGGTTGAAGCCACCGCGTGCCAATAGTCCAGCTCACTGCCTTCGCGGCGCTCTTCGTCAATCTTGTCCGTTACGGACAGGGGCCCCGATGGCTCGACGTCGGCCAGCGCCATCAGACGCTTTGTCGCATCCGGGTCAATGCTGCGTTGAAATTCGATGATTGCAGCGTTAGGACCTTCGTGGACCAGCGGAACCCGGGCTTTGAGGCCGATCAGATGAAAGGGCTCCTTGTTGACTATTCGGTGCTTCATGACAGTATTCCCTTCAATGCGGAGGTGGAACCTCAACTGAGGCTGGGAATGGAGGACTGCGCCAGGTTGCCGTGCTTCTGAGGGAGTCAGCCCATGCATGGCCTTAAAGGCACGTGCGAATGCCTCGGGCGATCCATATCCGTAGCGGAGGGCAACATCCAATACCGTTCCGCCGGCGATGATCTCTGCGGTGGCGGACGTAAGGCGGCGTCGACGAATGTACTCCGAAATCGGAATGCCAGCCAAGGAGGCAAACATCCTCCTGAAGTGATATTCAGACGTCAATGCCGTTCGGGCTAACATGCTGACCTCCACCGATTCGGTAAGGTCCTGCTCGATGAGCTCAAGCGCCCTGGTCCATTCCTGCACTGTCCCTCCAATCCTGACCATCACGCTACGGTGCCGGCTCAGTCGCTGCCCCGACTATCCATGCCCGAAAATATCAGGCTCCGATATCAACCCCACGAGGATCAGGACCAGGTCAACGGATTTCGCAAACACCAGGACCCCGGCAAAGGAAGAACCCGGAGGCTGCAACTGCAGTCTCCGGGTTCTTGTGGTTTTCAGGACCTTGCGGTGCCTGACTGTTAAGGGTGTCCTGAGCCGGAAGCTTCGTCATCCGGCTCGGACGAGAACGGCCTGTCCTCGGGGGTGTCTTCCGTGTTGCGCTCGTCGAGCTCCGCGTCCGCGGATGGGACGGTCTTCTCGGCGTAGTCGCCTGCGGTGTAGTCCCCGCCAGCGTCTTCCTTCAGGGCCTCAGGCGATGCACCGGCAGCGCCGTAATCGCCTTCTGCATACTGACCCTCAAGGTCGTCCTGGTTGGTGTTGGGCGTGGTTTCGTCAGCCATGGTGGGCCCGACGTCCCCCTGTGGCCAGGCCGTAAATCAGCAGAACGACAATGGATCCGCCAATGGCCAGTAGCCACGTCCGAATGGCGAAGAATTGTGTCAGTCCCTCGCCGAAGATCAGGCCACCGATCCAGCCGCCCAACAGGGCGCCAACGACGCCGAGCAGCAAGGTAACGAACCAGCCTCCTCCTTGGCGTCCGGGAAGAATAAGCTTTGCGATAGCCCCAGCCAAAAGGCCGAGCAAAAGAAAACCAAAGAAACCCATTTTTGCTCCTACTTTCTTGTTGATGGAAATTCCATGAACTCGGTGAAGCGGTTCCGTTCATCGGTTGTCAGTTCCAGCGGATAAGTGCTGTAACAGGGCCATATGAGGCCCAGTGGAATATGGGGCGGGACGTTATTTTGCAAACGCCTGTTTCAAACGTCGTTGAATTTATCAAGTGCAGCCAAAAGCACTCCTGTCCAAGGGGCCGGACCGTAGTACTACAACAGCAACGCTAGCTGGTCCCGGGAGCAACAGCAAGTAACCTTGCTATTTTGCCGGTCTAGGGTTCCTGCCCCTCGAACGGGGGTGGTGTGGCCTTGAAATCCGGCTACTTATCGCCGAAGGCGTCCTTCGCGGCGTCCTTGACGTGCTCGCCAGCCTGCTTCACATTGGCCGACGCTTGGTCGCCCGCGCCCTCGGCCTGGAGGTCCCTGTCGCCAGTGGCTTCGCCGGTCTTTTCCTTGACCTTGCCCGTTGCTTCTTCCGTGGCGTTCTTGATCTTGTCATCCAGTCCCATGGTTTTCACTCCTCGGGTTGCCATGTGGTTGTGGCCTGCGGGTTTTCCGCTGGTTGGCATTAAAGTTTAGTCCTCTTTTCGAATTCAGCAAATGAACGTTAACCCACCATCCTGAATGTGCGCGTGACAGCAGGTGAAGGCCGGACTAGTGTCGTAGGAAAAGCACCTCGAAAGGAGTGGGTCCTGTGAAAGGGAAAGCATTGTTCGCCGCCGGCATTGCTGTTGGCTACGTATGGGGGTCCAAGTCCTGGCCGGAGGTGTACCGGCGGGTTCGTGGAGGCGCCCAAAAGGTTTGGAAGAACCCGGAGGTTCAGGAGAACGTCCATCAGGCCACTGAAACCGTCCAGGAATCAGTCCCTGACATCCTGGACAACCTGTACGCAGCGGGCAAGAAGCTCCTGGAGAAGGCGGAGACGATGTTTCCGGGCATCCTGGAGTCGAAGTCCGGGCCGCACGCCAACTCCAGCACCGGCTCCTCTGCTTCTGCTTCCGCTCCGGCTTCTACCTCGACGCCTCCAGTCAGGTCGGACGTAGTATCCGATCCTGCCCTCGATGACAACACAGGAAGCGATTGGACGGACGAAGGCGGTGCAGCGCCGGAAGGGCCGGCGACCAATACGCCGGCCAAGCCCTGACCCCCTGGCGACAAGCCTCAGGGTTCCCGTGCCCGCGGGTTCCTCGTGCCCGCAAGGCCCATCCCGCCGTCGAGCGTTGCTTGTTGAGCGTCGAGCGTTATTTGGTGCGCTCGACGGCTTTCAGGATGGCTTCGCCAAGTTCGCGTGGCTTGGTGAACTGTGGCCAGTGACCGGTGGGTAGGTCGATGTAGTCCACGTCCCGAATCCGCGCGAGTTCGGCTGTGAACGGGTGCCCGGCGTCCATCCATTCCTGAAGGAGTGATGACGGGAACTGGCAGGCGATGATGGTGGCCGGCACATCGTAGCGCCGAACGTCGTGAAGGTGTTGTTGATCGAAGGCAACGCCCTTCGGTTCCGGGATGGCCCGTGCGCGGAAGGCTTCCTTGAGCTCATCGGTCAGGTCGATGAGGTCCGCGTCTTCAAAGCCTTCCCAAGGTGGGAGCGGGATTTCGTCGCCGTCCTCGGGCAGTTCGTCATTGATCACGCCGCCCTCGCCGAGCGGGCCGCTGTCCACATAGACGGCCCTGTCTACGCGGTCCGGGCGGGCGTCAACCGCGCCGTGGATGATGGCGCCGCCGCCTGAATGGCCCACCAGCACCACATTGCCGCCAAGGGAGTCCACCTTGTCCACCACGGCGTCGATGTGTGTCCGAAGGCCAATCCCGGCGCGAGGGGCATCAGCGGACTCCAGTCCGGGAAGCGTGAGGGGGTGAACCGCGTGTCCAGCTGCCACAAGCGGCGGCGTGACCTCCGCCCAAGATGACGCGTCCAACCAGAAACCAGGTACCAGGATGATGTCCATGCCGGTACCCTACGGGAGTCCACGGGAAGGATGCACTCATTTTTTGCTGGATCATTCGATGATCCAGCAGAATTTACGCCTTCCCCGTGAGCTTTCCAAGGGAACGTGCCATTGCCCTGGCCCGTGAGTCCGGAGTGCGGGCCTTGAGTAACTGCAGGATGATGAGGTACCGCTCCGTCTTCCCGAGGCGCTCGAAGGCCTCGCCGGCCGCTGGGTTACCGGCCAACGCCGCTGCAAGGTCTTCCGGGACCTCCGCGTTGGCCTGCGACACATAGGCGGCTTCCCAACGGCCATCGGCCTTCGCTGCTTCGATCTCAGCCAACCCGGCGGGATGCATGCGCCCGGATTCGATCAACGCCTCAGCCTTCCCAGCGTTCACCTGTGACCATGAGCTTCGCGCCTGGCGGCGGGAGTAGCGCTGCAGGAAAGTCGCTTCGTCATTTCCTTTGCGCTGTCCGTCGATCCAGCCGAAACACAGGGCGCCGACCAGGGCCTCCTGGATGCTGAGTAGTTGGACGCCGGCGTTCTTCTTGCCGATTACGAGCCAGGCTTCGGTGCTTGTTTGGTGGTTCGCGGCGAGCCATGACTCCCATTCGGAACCGTTGGCAAACCTCAGCAGCTGGAGCTCATTCTTTTCCGGCACGTACTTCCCTCCACTGCTTTGGGGCTGAGAACAACCACTATGGCCGGACGAATGTGTTTGGGGAAAGGGGTTGACGGCTTGCTCTTCAAGGGGCAATAGTTATCGTATACGATTTCGTACTCGATAGATGTTCGATCAGGAGGAGGCGCCGTGACATTGGAGTTTCGGACCGAGGAAGTCAGCCAAGACATGCTGGCCCGTACGCGCAAAGTCATTGCCGTCCATATCAATTACCCTAGCCGTGCTGCCCAGCGTGGACGCACCCCAGGGCAGCCGTCGTACTTCTTGAAGCCGCCATCTTCCCTGGCGCTTGGTTCCACGGACGCTCCGGGCATCGTTGAGCGCCCTGCCGGCTGCGAACTGCTTGGTTATGAAGGCGAAATCGCCCTCGTCATTGGGAAGTCGGCCCGCCGCGTTGGCCTCGAGGATGCCTGGAGCCACGTCGAATGGGTCACGGCGTCGAACGATCTGGGTGTATACGACCTCCGCTACGCAGATAAGGGCTCCAACGTCCGGTCCAAGGGCGGCGATGGGTTCACGCCTGTGGGGCCCTTGCTGATCCCTGCCGACGCCGTTGATCCAACGCAGCTAGAGATCCGCACCTGGCACAACGGCGACATCGTCCAGGATGACACCACCGAGGACCTGCTCTTCCCGTTCACACAACTCGTCGCGGACCTCTCCCAGCTGCTCACGCTCGAAGAGGGCGACATTATCCTCACCGGCACCCCTGCCGGCGCGTCGGTTGCCAAGCCCGGTGACGTCGTCGAAATTGAGGTAAGTGGCGGCGGTTTCAGCAGCGGCCGCCTGACCACCAAAGTAACGGAAGGTACGACGCCGTTCGCGGACTTTGGCGCGAAGCCCAAGACTGATGACACCCAGCGGGAAGAGGCGTTCGGATCGCGTGAAGCCGCCGGACTCGCACCTGCCGCCAGTGTGTTGACGCCCGAGCTGAAGGCGAAGCTGGAAAGCGTCGCAACAGCCACGCTTTCTTCCCAGCTCCGCAAGCGCGGACTGAACAACGTGAGCATCGACGGCCTGCAGGCCACGCGCCCGGACCGCAAGGTGGTTGGCTTGGCTCGGACCCTGCGCTATGTGCCCAACCGCGAGGATCTGTTCAAGACCCACGGCGGGGGATTCAATGCACAGAAACGCGCGATCGACTCCGTGAATGAAGGCGAAATCCTCGTGATGGAGGCCCGCGGCGAGAAGGGCACCGGCACGGTTGGCGACATCCTCGCGCTGCGTGCCCAGGTCCGTGGAGCCGCTGCGATCATCACCGACGGCGGCGTCCGCGACTACTCCGCAGTGGCCGATTTGGAGATGCCAACGTATTTCGCGAATCCGCACCCGGCAGTCCTGGGACGCCGGCACATTCCTTGGGATACAGACATCACCATTGCCTGCGGTGGTGCAACAGTTCAGCCGGGAGACATCATCGTTGCCGACTCGGACGGCATCCTGGTGATCCCGCCAGCCATCGCCGAGGAACTGGTGGATGACTGCATCCAGCAGGAAAAGGAAGAAGCGTTCATCTTCCAGATGGTCAAGGAAGGCAACAGTGTTGATGGTTTGTACCCCATGAACAAAGAGTGGCAGGCCAGGTTTACTGATTGGCAGAGCCGGCAAGGAGCCCAAAGTGACTGAAACCGCCGTCGAAAGCGCCGCTGCACAAAGCAAGTCCCAACAGGCGTATATCGCCGTCAAGGCCAGGATCGTGGAAGGCATCTACACGCCGGGTTACCGGCTGGTGCTCGCAAAGATCGCTGAGGACCTGGGCTTCAGCGTGGTCCCCGTGCGGGAAGCGATCCGCCGCTTGGAAGCCGAAGGCCTGGTGAAGTTCGAGCGAAACGTTGGTGCCACCGTCTCCGGAATTGATCCCACCGAGTATCTGTACACGATGCAGACGCTGAGCATTGTGGAGGGTGCCGCCACTGCGTTGTCCGCGCCGTTGATTGATTCCGTTGCGATTGCCCGGGCCCGCGCCGTGAATGCGGAAATGCGGGAATGCCTGGAGCACTTCGATCCCGTTCGTTTCACAGCATTGAACCAGGACTTCCACAGCGTCCTCTTTGAACACTGCCCCAATCCGCACATTCTTGACCTGGTCCACCGCGGATGGAACCGGCTCGCGTCGCTCCGCTCCTCGACGTTCCGCTTCGTTCCCGGCCGCGCGCAGGAATCGGTGCGCGAACACGAGGCGTTGCTGCAGCTCATCGAGTCTGGAGCGGACGCCGACACCATCGAACACGCCGCCCGCCGGCACCGCGCCGCAACACTGGACGCGTACCTCGCCACTACCAACTAAAGCAACGCGGGGTCACTTATGGCCCCCAAACGCACTCAACATGGGCCATAAGTGACCCCGCGTTGGATGAAAAAGGAAGACAACGATGACGACCCCTGTAGAAACATCAGCAAAGCATCACGTGCCGGAGAATCTCCCCACGCACATCCAACACTTCATTAACGGTGAGTTCGTAGACTCCGTTTCCGGGAAGACTTTTGACGTCCTGGACCCGGTATCCAACGGAAATTACGCCACGGCAGCCGCCGGCCAGAAGGACGACATCGACCTCGCCGTGGCCGCCGCCCGTGAAGCGTTCGTTAATGGCCCGTGGCCGAAGATGAAGCCTCGCGAACGCGCCCGTGTGCTGAACAAAATTGCCGACGCCGTGGAGGCCCAGGAAGAGCGCCTGGCCGAGCTGGAGACCTTTGATACCGGCCTCCCGATCACCCAATCCAAGGGCCAGGCGTTGCGTTCAGCCGAGAACTTCCGCTTCTTCGCGGACCTGATCGTGGCACAGTTCGACGACGCCATGAAGGTCCCCGGCTCACAGATCAACTACGTGAACCGCAAGCCAATCGGCGTCGCGGGCTTGATCACGCCGTGGAACACCCCGTTCATGCTGGAGTCCTGGAAGCTCGCTCCCGCACTGGCCACCGGCAACACCGTGGTCCTCAAGCCTGCCGAGTTCACGCCTTTGTCCGCGTCACTATGGGCGCAGATCTTCAAGGATGCTGGCCTTCCCGACGGCGTGTTCAACCTGGTCAACGGCCTGGGCGAAGAAGCCGGCGATGCCCTGGTAAAGCACCCGGACGTGCCGCTGATCTCCTTCACCGGAGAGACCACCACGGGTCAGACGATTTTCCGTAACGCCGCAGCTAACCTTAAGGGCCTGTCCATGGAGCTCGGCGGGAAGTCCCCGTGCGTCGTGTTCGCCGATGCCGATCTGGACGCCGCGATCGACTCGGCGCTGTTCGGGGTGTTCTCGCTCAACGGTGAGCGCTGCACCGCCGGCTCACGCATCCTGGTGGAGCGGGCCATTTACGACGAATTCTGCGAAAAGTACGCCGCCCGCGCCAAGAACATCGTGGTGGGCGATCCCCACGATCCCAAGACCCAGGTGGGTGCGCTGGTCCACCCGGAGCACTACGAGAAAGTGGCGTCGTACGTGGAGATCGGCAAGTCTGAAGGCCGGCTGCTTGCCGGTGGCGGCCGACCCGACCACCTGCCCGAAGGCAACTACATCGCACCTACGGTGTTTGCCGACGTCGCGCCTGATGCGCGCATCTTCCAGGAGGAAATCTTCGGGCCCGTTGTGGCCATCACGCCGTTTGAGAACGACGACGAAGCCCTCGCCTTGGCCAACAACACCAAGTACGGCCTGGCGGCCTACATCTGGACGCAGAACCTGACCCGTGCCCACAACTTCTCCCAGAACGTCGAAGCCGGCATGGTGTGGCTCAACAGCCACAACGTCCGCGACCTCCGCACCCCGTTTGGTGGTGTCAAAGCTTCCGGTCTGGGCCACGAAGGCGGCTACCGTTCCATCGATTTCTACACCGACCAGCAGGCCGTGCACATCACCCTCGGCTCCGTGCACACACCTAAGTTCGGCAGCATCGACGACTCCGCTTCCGCGGGCGACAGCTAATACCTACCCTTTCAACGAAGAGAGACCACCATGAGCAACCCCTTCACCGGCCCCATCCCCACCCCCACGGTCCCGGCACCGGACATCGTCCGCTGCGCCTACCTTGAACTCGTGGTCACGGATCTCGCCAAGTCCCGTGCGTTCTATGTGGACCTCCTGGGCCTGCATGTCACAGAGGAGGACGAGAACACCATCTACCTGCGCTCCTTCGAGGAGTTCATCCACCACAACCTGGTCCTCCGCAAAGGACCGGTCGCCGCCGCCGCTGCCTTCGCCTACCGCGTGAAGTCCCCGGCCGAGGTGGACGCTGCCGAGGCCTACTACCGCGAACTCGGCTGCCGGGTGGAGCGCCGCAAGGAAGGCTTCACCAAGGGCGTGGGCGACTCCGTCCGGGTGGAGGACCCGTTGGGCTTCCCGTACGAGTTCTTCTACGACGTGGAGCACGTGGAACGCCTCACCCAGCGCTACGACCTCTACTCCGCCGGCGAACTGGTCCGCCTGGACCACTTCAACCAGGTCACCCCGGACGTCCCGCGCGGCCGCAAGTACCTCGAAGACCTCGGCTTCCGCGTCTCCGAAGACATCAAGGACTCCGACGGCGTCACCTACGCCGCGTGGATGCACCGCAAGCAAACCGTGCACGACACCGCCCTGACCGGCGGCAACGGACCGCGCCTGCACCACATCGCGTTCTCCACACACGAGAAGCACAACATCATCCAGATCTGCGACAAGATGGGCGCGCTGCGCATCTCCGACCGGATCGAACGCGGCCCTGGACGCCACGGCGTGTCCAACGCGTTCTACCTCTACATCCTTGACCCGGATGGCCACCGCGTGGAGATCTACACCCAGGACTACTACACCGGCGATCCCGACAACCCCACCGTCACCTGGGACGTCCACGACAACCAGCGCCGCGACTGGTGGGGCAACCCCGTGGTCCCGTCCTGGTACACCGAAGCCTCCCTGGTCCTGGACCTCGACGGCAACCCCCAGCCCGTCATCGAACGCGAAGAGAAGTCCGAAATGGCCGTCACCGTCGGCGCAGACGGATTCTCCTACACCCGCCCCGAAGGCGCCCCGGATGAGGCTGCTGAAGGTTTCAAACTGGGGGCGCAGGTCTAAACCATGATGGACGCGAAGACGATCGAAGCCATTGCCGACGAGCTGCTTGAGGCCGGCCGGAACCGCAAGCCGGTCCCGCGCCTCACCGCCCGCTACCCTGACATGACGGTGGAGGATTCCTATGCCGTCCAGCAGTTGTGGCGGCGACGGAACGAAGAAGCCGGGCGAACGTTGGTGGGGCGCAAGATCGGCCTCACGTCCAAAGCAATGCAGGCCGCTACCGGGATTACCGAGCCGGACTACGGGGCGATCTTCGATGACATGGTCCTGGAAACCGGCTGCTCCGTGCAATGGGACCAGTACACGCACCCTCGCGTCGAGGTGGAGCTCGCGTTCGTACTGAAGGACGGGCTCAAGGGCCCTGGCTGCACGATTTTCGACGTCCTCAATGCCACCGACTACGTTGTTCCGGCCCTCGAAATCCTGGACTCCAGGATCGAAATGGAGGGCCGGACCATCGTGGACACCATTTCGGACAATGCCGCCATGGGGGCCATGGTGATAGGTGGCCGACCAGTGCGTCCTGACGCCGTCGACCTCCGCTGGGTCTCCGCGATTCTGTACAAAAACCAGACTGTGGAAGAGACCGGAGTGGCAGCCGGAGTGCTTGATCACCCGGCCAACGGCGTGCACTGGCTGGCCAATAAAATCGCCGCGCACGGGGACTCGATGAAGGCCGGAGATATTATCCTTGCGGGCTCGTTTACCCGCCCCATGTGGGTGTACAAAGGTGATACCGTACACGCGGACTACGGACCTTTGGGAGTCGTGACATGCAATTTCGACTGAGCCCCACCTTCTATTCAGCACTCTCAGAGGCCGGCCGTCCGTTGGCTGGCATGTGGGTCTGTTCGGGTAGTCCGTTGGTGGCTGAGGTCTGTGCGGGATCCGGGCTGGACTGGCTTCTGATCGACGCCGAGCATAGCCCCAACGGTCTGGAATCGATCCTCGCCCAACTCCATGCCGTGAGTGGCTACCCCGTCCAGGCCATGGTCCGGCCGCCGGTCAACGACACCGTAGTCATCAAGCAATACCTTGACCTCGGCGTGCAGAACCTCCTGATTCCCATGGTGAATTCTGCCTTCGAAGCGGCGTCCGCGGTTTCCGCCGTCCGCTATCCGCCGCTGGGCGTTCGCGGTGTGGGTTCGGCATTGGCCAGGGCTTCGCGCTGGAACCGCGTTCCTGACTACCTTGCTGCGGCTTCAGAATCGATCAGCCTCACGGTTCAGATTGAATCAGAGGCAGCGGCTTCGGCCGTGGAGGAAATCCTGGCAGTCGACGGCGTGGACGGCATCTTCCTTGGCCCCTCGGACCTCGCAGCTTCCATGGGTTTGCTGGGACAGCAGGAAAATCCCTTGGTGAGGGCCGTCGTCGAGCATTGCCTCGAGGCCGCCAAAGCGGCCGGCAAGCCGGCCGGCGTGAACGCCTTCAACGAGTCCACCGCGCGCGCCTATCTCGACGCCGGTGCCTCCTTTGTACTGGTAGGCGCCGATGTTTCTGTCCTGGCGCGGGCGTCCGAAGGTTTCGCTTCGACGTTCATTCCCGTGTCCGAAACGGCGGATCGCGACAGCTACTGACCTGCCTGGATGGGTTAGGCTCGACGAACCAGAGCCTGAGGGGGCAGCGCTATGAATCGTCGTGCGATAGCTGTGTTTTCCGTAGTTGCCGCGCTTGCGTTTACTGGCTGCTCGGCTCCGGCCGGGTTGAAAGCTCTGAACCGGGAAGCGACGGCGGAGGACAAGCTTCCGGAGTCCGTGAGCCTTACCGGCGTGGATCTGAACGTCGAGGCCGGGACAGCCCGGTTGCTGGCAACCCACGACGACGTGAAGTACTTCGGCGCTAAAAGTTCCACTTCCGGGACTGTCTGTTTGATTGCGGTACCTGTAGGACTCCCGGAGCGGTGGAGGGCGGGTTGCGCAGCGGTCGCCACAAGCGAGCAGATCGTCACCATCTCCGGCGGGGATGGTACAGAGGCGAAGCTCATCAACGACGGCGTCGACGCCAACCGACCGGAATACCGGGGCTGGACCCAGGTCCACGAGAATGTCCTGGTCAGCAAGCCATCCCGCTACTGACTCGGGTGGCGGGTGAGCGGGCTGGCCATCCTCACCCGCACTGCTTTCGTACTAGCTGGGTTCGGCGGGAGTGTCTTTCCTGGCCATGTACCACTCCGTGAATTCACGCGCACGGCCGTCCTCGGCAAAGCGGATGACCCAGAGGTTGTCGTAGGTGGGCTGATCGTTGAGGTACGTCGTCACGGCCTGGACAAAAGCCGTAACTCCGTCCTGGCCAAGGAGCGTCCATTCGAAGGTCCAGTCATCGGGCTTATCCCCGGCCTCCAACCACGCTGTAACGATTTCTTCATGGCCGTTCCACGGGGATTCAGTGTTCGGCCTGTCGTAATAGATGGCGTCCTCAGTGAACAATGCCCGGATGTCGTCGGGATCGTTCGAGGTCCACGCGCTTATGTATTGGCTCATCCACGAGTTCACGTCGGTCATGCTTCCGTTCTACCCGTTATAGGCCGGAGCCTCAACGGTTGAGCTGCGCGTGAGCGCAGGGTCGGCGGGGCCGCGAGTCATAAGAGTCCCTTATAGATCCACGCACATTAGGTCTTATCCACAGCGCTCGCGAATCCCTAGTCTCGAAAAAGGGGACGCGTGAATCCGCGCGTCCTGGGTTCCACATTTCTGGAGGAGACATGTCCGACTACCTGCCGGCGTCGAGGGTCACCCGCATCAAGTCCTCAGCCAGCGTTGCGGCCGCCGCCCGCGTCCGCGAACTAAAAGCTGAAGGCATCCCGATCATCGACTTGACCGTCGGCGAGCCGGACTTCGACACCCCTGACCACATCAAGGCCGCAGCCATCGAGGCGATCAAGGCCGGCGAGACCAAGTACACCTCGGTGACCGGGACGCCCGAGATGCAGACCGCCATCCTGCGCAAGATCGAAAATCACACCGGCCACCACTACGAGCCGAACCAGTTGACCGTGGGTGGAGGTGCCAAGCAGGTCCTCTACGTGGCGCTCATGGCCTCGCTCAATGCAGGCGACGAAGTGATCGTGCCGGCGCCGTACTGGGTTTCCTATCCAGACATGGTCCTGGCCAACGATGGCACCCCGGTGATCGTCCCGTGCGGGGAAGATGCAGGCTTCAAACTGACCCCCGCTGCCCTGGAAAAAGCCATCACCCCCAAAACAAAGTGGCTCATCCTCAACGCTCCGTCCAACCCGACCGGTGCCGTGTATTCCCGCGAGGAACTGCACGCACTCGGAGCCGTCCTCGAGGAGCACCCGCACGTCCTTGTCCTCACTGACGAGATCTACGACGAAATCCACTTCGGCGATGGCCGCGTCACCAGCCTGGTCACGGCTGTGCCGGCGCTCAAGGACCGGATCCTCCTGGTCAACGGCGTCTCCAAGGCCTATGCAATGACCGGCTGGCGCCTTGGCTACGGCGTCGGCCCGGCCCCTTTGATCGCAGCCATGAACAAACTGCAATCACAGACGTCCTCGTGCCCGTCGTCCATCAGCCAGGCCGCGGCCGTAGCGGCGCTCAACGGAGATCAATCCTTCGTCCGCGACAGCGTGGAGGTGTACCGCAAACGCCGGGACGCCGCCGTCGAGGGTCTGAACGCCATCAACGGGCTTTCCGTTGCTCCGGCAGAGGGTGCCTTCTACGCGTATGTGAACTGCGCGGGCGTCATCGGCAAGACGGCGCCCGACGGCACGGTCATCCAGAACGACCAGGACTTCACGCTGTACCTGCTGGACGCTGCCCGCGTCGCTGTCATTCAGGGCTCGGCCTATGGTCTGGGCCCCTACTTCAGGATCTCCTTCGCCACATCGCTGGAGACCATCAATGCCGGCGTGGACTCGATCCGCGACGCCATCAACGCACTTTCCTAAGCCCACAGAAAGATTTTGAAAATGATCCACGTTAAGACCAAGTTCGAGCGCCCGGCCGCCGACGTCGTCAGCCGCCTCGCTGCCTTTTCCTCGGCGACCATTCACGAGGCACAGGGCCGTCGAGGAGCTTTGAGCTCCAGGATCAAACCGATCGACCGCTCCATGTCGTTCTGCGGACCGGCCGTCACGGTCGCTTGTGCACCGCAGGACAACCTGATGCTCCAGGTCGCCATCCACTATGCACAGGCCGGCGACGTGGTCCTTGTGAGTGCCAAGGAAATGGCTGAGGCCGGCACTTTCGGCGACGTTCTTGGCAACGCCATGAAGGCCAAGGGCATTGCCGCGATGGTCACCGATTCCGGTGTGCGGGATACGCAGGACCTGATCGAGCTGGGCCTGCCCGTCTTTTCGGGCAGCATCAGCATCAAGGGCACCGTCAAGGAAACGCTCGGCCCGATCAATCATCCACTCGTCTTCGGCGACGAAATCATCTACCCGGGCGATATCCTCCGCGGTGACGCTGACGGCGTGGTGGTTGTTCGCCGAGAGGAGGCCGAGGAAGTCATTGCGCTGTCCCAGGCCCGCGACGACCATGAGCGTGAACTCATCAAGCTGTACCACGATGGCGGCAACACCATTGAGCTCTGCGGCCTGACGGAGAAGCTCAAGGAGAAGGGCCTCCTGGTCGAAGACTAACCGTCTGCAGTGGGCCGGTCGCGCGTCGTGAGAGGCGTTGCGGCCGGCCCTTTCTTGACGCCGCAATCGGGCAAGGCGGCAGTCGAGCAAGACCGCAATCGGGCGGAGCCTCAGTCGGGCATGGGAAAGGCGCCTTGCCAGTGGCAGGGCGCCTTGGGGTGCTGCAGATTTGGTTGATGTACGACTTTGTTGACATACGACGGCGGCTGGCCGGGTTTCGCGGGAGGCTTGGGCCTGAGGGGCTCAGTCGAGTCCGGCGTGTCCGGGGCGGGTGTCCACCAAGTGCCATTCGATGCTGCTGCCGGCGTGGGCGGGCATCAGGCTGCCCTCAAAGACGAACAATGGTTCACCAATGCCGCCGGTTGGACGCCAAAAGCCATTTCGTGGGCAGTGAAATCCTGTTCGGGCGCTCATTGTTCCGCGGGTTGGATTCGAAACCCATCCGGTTGTGCTGATCCTTTTCACCGTTGTTTCCTTTGAACTTGCCCGCGGAATCCGTGAGCTGCTTCGAATTTCTTGCTAATTCGATTCTAGGAAATTAAAACGCTGCTGAATAAGACCAAAGCTGTCTGTCCGGATAAGTGTTTGTTATGGATGGGCCGGCAACTGCACGGGGTCGGCGCCGTACTTGCTGATGAGTTGTTGATGCAGCATCTCCTTGACCACCAAGAGCACCGCCGAGGCGGCTTCGGACAGTGGCTCGTGGTCCGGAGTGCAGAGGGCGATTTTGCTTTGCAGCCCGGGCTCAACGATCCGCAGCACCTTGAAGTCCTGGTCCGGGAAGAGGGCATCGGCTGCAGACTTGGGCAGGACCGTGCCGCCAAGGTTTGCCTGGATGAGTCTGGTCAAGGAGGGGACGGACTCCACTTCGCCCACCAGGCGGAGCGGTAGCTCGTGATCTGCAAGGCCCTTCTCGATGATTTGGCGCAAAGTGTGGTTCTTCTCCGGAAGGAACAGGCCCACCGTGCTCGCTTCCGCAAGAGTGACTGTGTCCTTGCCGTGGTTGACATCCACATCAGGGTGGACCACCAGGTGGAGGTCTTCGACGATCATGGTGGTAAATTGCACGCCCCGGATCTTTCCCGGCTCATAGATCAGTGCCATGTCGAGGCGTCCGTTCTTGATGGCCTCGCTCAGGACGCCGCCGAAAATTTCGGTCAGGTGAAGCACGATGTCCGGGTAGCGTCGGCCGACTTCGCTGATGATCCTGGGCGTGAGGCTCGACGCCATACTGTAGGGCGCGATCGCGATTGAAACCCTGCCGGAGGGTGCGGCGCCTGAAGTGGCCACGTCCTGCCGGGCCTGTTCAACCAGGCGCAGAATCGACTGGGCGTGGCGGTAGAGGGTGTGTCCCGCTGCGGTGGGTTCAACGCCTTGCTTGCTGCGAATCAGCAGGCGCTGCTTGAGGTCGTTTTCCAGCGCAGACACCTGCTGACTAAGGGCCGGCTGGGCAACATGGAGGGCAGCAGCTGCCTTGGTGATGCTCCCGGAGTCAACGATTTGCACGAAGTATGCGAGTTTGCGCGTATCCATGTCTGCCTTCCTGGAGGGGCCACGTCCCCGGGTGGCATGCCATAAGGAAATTCTATCCGGCAGCACTGGGACCCACGCCACAGTACAGGGTGGTGCACGTCATAACGGAGAGCTATTACGGGATAGCTATTAGGTCTTTGTGCAACGTCGTTGGGCGGTGCGAGACTTTTGGAAGAACTTCAGGCCACGATGCGGCTTGTAGAAATCGCAGGGTATTCCCTGGAATTTATTTATCCCCTGCGGAGACAGTTGCCGCTTTTCTCCCTACGAAATAACAATCACGGAAAGAGAATCACGTGAACCCGACAATTGATCTTGTAGCGGATCTCGGAGAGGGATTTGGCGCCTACACCATTGGCGACGACTCTGACCTCCTGGAGATCGTCACAAGTGCCAATATTGCGTGCGGGTTCCACGCGGGTGATCCGGACATTATGGCGACCACTGTTGCTGAATGTGTTCGCCGTGGCGTTGGCATCGGTGCGCATCCGAGCTTCCCGGACCTGCGAGGTTTCGGCCGGCGCGATATGGCCCTCTCCGCCAGCGAGGTTCAGAACGATCTGCTCTACCAGTTGGGTGCGCTCAACGGTTTCGCCGCGTTCCACGGCACCAAGGTCACCCATCTCGCGCCGCACGGCCGGCTCGGCAACCTGGTGGCAGTGCGGGCCGACTACGCCCAGGCTGTTGCGGAGGCGGCAGCGCGGGTGGATAGCGAACTCATCGTCGTGGCGCAGGAAGGTGAACTGGCCACCGCCGCCCGTGTCGCCGGACTTGGCGTTGCAATCGTAGGTATCGTGGATCGCGCCTACCAGGAGAACGGCACGTTGGTTCCCCGCAGCCAGCCCGGTGCCGTATTGCATGATCCCGCAGAGATCCTGGAGCGGACCCTGCGCATGGTGGTCGACGGCAAGATCCGCTGCGCCAACGGCGTGGACATGGATATCGACGTCGACACCGTCCTCCTGCACGGGGACAACCCCGGTGCCGTCAAACTCGCCCGCTTGATCCGCTCGGAGCTCGTCTCAGCGGGTGTCCGCCTCGCCCCGCTCGCCGAGGTCATGGATGCCAAGAGGAAGGCGGCCTGACATGTCAGTGCTCACAGCGGCTCCCACCGAGATCTACGAATCCGGAGACTGCGCACTGCGCGTCGTCGCCATCTCGCAGGCCAGTGAAGACAACTGGCTGACCGTTCACCGCCTTGCAGACTGGCTGGAAAGCTGCGGCGCCGAGGGCCTTCACGGTGCCGTTCCCACATACGATTCGGTACTCGTTGAATTCGATCCCATTCTGGTTTCCGCCCGGCAGGTACGGGCATTCGTGAAACTCGGACTGCTTGAAATTGGACGTACGGGAGAACCGGCAACGGCTCCCCGCGAGTTCCATGTTCCCGTGGTCTATGGCGGCCATTACGGACCGGACCTGAAGCGCGTGGCAGAGTATCAGGGGATTGATACCAAGGAAGTCATCCGGCTCCACACCGAAAAGACATACACGGTTCGTTGCCTGGGTGCGCCTGCAGGTTCGCCCATGATGGACGGGCCCGCGTTCCCCAAGCCCGTACCCCGCCTCAAAGATCCCAGGCTGAGTGTTCCGGCAGGTGCTGTTGCAGTCGCCGGCCACCAAGCCGTCATCGCTCCCGCTGTGGCCCCCGGTGGCTGGTGCGTCATTGGCCAAACCCCCTTGTCAGTCCTGAACATCCGCCGGGAACCGTTGGTCCCGTACAAGCCGGGCGACATCCTGCGTTTCCGGGAGATCCATGCCGAGGACTTCAACAATTACGCAGGCCTGGAATTGGAGCCGCTGGAGTTGGCTCCGCTGGAACTGGCTCCCTCGGGGTCCGGAGTGCTGCCATGAACGCCGGAATCCTGATCCAGCAGCCCGGCAACTCGGTCGTCACAGACCTCGGACGTACACGCGGCCCCCGTTTCGGGTTGCCGGTTAACGGGGCTTTGGACCAGTACTCAGCCCGAGCGGCCAACATTTTGGTGGGTAATTTGGACAACGATCCGTTGGTGGAGATCACGGCCCTCGACTTTCGGATGAAAGCCACCGCTGACATCCTGATCGCAGTCACCGGAACCCCTCTCACGCTCACCGTCGCCGGTCGCCCATCCAGCCAATGGGAACCGGTGTCAGTGAGGGCGGGAGAATCAGTGTCCATTCGTCGACTTCATAGCGGACTGCGCGCCTACCTCGCTATCCATGGTTCCATCGAGGCAGACACGCTGCTTGGCAGTGTAGCCCCGGACACCGTGGTGGGCTTTGGACTCCAGCTCAAAGAAGGTACCAGCCTTCCAATCCGTCGGAGCGTGGGGCCGGTACGCCAGCCTTACTTCGACCTCCCCCTTTTCCGGTTGGGCCTTGAACGGCCAACCATGGGATCAGATCTGTCGGTCGATGTGACCGACGGACCGGACATCGCCGAGTTTGGCGAATCCGGTGAACTGCTCTTCACTTCGGAGTACACCGTCAGCGGCCGCAGCAACCACATCGGCCTGCGGCTTGGTGGAGACCTTCCGGAAAGAACCTCCAGCGGCGAGGTGCTTTCCCGCGGCGTGCCAGTGGGCGCCGTCGAGGTTCCTTCAAGGGAAGAGTTGCTGGTACTGCACCGGGGACGCGGCGTCACCGCCGGGTATCCGGTACTCGCAGTAGTAACCAGCGCCGGACTGGATGTCCTGGCCCAAGCACGGCCAGGGGACAAAGTCCGTTTTCGGAAAACCACAGTGGCAGAAGCAACTGCCGCCCATCGGCGCTCGCGGGCGCAGCTCGAAACCCTCCGCGAATCCGTCAACACCGTCTTCGGACTCCTCGGCATCGGATGCCGTCCCCAGTGGCAGGACCTACCAGTTGCGGCATGCAGCTAAAGACCCTGTCGTCATACCAGTAGGCGTTGCTACGCTCATCTAGTAAGGAAAAGTCATGACCGCAAGCACCAACGCTGCGCCCACGCAGCATGAGCGGCTCACGGGCCGCCAAACCCGCAAAGTTGTCACCGCAGGTTGCGTCGGCATCTTCGTGGAACTGTACGACAACGGCATTTTCGCCTTCATGGCGGGCACGCTGGCGCTCGTCTTCCTGGCACCGGGTAACCCGGACAACGCCCTGCTCTTCGTGTTCGCTGGATACGCCGTTTCGTTCTTCGTGCGGCCCCTCGGCGCTGTTGTTTGTGGCTACCTCGGAGACCGGATCGGGAGGCAAAAGCTACTGGTCTTCGTCATTCTCCTGATCAGTGTTGCCACCGCTGGCATCGGCCTCTTGCCGCCATTCGCGGCCATTGGTGTGGCGGCTCCGATTCTGCTGGTTCTTCTGCGTCTGCTTCAGGGCTTCTCGGTGGGCGGCGAGGCTGCCGGTGCCATGACCTTCCTCGCTGAGCACGCACCTGAGGGTAAGCGCGGCATCATCACCTCTTATGCGCAGATTGCCTCCTTCGCAGCACTGCTCACCGGTACGCTTGTGGCGTTCTCCATGTCCCCCTGGCTCACGCAGGCGGCCATTGACGCAGGCGGCTTCGGTTCCTTCGCATGGCGCATCCCGTTCCTTGTGGCCATCCCCATGGGCATCATTGGTTGGTACATTCGCAAGGCCATCGCCGATACCCCCAACTTCGTAAAGCTCAAGGAAGAGGGCGGACTCTCCAAGAACCCGCTGAAGGAAGCCTTCAAGTCCGCCGAGCACCGCCGTGCCATGCTCCTGGCCCTCTTCATCCCGCTCATGAATGGCTCCGGCTACTACGTCCTGTTCTCCTACATGCCCACGTTCCTCAAGGGCAAGCAGCTGAATTTCACCATCGGCGAGGCGCTCCTGGTGACTGCCTGCAGCCTGGTTGTCATCTGCATCGCGATCCCGTTCATGGGTGCGCTGTCGGATCGCGTGGGGCGCAAGAAGGTTATCGCCGGTTCCGCCATCGCCATGGCAGCCCTCGGCATCCCCTCGTACGCCCTCATTGCAACCGGCCAAATGGGCCTGGCAATCCTCGGTGCCTGCATCATGGCAGTCGTCTTCGCTGGACATACCGCAGTCATCCACATCCTGATCGTCGAACTGTTCCCCACACGGGTCCGGTACTCTGCTTACGGCCTCGGCTACAACATCTCGTCGGCACTCTTCGGCGGCACGGCCCCGCTGCTCATGACCTGGCTTATCAGCAGCACGGGCAACATCTACATGCCGGCCTTCTACGCAGTAATCACAGCACTCGGCACGCTTATCGCCGTCAGCACGGTCAAGGACCGTGCCCACGAGCCGCTGCGCGACGCATAGCAACTACCGACCCTTGGGCTTCTGCGTCCGGCCCAGCCGGATGCAGAAGCCCCACCGATTCCCCACGTTTGGAGAACCCAATGACTTTTTCCGACTACACCACGGCTCTCGTCACCGGAGCGTCAACCGGAATGGGTGCAGCCATTTCCGAACGACTCGCCAAGCGCGGCCTGACGGTTCACGCCGTGGCCCGCAACGAGGAACGCCTTGCCGAATTGGCCGACCGCACCGGGGCGATCCCGCACGTAGTGGACCTGACCAACACAGCCGCGCTGGCCGCCGTCGTGCATGACCTCAGCGTGGACGTCCTGGTGAACTGCGCCGGGGTTTCCCGGCCGGGGAACATTCTGGACTCGTCCGAAGAGGACATCGACGAGCTCGTGGACGTGAATCTCCGCGGCCTGCTTCAGCTCACCCGCCTGGTGCTGCCGGGCATGGTGGAGCGGGACCTTGGCCACGTCATCAACATCAGTTCGATCGCCGGCACCTACAACTTCTATGGCCACACCGTTTATCACGCCACCAAGGCTGCCGTGCACCAGATCTCCCGCCAGCTTCGCAACGACACCGTCGGCAAGCGGATCCGCGTCACCGAGATTTGCCCGGGACGCGTGGAGACAGAAATTTTCGGCCGGAATATGGGCGGCACACCCGAGGCCATGGAAGAAGCCTGGAAGACGTACTACGAGGGCTACGAGTCATTGACCACGGACGACATCGTGAATGCCCTGGACTACGCTATCGAAACGCCCCGCCACGTCAACGTGGGCATGCTTGAGCTCATGCCGACGTTCCAGGTACCCGGCGGCCTGACGTTCGACCGGCGCTAAAGCGCCCCTCAGATTCCGGTGATTCACTCCCTCACCGGAAATACAAGCTGGCGGCCGCGTTTTCGCGGCCGTCAGCACCCGTTTAACCAGCTCTCGTTTAGCCAGTAACGCCCGACGGCGCGTGGTTCAGTCCTCGTGCAGCGTTTCCGTCAGGTGATGGGTGGGGATGCGGTCCCGGTCATACGTGATTTCCGTGTAGCCGTGGGGCTGCGGGCGGCCATCGGCGCCCATGTTCACGAACACGATTTCCTCGATGGTCAGGATGCTCTGCCGGGTGATCATGTTCCGGACCTCGGCGCGCATGGTCAAGGAGGTGCGGCCGAAGCGTTTGGCCGTCAGCCCCATCTCTATGAGATCGCCCTGAACTGCTGAGCTCACGAAGTTGATTTCGGAGATGTACTTGGTGACCGCGCGGCCATTGCCCAACTGGAGGATGGCGTAGATCGCTGCCTCTTCATCGATCCACTTCAGCAGGCTTCCACCGAAGAGTGTGCCGTTGGCATTGAGGTCCTCGGGCCGCACCCATTTGCGGGTGCGGAAGGTGATGTCTGCTTTTTCCATTTTCCGAGATTATCTGACTACCGCAGGGTGTGCTTGATGTTGCGCGACGCTTGGTTGCTTCTGTCAACGCTTCTTGTCGGTTGGCTAGGCCATCGCCGTGCGGGAGGCGCTGTGGGAGTTGATCCGCTTGGAGTAGCAGTAAGACCCGTTTACGCCGACGTAAGGGCCAAAATTGGGAACTTCGGCGAATCCAGCACTCACGTAGAAGCTCCGTCCATCAGACTGGGCTGATCCTGCCTCAGCTGCTATCACGCTGAAACCGTGTGAGTGGGCCTGTGCTTCGAGCGCGGCCAGGATGGAGCTCGCGACTCCTGAACCCCGCGCATAGGGAACCACGTACAGACGCTTGATCTCAGCTGTGTTCTCGTCCAACATCCTCAGGCCGCCGCATCCGAGCGGTTGTCCGGAGGATTTCTCGTAAGCCACAACGAAAACCGCAGTGTCAGCTTCGGTGGGCGGGGGACCGGGCTCGTGATCCGTTGTTCCGAACCGGGCATCCAGTTCAGCCTGTTGCGCGGCGCGGAGGTCAGCGCCTACCGGGTTCGCCCAGGTGACCTGCCGGATGTTGAGCCGGGGGTTGGTCTGCATCAATGCCTCATTTCGCTTGGTTTCGCTGAGGTGTTTATGCGTCTTAAGCCTAGGAAGCTGTGGTTACCGCCGTGTTTCCTGCGCGTAAGCTTCGGGAGAATTGCTGAATTTCCTGCATTGCGGGGCCTGCTCTGCGCACTTTCGGGTGGATTTGGCGCGCAGAGCGGGCCTCACAATGCCTCGCCCGTTGGGTCCTCGGCCGTCTGATCTGCCAAGGCGAGCCCACCCACGGGAATCTGGTCCCAGTGCAGCACGCGCCAGCCTGATTCCGGATCGCCTTCCAGCGCCACGATTCCGGTATTGGGCAATTGATGGGTCTCAGCGAAGAGAGTGTCGATATCCTCTGCCCTGCGGCCTGCCCAGCAGCGGATTGCGGCTCCATGGCTGACGATGGCCGCCGTCGAATGCCCCGCGGCCGCGACCTTTTCAACCGAGGCATCGAAGCGGGCAAAGAAGTCGTGGCCGTTGAAGGCGCCCGGCATGCGAACGTCGAGGTCGCCGTCGGACCAGGCGAACACCGTGCTCATGTACCGCAAATGCGATTCATGATCCGTCTTCTTCTCCAACGAACCAGCTTCAATCTCATGGACGCCGTTCAGGATTTCCGGTTCCAGTCCCGTGGCCTTGGCGAGCGGTATCACCGTCCGCTGGGTTCGGAGCAGCGTGGAGGTGTAGAGGGCCTGAATGGACTCGTCTGCAAGAGCCTCCGGGAGCGCGGCCGCTTGCCGTTCGCCGAGTTCCGTCAACCCCGGGCCAGGAAAGGCAGTATCCAATTGGCCAGCAACGTTGCCGGGGGTCTGTCCGTGCCTGATCAGTAGGAGCTTCATGGGTGCTCCGCTCCTTACGTTGTTGCCTTATCTGTCCTGGCCGTGCGTTCCCGCCCAGTTGGTTCCAGCCAATCAGCGGTGAACGCGAGCGAACGCCCCGACACGCCGTTTCTCCGCACCTGGAAGAGTGTGGCTCGGTGACGAAGTGGGCAGGAAAGAGCCGGGACCTACTAATTAAACGCCGACGGCGGGCCGAGGCACCAAGCCCCGGCCCGCCGTCGTCGAGCGTTGACTGCTACTTCAGGTGGTCCACCAATTTCTCGGCGATGCCGGTGTACTTGCCCGGGGTGAGGGCGAGCAGGCGGGCTTCGGCGTCGGCGGAGAGGCCGAGCCCCTGCACGAACTCCTGCATCCGGGCACCATCTACGCGCTGGCCCCGGGTGAGGTCCTTCAGGCGCTCGTAAGGGTTTTCCATGCCTTCCACGCCGGCGATGGCTTCAGCTCGCATGACCATCTGGATGGCTTCGCCCAGGACTTCCCAGTTGGTGTCGAGGTCGCCAGCAAGGACTTCCTCGGCGACGTCGAGGGCCTTGAGGCCCTTGGCGACATTGGAAATTGCCAGGAGGGAGTGACCAAAGGCGACGCCGATGTTGCGCTGTGAGGAGGAGTCCGTGAGGTCGCGCTGCCAGCGGGAAGTAACCAGCGTTGCGCCCAGGGTGTCCAGCAGGCCGTTGGAGATTTCCAGGTTGGCCTCGGCGTTTTCGAAGCGGATCGGGTTGACCTTGTGCGGCATGGTGGAGGATCCGGTGGCACCAGCAACGGGAATCTGGCGGAAGTAGCCGATGGAGATGTAGCTCCAGATGTCAGTGCAGACGTTGTGCAGGATGCGGTTGAAGCGGGCAATATCGGCGTAGAGCTCTGCCTGCCAATCGTGGCTTTCGATCTGCGTGGTGAGCGGGTTCCAGGTGAGGCCCAGCCCTTCGACGAAGGTCTTGGCAATGGCTTCCCAGTCGGCACTCGGGACAGAAGCAACGTGTGCGGCGTATGTGCCCGTGGCACCGTTGATCTTGCCGAGGTATTCAGTCTTGGCGATCCGTGCCAGCTGGCGGTTCAGGCGGTGCGCGATGACCGCCAGTTCCTTGCCGAGTGTGGTGGGCGTGGCGGGCTGGCCGTGGGTACGGGACAGCATGGGCACGGAGCGGTTGGCTTCTGCCATGGCCTCGATCTGCTGGACCAGTGCGGTGGCGTTGGGGAGCCACACATCCTCTACGGCGCCCTTGATACCAACGGCGTAAGAGAGGTTGTTGATGTCCTCTGAGGTGCAGCCGAAGTGGACCATGGCTGTCAGGTTTTCGATGCCAATCGCGGGCAGGCGACGGCCGATGTAGTACTCCACTGCCTTGACGTCGTGGACCGTGACGGCCTCGATCTCGGCGAGTTCGTTGACCGATGCGGCGTTGAATTCGGTGACGATGGCACGGAGCTGCGAAACCTGCTCGTCCGTCAGGGGACCTGCTCCGGGCAGCACCGACTGGCTGGTCAGGTGGATCAGCCACTCAACCTCAACGTGAACGCGATCGCGGTTCAATGCGGCCTCGGACAAGTAGTCAACGAGGGGCGCGACGGCAGCACGGTAGCGGCCATCAAGGGCGCCAAGAGCGAGGGGTTCGGAAGCGAGGGACACGCGAGGGGATTCAGCCATGGGGCCTATTCTTTCATGTTCCGTGGAGGCGCCCGAGTTGGTGACTTGGCTATGTGGACAGCCGCCCGCGTTATCCACATAGCCGACGGCGGCGCTTCCGCCCGGTTCCCCGGCTCCGTAGCGTCGTACCTACCGATCAGCAGAACAATCAATGGAGTACACGGACATGAGCGTCGGCTTGATGCCTGCAGCCAACCCACCCACCTTCGATC
Source organism: Paenarthrobacter sp. 10L420 (assembly GCF_056395385.1). NCBI lineage: Bacteria > Bacillati > Actinomycetota > Actinomycetes > Micrococcales > Micrococcaceae > Paenarthrobacter > Paenarthrobacter sp. 10L420. The sequence goes on along the minus strand of NZ_JBFTJK010000012.1, from coordinate 59,249 downwards.
CCCTGGAGTGCGCCTCTCGCAGTCACGAAGTCCAGAGGCTCGCTTGGCGAATTAAGGCCTCCGTGGATCAGACGGACTCTGTGCTGGCATCCTTGCGGCGGACCCAGTTGGAAGAGTGGCAGTCGCCGGCCGGAGGTGCTTACAGGACAACTATTGCTCTTCACGCCTCAGCACTGATGCGGGCACGGGAATCACTGGAAGATGCGGCCGCCTCGGTTCTCCGTCATTCACAGAACGTCGCCGTCTCCGATGGGAGGGGGCACTGATGGCTGATGTTGCTCCTGTTGGTGGGGGTTCAGCTCCTCAACCTATGGCCCCGGCCCCGGATGGGATCCTCAGCATCCGTGGGGGAGTGGGCGGAATGTCCTGCCAACTTGAAGAGCTCCTGCGTGGAGCGGCCCTCCTTGATGACTTGGTCCAGCAGCTGATTGGTGTGGAAGAAGAAACCCGCAGGGTGCAGGCTGATCTGGGCCCCTACCTCTTCGACTCGTACGCCTCTGGGTGCGCCGCCATCGACGCGGTGGCCGAAAGCGGTCAGGAGGTAAGCCGGGTGCGCCACGAATTGGTTGGTGTCAGCGCGAGTGTGCGTTCCAGTCATCACGATTACCTGCAAACAGAGGCCAAAAATCAGTTCCCGCGGATGTTGAGGTTTGAAGAGATGAAGATGTCAGGTATCCCCTGGGTACCTGGCCGGGACATGATGCACAATGTCGTCACAACCATCATTCCGCCAGGTATGGAGGCACGGGACATCATGCGGGGACTGCTGGAGTCACCCCTGGTTCCAGCACTCAGGCCGCGCCCGGTGAGCATCGAGAAGATGGACGAGTCGATCGAGCAAGTGGATCCATCCATGGCACAGAGCATCCGCAGACTCGAGAAACTGCATGCCCGGGACGATGGAGAAATTGAGATTATCCAGCTCGACCACGATGGCTCGTCGTCGTGGATGGTGTTGATTCCGGGAACACAACCCAAAGCACCGGTTACAAATCCCTTCGACATACCGGGTGTTGGTGAAGCCATCGGCTACGACTCTCAAGAAGTCGTGCCAGCCATTGGTCAGGCGTTGAGGGAAGCCGGCGCTGAGGCCGGTGACCAGGTGGTAGCAGTCGGGCACAGCCAAGGAGGCGCGCACGCCATGAACCTCAGCCAGAACAAGGCATTCCTGAGCGAATTCGACCTAAGGTATGTCCTGACGGCTGGGGCTCCAGTTGGCGGTATTAGCTCCGAACCCGGAATTGCTGCGTTGCACCTTGAGCACATCCAGGACGCGGTCGCGGGTGCAGATGGCGGGGTGAACCCGGATACCAAGGACAGGGTTACGGTAACGCTGAACAATGAAGTCAAAACCCCAGAGGGGGAAGACCACGGCCTGGGTCCCGGTCACAGACTGGACAACTACGCCGCGGGCGCCGAATTGGTCATGGCGAGTAAGGATGCCTCCCTTGCAGCTTCTACAGCAGTGTTTGCGGGTGTTGTTGGGGTGGGAGGCGTGGCAAAGGTGACGCACTTCAAGCTGCAACGGTCACCCTTGCCGGACAAAAGGCCGGGCCTGCGGAACCCCAATCTTCCCGAGACACGTTCCGGGGCCGGAGCGCGGTAAGTACAGCGCAATGGTGACTGCAGTGCCAATGGTTAGTGCGGCGCCAACAGTGAGAACAGGCCCAGCGGCGGGAACTGCATCTAGCGTTTGCGGGCCCCGGGGATCAGGCCGGCAACCACGCTGATGATGCTGATGATGATCGAGGCGAGGATGGCTGTCCAGAAGAACGAGTCAATAGTGAGGTGCACAGGCGTGAAGCTGCTCAGCCACGCTGTCAGGTACAGCATTGCCGCATTGATGATGATCGTAAACAGCCCCAGGGTCAGGATCGTCACGGGGAGGGACAGAATCTTGACCAGCGGGCGGACGAACGCGTTGACGACTCCAAAAATCAGGCCGATGAAGAGGTACGCCAAGACGATCCCCGCTGCATCCGCGCCTTCAGTGATCCCGGCGTTGGCTGCCGCCTTTTCAGTGGCAGAGGAAGAGATCTCCAGTCCATCCAACAGCCAGCTGGCGATCCACAGAGCCAGGCCGTTGATCAGGACGCGAACGATGAATGAACCCATGCGCCCATGCTTTCATACTCGCCTGTGGCTCGGCTGGGACATCACCTTAGAGAGGTAACTTGATGAGGACGAACGTTGGCTGCCAAACATGCCAAACGCCACAAGGGTGCAAGTAGGCTTGAATCCATGACTACTACTGACAACGCACCGGAGGGCGTACTCCCTCGACCGGTCGTGGACAGGCTCCCCAAGTACGCGGCTGGTAAACCCCCCGCTGCGATCGAGGGCCTCACCAGCTACAAATTGTCGTCCAATGAAAACCCGCTGCCTCCGATCCCTGCAGTGTTGCAGGCCATCGCGGACCAGACTGACATCAACCGCTACCCAGACCCCTTGGCAACCAAACTGCGCAATGCTTTGGCTGACTTCCTGGATGTTCCTGCTGACGACGTCGTCACCGGTGCAGGAAGCCTCGGCGCACTCAACCAGATTCTTGCCACCTTCGCGGGCCAGAATGATGACGGCAAGTCGGACGAGGTGATCTACGCCTGGCGCTCCTTCGAGGCTTACCCCATTTGTGTGGGCCTTGCGGGGGCGGCCAGCGTGCAGATCCCGTTGCTTCCGGACGGCCGTCACGATCTCGAAACGATGGCGGCGGCGGTCACGGTGCGCACCAAGGTGATCTTGCTCTGCACCCCGAACAACCCCACCGGGCCCATCCTCACGGCTGAGGAAACGGAGCGCTTCATCCAGTCGGTGCCGCCCAACGTGGTGGTGGTCATTGATGAGGCTTACCAGGAATTCGTCCGGGACCAAGCCGCCGTAGACGGGATCAAGCTTTACCGGAAATACCCCAATGTTGTGGTGCTGAGGACTTTCTCCAAAGCCCACGGGTTGGCAGGACTGCGGGTTGGATACAGTGTTTCCGGCCCGCAGCTCACCCAGCACCTTCGCGTTACGGCTACCCCCTTCGCCGTATCGCAAATTGCAGAACGCGCAGCGATTACATCCCTCGAGAATTTCGACCAGGTTGTCGAAAGGGTACAAAGCCTGGTGGAGGAGAGGGACCGCGTCACTTCGGGTCTCCGCGCTCTCGGATGGTTCGTGCCGGAGGCCCAGGGGAACTTCGTTTGGTTGAACTTGGGGGAGAACAGCGGCGAGTTTGCGGCGTTGGCAGCCGAGCAGGCCCTATCTGTCCGGGCCTTCGGTAATGAGGGAGTCCGGGTCAGCATTGGCGAAGTGGAAGCCAATACAAGGTTCCTGAAACTCTGTGCAGGTTATACAAAGGCTCCGCAGAGTTCCTAGCGGTTAACAAATGCGCCTACGCTACTTACTGCCGATAAAGTAAGGACGAAAGCCAAAATATATGCCCGTTCCGGAATGCATTCCGGAACGGGCATATATCCCAGCGACATACATTGCCCGGCACTAGCTGCGGCAAGCAAGGAGACGGAATGGGCTCGACACAACTGCCCCCCGGGACCGATGAAACTCTGGCGGCAACCTCAGCGGCTGTAACTGCCTCGGGTGAACCCGTAGAGATGGTCCAGTTGCTCGGCCCTGACGGAAAGCTAGGCACCGATCCCGTCTTCTCTGACTATGCCAAGCGGATAGACCCCGAAAAGCTCCGCGTCTTTTATGCCGACATGGCCAGGATTCGCCGTTTTGACCAGGAGGCCACCGCGCTGCAGCGCCAAGGCGAACTCGCTTTGTGGGTGCCGCTGACCGGTCAAGAGGCCGCCCAGATCGGCTCGGCCCACGCCAGCCAGCCCCAGGACTACATTTTCCCCACTTACCGTGAACACGGTGTCGCATTGGTGCGCAACGTGGACCTTGCTGAATTGTTGAAGCAGTTCCGCGGAGTCTCCAACGGAGGCTGGGACCCGCGGGGGAACAACTTCCACCTCTACACCTTGGTCCTCGCCGCGCAGACGCTTCACGCAGTGGGCTACGCCATGGGCATCCAGCGTGACCAGAAGCTCGCGGTTGCCGATGGTTCCAATGATCCCAAGGCTGCAGTGGTTGCCTACTTCGGTGACGGCGCCAGCTCCGAAGGGGACGTCCACGAATCAATGGTTTTCGCTGCCTCGTACGACGCCCCGGTTGTCTTCTTCTGCCAGAACAACCACTGGGCCATCTCTGTGCCTACCGAAGTCCAGACCAAGGTCCCGTTGGCCAACCGCGCCAAGGGTTATGGATTCCCGGGAATCCGTGTGGATGGCAACGACGTCATTGCCGTCCATGCCGTCACTGAATGGGCCTTGGAGCATGCCCGTGAGGGCCGCGGCCCTGTACTTATCGAGGCGTACACCTACCGTGTCGGTGCGCACACCACAGCTGACGACCCCACCAAGTACCGCGAATTGGCCGAAGAGACCGCGTGGCGTGAGAAGGATCCGCTGGAGCGTTTGGAGAAATACCTGCGGACTGAAGGGCTCGCCGATGAAGCCTTCTTCGAACAGGTGCAAGCCGACGGTGATGAGCTGGCCAAGTATGTCCGCAGCACCACGCATGGCCTTGAGGTGCCGGACATCCGCGATTCCTTCGCCAATGTCTATGTCGAAGCACACCCGCTGATTGCAGAGGAGCGGGCGTGGTTCGAGGAATACTCGGCAGGCTTTGAAACCGACCAGGAGGCAGCTAACTGATGGCAACCATGACCATTGCAAAGGCCATCAACGAAGGTCTCCGCGCAACGCTGAAGAGCAACCCCAAGTCCCTGTTGATGGGCGAGGACATCGGGCACCTGGGTGGCGTTTATCGGGTGACGGATGGCCTGATCAAGGAATTCGGGGCGGACCGCGTCGTCGATAGCCCTCTGGCAGAGTCCGGCATTGTTGGTACCGCGATTGGCCTCGCTTTGCGTGGCTACTTGCCGGTGTGCGAAATCCAGTTCGATGGCTTCGTCTATCCTGCCTTCAACCAGATCACCACGCAGTTGGCCAAGATCCATGCCCGCAGCCATGGCCGCCTCACTGTTCCTGTGGTCATTCGAATCCCTTACGGCGGCGGCATTGGTTCCATCGAGCACCACTCCGAATCCCCGGAAGCGTTGTTCGCCCACACTGCCGGCCTCCGTATCATTTCGCCGTCCAACGCCCACGACGCTTACTGGATGATCCAGAAAGCCGTTGAGTGCCAGGACCCTGTGATCTTCTTCGAGCCCAAGCGCCGCTACTGGCTCAAGGGCGAGGTGGATGTTGAGAATGCTGGTCTGTCAGAAGACCCGTTCAAGGCACATGTGGTCCGTGAAGGTACGGACGCCACCATTGTGGCTTACGGGCCGTTGGTTCCGGTTGCCCTCGCCGCCGCAAACGCCGCCATCGAGGACGGACGCAGCATTGAGGTCATCGACCTCCGCTCCATCTCGCCCGTGGACTTCGACACCATTGAGACGTCGGTCAAGAAGACCGGCCGCCTGATCGTCGCCCACGAAGCCCCCACGTTCGGCGGCATTGGCGGTGAGATTGCCGCCCGCATCAGCGAACGGGCGTTCCTGCACCTTGAAGCCCCTGTGATCCGTGTTGGCGGTTTCCACATGCCGTATCCCGTGGCCAAGGTTGAAGAGGATTACTTGCCGGACATCGACAAGATCCTCGAAGCGCTCGACCGCTCCCTGGCTTACTAAACCGCCCTGATCCAGTCCGGCTTCACAGCCGGGCAGACGGAAATCGAGGACCACTGTGACTGTAAAGAAATTCAACCTGCCGGACGTCGGCGAAGGCCTGACCGAGGCCGAGGTAGTGGCTTGGAAGGTCAAGCCCGGCGACACCGTTGCCATCAACGATGTCCTGTGCGAGATCGAGACAGCGAAGTCGCTCGTTGAGCTCCCCTCGCCCTTCGCCGGCACGGTCACCGAGTTGTTGGTCGAAGAAGGCATCACGGTGGAGGTTGGCACCGCAATCATCGCGGTTTCGGACAACCAGCCCGGGGATGCAGCGCCGGTGACGCAGGCTCCGACCGCGGCTCCCGCCGTCGAGGCTCCGCTCTACGGCAAGCTTCCTGTTGATACCGACAGTGGCGAGAACGGGCCTGCTGGCGGACCGCTTGTGGGTTCCGGCCCCAAGGCCGACGCCGTGAAGCGCCGTGCGCGCAAGCGTCCAGCCGGTACTGGCGAGCCAACTACAGTTGCGGAAAACGCCGAAGGTACAGTCCAGGACCATCAAGCGGTTTTGGCTGCCCAAGCAGCCCAGGTGCCAATACCTCAACGCCCGACGTCGGCACGCGCCGCCGTCGTGCCGGTCACCCATGCGCCGGTTGCCCAAACGCCAGAAGTAGCAGCGTCAGAAGTAACAGCGCCAGAAGGCACAGCACCAAGTGCTTCAGCCCCAGGTGTTTCGACGCCCCAGACCGCCGCATCACGCGGTGCCGCCATCAGCGGTACCATCAGCGGGCTCGTCAACAAGGTCCTTGCGAAGCCGCCGGTGCGCAAGTTCGCCCGCGATCTTGGCATTGACCTTGCAGACGTCGTAGCCACAGGACAGCGCGGCGAGGTGACCCGCGAGGACCTGGTCAGCTATCAGGCGCAGCGTGACGCTGAGCTTGATCAGGCGGAGTCGTTCTGGGGCGCTTCCAAGAAGCCGCAGGACCAAAGGATCGAGCGCGTACCTGTTAAGGGTGTGCGCAAGGCGACCGCCAAGGCCATGGTGGAGTCCGCGTTCACGGCACCGCACGTCAGCATCTTTGTTGACGTCGACGCGAGCCGGACCATGGAGTTCGTCAAGCGGCTCAAGGTTTCACGGGACTTCGAGGGCATCAAGGTATCCCCGCTGCTTATTTTGGCCAAGGCCGTCATTTGGGCCGCCGCGCGGAACCCCAGTGTCAACGCCACGTGGGTAGACAACGCTGATGGTAACGGCGGTGCGGAGATCCAGGTCAAGCACTTCATGAACCTGGGTATTGCAGCTGCAACACCGCGTGGCTTGATGGTGCCCAATATCAAGGACGCCCAGGATCTCTCCCTGAAGGAGTTGGCCCTCGCCCTCAACGATCTCGCCACGAAGGCCCGGGCGGGCAAGACGCAGCCTGCCGAGATGCAGGGCGGCAGCCTGACCATCACCAACATCGGTGCGCTTGGCATCGATACGGGAACGCCCATCATCAACCCGGGCGAGGTTGCCATCATTGCGTTTGGAACCATCAAGCAGAAGCCATGGGTCCTGGACGGGGAAGTGATTCCGCGGTGGATCACCACGCTGGGTGGGTCCTTTGACCACCGGGTGGTTGACGGCGACCTCTCGGCCCGCTTTATGGCGGACGTAGCTGCCATTCTCGAAGAACCGGCATTGTTGCTTGACTGATCGCCTGGCCGCCACCCATGCGAGCGAAGGGCCGAACACCGCTTTGGCCGCTGACGAGGCTGGTCACGTGCCTGCCCAGTTGGGGTCAGGACACCAGTTGCTCTCAGGACACCAGGCGCAGTCAGGACGCCAGTTGCTATCAGGACCCTGGCGCACCGTCGCCCGTGTTCTAACGGAAGCCTTTCAGCCGCCGATCGTAGTGACGGCTCTACTGTTGATCAGTCCCGCTATCGAACCCGGGTTTCCCGGGACCATGGGCTTCGGGCTGCTCGGTGCCCTCTTCGTCTGTTTTTTGCCGTTGGCATACGTGCTGGTGATGATCCGTCTGGGCAGAATCACCGATCATCATGTCAGTGACCGTCGTCAGCGGCCCGCGTTGCTGCTGCTTGCCTTGATTTCCGTGCTGGCAGGCCTCGTGGTCCTGCAGCTGATTAAGGGTCCGGAAAGCGTTTCGCTGATGATCGTCGCCCTGATCGGAGGCATTGCCGTTCTGGCGGTGGTGAGCGCTTTTTGGAAGATGAGTGGACACGCTTCGGCAATCGCCGCCGCTGCCGTCATTGTGATGATGACGTTCGGGCCCGGCTGGCTGCCCCTGTTGGGCATAGTGCCGGCCGTTGGATGGTCGCGCGTGGTTCTGCGGGCCCATACGCTCGGGCAAGTCGTCGCCGGTTCTTTGTTCGGCGGCATCGTCATCGCAGGGTCCTGGTGGCTGCTGCAGGAATGGATGCTCTGAGGGCAGGCCGCTCGCGGCGGGGCAGGCCTCCGAGGCCTGCTGCAAGGGCGGCGGCCCCGCTTAGAACGCGGGGTAATTAACCAGCAACGCCTGAAGTTCCGTGGTGGACATGTGGTTTGCCATCTCCGCGCTGATGCCCATAGCCATGGCCGCGAAGGTGATCATTGCGACGCAGGCAATCGAGAGGAACCGCCAGTCCTTGCGCATGATGCTGCCGAAAGTTTCCGGCATGGTCAAGCTAGGGGAAATCATGTTGGGGGCGCTGTCCCAGGAGCCGTCGTCGAGCATTGCGATGATGCGGTCATTCGCGCGGTCAAAACGCATCGTGCTGATGCTGTTGCCGTGGCGGGCAAGCAGGATGTCGTGTCCAACGCGCTGGCGCGGCTGCAAAGTAAGCAAGTGAAGTCCCCTGAAGTCAGTTGATGGAGGATGGCTCACGCCATTGGGGGCATCTCAATTTTATAACGATGACTTCTGGGGCCAGGCCTAAATCACGCCAAAAGCCGGGTGAGCCTCCCCACCCGGCGGCGTGATCCAGGTCGCTTAGGGTTGGTCGGTCTTGGCGATATAGACATCGCAAGGAGCGTTGTGGGCCACAGTGTTGGCTACGCTGCCAAGGACACGACCCAGGCCCTGCATGCGCCGGTTGCCCACCACGATCAACCGTGCTTCGAGCATTTCTGCTTCCTTGACCAAGGCTTCACCGGGCTTGCCGCGGGCCGCCGAGTACGTGACCTCAAGGCGGTCATCAGACAGACGCTCCGCGACGGTGCGGGCGACGGCTTCGGCTTCGGCGGCGTCTGACACGATCCACTTGTCCGTCCCGATCTCAACCACCTCGGTCTTGTTGCTGTCGAAAGCGCTCACCACGCGAAGACTGGCTCCAATCCCGATGGCCAGTTGCTGGGCAGCCTTGGCCGCCCTCATCGCCGTCTCGCTACCGTCTACTCCTACAATGACAACCCCGGTCATAGTGCTGCTCCTTCAGTGGTGGCTTTGATGGCCTCTGCGAGAACAGGGGCCAGACGACGTACGCCTTCGGCAATCGTATCCGGCGGTACAGCACTGAAGGCCAGGCGCAGCTTGTTGGAGGGTCCGTCTGCCGGCGAGAAAGCTGCGCCGGGAATGAAGACAACCCCCGCGTCGATGGCCTTCTTCAACAAGGGGTAGGTGTCCACGCCTTGGGGTAACGTAACCCAGACGAAAAATCCACCATCGGGACGTGTCCACGAAAGCCCTGCCGGCATGTATTCGTCCAAGGCGGTGAGAAGGGCTTTACAGCGTTCTGCGTAGAGGCCACGGTACGTTTCGATTTGTCCCCACCAGTCGTAGTCACGCAAATATGCGGATACAAGCATCTGGTTCAGGGGCGGTGGGCAAAGCGTGACTGCTTCGGAGGCCAGGTAGAAACGACGCTGCAGGTGGGCCGGCACCAAGGCCCAGCCAATGCGAAGACCCGGCGCGAAGATCTTGGAGAAGGAGCCCAGGTAGATGACGTCGTCTGGATTTGCAGCCCGCATCGGGGCGATTGGGTGACCGTCAAACCGCAGCAGGCCGTAGGGATTGTCCTCCAAAACGATGATATTCGCCTTGCGGCATATATCTACGATCCGCTGCCTGCGTGCTTCAGCCAGGGTAATGCCCGAGGGATTGTTGAAGTTGGGAATCGTATAGAGGAACTTGATGTTTTTGCCCTCTGCCTGAAGCGCCGCGATCCTGGCCTCGAGGAGTTCAGGTACCAACCCGTCGTCGTCCATTTCGACCGGCTCCACCTGCACTTGGTAAGCCTCGAAGGTATTCAGGGCCCCAACGTAGGTGGGGTTTTCGACGAGGACAACGTCGCCGGGATTGCAGAAGACCTTGGTGGCCACATCCTGCGCTGACTGGGAACCTGCAGTAATCACGATGTTCTCAGGCTGGGCGTCCATTATGCCTTCTGCTGCCATGATCTCGCAGATTTGTTGGCGCAGTTCCGCGGTCCCTTGGCCACCGCCGTATTGCAGGGCGGTCATCCCGTCTTCGGCGATGATCCTGGCCGCGGTCTGGCCAAGCTTTTCCAGCGGCAGCGATTGCAGGTATGGGTTGCCGCCTGCCAGCGAGACAAGGCCGGGCCGCATGGAGATATCGAAGACGTCGCGTACAGCGGACTGCTTGATGTTGGCGGCCCGCGCGGAGAAAAGCTCCTCGTGTGGGTGGGCGGCAGCCGTAGCGGCCCGCTCAATGGCGTCGATGGCTTCAGCGGGCAGCTTGGTGCCGGCATCCAATGTTTCGTGGGTCACAGTGACAGGATACCCCCGAAGGTTGCTAATTAGGCAACATATGTTTTCAAGAACGCGCCGGTTTGCCGTGTTTCCTTTACGCCGGGAACGCCAAGGGCTGGAATGTAGCTATGACACTGCACCGGGGATCCGTGACCAAGGCCGAACTCTTCCACAAGCTTCACGATGCCGGGCCCACGCCGCTGGTCCTGGTAAATGTCTGGGATGCGGCTTCGGCCCGTGTGGTGCAGGAGGCTGGCGCGACGGCGATCGCCACCTCAAGTTCGGCGGTTTCCTGGAGCCTGGGCTTCCGGGACGGCGACCACGTGCCGTGGGGGTTGGCGATGGCGGCGCTGGGGCGGGTGGTAGGGGCAACCAAACTGCCGGTAACTGCCGACATCGAAACTGGATACGGTCGCACGGACGACGAACTGCGGGCCACCGTGCACGGAGTGCTGGATGCAGGAGCGGTTGGCATCAACATTGAGGACTCGGCTGCAGAGCCACTCACGGAAATCAACGAACAATCGCGGCGAATCGCTTTGATCCGTGCCGTGGCGGACGAGCGCGGAATCCCGTTGTTCATCAATGCCCGAACCGACACCTACCTCTCGGGACAGTATGCGGATAGCGCCTACGAAGAGACCCTGCACCGTGCTGAGTCCTACCTTACGGCGGGCGCGGACGGCATCTTCGTTCCCGGAGTCGTGGACCTTCACGTCCTGCACGAACTCTCCAGCAAGATCCCCGCACCTCTGAATGCTCTTGCGGGAGTAGGTGCGCCATCGCCGCTGGAACTTCACGACGCCGGCATACGGCGGGTCAGCATCGGCGGAAATACGGCGAAAGCTGCCTATGCAAAAGTCGCGCGGGTGGCGAAAGAGATCCTGGGGGACGGAAACTGGGCGGGATTGGCAGGCACCCGCAGCCACGACGAGATGGATGCGCTCTTCGCCCAGGGACCCAAGTACCGGCCGTAAGTCGCGCGGTTTGCGGCAGATGAAAGCGCACGACGGCGGAACCTGGCTTTAATGTCGGACCCCACCATTAGCTTGGAATCAGCAGCAAAGACCGTAGGCAGGGGAGGGCGGATGGCAAGACGCAGTGTGCAGTTCTGGCGCATTGAACAACTGAATGGCGTTGATCTGCGCTCTCCGTTTCCAGCGCGCCGGGTCGCCGAGGTACTCAAGAAGGCCCAAGAGGCTGGGACCGAGCGGCATTTCATCGGGGCGGACGGCACGGTGTTGCTGGCGCAAACGGCAGCATTCTCACCTCATCCAGTAATCCTCCTGGACCGGGTGCGCGACACCAACCTGCCCAGCGTCGGGGATGCACTTGGACGCCGCAAACCCCTCCCGTTGGCGCCGGGCGACCACCTCCTGGAAACCACCTACTTTGCCTTCCTGAAGCGGAACGTCATCGCCGTGTTGACCAGCGGCAATGGTCCTCGGGCGTCGAGGATGGGAGAGTACCTCGAAGGCATGTTGGGGCTTGAGCTCGGATTGGTCCCGGTGGTCCGTGAGGACATCGAGGAGATCCTCAGCAGGCTTGAGGTGAGTCGCTTCGAGTTCGCGCTTCCCGCTGAACGCCTCTCCGAAAAATTGATGGAGGGTGAATGGGCTGACGTTCTGGACAGTGCCTCACGTTTGATGAACCAGGGAACCTTCCGGATTTCCCTCAGTGTGGGCCGTCCAGGAAGGGCCGAAGACAAGCAGCGGATCCGGGAGCGCATCCAGCAGCTCATTGATCTCTTCCGTAGGGCGGGATCCGTAGAGCACTTCGACTACGTCGTGGCCGAGGGCAAGGACTCCCTGACCGGCGACCGCGAAGTGATTGATCTGCTTAAGGAGCGTTTCGTCTCCCACATCGAAGTGGACCCGGATGTCTTCAACGATCCCCGAAAGTCCACTGCCGAGGCCATTGCCATCCTCAGTAAACAGGCCAGGGATAACGAGGCCTTCTTCGCCCTCACATTGCCGGACATCAGAGGCTCCGCAGATTCGGTCTCTGTGCCGGACATCGTCGCAGGCGGAATGGCAGCAGTGCGTGAGGCTCTGGCCGCTGCCGCTTCAAAGGAAGAACCCACAAAGGCGGAACCGGCCAGCGTGAAACCTGCGGATGGGAAGTCAGCCCAGGGCTCAGAAGGCAGCGCGGATCATGAGCTTGTACGAGGTTGACATCGAGCACACCGGCCGCCGCCGGACGGTCTGGAAGTGGTTTCTGCTCCATCCGCCGGCAGACTATGCGTGGGCGATTTTGGCTGTGCTGATCTGGCTTGGCTTGGGGTGGCTCTTGAAGCAGCCGTTGATGCTGGAGGGCGTCGATCCGGGTGCCCGTCGAACCCTGTTCCAGACCCTTGCTACTTTGGCTGGCGCTACCGCTGGCCTCACGCTCACCAGCGTCTCCATGCTCATCAACGTGCTCGGCAAAAAGGCGGCGCCTGGGCAGCGCGAGCTTCCCTTGGAGAAGCTCACCGCCTTTCATCGTCGCCAAATCGGAGAAGTGTTCCTGTTCGCCATCCCGGGGCTAGGCCTGCTGCTGGTTGCTGCCCTCGTCACAGTGGTGTTGGAGGGCGATGGTCCCAGGGGCCTCTGGATCCCGGAGGCGGTTGTCTTCGTTCTCACCTTCGCGTCAGTGCTGGCGCTGCTTCGTGTGGCGTGGGCACTACGGCGGGTACTGGCCATCGCGACGGCCTGAAGCCACGGCATTGACACCTCAGCAACCTCAACTAAGTTCCTGCACCGCTAAATCGTTGCTGGCAGGGGGCCAGCGACGAAACAGCGGGTTGACAACGTATGTGTCCCGCGGAGGGTCCGACGCGCTAACGCACGCTCAGCGCCTCAGCCAAAGTCTTGCCATTGACGTAAATTTCGGCCCGGGATGCCCCGCTGGCGGAGACGATGGTGTGCGTCAACTGTGCCTCGATGCGCGGGATGTCGCACACTCCACCGGGCTGCAGCGTGCCCCCCAGGTTCACCACCACTGTTGCTCCGCTGATGTAGCCGGACTGGAAGTGCAACGAGGAATTAGCCAGCGAATCGTAGAGGCCCGCGCCGGTGTCCAGAGGCATGCCAGCTTCCAGCAGGCGGCTCAGCGCCAGCGTCAAAGGGTCGCCGGGCGCCAGGGCACCGCGGACAGGCACCAGGCTGTCGTTGCATCCGAAGCGGACACCTCTGGCGCCCCCGTCGTCAACGGCAACGTAGTAGACAGCCGGCCCCAAATTCAGGTCCTGGGGCACGGTCGCAGCCCGCGCAACGGGAGCAACAGCAGTCGGTGAAGGGCTTGGCGTATCGGCGGGTAAAGGCTCGACGGCGGCACTCGGCCCAGGCGTTGCGGCCACTGCCGTGCCACCGTCACCGTCGCCATAGCCAGCACCATCGGAGCCGGAAATGCTTGAGGGAGTGGCGAGTGCATCCGGACGAGTCGCAGCGCCGCTTCCCGTTGCCGTGGATGTCGACGACGGAGCGTCCCAAGCCCCATCCGCCGCAGCATCACCCACCGAACCGGATGGGCCCACCACTGGAGCAGATGACGTATCCCCGGCGGAGGGCAGGGTCCCTGGGGCCGAAGTGCAGCCAGCCAGCAGCAGACCCAGCACGAGGCAGGCAGCCGGGATCGCCGTCGTACTTGTTGGTCTCCGCCCGGCACGCATGACAGCCCCACGCTCCTGTCCGTCCACCTGTAGTTCAACGTTAGGCCCGTGCGACCTGCAGCAAAATGCCGCTACGGTGACGGTTCGGACAAGAGTTGATCACGCTGCATCCACCAGGCGCCGAAACGTGGACACCGGAAACGCAAATGCCCCCGCGCCGTCCTGCGGGTTCGCAGGCATCGGAGCGGGGGCATTTAAAGCGAAAAGACTAGGCTGCTGCTTCTTCTTCCTGAACGGCAGTCAGGGGCTCGAAGATGGCCTTGATCTGCTCAACAACCTCAGCGTCGTCCTTCGGGTGCAGCTCAGCGAAGCGGATCATGGAACCCGGGACGGCCAGCTTGACGTCGTCAAGGACCTTGGCGCCGGCGATGCCAACAGCCTTGCGGGCCTCGTCCTGTGCCCAGACTCCGCCGAACTGGCCGAAAGCGGTTCCGACGACGGCGGTCGGCTTGCCGGTGAGGGCGCCGGCGCCGTACGGGCGGGACAGCCAGTCGATGGCGTTCTTCAGCGATGCAGGCATGGTGCCGTTGTGCTCGGGGGTGACAAGGAGAAGGGTGTCGGCGTTGGCTGCAGCAGCGCGCAGGGCTGCGGCTTCGGCGGGAACCTGGCCTTCGACGTCGATGTCCTCGTTGTAGAACGGGATGGTGCCGAGGGAATCGTGGATCTGGACGTCTACGTTTTCCGGCGCGTTCAGCTGGATGGCTTCGGCGAGCTTCTTGTTGTGGGAATCAGCGCGGAGGCTGCCGACGAGGGTAAGAACGGTGCTCTTTGACATGGTGTCTCCTTTGTAAGTGTTTGGACCTTCACTGATACTAAACGGACCGCGGTCCGGTTTCTATTCCCGGGTCTAGAATGTTTTTTGTGAGCTCGATCCCAATCCAGCCGGACGTGCCTTTTGGTCCGCCTCATGAGCGCAGTGACGCCGCCCGGAACCGCGAGCGGCTCCTTTGCGCTGCCCGCGAGCTGGTTGACGAGTTCGGGGTGGAAGCACTCACCATGGACGCGCTCGCCTGCAAGGCCAACGTTGGCAAGGGGACCGTGTTCCGTCGCTTCGGTAGCAGGGCCGGCCTGATGATGACCCTACTGAGCGACTCTGAATCTGAATTCCAGCGCGGCTTCATGTTTGGTCCGCCACCCCTGGGCCCGGGTGCGGGGCCCAGCGAACGGCTGGTGGCCTACGGCGAGGGCCGCATCTACTTCGTGCTGGAAAATGGCGAGCTCCTGAAAGCGGCCGCAACCAGTGCCCGCAATCGCTTTGACGTGCCGGCCACTGTCCTCGCCCACCGACATATCGAGGTCCTGCTGCGTGAGGCAGGAATCGCGGATCCGTGGGTCATGGCGATGTCACTGCTTTCAGCGCTGGACCCGGAACGGATCGTCAACGACGTACGCGTCCACGGCATCTCGCCGAAGCGGCTTACGGAATCCTGGCGCGAACTCGTGACGCGCCTCATGCGATCTTCCTAGCTCAAGTCTACTCTCGTTCGTGCTTTCGTAGTCCCTGCCTAAGTTGAACGAGGGTGAGTCTCACAAGGGGAGCCCGCTGTAAGCGCCACGGTGCCTGCGACTGTGACTTTCGGCGATAAGTGGCGGTGTTTTTACAGCGCTATTTGACGTATGCCTATGTCCGCTAGGGGATCCTTTACCGGGGGCTGACACGGGCAATCGGGAAGGTGAGATGGTCCGCGCCGAAATTGCAGTTATTTATAGATACACTCTGGCAGCGAGTAGCATCTGGGCGAAAAGCGTCCAGGAAGGTACGTCGGGCACTGGTTCGCCCCGGTTGATGAAGTAACCATCCGTGTCCTTAGCATCCTCGCGGTTATTCAGGCGCCGGTCAGATCGGCAGCTCAGTCACGTAGATCCGGGCGCTGCGCCGCTCCTGCACCGCCCTGAGCTGGTCGACTCCCTCGAACTCGTTGCAGAGCAGGAACAAGTGCCGACCCTGCGGCCCGCCGAGCGCGCATGAGAAGCACGGTAGGTCAGTTTCGATCCGATGGGTGATCTCGCCGCCCTCGAGCACCCGGACGACTGCTCCAGCGGGCGCGCCCTCGACGTGGGTGTGCGCGAAAGTGTCAGCCGTCTGGGACCAGATACCGCCGGCGGCGTCAATGCAGATGCCGTCGGGTCCAAGGCCCTCTGCCCAATTGCGGCGCCGGGACAGGGAGCCGTCGCGCCCGATGTCGAAGGCCGATAGTCGACCGGCGAAGGACTCAGCGACCACGAGCGTCGATCCGTCAGGAGTCACGACCATGCCGTTGGGGAACTCGATGTCGCCGGCTACCTCGCGAGTGGTGCCGTCTGGGGCGACCAAGCGGATCCACCCCGGTGTGGGTTCCCCGCCCCCGGCGAAGTCGAAGTCGGCCCCGTTTACGTAGATGTGGCCGGCCGGATCGACGATGACCTCGTTGCCTCCCTGCTCGCTATACCTGTCGGTTGAGCCGTCTGGCCGCACCAGGGCCAGATCCGCGCCGGAGACCAGCAAACCGCCGTCGGGCAACCAGTCGATTGACCAGCCCATCCTCGTCGGTCCGGATGCCATGACTTCAGTTTGGCCCAGGAGGTCGACGGCCAGCACCTCACCGGCACCCCAGTGAGCGAACCACAGGCGGCCTTCGTGCCAACGTCCGGACTCAATCATCGCGAAGCCGTCCGCAAGCAGACGCGGGGCGGGGAGCATCTGTGTCATGGCAACGATCCTGCCCTAGGACAAGCCCGCGGCGCCAGACGTACCGCAACGGCATCCCGATCCGCCGGGAGCAGGCGGTAGCTGCACCAGTACGGGTCGGCCCTGACAGCATCGACCTGGCTGCGTTTCAGGGCCCTCGCAGCCATTCATCGGAGTGGCTGCGCCAGGCCCAAGCACCCACGCGCTCGGTAGTGCAGACGATGATTGACCGGGGCGGACCCGACTCCTGGACAACGTCCTTACGTCAGTTTTTTGCTCGAAGCAGGTGGTGCTGGAGCGTCTCACTCATCCAATCGGCGAGGCGATGCGGGGTCCAGCCGAGTTGCTCTACGAGTTCCCGGTAGAGGCCGGGGGCGGCCAGGCCGCGGAATATTGCCTGTGCCTCGGCCAGGGGTACGGCGAGTTCGCCCCCGAGCGCGGCGATCATCGCGTCCATGATCTGGTCCCGGCCTGCGAGTTTGGCGCGCAGCAGCTCCCGTGTCTGGGGGCTCTCGTCGGTAGCAAGGACTGGGCCACCCGAGGCACTACGGCCTGGGTGCGTTTCCACGGACGAGGAACAAACACGGGACCGTTCTTCGGACCACCCAGCGGAAGCCGGTCGAGGTGACGGTCATCGACATTGCCGTCGTCGTCGACGGACGTATCGCCGAGCACTGGGGCGTTCCGGACCGTTTCTCCCTACTCCAGCAGACGGGTGTACTGAGACGCCTAATGCCCAGCGGCTCTGTAGTTTGGCATCGGCGTGGGAAGCTCAAAGTTGTAAGCAGCAGGATCCTTTACAACAGCAGGGCCCGTGTGAATGCGGGCCCCTGTCGGCTGCCCAGGGTCCTCCTCTGCATGTGGTGCCAGGGACCAGCCAACAGCAAAGGCTCGTACTCATCTGTGTCTCGTGGAACTGGGACCACTTTGATCCTGCCCGCATGATTGCCGCTGACTTGCCCGAGCAAATTGGGGTCAATACGCGGGATCCGCCAGGGCTGAGTGCTTGAATGAAATGCATGGTGGACCGCAACGTACTGATCTCCGGCGCCGGCATTGCCGGTTCCACGGCCGCGTATTGGCTGGCGAAGGCAGGTTGGTCGGTCACGGTTGTGGAACGAGCGGCCGACATCCGATCTAGTGGCAACCCTATTGACGTACGTGGAGGAGCCGTCGCTATTGCACGGCAAATGGGCATCTGGTCCCACCTGGAAGAGGTCGCGACCGGAGTCGAACGCTTGGTCTTCGTCGACGCCGACGGGCGTGCACAGGCAATGATCCCCACGCGGCTACGCGGTGGCAGCCCAGAGGAGGTCGAGGTCGCACGAAATGAACTCGTCGACGTGTTGCTTGAGAAGGCACAGGAGACAAGCCTCATCATCCGGGACGATTCGATCACCGCCTTGCACCAGGACGACAGGGGTATCGACGTCCAGTTTCAGCGGACCCCTTCCCGTCGCTATGACTTGATCATCGGGTCCGACGGACTCCACTCCACCGTTCGCCGCTTGGCATTCGGCCCCGAAGAACGTTTTTCCCGCCCCTTCGGCATGTTCGTCGGTACGGTGCGCGCGCCTGCGCCGATCGAAGATCCGCGCACTGTGCTGTTGTACAACGAACCAGGAACCTCCCTGACCATCCATCCGGCAGGTGGGAAGCCCGGGTTCGCATTCATCTTCCGGGGACAGCACGATTTCGACTACCGGGACGCCGAACAAGGCAGACGCATCGTCGAGTCCGCCTACGCGGGCGGCGGATGGCTCACAAGGCTCGCCCTTAAGGAATGGGGCGCGTCCGACGATAGGTACTTCGACGCCGTCACACACGTGGACGTACCGCAGTGGGCTGCCGGCCGAGTCGTGCTGCTCGGTGACGCGGCAAGTTGTATCTCGCTGTTCGGTGAAGGATCCAGCAACGCGATCGTTGGAGCCAAGACCCTCGCCGACTCCATTGCCGCGCACCCTGATGACCACACCGCCGCTTTCGCCGACTATGAACACAAACACCACAAACACGTTCGACAGCAACAACGAGGCGCCGGCATCGCATCCCGCCTCCTTGTACCCAAGACCCGGTCGGGCATCACGATACGCAATGCTGCGCTAAAGGCCCTTCCCTTCCGGAGCAACCGACGAAACCGAGATTCACAGGGATAAGTGACGGGCTTCCGCAAATGGTCTTCCTAAGCGCACCACCTTTCGCTGCACGGCTGAACAGCGCACGAAAGGCGCCGTTTGAGGATCCTTCACTGGACACTCGTTCCCGCATCAGCAGTGCCTAGTTGCCTCGGAGTCTCTCTTCGTCAATGAGGTCGATTGCGTGGTCGAAGTTCATCACTAGGGTCGGGGAGCCTACATCAAGCCGTCGTTGAGCCACATGAATAACCGAAATGCTTGTGTTTCTCCTTATCCGGACCATTGGGAAGCCCTCTTCCATAACTTCCCAATGAGCTCCCGGGATGGCGTGAGTGAGAACGTCTCCGTAGAACATGCCAACGGCCGCAGCGAGTCCCGTTAGATCTTTCCTCGCCTCCGGGTCCTCAATCAGAGCGTCAATTACGACAAGGCCCTCGCGTGAGCGGGGAAGGACCACTCGTTTCCCTTGGCAGTAGGTGAGGAGCTCGTCGTAACCGCCAACGTTGATTGGCGCAGGAGAGGTTTTATTAGTGGCCGGCTTGTACTCCGCATATCTCCGGGCCATTGCAGGAGGGAGTAATTGAAGCGGCTCTTCGGTCTCGTCCCGGTCAGGCATGCCGTCATGCTACGCGGATATGGCCCCGGAGCGGCACTGTCAAATAGGCTGGAATCAAGGGGCACTTCGGCGCCCGGTAGAGGATCCCTTAACGGGCGCATGTGAAATCGATTTCGATCTTTTGGCCCGAAGCCGCGCCATCCCGACCGGGCTTGCGCCGATCCATGAGCGTGGCAGCGCCTGGTCGGCCTCGCCGTGCACGGTCAACGAACCTCTCTCGGGCCATACCAGACGCCCTCCGGTGGGCCGATCGCTCCGGCCCTCTCGCGGGCGTCGGCCAACGTGGCGGAGGAAGCGAACTGCCGGGCCAGGTCGAGATCGGCCATGTCCATCGCAACAATGACGGTGTTCGGAGTCTCCGCGTCGAGGTAGGTTCCGGTGACCACCAGCCCGTGGCGGCGACGCACCGCGTCCAACTCCGGGTCGTGAAACACCGCATCCCATCGGGCGACGTCGGCGACGCGCTGCTTGACCAGCATGATTCCCGCCATGAGAACTCCATAGAAGACGACGATTTTGTTTGCCCATAGTCTTCCTCTAGTTTCGTCGATGTCAAACGGAATGCACGTTCTCTTAAGACGGAGGAGCCAGGACCAGCAAGACGGGCCAGCCAGGACCAGAAATCCGGAGCCCGGTCTCACTTAGTCGGCTCAGCGCCCCCCAGAGAACCGGCGGCCCATTACGTGCCTCAAGCCATGGTCACCGTGTTGCAGATTCCCGCCCCGACGGGCACCGTGCCCGGTGAAGGATCCCTAACCGGACGCTTTGAAGCGTCTGGAGAGCCACCGGCTTACGGGCAGGAAATTTCATGCTGTTGATCACGATCCCCCTCACCATGCCGGGTCTGCCGTGCACGACGCTCGGATTTCATAAACCTTGCGCCGTCGTGGGGCCCCTTTCAAGACCCGCCGCCCCAGCCCGGGCACCTCAGTTGGGCAACTTTCCGGGCCCTCGCACACCTTCGGGCCGGCCCGCCCTCACCCATAAGCGGTGAAGGACGGCGGCGATGACGAGGGCGGCGGCCAGGCTGACCAAAGGCAGACCCCGAAAGAGGTTGACCGCCAGGGTGAACGCCACGATGAGGACGCCCGCCCCGTTCATGACCACGTAGCCCGTCCGGCCGTCCCGGTGGGAGAAAAAGGCCATGGCCGCCAGTCCGGCCAGGAAACTCAGGAACACTGCCACGGCGTAGAACAGGACAAGGGTCTGGTCCTCGCCGCCTGCCGCTGCCGTCAGCCCTGCCGCCAGGACGGTGAACAGGAGGACGCCCCAGTAGGGGATGAAGTGGGAGTTGGTGCGTCCCAGCCAGGCGGGGAGCACGCCGGGAGATGTCCCGGCACCTGACCCGTGGGGAGCCAGTGCCTTAAGCAGCCCTGGGCCGGCCTGGAATGACGATGACGCGGCGGAGAGCAGCAGGAGCGCTGTGGTCAGCTGGAACGCTGCGAACACCGGGGCTGGGGCGGCTGCCCGGGCCAGTTCGGCGATCTGGGTGCTATTCCCCTCCGGTATTCCCACCTGCAGCCGCACAGCTTGGGCCGCGATCCCCATGGTAATTGTCCCCACGATGCCCAGGGTGAGCCAAAGGGTAATCTGCCCGAAACGCCGGCGCCCGTCGTCGTCCAGCTGGCCCAGCTCGGCGATCGCCGTGGACGGGGCCTCGACGCCGGTTGCCAGAGCCATCGCCACGGGAAAGGCCAGGACGACGGCGATGAACGGGGCGTGGCCCGGGTCCTCACCCACGGTGCCGGACGGGGACGGCGTGGCGCCAAAGGCGAACAGGAGAACAGTTGCGGCCGTAGCGATAAATGCGCAACACATGACGGCGAACACCAGCCGGCCAAGGCTCCCGAACAAGGTCATCCCGCCCACCAGTGCCACCAGTACCAGGGCGATCAGCAGGCGCCACGGGGCCAGCGTAGGAGCGTAGGCAATTGCCGCCGACGACGCGGCGGAGACGCTGATGGCAATGGTGAGGCTGAAATCGACCACCAGCGCGCCGATCGGAAGGAAGGACCAACCGTCCCCGAAAGCATCGCCGACGGCGGCAGAGGCGCCGCCGCCCTTGGGGTAGCGAATCACCAGCTGCCGGTAGTTCAGCACCACCAGGGCGATGATCGCCACTACCAGGCTCATGGTGGGTACCAGCAACGCAAGGTCGCCGTGGAGTGCCCGCAGTGCCGCCTCCACCGCATAGGCCACCGAGGACACGGGGTCCGCCATAACGGCGAAAGCGAAACCAGCCAGCAGGAGGAAGCGCGAACGCTTCACCGCCGGAAGTCCGGAACCGCCCCGCCGGACTTCATTGTCAGCCACGTCTGGGCCCCGTTCCAATTACCCTAGTGGTCCCGGTGGGATTCCTGCAGGGGCTTGATGAACCAGCCCGGACTGCTCCGGGCCTTAGGGCAGCACTGGGATTGCATTCGTGGCATCGCCGGGGGTGTCGCGGATGGACTGCCAGGCATGCCCGGGCACGGCAAGCCGAAGATGTGCAGGTCCCCCCGCTCGTCAATCTCCCTGGCGCAGTTCTGGTGGCCCCAGAATTCGGCAACGCCATCTGCCGCGAAGACGGCGTTGCCGAAGAAGTCGTCATAGTGCGCGTGGGTATTGACGACGACCACCGGCATTGTGACATTGTTTCTCCAAACCTCCGGCGAGCTGCTGCGTTCGTCTTGGCCTCGATTCTACGCACCGGCTTTGGAGTTCCCGGAGGCCGGATGCCGGGCTTCCACATTTCTCCATTCGTTACCTCACTGAAGGCCAAGAGGTCATGCGTCTGTGATGATGTGTGTTGCAGCTGACCCGCGAAGGCGACACCGGCACCGTCCGGTTAGGCCCATTCTGCAAAGACCTCTCAAATCGTCCCATTTAGCGGTGGTCCACCGGGCGTTCAAGCGCCCGTTTGGGGATCCCTTACCGTGCCCCAACACAGTCGTCTGAGATCAACCCTTTTAGGCCAGACTTTCCAGTGTTGAAAGAACCAGAGGACGAACGTCTGATGCCTCGGAGTACGGCACACCGCTTCCAGGCGAATACAGCGAAAGAACGTAGAGCAACTCTTCCGTCCGGTCGTCGCTGAGAAACTCCTCGATAAGAACTCCTTCCAACGCCTGTGCAGCACGCACGGACTCGTCGCCGCCCAGGAACCGATCGGCTGCTTGCTGGAGTCTTTCTGAAACGCTCATGATTCCGTTACCGTAGCAAGAGTTCTGTTCATCTAGCGCTTCCCGTAAAGGGATCGGTTTACGGACATCCGTCCCGCGAATGCCCAAGCTCGGAAGAAGGTGCCCCGGACGCACGGTACGCCCGGGCACTTCGGAGCATACTCGCTAACGCGCTTGCCCGATTAGGCTCTCAGCCAGGGCTGCCAGTGGCTCGCCTCCCCAACTGAAGTAGTCCGCCCGGTTGAACACCCCGACGGAGGAATCCTCGCCGGGCAGCTTCAAGGCGAGGCCGAACACGGCCCTGAGCATACGAGCTTCCAGGGACTCGTCGTTCTCCAGCAATTCCAGAACTCGTCGTGCTACGCCTGGGAAATTGGGGACGATGTCGATGCCTTCCGGCATTTTGACAGCTTCAAAGTGGCACCCCCGGAACTCAACGTCGCGGAAAGTAGCCCCGCTGAAGTCTGTATCCAGGAAGACACCGGGCTTGGCATTTCCAGGGATCTGCCGCCCGTCAAAGAGAACATCCTGCAGTGCGCCGGTGAACTGGCAGTGCTGAATCGTCGCCTGATGAAATTCAGCCCCCTTCAACTTTGTGCCCTTGAACGTAGAGCGCACGATCGAACATCCCGACGCTAGTAACCCTCGCAGGTCCGCTCGGTCAAAGTTGATGTTTCGCCACGCGTTGCCCCGGCCTTCGTACCAGGTCCCCAGTGCGGCGTCCCGCAGCCCTGCTTTGACAAAAGAACTGTCCCTGACCTCGCTGTCCCAAAGCCGCCAGTCAGCACAAATCGCGTTATCAAAAAGACAATCAACAATCACGGAGCCGAAGAAGCGGAGGCTGGATAGCTGGGCGTAACTCAGGTCGAGTTGCTGCCAGTGAACGTCACGGAATTCGTGCAAGCCGGACATTACAGTTGCCGTGTTACCACCGACGGCAAGAGTGGGGCCAACCGTCGGGGCGGGCAGCGCCAGCCCTCTTAGGTCGCACCGTCCATCGTGTACCCCGACGTCCTTGGGTAAGCCGCTGCGCGTACCGTGGAGGAATCGAAGCACTTCTCCGGCCAGGGTCCGACCGTCTGCTGTTTTCCACCGTTGTTGAAGTGCTTTTATAGTCATCGTGTGAACAAGCCTATTCCTGGCCCCGCCCGGTAGAGGATCGGCTTACGGGCGCTCTAACACTTACGGGCGCTCTAACAATTGAGCACCGGCGGATTGCCGTCTCCGCCAAGAACGGACTGGAGCCCCGTCACCAATTCATCCATTTGATCGGCACTAAGATCAAGTGACAGCTCCAACTCTGGTGATTCAAGTCCCAATTTTTGGACACCATCCTCCAAGAAGACCACGCGCAGTCTGCCCTCCTCGACGAGGGCAGACGAAAGACACCCATAGGCGCACGCGCCGTTGGTCAGGGTTACGCAGTAGGAGCCCATTCCTAGGGCCACATCCTGCTCATCAGGATCCAACGAACGCTGGAATTCCAACTGCCATGCGGGGGCAAGAGCCTCCTGATCGGCAAGCACCACGGCTTCGAAGCCCATCTCTTCATCCCGAAAGTGACTCACGGCCCTAACTGTCATCATGGGCAGCACGAAATCACCTATGTCTTCCCAAACCAAACTCGCCCGGTAAGGGATCCCCTTCCGGTCAAGTCGGCACTCGGGGAGGCTGCGAGGCAAACTTGGTCAGTTTTCCTCCTGCTTTTGAGAGGACATGGCCAGGATTCTTTGTCACTTTCCGGTTCACGGCGGCTTCTTCGGTGAACTCCAACTCCCTATGGTTACTACATGAGCAGTCCACAGACCAGGCGTGCCTTGGCCTCAACCGAGTACGAAATCTGCCGGAAGATACTTGAGGCTTTCGGTGACACGAACCTCATAGCGCAGCTTGAACACACCGAAGCGGTAGTCGGCCGACTGCCTATGCATATCGACCTGGTCGTCAATCCGGGCCAGCCGAGAAGTGGGCGACGCAACGGCCCGGTACCAATAAACACCAGTGTCGTCTCAGACGCAGGAACTGATTACGGCGAGATACTCATCTGGATCTCTGATGGCTATTTGTCAGGTATTGAGCACCCGTGGTGGTCCGATGAGATCCCAGTGGCCTGGCCTGCGCCAACGAATGTCAGGATAGAGGGACGAAGCGTCTTGGGTTAAACCGAGGACGGACGGCTGGACGCGACGACGCGGCGGTGGCCTAGGGGCAGCGTCGAAATTGTTCGAGGGAGGATAAATCCCGAACCCCACGAGCAGACGGCCAGGAGCACTAAGCAACGTGCCCGGCAAAGGATCCCTTACCGGGCGGCTATCTCTATCGAGGCAGCAGGAGTTGGCTGCCTCTGGTGGACGTTGGTGCCGTCATTTGGACAGAACCCGACGACTTTGCCGCTACAGACTGAGGAGGAAGCAGGTTCATTGCGTGGCTCAACTATCCCTCCCTTTGCGCCTGTAGTCTGGAAACCTTGCGGTCCAGCCGCTCAACTTGTTACTGGAGATTGAGGATTCGAAGATGGTCCATCCTGTCGCACAAAGGACAGCGGGCAGCCTCCCCAAAGTGCTCCGAACATCAAGTTACCTCTGGCTGGCAAGCGCGATTTTAGCTTGCATTCAGCCAGTCATCTTGATTGTCACGCGGGAGGCAAGCGTCATTGTAGTGCTCGTTGGCGGTCTGGTCCTCCTTCTATTTACGGTTATTCAAATCCGGGCAGCATTGGGACTCCTTCGAGGTCAACGCTGGGCGAGGGTGGTTCTTTCTATCTTGGCTATTTTGGCTCTCGGAGGAGTTTTCAATAACGCACTGACGCCTCTCTCAGTAGCGGTCCTGATCTTGACGGTTGCCGGTTCTGTGCTGATGTGGATGCCAGCATCCAGCGGATACATCCGACAGTGTGGCCCCTCCGGCGATCAAGCGCCTCCTCGCGAGCCCCAGCTCTAGAGCCCGTAGAGCGGTGCCTTCCTTCCTCCGCTGGCCTCAATGTCCGGTAAGGGATCGGCTTACGCTCATCAGTCCTTAGCATGCCCACGGCTATGTCGGGTGACGTGGTGCTCAATGCCGTTTCCGGCAGTGGCAGTTTCCTGCTGGATAATCAGGGCATGCTGATTCGAGAGTCCAAGGCCCAATTGGAGCAGATGCTTGCGGTGACAGGGGCCGACGAACGCATCGGCGCTCGGAATCCCGGTGCCGTGATGAACGTCTTCGAACGTTTCGCGGCTATACCGGCCAAAGATTGCGCCCCTGGGGACGAAGATGGCGATGGCGTTCTTGCCCAGTTCGGGACCTACGGGGCGCGGGGCATCCAGGAATTCAACGTGGATCTCACACGTCAGTTCATTGAAGCCGGTGACGACGATGCTCCGATGTGGCAGCTGTCATGCACGTTCTACTGGGATCCGACTCCTGAGACCGTTGCACTGGGCGGTGGCAGCCTGTGGTCCTTCGGCTCTCAGCTCGAAGACTTCTTCAGGAACGCTGCGCTGCTACCCGGATGGGGATGGGCGCTTGGCACAAATGAGCGGCCCAAGTCTCTGGAAATCACACTGGACCAGGTCTGAGTGAGCCCAGGGCTTAATGCTGAGCCCGAGATTTGCACCGAGCTATCTGGCAACCGAGAGTCCTTTCGAAGCGGCCGCCCGCTAAGGGATCCTCTTCCGGACGGTAGCACCGAAGCAACTATGGAGGTGCCAGCGCGAGTGGAAGAGCTCCCTTAGGCCACAAACGCAGGTGGATGGTTTGTATGTATAAGGTCGACGCCTTGGATTTCTGGTCGCCAAAGGAGTGCATGCCTTTGTCCATCGGCGATTATGCTCAACTCCACGCTGTCTCCCTTGCGTACGGGTCCAACAGGGCTAGCGAATCGATAGAAAATACCAAAGGTGCTTGGTTCTCCTGAGACGCCGTCGGCCACTAGCCAAAGGATAACGCCAGCGCGGCCACCGGACTTATTTACAACCGTGGCTCTAATTTTCCGCCATTGAACACCGGAGGCGACGAGTCTGCGGGCAGCGCCAAAATCGGTGAGTTCCGTCCACAGCGCGAAAGCGACCGCGAGCGGTGCCACCACAAGAAACACCGCAAAGAGTATGGGGTTCGGATGGCCCGCGTCATCGATCCCGTCGAGCCAGATGTCGTGAGGATCAGATGCAGCGACGTTGATCCGGGCGTGCGATCCAACCGGTGGCAGGGTGATGCAGTAAGCATTAGTCTTGGCGACGCCGTGCAGCGCTTGCTCATCTACGGTGTAGCTCAGGTCGAGTTGGCACGAGGCAGTGCGACTGCGCGGACTTTCCGTTTGTGCCGTAACGGTTCCCTCGATCGTGGTGTAGGTGGCTGTTGCATGATTGATGCCGGCAACTACGGCCCACCCTAGCCATGCCGTGACGGTTCCGATGACGAGTATGGCTGCGGAGCGCTTTATCAAAAGTCTTCTGCGTAGTCGACTGCCTTCCCAGACTGGCTGTTCGCGGTCGGGCAGAGGGGAAGCTTGAAGGCGTGTCTGCTCAGTTATCTGTACCCAGTCACTCCCTGAACCTTGGGATTCGGAATCGATCAAGGCGTCGGTTTCTTCGCGTCGCACGGCATTCTTTTCCTCCAATGGAGCGCGTTCTGGATGCATCAGTGAGCGCACAGCACAGGCCCCTTGAATGAAATCACCCTACCGGGAGTGCGTGCCAGCGTGGCTATTACACGCTAACGTGGGCTGCCCGTAAGCCGGTGGCTATAAGGACACTCGGCACGGGACACGCCTTATGATCCAGCTATGACCGTTCCGGATCTTTCTGCAAGCCAGCGCATCCTTTTGTGGCAGGCAGTCGAGGACTATGGAGGTTTATGGGAATCCCCTTGGGAACTCCGAGCACTCTACCCTTCTGCCAGCGAGGAATACCTAGCGATGGAGGCAGCGAAAGCTGCCTCGGAACTCCTCAGCATGGGACTGGTTGAGCTCTACTACTGCCAGGAGCCTTACGGCGCAATGAGGCTGATCCCTGATGCTAAGGCCGCCGAGTTGCTTGGCACCAGCGACGTCTGGAGAGTGCCTCTACCAGGGGGCATTTCTGTGCGGTTTTCGGCAACAGAAGAGGCCGCCGCCATCTTCTTCAACAAGAACTGGCCTTAAACCCCATTCGGCTAGACCATCAACCAAGCGAATCTCTCTCGGAAGTCATCAAAGCACTTCGGGCAGACCCACGTATAGGAATCATCGCTAGTCACCCAGGCCTCGTTGTACTCGGCGTGCCCAGTCCGGTCATCTGATATCTCCGTCGAGCAGAAATCGCAGTGATCGTGGTCCCAGCCCTCCCGGTATGGAGTCCATGCAGTAAAGCGCATTCTGCGCCCAGCGAGATAACGCTCCTGCCCCATCAAACGCCAATCTTCGTCCACGACTTGAGAATACTGGCTCTAGGTGTCGGCTGGCAGGATGACCATGACGAATGCTGCACATTCGTCCGCACGGTAGCCGATCCT
This sequence comes from Paenarthrobacter sp. 10L420, assembly GCF_056395385.1. NCBI lineage: Bacteria > Bacillati > Actinomycetota > Actinomycetes > Micrococcales > Micrococcaceae > Paenarthrobacter > Paenarthrobacter sp. 10L420. The sequence continues at coordinate 31,202 of NZ_JBFTJK010000012.1, read as the reverse complement.
CCACCGGACGCGGCCATATTCTGCCCACGCCCATAGGGTCCGACGCCGGTTAGTCTGAGTGTATAAAGGCCTCGCGGAACTCTTATCGCTGCTCCCGTGCTGGTGATTATCGTGGTTGCAGTAATTGTGACCTGGGCAAGTTTCGGTGACCGCCCGGGCCCCATGACCACTGCGGCGCTCAGCAGCGTCCTCGGAAATGGATACGGAGCACTAACTTGGTGAGCAATTTTGCAGAGCGTCAGCTCCTGCCTGGCGTGACGGCCTATGAGCTTCTACTGTGGCGATATCGATGCACAACGGCAGGGTTGGTCGTGCTCGCAATAACGTTTGTCTGCAGCGTATCGGGTATACCGCAGTCCTGGTTTACGACGCTTTTGATGGTCGCAATCGGTTTAACATCGCTTCCGCTAATCGTTCTCATCGGTAGCGTCGGAATGCGGGAAAGAGCTGAACGTCAAGCTGGTTACACAACGCAAAGATTCGGGAGCAAAAAGTTGGAACAGCGGGACCCTTACCTAGGGCGCATCATCCGGCGTCCCGGCGAACCGTACCTCTCCCGAGACGAGTTCCTTCAGATAGTAAAAAACGCAAAGACTACGGCGGAACGGCTGGAACCAAGACCGTAGAAGCGCACAAGGTGCGCAGCGGGGTAAGGCAGCAGCTAGGGTCTCCGCAGACCCAAAGACCCCAGGGCTTTAAGGGCCAGGTTGTTCGTGCCGAACGCGCCCGTAAGCCGGTCGATCACCGTGCCCAAGAAGCGCGCCGCCACGTCCCGTTTAGTTACTGGCCCAGACCATGTACGTAAGACCCGCACGATGAAATGCACGATGATGGGGGGATTACTGCAACCTTGTTTGCTATGGCTGGAATGAGAATCGGCTATGCCCGGGGCTCGACAAACCACCAGGACCTGACCGCCCAATGAAACGCTCTCCTGGCCCTTGGTTTGAACAGAAGCAGATCTTCGTCGATCACGGACCGGCGGGAGCGAACCGCGTCCGCCCAGGCCTCCGTGAAGCGATGGCGGCATGCCGAGCCGGCGACACGCTCGTGGTGACAAAGCTCGACCGACTGGCGCGGTCCCTTTCCGATGCCCGGGACATAGCCGATGAGCTGACGGAAAAGGGGTAGTCCTCAGTCTCGGCGGCAGCACCCACGACCCGACTGACCCGGTAGGCCGGCTGCTGTTCAACGTCATGGGAATGGTGGCCGACTTTGAGGCGGATCTGGTACGGATACGCACCCGCGAGGGCTTGGCGGTCGCTAAAGCGAAGGGACGCCTGAAGGGAGAGCAGCCAAAATTATCCAAGACGCGCCGCAAGCATCTTCTGACGCTGCACGACGTCGGGGAGCACACCCAGCCTGAATTGGCGGAGCTATCCCGGACCACGGTGTACCGCGAGCTCCAAAGGCGCGCCATGTGAAGATCGACGCGTTGATCGACCTCCTTGCGGGCTGCGCCATGCGACAAATAGCGCCGTGAAAAAGCCGGCATGTACAGCCAAAAGTCAGAGCCTCCGCCGTCGAAATCGTGACGCGAAAACAGATAACAATCTGGCTGCAGGCGTGAAACCGGCCCTCATTGAGCGAAACGTGAAGCAGTTATTGTGGTAGTTTCCTCTTGAATGTGACCCATGCCATACAAGGGCGGTGTTCACGTGGAGGGGTCTTGGGGGGCCATCACCCCTCATGCCAATTCGTAGCTGACGCCGGCCACAGCCGGGAACCGCGGAAGGACGAGCATTGATCTTTGCCACGATCCAGGGCAGCCGCCCGACATGCTGAAATATCTGACGAAGCGGTCGGGCATCTACCTGATCATGATCTTCCTGACGACGAGCGCGGGCTATTTCCTGGCAGTATCAACGCTCAAACCCGCGGTCCTGGAACAGGAGAAGATCCCGCGGCCAACCCCGGAACAGGTGGCGGCCTCCTTCCGTGGACTGGGCCTGGACCCCGACGCCAACCCATGGGAACGCTACATCGGCTGGCTCGGCGGCATCATCACCCGCTGGGACTGGGGGCGCAGCCCAAACGGGGCATTCGTCAACGCGGAATTCGCTGACCGGGTACTCGTTTCCACGCGGCTGTTTATCGCCTCGATCATCCTGACGCTGATCATCGGCGTCGCTCTCGGCGTCTATTCAGCAGCCCGGCAATACAAGTACCAGGACCGCGTCATCACGTCCTACAGCTACCTGGTGCACATCCTTCCGGCACCGATCGCCTACTTCCTGGTCCAGTTGGGCGCAATCAGCGTCAACGAAACCGTAGGCCAGCGCATCTTTTTCGTCACCGGCATCTCGACGCCGGGGATCGACCCGGGGTGGCCGGCTTTCGTTGACCTTGTGGCCCACTACGCCGTGCCCACCTTCGCGATGACCATCTTCGGTTGGGCCGGTTACCAGATCGCCCAGAGGCAGTATCTCCTGGACAACGTGAATGCTGACTTCGTCCGCACCGCCAGGGCAAAAGGGCTTACCCGCAACCAAGCCATCCGCAGGCATGCCCTGCGGGTGTCCTTCATTCCCGTGGCGCAGAGCATTGCCTTCACCATTCCCGCGATCTTTACCGGCGGCTTCTTTGCGGAGGCGATCTTCGCCTGGCCCGGCATCGGACTGTGGAGTATCCAGTCGATCGGTCTTCAGGACGTCAACGTCGCCACGGCAACGCTGGCCTACGGCTCGGTGATCTTCGCAATCGGCGCCATCCTCGCCGACTTCGCGACGACGCTGGTCGATCCGCGAGTGAGGGTCCAGTAATGACGAACATCATTGATCCCATTGCGGAAATCGACGAGTCAAGGGTTGCCGATCAGGACGTCGTGATCGGGAAGTCCCGCATTATCTTCCGCCGTTTCATGCGGAACCGTACCGCCGTCGCCGGTTTGTTCATCTTCCTGGCGCTGTTCCTCTTCTCCCTGTTCGGCGGATTCCTGACGCCCTGGGACAAGGACACGATCGATCCCCTCAACATCGGCATGGGACCATCACCGGATCACTTCCTGGGTACGTCGCAGGCCGGCATTGACCTTATGGCGCTCATCGTTGAAGGCACACGGATCTCCATCTTAATCGGCCTGATCGTGGGCGGCGTATCTGTCCTGATTTCCGCCGTCTACGGCTGCACCATGGCGTTCTTCGGCGGCAAAGTGGACGCCGTGATGTTGTTCATCCTTGAAGCCCTCATCATGATGCCGGCCATTCTGGTGGTCGCAGTGGCCACCAGCGGAGGTGGCGGACTCAAGGACCTTCCCAGCTGGCTCCTGCTGATCATCGTTTTGTTGTTCTTCAGCTGGATGGGTACCGCCCGCCTGGTGCGCTCGTTGTCGATGTCCCTCATGCAGCGGGACTACGTCAAAGCCGCCAAGTACATGGGTGTTCCCTCACGCAAGATCGTGTGGCGCCACCTCGTCCCGAACATCGGCTCACTGTTGGTCCTCGATTTCACCCGCGGTATTACGGGGGCCGTCCTGGCCGAAGTGGCGTTCTCCTTCATTGGCATCGGCATCAAGCTCCCCGACGTCAGCCTGGGTGTCCTCATCGGCCAGGCCACCGGACAAGTGTCCTCGTTCCCGTGGATGTTCTGGGTACCGCTGACCGTCATGTTCCTCCTGACCGGTTCGCTCGCCATGATGAACGACGGCCTCCGAGACGCCTTCGACCCCAGCTCCAGCTCCATCGGACGGGCCAAGACCAAGACCGCAAAGGCTGGCAAATGAGCACCAACACTTCCCAGACTCCCGCCGAGCGGCTCCGCGACGCCGGGCTCTACGCACCCGGCGACGCCGTCCTTAGCGTCCGGGACCTCAACGTCCGCTTCAATTCCGAGAACGGCGTTGTCCACGCAGTGCGCGGCGTCGATTTCGACCTCATGCCCGGGAAAACCCTGGGCATTGTGGGCGAATCGGGCTCCGGAAAGTCCGTGACGTCCATGGCCATCATGGGACTCCTCCCCGAGACCGCTGACATCTCCGGTTCGGTGCGCTACAAGGGCAAGGAACTCCTCGGCCTGAGCGACAAAGCGATGTGCAAGCACCGTGGCAGCGACATCGCCATGGTGTTCCAGGACCCGCTATCGTCTCTGACCCCCGTTTACACCGTGGGGAACCAGATCATCGAGGCCTTGACCGTCCACAACCACACCATGAGCAAACAGGCCAAAGAAGCCCGCGCCGTCGAGCTTTTGCGGATGGTGGGCATCCCGAGCCCCAAGGACCGGCTGAAGGCATTCCCGCACGAATTTTCCGGCGGCATGCGCCAGCGCGTGATGATCGCCATCGCGATTGCCAACGATCCGCGGGTACTCATCGCGGATGAACCCACGACGGCGTTGGACGTCACCATCCAGGCGCAGGTGCTGGAAGTCCTGCACACAGCACAAGAGGAGACCGGCGCCGCCGTCGTCATGATCACCCACGACCTCGGCGTCGTAGCGGGCATGGCCGACGACATCATGGTCATGTACGCAGGTAAACCGGTGGAAACCGGGACGGTGGAGGACATCTACTACAACCCCCGGATGCCCTACACCATGGGTCTCCTCGGCGCCGTCCCGCGCGTTGACAGCGCCAACAAGCAGTCACTGGTTCCCATCGAAGGCACGCCGCCCAACCTGGCCCTTCCCGTAACCGGCTGCTCGTTCGCACCGCGATGCCCGCTGGCCAGCGACGCCTGCCTCCACGGTGAGCCCGAGCTCTTTTCGGTCCCAGGTTCCCAAGGCCACCGGGCCGCCTGTATCAAGACGGACGAGCTGTCCGGGGAGGCGGACGCGCACGAGATTTTCCAGGCGCCGCCCAAGCCCGTTTCAAAGTTCGACGGCGTCGCCCGCCTTGAGCGCGCCAAGGTCCTTGAGCTCAAGGACGTGAAGAAACACTTCCCGCTGCTCAAGGGCGCACTGATCAAGCGCCGGATCGGCACGGTCAAGGCCGTTGATGGCCTGAGTTTCGACATCCGCGAAGGTGAGTGCCTGTCAATCGTGGGCGAGTCCGGATGCGGCAAGACCACCACGCTGCTGGAAATCATGGAGTTCCACCCGGACCAGGTGGGTGAAGTGGTCATCGGCGGCGTGAGCAACAAGGCAGCCACCGACTCCAAGACCAAGATGGCCATGCGCAAGGAAATGCAGATGGTGTTCCAGGACCCCACGGGTGCACTGGATCCGCGCTTCACGGTGTACGAAGTCCTGGCCGAACCGCTGGAAAACCTGGGTATGCCCAAGGCCGCCGTACGGAAGCGGATCATGGAACTCATGCGGCTCGTGGGCCTGCAGGCGGATCACGTCAATCGATTCCCCAACCAGTTCTCCGGAGGCCAGCGCCAGCGCATCGGCATCGCCCGGGCGCTCGCAGTGAATCCCAAACTCGTGGTCCTGGATGAACCCGTCTCTGCTTTGGATGTCTCCGTCCAAGCCGGCGTTATCAATCTGCTGGACCAGCTTCGCGCCGAACTGGGCCTCAGCTACCTGATGGTTGCCCACGATCTCTCCGTGGTTCGCCACATCTCGGACCGCGTAGCCGTGATGTACCTGGGCAAGATCGTGGAAACCGGCGATGTGGATGAAGTCTTCGACAATCCGCGGCACCCCTACACCAGGGCCCTGCTCTCTGCCATCCCAGTACCGGATCCCCATCTGGAACGCACACGTGAACGCATCATTCTGCAGGGCGATCTGCCCAGCCCGCTTGATGCGCCAAAGGGTTGCAATTTCGCAACGCGTTGCCCCGTATTCGCCGCACTACCTGCCGCCAAGCAGGAGAAGTGCCTTACTCTGGAGCCGCCACTTGCTTCAGAAGGTCAACAGGAGTTTGCATGCTTCTTCCCGGACGGGGAAATAGATGCCGACATGCTGGTGGTGCATGCCTGACGACAAATGACTCATTGATTGAACCCTGTATTCAATTCGTAAAGATTTCCAGTCGTAAACATGAAGGGCAAACCATGAAGAAGTACACGACGATCGGCGGCGTAGCAGTTGCAGCAGCACTATTGCTGACCGCTTGCGGCGGGGGAACGCCGTCGGGTCCGGCCTCCCAGAAGGCCGAAGAAGCTGGCGGCGACATCAGCAAGCTCATTAGCGTTAACGCCAAGGAAGCCAAAGACCTCCAGCAGGGCGGCACTGTCACCCTTGCTGTGGGCAGCATTGGCCCGGACTTTAACGGCTTCTCCAATGTGGGCAACAGCGCAGACAACTCGGCGCTGATGACCCCGGTAAATACGGCTTCCATCAACAGCGGCGGCATTGGCGGCTGCTGGAAGTTGGACTTTAACGGCAAAGCAGAGCCCAACAAGGACTTCTGCGAAGACGTCAAGAGCGAAGTCAAGGACGGCAAGCAGACCATCACCATCAAGGTCAACGACAAGGCGACCTGGAACGATGGAACGCCGATTGACGTCAAGACCTTCGAGAACACGTGGAAGATGCTGAAGGGCGACGACAAGTCAATCGACATCGTTTCCGCCGGCGCCTACGCATTCGTTGACTCGGTCAAGGCCGGCGCCAACGACAAAGAAGTCATTGTCACCACCACCCAGCCGGTCTTCCCGCTGGAGGGCCTCTTCTTCGGCCTGATCCACCCCGCGATCAACACCCCGGAAATCTTTAACACGGGCTTCGCCGGCAACATGCACCCCGAGTGGATGGCTGGCCCGTTCAAGGTTGAAAATTACGACACCACAGCAAAAACGGTCACCATGGTTCCCAATGACAAGTGGTGGGGACAGAAGCCCGTCCTCGACAAGGTCGTCTGGCGCCAAATGGAACCCAGCGCTACGATTGCCGCCTTCAAGAACGGTGAAATCGACGCCGCCAATGGCCGTACGCTCGGCCGCTACAAGCAGCTCGAAGGTACCAAAGACGCCGACGTTCGTCGTGGCCAGCGCCTGTTCGCAGGTGGCCTCAACCTGAACGCCAAGCGCCCGGCCCTTACTGACGTTGCCGTACGCAAGGCGATCTTCACGGCAGTGGACCGCAAGGCCATCCGCGATGTCCGCTTCAACGGCTTGAACTGGTCCGAGGAAAGCTCGGGCTCCATGATGCTCATGCCGTTCTCGGAGTACTACCAGGACAACTACCCCGTGAAGGACACCGGCGCTGAGCAGGCCAAGAAGGTCCTCACCGATGCTGGTTATGCCCCGAACGACAAGGGCATCATGTCGAAGGATGGCGTCCCCGTGGCCTTCAAGATCACCAACTTCGGCGACGACCCCACCACGGCCGCAACCTCACAGACGCTGCAGAATCAACTCAAGGCTGCCGGCATGGATGTCACCATCGACCAACGCGGTGACGCCGACTTCGGGAAGGTCATCGGTGGCCGCGAGTTCGACGTGACCATCTCCGGTTACACCGTGGGCGCGGACGCCACCGACGCCGTGAAGCAGTTCTACGATTCGTCGACCAACGAAAACGGTCTGGGCGATGCTGAGCTCGACGCTGAAATCAAGCGTCTTGCGACTATTGCTGATGACGCTGAGCGCAACAAGGCTGCCATGAACGTTGAGAAGAAGCACATGGAGAAGTACTTCTCCATGGGCACCGTCCTCAACGGCCCGGAGATCCAGTTCGTGCGCACGGGCCTGGCCAACTATGGCCCGTCCCTCTTCAAGAGCCTGTCCAACGTTCCGGACTGGACCACTCTCGGCTGGGAAAAGGGCGCCAAGAAGTAAAGCCCGGCTCCAGGCCTAATAACACGGCAGGGCTTAGACACAAGAAGGCCGGGAGCTCCCTGAACCTGTTCATCGGTTCTGGCAGCTTCCGGCCTTTCCCGTGCCATCCCTCTCTCACATCCTGCGCCCTTTCGTGGGACGTTCTCTCGGGTCCCGCCTCCTTTTCCGGATCCCTCTCTCACATCGCCTGTACATTTCGCCCTTTATGTACATTAGGTACAACTGGCGCTAGGATAGGCGCATGGGTGCTGCCGACTATTTCGTAAGTGTTGCTGACCTGAGAGTCCGTCTCTCAGATACGATCAATCGCGCCGCATATGGGCACGAGAGGATCAACATCACGCGTCGGGGCAAGGTTGCGGCGGTGTTGATCAGCGCCGAGGACCTTGAACGTTTCGAACGTCTCGAAGACGAAGCCGACGTTAGAGCCCTTAAGGAAGCTAAAGCAGAAGACGACGGTACCCGAGTAGGTCTTGACGAACTCCTGAAGGAGAACGGCATCAACCGTTGAGTTCGTATCGTGTGGAGTTAAGCAGCGGCGCAGCAAAACAGCTACGGAAGCTCGACCTTCCAATTCGGCGAAGATGGCTCCTGGCGATCGCCGATCTGGAAAGCAACCCTAGACCCGACGGGGTGAAGAAACTCAATGGCACATCAAATGCTTGGCGGATTCGAATAGGCGACTACCGGGTGCTCTACGAGATTCACGAAGACGAACTCGTTGTCCTGATCTTCCGCAGCGTGCACCGGCGGGAGGTTTACTGAATTAGCCTTGGGGCATGACTTCCAGGCCGATCCGTACCGCCATCGCAGGTTTTGGGTTATCGGGCAGCGTGTTCCATGCGCCCTTCATTGCGAGCAACACTTCGTATGAGCTTGCCCTCATTGCCACATCCGACGCCCAAAGGCAGGCAAAGGCGGCTGAACGGTACCCGCAGGCCAAGATAGTCAACACGCCGCAGGACATCCTGGCACTGGCCGACGAACTGGATCTCGTCGTCCTTGGCACACCGCCTGCGACCCACTATCCGCTGGCGAAAGCCGCGCTGGAAGCCGGGCTCGACGTCGTCGTCGATAAGCCGTTTGTTGTCCACAGCGAGCAAGGTGAGGAGCTGATCCAACTCGCCGCGCAAGCAGGCCGCGTTCTCACTGTCTACCAAAACCGCCGCTGGGACGGAGACGCGCTCACCCTGACGAAGCTGCTCGACGCCGGGACTCTGGGTACCGTGACGAGATTTGAAGCGGGGATGGAGCGCTGGGCACCGGAGATCGCCAAAGCCTGGAAGGCAAGCGCTACTGCCGAGGATGGCGGTGGGGTCCTCTTCGACCTCGGTGCACACGTGCTGGACTTGGCCGTCCAGTTCTTCGGACCGGCGCACGTTACCTATGCCGAGATCTTGGCACGACGTCCGCAGGAGAAGGCCGACGACGACGTCTTCATCGCGCTTCAGCACCAATCCGGCGTGGTCAGCCACGTGACCCTGAACCTCAACAGCCACCTCTATGGACCGCGTTTCCGTGTGCTGGGCACGAAGGGCGGCTTTGTAAAGTTCGGCACCGATCCGCAGGAGCCTTTTGTTCTGGGCGGTGGGCTGCCTAACGATCCTGAGTACGGCGTCGAGCCTGCCGAAAACTACGGGACTCTTGAATTGGACGGGCAGCGCCGAACCATCACCACCGAGCGCGGCGCCTACGCGGAGTTCTATCGCCTCCTCGCCGAAAAGATCGACGACGGCGGTGCGGCATCCGCGCGTTCCGCACCTGTGGATCCGGCTGACTCAGTGGAAGTGCTGAAGCTGATCGAACAGGCACGTGCCGCGGCCAGGAAAAATATTTTGGGGAAGACGTAACCTCAACCCTGCCCGGAACGATGTAGAGGGAGTGCGGGCCACGTCCGCACGCTGATCATCCGGCAGCGACTCAAACGCTGCCGGGGCAATCCCCACATCGTTTGTCGGAGGCTTTTATGTCCTTGTTCACTGTCCTTGCCACCAGCAAAGTCGCCGCGGGCGTCCTGGCTGCCGGAGCTGTAGCTGCCGGCGGAACCGGTGTCGCTGCCTTCAATGGCGCGCTTCCCACCGAAATCCAGCAGAGCGCCCACGACCTCGTCGGCGCACCTGCTCCCCTCGCCACGAAGGCAGCTGACGCTGCTGAGGCTGGCCAGGCCAAGGCGACTGACGCCGTCGAGACCGCCCAGGCGAAGGCAACCGACGCTGCCAAGGCTGGCGAAGACAAGGCAACCGACGCTGTTGACGCTGCGAAGTCCAAGGCTGAAGACACCCTCGCTACAACCCCTGAAGCATTCGGTCTCTGCACCGCCTTTATCCATGGTGGACTCAAGGCTGACACCAAGGTGCCGGGTTTCCAGTCCATCGTGGTGGCCGCAGGCGGCGAAGCCAACGTTGAATCGCACTGCCAGGCCGTAGTCGACGCCGGCAAGGCTGCCGGTCTGAAGGCTGACGGCTCCGCAAACGCGAACGCGAACGCTTCGGTTGCATCCAAGGTGCCTGCCGTTCCGGCTGTCCCGGCCGTTCCGGGAACGGACGGCGCCCCGGCTGTCCCCGCAACACCGGCCGTCCCTGCAGCACCGGCCGCCCCCGCGCTGCCGACGCAGGTGCCCACCGATGTTCCCGCCGCCCCGGGTGCAGGCCTCGATTCGGTCCGCTAAAGACCCAGCGGTTACGGTTTAAGGGTGGGGCTCCTTGGCTTGGACCGAGGAGCCCCACCACTTTACGGACGGCGGAGTACGTAACAGACCGCAGTGGCAATGGATGTCCTGAGCCCGGAAAACAACCGGGGACGGTGCTCCAAAGAGGCCGCTGCGCTGCGCGGGATGGAGGCATCCACGGGTGCTAAACCCACTAGCTGATGAATATGTGCAGACGGACGAGGACGATCCCGCTCTGCTCTTCACCGATGCCTACAACCAGTTTTCAGGGCCCGTTTTCGGTTACCTCCGCGCCCGTGGTGTGGACGATCCTGAAGCCGTCACGCAGGACGTCTTCCTTGCCCTGTATCCGAAGCTGCCGGACCTGGAGGGCGGTCTCCAAGGCGCCAGGACCCTGCTGTTCTCGATCGCCCACGCGCGCATGGTGGACCATTATCGCAAGCGCGAACGGACCCCGGATTCAGCTCCATACGAGGCAGAGCTGGACGCGCGGCGGGCGCCCTCGGCAGAAGACCAGGCATTTGGCCGCGGCAGCCTGGGTGTCACGGAACTTCTGGAGGACCTCGCCGCGGATTATCGCGAGGTCCTGGCATTGAGGGTGGTGGCTGACCTCTCCGTGGAAGAAACGGCGGCCATCATGGGCAAATCCCAAGGTGCAATAAAACAACTGCAGCGCAGGGCATTGAGTGCACTGAGGAAAAGTGCACTACGAAGGAATGGCACACCATGAGTGAACACATCACCCCGGCCGGACGGCGGACCGGTCCAACCGACGGTAATACAGGTGAGCAGGCTGTTGACCGCCTGTTGGCCGATTCCGGACTCGACGACGCCCTCGACATCCGTGCCGAACTTCTTGAACTGCGCTCCCTCGCCAGCACCCCTCCGACGCCCTCCGCGGCCGTCCGTGCGTTGATGATCAGCGACCCGGCTGCCAGCAGCAGAAGCACGACGGCGGACGTCACCTCCGCGGTGGCAGGTGCACCGACGGCGATACTTACGTCAGTCCAAGGGCCCACTGACCCAACGCCCACTGACTCAACCCTTGCAGACTCAACGACTACTGACGAACTCGCGGCCCGCCGTCGTCGTAAGCGCCGTGCTGCGATCGCCGGGTTCGCTGTGGCAGTGTCATTGGCGGGCGGTGCTACGGCTGCAGCCGCTTCCGAGGGCGGCATCCCGGGAGCTTTCCAACACCTCGGCTCCACCATCGGCTCGGTAGTTTCGCAGCTAACGCCCGGATCAGGCAATGGATCAAGGCAGAATCCTGGTTCCCCCTCGGAAGAGGAGCGTGGCCGCACTGTGACTCCGGCGTACCCTTACCCATCCGGTCACAACCCAGCGGGCAACACGCCGACCGGGAAAACTGCCAACCCCAGCCAGGAGTCTCAAGACGGCACCAACGGAGCGTCAGGACACCCTAATGAACCCAAGGCTCCCAACGGGGGAATGCCCGAAACACCGAAGATCCCCGGAAATGGTCAGCCCGGCAACATCAGCATCCCGACTCCCGCTGCACCCATCACGCCTCCGGGCATCGAGGCGCCCAACGTAACCCCGCCGACCCTTCGGCAGTCGGATATCCCCGTGCCGGTCCCCACTCACGTTGTCCCTGAGGAACCAGTCACTCCCGGCAACGGCTAGAGAGCCCGTTGACGCTCACCAATGCCCAGAACGTGGAAAACCCGCTGTTTCGTCGCTGGGCAGCGACGAAACAGCGGGTCAGCGACTAGTCAACGCCAGGGCAAAGCCTAGGCGGTAACCACGCTGTGCCAGTCGGCCACGAGGGGCAGGTTGTGCGCCTCCGAAACCGAGTGGTGTGCCACGTGGCCTGCAGCGATGTTGAGGCCGGCGGCCAGGGCGGGGTCGCGGTCGAATGCGGCCTTGACGCCCAGGTTGGCCAGTGCCACGGCGTAGCGCAGGGTGACGTTGGTCAGTGCGTACGTGGAGGTGTTGGGAACAGCGCCAGGCATGTTGGCAACGCAGTAGAAGATCGAGTTGTGGACCTTGTACGTCGGTTCCTGATGGGTGGTGGGGTGCGTGTCCTCGAAGCAACCGCCCTGGTCGACGGCGATGTCTACAAGGACAGAGCCCGGCTTCATTCGGGACACAAGTTCGTTGGTGACGAGCTTGGGCGCCTTGGCACCGGGGATCAGGACGGAACCGATCACGAGATCTGCGTCGACAACTGACTTCTCGATCTCGTAGGCGTTGGATGCCACGGTCTTCAAGCGGCCCTGGTAGAGGGCGTCGAGTTCCCGCAGCCGGTTGATGTTGATGTCCATGATGGTGACATCAGCACCGAGGCCCAGTGCCATGGCGGCGGCGTTGGTTCCGGCAACACCGGCACCGAGGACAACAACTTTGGCCGGACGGACACCCGGTACGCCGCCAAGGAGGATGCCCTTGCCGCCGGCCGGTGCCATCAGCGAGGAAGCGCCGACCACGACGGACAGGCGCCCTGCAACCTCTGACATCGGGGCGAGCAGCGGAAGGGTGCGTCCTTCCTGAACCGTTTCGTAGGCGATGGCCGTGACGCCGGAGTTGATGAGCTCGGCGGTGAGCTCGGGCTCAGCGGCCAGGTGCAGGTACGTGAAGAGGATCAGGCCCTTGCGGAAGCGGTGGTACTCGGCCTTGATGGGTTCCTTGACCTTCATAACCATGTCGGCCCGGCCCCAGACGTCGTCCGCGTCGGCAACGATTTCGGCGCCCGCGATCGAGTATTCCTCGTCCGTGATGCCAGAGCCCAAGCCCGCTCCCCGCTCAACCAGAACGGTGTGTCCGTGAGTGCGGAACTCGTGGACACCTGCGGCCGTGATGGCTACGCGGAACTCGTTGTTCTTGATTTCTTTAGGGACGCCGATGATCATTTGCTGGCTCCATCGTTAGCGGCTTTTTCGGCCGGATATTTGCTGCGGGCTGTGATTCCAGAATAAATCCGGCTGTGAGGCAGGCGACATGATCCTCCAGGCCAGCAGACGTGAAAACCCCGTAAATTCAAGGATCTTCTTCAAACCAGCTCGACATTTGTCGAGTACAAGAGCGTCAGGTGTCGCCTGATGTTGGTACGCTTTCTGGATGCAGCAGGACGTCGAGGAGATCGTTGAACGTGTGGCCCTCAAGCTGGGCAGGGGGCTGTCCCTGGAGGACCTCGACGGCGTCCTCCTCGCATACAGTTCCAACCAATCCCACGCCGACCGCGTCCGGGTGAACTTCCTCCTGAGCAAACGCGTGCCAAGCGATGTCAGTGCTTGGCAGCTCTCGCACGGCATCTCGACGGCGGTGCGCCCGGTTGTTGTTCCGGCGAACGACGAGCTGGGCATGCTCGGCCGGGTTTGCGTCCCGCTGCTGGTGCGGGGTTTTCGGGTGGGCTACTTGTGGGTGCAGCAGGACCTTGAGGAGCAAACCGCGACGGCGATACTCGCCGAATTGCCCGGCGTGCGTGACGAACTGGACTTGTTGGCTGGTTTGCTGCTCGATTCCAACACGGCCGAATCAGAGTTCCGAAGGAGGCGGGAGCAGGAGTTCCTGGCCGCCTGTGCCGGGGAGTCGAACGCAGTGGCAGCGGTGGCCGGTTGGAAGGAGATCCAGGGCCGCGGCCCGTGGCAACTGGTGACCGTCCTGGACGCGGATGGTGGGGGAGCCGACGTCGACCCCATTGCTGCAACGCTAACCCACCGGACAGCAGCGTTGCAGTCCACCATTGGTGTCAACGCCGCGTTATTCAGCGCAGGGACGGAGACGCATTCGGTCGTTCTGTTCCGGGAATCCGGAGGCCGGGCGGACCACGCCCAGGTCCTGGTGCACTATCAATTGGAGCTCGCTAAGCGGGCGGGCCGCGCGGTGGACCGTGTGATCTTGGGCATCAGCGAGCCGTTCCAAGTCATCCGGCAATTGGCAGGGGCCTACAGGCAATCCAAAGTGGCAGCACAGGCCGCAGCCGTGGATCCGCCCCTTGGGGAGCTGGTGGAAAGCCGGGCGGTGGGCGTTTATCAACTCTTCGATCGTCTTCAAGCACCGGGCGGCTGGGATGACACGGGCTCGGTTCATTTCCGCACTTTGGAGGACCAGGATAAGAACGGCGAACTCCTGCCCGTGCTGGAACTGCTCTACGACAACGACAGCTCCGTGCAGGACGTCGCGGCGAAACTTCACCTGCACAGGAGTAGCATCTACAACCGCCTTGGCCGGATCCGCCAACTCATCGGAGCTGATCCGTTGAGCGGTGGGATCCGGCTCGAGCTGCATGCTGCACTGAAGGCCCAGCGGTGGGCCTCGCGCCCCCGGATCTAGCGGGTGCCGAGCCGGTGAGTCGCCAAGTGTTGTGGAACGCGTGTTGGGGAACGAGTGTTGCGGAACGGCCAAAGTGGACACCCACGCAGGCGTCCCCTACGCTGAGAAAGCGGTTTCTCAACAATTTTTAGGAGCACGGTGGGCGGCGTTGTCTCGGGGATCCTCATCGTCGCTTCGGTCATCGCGGTGGGATATTTCGCCGCCCGCTACAAAGTGCTGGCCCCTGATGTCCAAAGCGCACTGACTCGAACGGCCTTCTACATCACCAATCCTGCGCTGCTGTTCACGGTGGTAGGTGAAAGCGATATCCGTGCCGCACTCGGGGTCGATGCCCCTCTGGCACTCCTGTCAGCAGCCGTTATAGGCCTTCTTTATTGTTTGTTGAGCTTCATGTTCTTCAGGCGGCCGGTCGCCGAAACGGCAGTTGGTGCCATGGCCAGTAGTTACGCCAACGCGAACAACATTGGCATTCCTGTCTCGTTGTATGCAGTGGGCACGGCGCAGCATGTTGCTCCAGTCCTTCTGGTTCAACTCCTGATTATGGCGCCCTTCTACCTCAGCGTCCTGGGCGTGGCAGGTGGTACAAAAATCTCGTGGAAACGAATGTTGTTGCAGCCCTTGTCCAATCCCATGATTATCGCCTCGGGGCTAGGGGCGGTGATGGCTCTGACGGGGTGGGATGCTCCGGAGCTCGTCCAGAAACCCATTGACATGCTCGCCGGCGCTGCCGTGCCTATGGTTCTGCTGGCTTTTGGCATATCGCTGGCAGGTAAGGCACCTCTCCAAAGGGGCGATGGCCGTGTGGAGACCGTGGTGGCAACCACCTTGAAGGTGGCAGGCATGCCCCTGGTGGTCTGGGTGCTGGGACGCTTTGTGTTCGGCTTGGACGGGCAGCACCTGTTGGCCAGCGTCATCATGGCCGCCCTTCCAACCGCCCAGAACGTCTTCCTCTTCGCTTCTCCTTACGGACGCGGAATGACAATGGCCAGGGATGTCATCCTCTGCACCACCGTGCTTTGCATCGGGGCGTTGGTCATCGTCGCGTGGCTGCTTGGCTAGAAACGCCATGCCAGGAACAGGAGCCACACGAAACACAAAGCGAGACGGAACAGATGAGGCAGGCACCCGGGTGCCTGCCTCATCTTGTTGCCGTGATTGCTGTAGCTGTGATTCCTTAGGCCCGACGCAGCCGTTGGCAGCTCCAACGGCCCATCCGATTGCGGAAGGTGGCAGTGCGGCTGCTGCTGCAGTACCGGCCGTGCCATCCGACGTGCTTGCTGGTCCTGGGAAGTTGCGTGCTCACTTCAAGATCCCTGTGGCGCCGTCAAGTATGCCGTCCAGGTCCAAGGCTGAACCACTTGACGGCGTGGTGGCATTTGGATTTCCGGTTGGCTTTGGCTTCGGTGCCTGAGTCTGGGTTGGAGTAGGTGTCGGAGTAACCGTGGGACTGGGCGTCGTTGTGGCGGGTGGGGTGGTAACCGTGTCCGAGGGAACCGGGCTCGGGGCCGGCTGGGTTGGGACAGGAGTTGTCACGCCCGGCACAGGGACAACAGCCGACGGGGCCGACGAAGGGACCCAAACAGGATCCGCGAGTGAAACTTGCGGAGTCGGAAGTGACGACGACGACCCCTGAGCAGGTGCCTCTTCTGACGACTGCGTTGCAACAGTTGCCGGCTGTCCGGCCTCGCTGGTCGCCGACGAAGCTGATGCAGTGGAGCTGGACGAGCTGGGTGCGGGGGTGGCCGAGGTTGACTGCCTGCTGTCGCCACCCGTCTTTGCGTCACTGGCTTCCTGAGCCGGTGTTTCCTGCCCGAAGAAGGGAAGCTCGAAGGCCTGGCTCATGGTGCCAACGGTCAATACCAGGCCCAATGCCCCAGCGACGACTGCCATGCGCTGGCCCATTGTCTTGACCGAGGCGGCCTTGGTGAGGACTGCGTGTGGTTCGTGGCTGAAGGACGACGCTCCAAACGTGGGGGCAACGCCCGTCGGGGACTCGGCAGCCGTTGTCGCGGAAGGGGCTGTCCCGCTACCGGATGCCTGGGCACGAAGGGCTTTCCGGCTTGCGAGACCAGCTGCGGCGGTGGCGGCTGCCGCGAGCTGGGCAGGGCTCTTTGACTCCGCCGGCGAAGCAGGGAACGCCGGAGCCGCAGGTGTGGGAAGAGGGGCGGCAACGGTCGGAATTTCGGCTGTGACCGGATCCCCAGTGCCGGGCGTGGGCGCCTGCACTATCGGAATGGCAGCGGTGGCGGGCTCGGGTTCGTGCGCGGCGGGGGTGGGTGCAGCAGCAGCCACCATTGGAATGGCAGCGGTGGCGGGCTCGGGATCTGCAGCCGGTTCGGGAGCGAGCGGCGTGGGCGCCGGAACTGTTGGAATCGCAGCCGTAGCCGGCTCCAGAGCAGCGGAGTCTACTGGGGCAGAGTCCGCCGGTGCTGTTTCTGCCGGAGCTGTTTCAGGAGCGATTACAGCTTGGGCTGCCCGTTCACGCTCTGCCGCGCGAGCGGCTGCGCGCGTGGTGGGTGCCGCAGGGGTGGGAACAGGAGCAGTGGCGGGTTCCGGCGTCGTGCTTGTAAAACCTGTTTCTGCTTCCGGCGTGCTGGTGGAGGATCCGCTGGGTTGGGCCCGACGGCGTCCGGTTGGTTGGGTACGCTCGCGCGCTATTTGGGCGCGGCGCGGCTGATCCATGGTTGGGGACATGGTGGTTGCCTCTCAACGCCTGCGAGGTTAGCTGTCGGGTTCGGACGAGGCCGTCCGGCCGCACATGGCGGCTTCACCCCAAGGGCCCATGGAAAATCAGGCCCGGGAACTCTGGGTCCCCCGTCTCTGCCGCTAGTCTGGCGGATCCCGGTTTGCGGCAGAGCTCGGCGTCAACCCGGAAGCGGCCCAGCGGAGATACGGGTCGCTCTTAGACCGTACATGAGCGCCATAGTAAAGTCACATTAATGTAACGGGCGGGACGCCTTCCAGCGCGAAGGTCCGTTAGGACTTAGGCTCCGGGGCCGGAGCCGGGGCTGGCAACTCGAGCTGGATCCTTTGGATTTGGTGTGCGTAATGGGTCTCGGGTCGGAAAATTTCGTCCGTCACGCCCAGGATCCCACCCGCGGCGCCGCGCCGGACTTTCCCCTTGCTGTTCTGGCGCGAGACCCAGAACCAAAGGGCCGCAATGAGGGCAGGTGCTGCCAGTACAGCCACTAGAACGGCCAAGATATCCATCGCCCAAGACTAGCTTCCGCCGCGGCTGGCAGGTAGAACATAGTCGTATGGACCTCCCAGTGATGCCGCCCATTTCGCCCATGCTTGCCAAGTCCGTTCCTTCGATCCCTGATGTAGGCCACTTTGAGCCGAAGTGGGACGGGTTCAGGACCATCGTTTTCAAAGATGGTGACGAGATCATCCTGGGCAGCCGCAACGAACGTCCCATGACGCGGTACTTTCCCGAGTTGGTGGAAGCCCTTCAGAAGAACCTTCCGGACAAATGCGTGATCGACGGCGAGATCGTCCTCATAGCTGACAGCAGGCTCGATTTCGAGGGCCTTCAGCAGCGCATCCATCCTGCCGATAGCCGTGTGCGGATGCTTGCCGAAAAGACACCGTCCTCCTTCATCGGATTCGACATCCTTGCCCTGGGCGGGGAGAACCTCATGGACAAGCCGTTTTCCGAGCGTCGAACCGCCTTGGAGAAGGCGCTCGCCAGGGCTGAGGCGCCCGTGTACGTAACGCCGGCGGTGACGGAACTTGATCAAGCGCAGGAGTGGTTCGTGAAGCTGGAGGGGGCTGGGCTCGACGGCATACTTTCCAAACCGCTCGGAGGGACGTACCAGCCGAATAAGCGCGTCATGTTCAAGACCAAGCATGAACGGACCGCGGACTGTGTGGTGGCTGGATTCCGCTGGCACAAAACGGGAAAGGTTGTGGGGTCGATGCTGCTCGGGCTGTATAACGACGCCGGCCAGCTGCAGCACGTGGGGGTGGTGGCTTCATTTCCCATGGCCAAGCGCGAAAGCCTGGTGGCCGAACTCGAGCCGTACCAGACGGAGTTCAGCGAACATCCCTGGGGTCAGTGGGCCGATCAAGGAGATGCCGCGGCTACGGGTTCCCGAATGCCCGGCGCACAGAGCCGGTGGAGCGCCGGCAAGGACTTCTCCTTTGTTCCCCTCCTGCCGGAACTCGTCATTGAGGTTGCCTACGACTACATGGAGGGCGAGCGGTTCCGGCACACCACCCAGTTTCGTCGGTGGCGGCCGGACCGGACTCCGGAGAGCTGCACTTACTCACAACTGGAGGAGCCAGCTGATTATGACCTCGGGGAGATCCTGAGACTGCCGTAGCCTCGGGCTCCTCGGTTGTGGTTCTCCGTTGTTGAACCGCTGTTACGTTGTTGCCCAACAACGTAACAGCGGCTTGGCGACGACCTACTCTTCGTGCCCCTGGTCGCTGCTCATGCTGTCCTCGGCAGGCGGGGTTTCGCCCGGGGGTACGCCGCCCCCCGGTTCGAGTCCCGTGACGTTGCCATCCAAGGGGTCGGGGTTGGCGGAAGCTGCGGGATCGTCCTCTTCGTCCTGGCGCATGTCTGGGTCGGTGTGGACATCATCCGGATCGCCGGCAGTGTCGCCCGCGGTGTCGTCCGGCTCGGCTGCGCCCGAGACGCCGAAGGTCCGGGGATCGTCCTCTGGGTCATAGCTGGTCATGGTCGCCCTTCCTAAGCAAACTTACTATTGTGCTTGCCCGGCCAGCCTAGTCTCCAGATCGCAAACCCAACAAGGGGCACCCATGCCGGGATTCGCCGTCGTGCACTAGTGCCTGACTCCGGCGGGACGCCTAACTCTGCCGGGACGTCGCCGCGACAAAGCTCCTGATAGCGTCCGCCACGGCCTTGGGCCGCATGTGCTGTGCAACATGGCCCACGCCCGGGATCTCGACCAGCCGCCCTTGAGGAATTGCCCGCGAGAGGCGAAGAGCCCAGTCCGGCCCGGCTACGTGATCGCGGCTCCCTCGGAGCACCAGCACGGGAGTCCGCACTTTGGCCAACTGCTTCTCGGTGGGGTACTTCATCATCACGGGCAGCTCCGTGAGGTACCAGCGCGGCCCACATTGCAGGTAGTCGGTGATCACAATCCAGTTGGACGACGGGCTTTCGCGAAGTAGGCCATCCAGGAACAGGGCCAGCGACTGCCGGGCCACGTTCTTGTGCCGGGAGTCCACTACGGGGCCCATGAGCACCAGTTGCTGGGCGCATTCGGGCTCGTGGAGGGCCGCTTCGATAGCGAATTGCACGCCCATGGAATGCCCCACCAGAATGTACGAATCGATGCCGCACGCCTTAAGTGCCTCAGCAATGAATGCGCCATAGTCCTCAACGGACAGTTGCCGGCCGGGTTTCGGAGTCCCGGCAAAACCTGGAAGATCCAGCGAATAGGTGGGGACGCTGGCGGCGAGGACGGCATGAAGCCTGGCCAGGTAGCGGTGCGAAACGCCGATACCGTGGATGAGAATGTAAGCGGGCTCCCTTGGGTCCCCGGATTCGACAGGCTCGGGTTTGGCATGGCCGCCCGGCCGCGGCGGTGCCGTTCCATCCATCCAAAGAATCCGGCCGGTCAGCCCGCAGGCCTCGACGTCGGCAGATAGTAGCGTCGTCAGCTCCCGAACCTCCGGTTCTCAATTGTGCTTTGGATAGCCCTGCGACTCCATAGCTCTTCTTGCCTGTTTGTTGAGAATAGCGCCCGAGGCTTCCTGTAAGGGAGGAGCTGGCAGATGGGAAATTCGCGGCGCGGTTGCAGATCATACACAGCGCCGCGGTAGCCCTCCTGTGGATAAACCCGGATCTGAGGAAGGCCAGGCAAATCACGTGCTTAGACTGGCAATTCAAAGAAATAACCCCGGCCGCATCATGGCTCTGGTCCAGAGAGGCGGGTCCGGGGACTTCGCACTCAGCCTAGCAAGGAGCATGAGGACTTGGCCAATCTTGAAACATGGTCCAACGGTGCTCACAACCGAGCTCTCGATGAGGCAATTACGTCTGTCCGGATGGCAACTTACGCGGCTGCTGCCTCCCACGATGCGTCGCTGGCCAGGCGGCTCTATGTCTGGGACCGCGACGTGGCGATCGCACTTCTTGCTGATATTGCAATCGTCGAGGTAGCTCTGAGGAATGCGATGGCCAAGCAGCTGGACACTGTCTTTGGTCGATTATGGTATGCGAACGACATAGGCCTTGATGGCCCTAGCCGGAGTAAGTTGGCCGAAGCGTGGTCCAAGCTGGGCCAAGACCGACGAACATCTGGTCATCTTATCGCTGGGCTGATGTTCGGCTTCTGGAAAGGTCTGCTTGAGCCAGGCGGCTACGTAGGCAGAGAACCGCAAAGATTTCACATGTCTCATGAAAATCTATGGAACTCGTGCCTGAATAAGGCATTCCGCGGCGGCAGGACCGTGGCTGCCGCAGATGGCGAACGATTCACGAGGTCTTGGACCCTAGGCGTTGTGGCAATGGTTCATGCTGTACGGAACCGTGCTGCCCACCATGAGCCGTTCGTAGCGGGTTTTCCCCTACCTGGGCAGCGTCAGAGGCTCACTGCAGAGCAGGGGCATGAGGCTTGTCTGAAGTTGGCTCGGATTCTGGACCGGGATCTTGCAGAGTGGCTGGCGGCAACCACTCAACTCCCTCAAGTGTTGTCAGCCCGCCCCTGCTAGAGAAGGAAGAGGTGCCGCATGCTGAAGTGGGTTCCAAATCCGACTCCCGGAACCTAGTCCCGGGTGACGTCGTCGGACTCAGTGGGGTCGCCAGCCGCACGCGAAGCGTCAGGGGCGGCCGCAGCATCAGCCGCTTCCCGGCGTCGGGCGATCTTGGATTCTGTCCACATGGCGACCGCCACGAAGACAACGCAGGCAAACATGAAGGTGGCTACGAAGTTCAATCCCATGGCCGATCCCAAGGGTGCGGCAAGGGCCATTGCGGCCACCCCGGCCACTATATGCCACCCTTTGAAATTGCCCACCAAACAAGCGTAACCCCGGCCTAATCAGGTGCTGGCCCGTTGGCTGGGATCGTTGCTTGATCCTTATCACTCCGACGCTTTAGTCGTTCGGAGCGTCATTTCCCGCGGAGGTCTCGGCCTGCTTGCGCTTCTGGGTTTCCAGCCATTCCATGATCGCAGCCTGGCGGATTCGCCGATGCGTGCCGCGGTATTCCACAGGGATTTCCCCGCGGTCGGTCATATTGCGCAGATACGTGTGGGAGATGCCTGCGAGTTCCGCCGCCTGCGACGTCGTGAGCATTTCCTCGACACTGCTGACCGTGACAGTTTCGCCGCGGCTCAGCCTCGCAAGAAGATCGACGACGGCGTCCCTCGCCTGATCGGGCAGGCGGTGGACCGTGCCATCGACGAACACTGTGATGTCGTTGCTGTCCTGGAGGGAGCGTGCCAGATTCCGGGCGTCGTCGGCGGGAAGGCCGGCTGTCACGCGGGGAGCTATCAATGCCATGGCAGAAGCCTAGCGCGGTGCTGGCTGGTGGCTGCGCTGGACGAGGGTGGATTGGCCCGATTCGATGGTTCGCTGCGTGCTAGACGGTAGGAGTCGTCTTGTGCGCAGCGGGTCGTCGAGTCGGGCGGGACAGGGCGCGGGCGGATAAAAAGAAGACGTTGACAGGAAACAGGTAACGCGCGTAACCTAAATCACACGTTGCAAGTAACGCGCGTTACCAAAAGTATCCCCAACCAGAACCAACCAGAACCAAGACCCCGGAGCATTCAATGGCGAAAAGCACCACCCCCAACAAAGCTGCGGCTGTGCGGCAGCGGGGAGTCACCATGAATGACGTCGCCAAGCACGCCGGCGTCTCCCGGACCGCAGTCTCGTTCGTGCTGAGCAACCGCGAAAATGCCAGCATCTCCGAGGAAACCCGCACCCGTATTAACGATGCCGTGCAGGCACTGGGCTACCGCCCGAACGCCGGAGCACGGGCGCTGGCATCCCAGCGCAGTGATTGGTACGGGCTTGTCACCGAGATCGTGACGGCACCGTTCGCCGTCGACATCATCAAAGGAGCCCAGGACCAAGCCTGGCTTGACCGTCGGTTCCTCCTCATCGCGCCCTCCGACCAGGCCGATGCCGTAGGACCCAACAAGGGCTTGGAAGATGCCGCCATCGACAAGCTGCTGGAACAACGAGTGGAAGGACTTCTCTACGCAGCCACCTTTCACCGGGGCGTGCATGTTCCGCAGAGTGCCAACGAAGTACCAACCGTCTTGATCAACTGCTTCGACGCGGACGGAAAGCTGCCCTCGATCGTCCCTGACGAGCGTGCGGGTGGCAGGGTCGCCGTCGAACGTTTGCTCCAAGCCGGCCACACGCGGATCGGAATCATCAACCTTGACCCGGTCATTCCTGCAGCAGTCGGACGTTTGCAGGGTGCCCGCGAAGCACTCGCCAAAGCCGGGCTGGAGCTGGACCCGGAACTGGTGGTGTCCGGATACGCAACGGCCGACGGCGGCTACGAGGCCGCCTGCGAAATCCTGGACCGCTATTCGGAGGAGGACAGGCCAACCGCACTGTTCTGCCTCAATGACCGCATGGCGATGGGCGCGTACGACGCCATCAAAGAACGGGGGCTGACCATCCCCGGAGACATCGCCGTGATCGGCTTCGACAACCAGGAGCTGATTGCGGCCTATCTGAGGCCAAAGCTGACCACCGTTGCCTTGCCGTTCCAAAAAATGGGAGCCCTGGGAGTCCAGACGCTCGCCGCTCTTACAGCAGGACAGCCGATCATTGCCGACCAGCAATTGGTCGACTGTCCGCTGCTAGAACGCTCTTCGGTCTGACCGCGAAATCAACCTCGAAGAGCAAACCCCTTACCCACCCCTTCACCTTGGACGATGAAGATAGGAAAGAGATAACCATCATGACACAACCCCGATTCCTGAGGTCTGCCCGCATCACGGCGGCCGGACTGGCGGTGGGCGCGATGCTGCTGACCGGCTGTGCCGCCACCGTCAACAAGACCGCCGGCACGGACGCCGCAGCAAACGCGAGCGCGTTCCTCACCATTCCGCGTGAGGACATGGGCACGTTCGTGCAGAACTTCAACCCGTTCGCGCCCACCGTCAACCCGATGGTCCAGCAGTCCATTTACGAGTCCTTGCTGATCTTCAACCCGGCCAAGGGAGACACGGTGCCGTGGCTGGCAACTGAGTGGAAGGCAGCCGACGACGGCAAATCGATCACCTTCACTTTGCGTGACGGCGTGAAATGGTCCGATGGCCAGCCCTTCGTGGCTGACGACGTGGCTTACACCTTTGAGCTTCAGAAGAAGATCAAGGGTGGCTATGAGTACCTGGATAGCGTGACCGCCGAGGGAACCAACAAGGTCACGTTCAACTTCAATAAGCCGTGGTCGCCGGCACTTTACGACGTCGGACAGCTCAGCATCCTGCCCAAGCACATCTGGTCCGCGCTGGCGGACCCGGAGAAGGATGCCAACGCCAAGCCCGTGGGCACCGGCCCCTACACGGAAGTGGACAGCTTCCAGGCCCAGTCCTTCGTTCTGAAGAAGAACCCTAATTACTGGCAGCCGGAAAAGCAGAAGATCGCCGGCATCAAGATGCTCGCTTTTGCAGGGAACGACGGCGCCAATCTCGCCGCTGCGAACGGGGACGTCGACTGGGCCCCGCAGTACATCCCGAACATCGAAAAGACGTTCGTTTCCAAGGACAAGGAACACCGCCAGTACTGGTTCCCGGCAACGGGCGCCATGATCAACTGGCAGCTCAACACCGCCAAGGCTCCCTTCAACGATGTTGATGTGCGCAAGGCACTGAGCATGGCCGTTGACCGCGACCAGGTCACCAAGATCGGCATGAGCGGCTACGCCAAGCCTGCCGACTGCACTGGCCTTTCCGGCAACTACGAGAAGTGGAAGAACTCCGAGGTCAAGGACAACTGCACCTGGACCAAGCTGGATGTGCAGAAGGCCAACGACCTGCTGGACAAGGCCGGCTACGCCAAGGGTGCTGATGGCAAGCGCAAGCTGAAGGACGGCTCGCCGTTCGAGTTCAAGATCTCCGTGGGCGCCTCGTCTTCCGACTGGCTTTCAGTAGCCAACGTGATTTCGCAGAACCTCGCCGAGGTTGGCGTCACGGCCAAGGTTGACTCCCCGGACTGGGCTGCGGTGGTTGCGGGTTACGAGACGGGCGATTTCGATTCCGGCATCGTCTGGAGCGCCAACGACCCCAGCCCGTACAAGTACTTCAACACCTCCATGGGCACGGCAACCGTGAAGCCGGTGGGAACCAAGACGTTCGATAACTACCACCGCTTCGGTGACACCAAGGCTGATGCCCTGCTGGCCGACTTCGCAGCAGAGTCCGACGAGTCCAAGCAGAAGGACATCGCCAACAAGCTCCAGGAAGAGTACAACGACGTCGCACCGCTGGTGCCGCTGTTCTCCGGTCCGGAATGGGGCGCCTTCAATGACACCCGCTTCACCGGCTGGCCCACCGAAGGCAACCCATACGCAACCCTCTCAGTACGGTCACCCACCACAGTCCTGGTGCTGACCACGCTGGAACCGCGTAAGTAGTCCCCACCGCCGCCCTAACCTCGCTGCGCTTCGGCCAGGGAACCCGGGCGGCGTGGGCCCATTCGCCTGAATGTAGTCCCAACGGGCCTCACACTGCACGCCCGGCGGCGAGCCGCCAACTGGCAACCGCCACCCGGTAGCTCCCGCCGGGCGTGCCCCCAAACTTTCCGTAATTCCCGAATGGAGGGAAACCGTGCGCTTTATCCTGCGCCGCCTGGGTTTCTACCTGATCGCCTTCTGGGCATCCATCACCCTGAATTTCCTGCTCCCGCGCTTCATGCCCGGCGACCCCGTCTCCCGCATGTTTGCCCGCTCCCAGGACAGAATGCAGCCCGAACAGATCGAGGCCCTGCGCAAGCTTCTTGGCGTGGACGATCGGCCCATTTGGGAGCAATACGTCGACTACATGCACAACATCTTCACGGGCCAGATGGGCGTCTCCATCTCCCGCTTCCCAACACCGGTCACAGAGGTCATCTCCTCCCAGATCGGATGGACCCTCCTGCTGGGCGGAACCGCGCTGGTGATTGCCGCCGTCGTGGGTAACCTGCTGGGCATCCTGGCCGCTTGGCGGAGGGGCGGCGCGATCGACTCGGCACTGCCGCCGGTGCTCGTGTTCATCGGCTCGTTCCCGTACTTCTGGCTCGCGATGGGTGCGCTGTACCTGTTCGGCGTGGTGCTGGGTTGGTTCCCGATCCGCCACGCGTTCACCGATGGTTTGGAACCCGGGTTTACCTCCGAGTTCATCGGCGACGTCGGTGCGCACCTCGTGCTGCCGGCGCTGACGATCGTACTGGTTTCCATTGGTGGCTGGATGTTGGGCATGCGCAACACCATGATCGCCACGAACTCCGAGGACTACATCACCATGGCCGAGGCCAAGGGGCTCCGTCCAGGCCGCATCATGCTCCGGTACGCCGCCCGGAATGCGATGCTGCCGTCCGTCACGAGCTTCGGCATGGGACTCGGATTCGTCGTGGGCGGTGCCCTGCTCACGGAAGTGGTGTTCGCGTATCCCGGCGTGGGCTACCAACTCCTCAACGCCGTCCAAGGCCTGGACTACCCCCTCATGCAGGGCCTGTTCCTGACCATCACCGCAGCCGTGCTGCTGGCGAACTTCCTGGTGGACATCCTCTACGTCCGCCTCGACCCGCGCGTGCGCAGCAACTAGAGGAAAGATCATGACAACCGCACTTCTGAAGCAGCCAACTCCAACCCCGGCTGTCCGCAAGCCCAACCGCAGCTTCGTCCACGGACTCCTCACCAACAAGAAGGCCATGCTGGGCATGGCCGTGATGTTCGTGTTCATCGCGCTTGCGTTGCTGGCGCCCGTGCTCTTCCCTGGCGACCCATCGCGCATCACTGGGATGGCCTCCTTGGAACCCTCCCCAGAGCATTGGCTGGGCACCACCGCCAAGGGACAGGACGTGCTCGCACTGACCGTCCACGGCTCGCGGAGTTCCCTGTTCGTCGGCCTGACTGTAGGCTTCGCGTCGACGTTCGTCGGCATCCTGGTGGGCCTTGCTTCGGCCTACTTCGGCAAATTCATCGACGAAGCACTCTCCTTGGTCACCAACGTCTTCCTGCTCCTCCCCGGCCTGCCATTGCTCGTCATCCTGGCCGCCTTTCTGCCACCGGGCCTTGGCACAGTGATCTTGGTACTCGTGGTCACGGGATGGGCCGGTTCGGCACGCGTGCTGCGCTCGCAGGCATTGTCCATCCGTTCCAAGGACTTCGTGGCCGCAGCCGTGGTGTCCGGTGAACGGGCGGGCCGGATCATGTTCCGCGAAATCCTGCCGAACATGGCATCGATCGTCATGGGCACGCTGCTGGCCTGCGTTATCTACGGCATCGGAGCCCAGGCTGGCCTGGAGTTCCTGGGCCTGGGCGACGTCAGCACGGTCTCGTGGGGCAACAACCTCTTCTGGGCCGGCAATGAAGGCGCCCTGCTGACCGGTAGCTGGTGGGTCTTTGTGCCCTCCGGTGTCTGCATCGCCTTGGTCGCGTTCGCGCTGGCACTTATCAACTACGCCGTGGACGAGGTCACGAACCCGCGGCTGCGGAAGATCAAAACACCTAAGACCCCTGCAACCACCGAAAGGAGCGCCGCCAAGTGACTGTCTCCCAAGTCTCCTTCGGCTCCCACGAGCCCGTCCTGGACGTCAAGAACCTCACCGTAAAGTACGTGGGCGATACCCGCTCAACCACCGCCGTCGACCGCGTTTCCTTCAGCATCGGCACCGGTGAGGTGTTCGGGCTGGCTGGCGAATCGGGCTGTGGGAAGTCGACCATCGCCAACTCGATCATGCGGCTCCTGAAGGACCCGGCCAAGATCGCCGGGGGCAGCATCTCCTTTGGCGGCAAGGACGTCCTGGCCATGAGCTCGGAGGAACTGCGGCGCTTCCGGTGGCAGGACGTGGCCATGGTGTTCCAGTCGGCCATGAATTCGCTCAACCCCGTGCTGACCATCGGCGAGCAGATCGTGGACATCTTCACCACCCACGCCGGTTACTCGCGCAAGGAATCCCTCCGCCGGGCGGGCGACCTGCTGGAACTCGTGAGGATCGACCCCGCGCGCCTCAAGTCCTACCCCCACCAGCTCTCCGGTGGCATGAGGCAGCGCGCCGTGATTGCCATGGCCGTCGCCCTCAAGCCGTCACTGCTGATCCTGGACGAGCCAACTACTGCACTGGACGTTGTGGTGCAGCAGGAAATCATGGCCCAAATCAAGGAACTCCAGCGCGAACTCGGGTTCTCCGTCCTCTTCATTACGCACGACATGTCCCTCATGGTGGAGCTATCGCACCGCATGGCCGTGATGTACGGCGGCCGGATTGTGGAAACCGCGAAGGCGCAAGACGTTTAC
Organism: Paenarthrobacter sp. 10L420; assembly: GCF_056395385.1. Lineage (NCBI taxonomy): Bacteria > Bacillati > Actinomycetota > Actinomycetes > Micrococcales > Micrococcaceae > Paenarthrobacter > Paenarthrobacter sp. 10L420. Next base: position 3,132 of record NZ_JBFTJK010000012.1, on the reverse strand, counting down.
GCGAACCCGCGCCACCCCTATACACAGGCTCTCATGGGTGCGTTCCCGCCGCTCACCGGTCCTCGAGTTCCGCTCACAGGACTGCCCGACGGCGTGAAGTTCCGGAACATCCCGGACCTCACCGAAGTGGCGCCCGGCCATCTGGTGGCCCCGTTTGATGCTTCCGCCGCTGCGGTGCCCGGCGCGTCAACGGTTGCCGGTGGTTCCACGGTCGATCCCGCAATCCTGGAAGGAGTCGCACGATGAGCCACTCTGCCGTGTCCACTACGTCACTGTCCCCTGCGATCGAAGGTTCGGCGCGCCACGCCGGTGCTTCCCAAACGCCAGCCTTGGAAGTCCGCGGTCTGGGCAAGTCGTTCCCCATCGGAGGCCTGTTCTCCCGGCAGTCCGTACGCGCCCTGCACGGCGTGGACCTCACCATTGGCCGCGGTGAAATCGTGGCACTCGTGGGGGAGTCCGGTTCCGGCAAGAGCACCCTGGCCCGCTGTGTTGCCCGGCTCGAAAAGCCGAGCTCCGGCGCGATCCTGGTTGACGGCGTCGACGTCCTCAAGCGCGACCGGTTCCAAGCGTCACGTGCCTTCCGGTCACAACTGCAGATGGTCTTCCAGGATCCGTTCGGTTCCCTGAATCCGGCCCACAGGATCGAGCACTTCCTGCGGAGGTCCTTGGCCATCCACGGGAAGGGCGGTTCGGAGTCCGAGACGCAGCGCCGGCTTGAAGAACTCATGACCACCGTTGGCCTGCAGGCGGACATGCTCAACTCCTACCCGCACGAACTCTCGGGTGGGCAGCGCCAGCGCGTCGCGATCGCCCGTGCGCTCGCCGTGGAGCCGGAGGTCATCCTGGCTGACGAACCCACCTCCATGTTGGACGTGTCAGTGCGGATCGGCGTGCTGAATCTGATGCGGAAACTCCGCGACGAGCAAGGCATTTCCATGCTCTACATCACCCACGACCTCGCGTCGGCACGCTACCTGGCCGACCGCACCGCGGTGATGTTTGCCGGCGAACTCGTGGAGGAGGGGGAGTCCCTGGACCTGCTGGCCAACCCGGCCCACCCCTACACGCAACTCTTGGTGTCGGCCGTTCCGGACCCGGCACGCGCAGGTTCCTACGATCCTGTCCGCCGCGCTGAACTGCGGCAGGCCGTCATGGCTTCCACGGGCTGCGCTTTCGACGGCGACCCGAACCAGGCCTGCTCCGCTTCCGAACCTGTACGCCATCAGGTGGGCGATGCCGCAAACCGCCACTGGGTGCGCTGCCACCTCTACCGGCCGCGGGCCGGAGCGGGCGGACATGCGCTGGCTACTGAACCGGCTGAGGCTGTATCGGCTGCGACGACTGAACCCCTGGCGACCGAAAAGACTGACAAGAAGGCTTCCGCATGACTGAACTGACCCACCCGCTCGCCACCGTTCCGCGTGACGAGCTGGTTGCCCGCGCTGAAGCCGATCCTCTCCGGCCTCGCTTCCACTTCGTTTCCCCGGCTGGCTGGCTCAACGATCCCAATGGCGTGAGCCAGTGGAACGGCGTCTACCACCTCTTCTATCAGTACAACCCGGAGGGCGCGTTCCACCACCGCATCCAGTGGGGTCATGCCACCAGCACTGACCTGATCACCTGGACGGACCAGCCAATTGCTTTGGAACCGACGGCGGGTCCGGATGTGGACGGTTGCTGGTCCGGTGTGTTGGTGAACGACGGCGGTACGCCCACGTTGGTCTACTCCGGACGAGCTGACGAGCGTGAACTGGCCTGCGTTGCCGTAGGCTCTGCTGACCTCATGACGTGGACTAAAGTGCCCGAAAACCCGGTGATCGCCGCCCCTCCGGCCGGCGTCGACATCACCGCCTACAGGGACCACTGCGTGTGGCGCGAGGGCGCCACCTGGCGGCAGTTGGTTGGCTCGGGCATTCGAGGGCGTGGTGGGACGGCGTTCTTGTATGAATCCTCGGATCTTCGTTCGTGGACCTATGTGGGTCCTTTGTTCATTGGCGACGCATCCCAAGGCGACCCTGCAGATACCGACTGGACCGGGACCATGTGGGAATGCGTGGACCTGTTCAGGGCGGGTGAGGGTGCTTTGGGTTCTGTTGCCGGCCTTGATGAGGCAACCCATCCTGACGTGTTGGTTTTCTCTGCCTGGGACGACGGCGACACCCGTCACCCGTTGTACTGGACCGGGCGCTACTCAGGGGACACCTTCGAACCCGCTGCCCTGCACCGGCTCGACTATGGTGGGCGGTTCTTCTACGCCCCTCAATCGTTCGAGGATGAATCAGGCCGGCGCATCATGTTCGGCTGGATGCAGGAAGGCCGCAGCGATGCTGCCATGGTGGAGGCAGGGTGGTCGGGCGTGATGAGCCTGCCGCGCGTCACGACTTTGGCCGATGACGGAACACTAGAGTTTGCCCCGGTTCCTGAGGTTGAGAAGCTCCGCCGGAACCACGTAAGCGTACCGGGCAAAGTGCTCGTCGGGGGCGGTACGCCTATGGATACCGGTGTCTCAGGGAACCAGTTGGACCTTGAGCTGGACGCGCAGTTGGCACCGGGTGCGGTGCTGCGACTGGGCATTCTGGGTTCCGGGGACGGCGATGAGGAGACGGTCATCGAAGTCAGCCGCTCTCTTGAGGGCGAAAACGGCATCCTCCGGCTCGACCGCACCCGGAGCAGCCTTGACGCTGACGTGGATGTGGAGGACAAGTCCGGCCCCGTCCCGATGCCCGGCGGACGCGTGCGCCTGCGCGTCCTGGTGGACCGGTCCGCCGTCGAGATTTTCGCCAATGGCAAGCCGCTCACGGCCAGGGTTTACCCGACTCTGGGCGGCGAGCGCGTGACCCTGACAGCCGCAGAGGGCACTGTCAGCTTGGCGAGCTTCGACGCCTGGACCATGGCCGACTCCTGGGGAGGCCCGCGTCCCCTCTTCCCCTAACACCAACCGCACAACCATCCTTCTCTCACATCCCGGGCGTTTTCCACCGATTGCGCTCGTCAAGTTTTTGAGACAGTTTCGTTGGTGTTAGGCGGCCAGGGGTTCCTGGGCGCGGTTGTGGTGGTTTTCGTGGGCGGCGGCTGGTGGGATGCCGCCGGCCCTGCGGTTGGGACGGCGGCGGTTGTACCAGCCTTCGATGT
>NZ_JBFTJK010000011.1:0-175636 GCF_056395385.1 Paenarthrobacter sp. 10L420 | reverse complement strand
GCGCCAGGCGTCCAGGTGGTCTCCGGAGACGGCGATTTCCAGGCCGTCGTAGCCCCAGCCCGAGGCGAGGCGCGCGACTTCCTCGAAGGGGAGGTCGGCCCACTGGCCGGTGAACAGGGTGTACGGGCGGGGCATGTCAGGCTCCTTCAGTGGTGGTGGTGTTTAGGGAGGTGGTGTGAAGCTGGATCAGTGAGCTTTTGGCCGCCGCGGATTCTTCGATGGCAGCGAGCACATGCTGGACGTTCAGGCCTTCTTCGAACGACGGCGAGGGCTGGCTGCCGTCCCGAATGGCCAGCAGAAAGTCCCGGATCTGGTGCGTGAAGGTGTGTTCCCAGCCGATGATGTGACCCTGCGGCCACCACGCTTCGAGGTAGGGGTGCTCGGGTTCGTTGACGAGGATCCGGCGGAAGCCCTGTTCGCGGACTGGTGCGGTGGCGTCCAGGAATCCGAGCTCGTTCAGCGCTTCGAGGTCGAACAGGATGGTGCCCTTGTCGCCGTATATCTCAAGCTTGAGGGAGTTCTTCTGGCCGGTCGCTACCCGGCTGACTTCCACCGAGGCGATTGCTCCGGAGGCGAGGGTGAGCGTGGCCCAGGCGGCGTCGTCGACCGTGACATCTTCGGGGCCATTCGCCCCGGGGCGGCGAGTCACGAAAGTGTGGAGGCGGCCCGTGACCTCGGTGACGGCATCACCCAGGAGGAACAGGACTTGGTCGATGGCGTGCGAGGCGATGTCGCCCAGCGCTCCGGAGCCGGCGGTTTCCTTGCGGAGCCGCCAGGTCATGGGGGATTCGGCGTCGGAGAGCCAGTCCTGCAGGTAAGCGGCCCGGACGTGGCGGACGGTGCCGAGGCGGCCTTCGGCGATGAGTTCGCGTGCAAGGGCCAGGGCTGGGACGCGGCGGTAGTTGAAGCCGATCATCGACTGCACGCCCTTCGCGCGGGCGGCCGCGGCGGCAGTGGTCATGGCTTCTGCCTCGGCGATCGTGTTCGCCAGCGGCTTTTCCACCAGGACGTGTTTGCCGGCCTGGAGGGCGGCGATGGCGATTTCGGCGTGCATCCAGCCTGGGGCGCAGATATCGACAATGTGGACGTCGTCCCGCTCAATGACGGACCGCCAGTCGGTGGCGGACTCGGTCCAACCGTACTTTGCCGCGGCTTCCGCGACGGCATCCGCGTCCCGGCCGACGAGCACCTTTTGCTCGAAGGCCGGGACGTCGAAGAAGCTGGCCACATTCCGCCACGCGTTCGAGTGGGCTTTACCCATGAAGGCATAGCCGATCGCGGCGACCCCCAAGGTGCGGGTAGGTTGCTGGTTGCCCTGGCTCTGGTCAGTGTGGGCGGGGGTGCTCATGGTGTGGTTCCTCGTTACTTACGGAGTTGCGGTTGCCTGGAGTGTTGCGGTTTCCGGCGCCCAGTCCTCCGGGACTGGTTCGGAGGTGGGCGCGTTGCTGGTGACGTCTACGAAGGAGCCCGATTCCACGGATTCGGAAATCGAGACCATCGTGTCCAGTACGTGATAGGCCAGTTCGCCGGTGGCGCGGTGCGGGGCGCCTGAGCGCAGGGCACGGGCCATGTCCAGCACGCCCAGACCGCGGCCGTTGGCCGGTCCGGTGGCCGGGATGATCTCGGGTTCTTCCGCCCCGGGGCGCCAGAGCTTGAGGTCGCCGTCGAAATAGTTCGGGTCAGGCAGCGAGAGCGTGGCCTCGGAGCCGGTGATTTCCACGAAGCCCATCCGCAGGCGCGGGGACTCGAAGGAGAACACGCTGTGCGACGACGCGCCGCTTTCGAACTGTGCCATCGCGGAGACGTGTGTAGGGACCTCGACGGCGAATTCCTCCCCGGCCTTTGGACCGGAACCAATGATCCGGGTCGCCTTGGCGGAGGAGCCGACGGCGGCCACCTTACGGACCGAGCCGAAAGTCTGGATGAGGGCTGTGAGGTAGTACGGGCCCATGTCGAACAACGGGCCTGCGCCGTGCTGGAACAAGAACGCCGGGTTCGGGTGCCAGGATTCCGGGCCTGGCGTCTGGAACGTGGTCATTCCCGTCAACGGGGTGCCGATGTCCCCGCGCTCGATGATCCTACGGGCGGTCTGTAGCCCGGCGCCCAGGAACGTATCAGGCGCGGTACCAAGCCGCATCCCAGCAGCGTCGGCTACCTTCAACAAGCCAAGCCCGGACTCACGGTCCAGGGAGAACGGCTTCTCCGTCCAGACGTGCTTGCCGGCCTTGACCGCGGCCGTGGCAACCTCGACGTGCGCCGCCGGGATGGTCAGGTTCACGATGATCTCGACGTCGGGATGGTTCAGTGCCAGCTCGGGCGCACCGAATTCGGGGATCCCGTATTCCTTGGCCCGCGCCTCGGCGGCCTCGACGAAGAGGTCTGCGATCACGAGGACCTTCACGTCCGGGAACGTGGTGATGTTATCCAGATACTGCTTGCTGATATTGCCCGCACCGATGACCGCGATGCCAACGGGACCCTTGCGGGTTGAAGGTGTGAAACTCATGCCCCTGCCTCCTCGGAAATAGTTCCTTCGGCCGCCTGAACGCTTGCCGCAGCCGTCAAATACCTCAGGCTCTCGGTGATGCCCTCAAAAATATCGCCGGAGTAGTCGTCGAACTCCACCACGCCAACTTCCAGGGACTGGGCTGCGGCGATGATGTCCAGGACCGGGATGCTTCCCTGGCCGGCGGGCTGTTGGGCCTTGGTATCCGTGGTGGCCGGTCCGTCCTTGATGTGGATGAGTTTCACTCTTTCACCCAGGCGGGTCAGGAGTTCCACGGGGTCTTGACCCCCCACGGCAACCCAGTACGTGTCCACCTCAAGGACGAGTTCCGGATCCAGCAGTCCCTCAAAGTACTCCAAGGCGGTCTGGCCTTCGATGGTGGACTCCAGCTCCCAGGCGTGGTTGTGGTAGCCGACGCGGATGCCGTACTCAGCGCCCTTCTTCGCTGCCGCGTTCAGCGCTTCGGCCGTGTCTTGGATGGTTTCGGCGTCCTGCCAGTGCTCGGCCGGAAGGAAGGGATCAATCACAGTGGTGATGCCCAGTTCCTTGGCCGCAGCGAAAATCTCGTCCTGGTCCTGGCTCAAAAGCGGTGCGTGCCCGGAAGGAGCGGTAAGGCCGTTCTCCTTTAAAGCGGCGCCGAGTTCCTTGGCGGTGGCCACGAAGTTGTACGGCTCAACCTGCGTGAAGCCGATCTCGGCAACCTTCTTGATGGTCCCAGGCAGGTCTTCCTGGATGGCGTTGCGAACGGTGTAGAGCTGAAGTGAATACGACATGGATGCCTTCTCGGTGATCGTCCGGATAACGGTGTTGCTCGTACTTGGGTGTTGCTTCCACTTAACAGTGAACCTACTTAACTGCTCCTGACGACAGCCCTGCCACCAAGTGTTTTTGCACCAGGATGAAGCCGATCAAAACGGGCAGGCTGACCACAACCGAAGCAGCCATGAGTTGGTTCCAGAAAACATCCGACTCGCTGGCGTAGGCCTTGAGCCCCAGGGACAGTGTTTTTGTGGATTCGTTGGTCAGCACGGATGCGAACAAAACCTCGCCCCACGCGGAGATGAACGAATACACGGCCACCGCGATGATGCCCGGCTTGGCAACAGGGAGGATCACACGGAACAGTGCTCCCATCCTGCCAGTGCCATCGATCATCGAGGCCTCTTCCAGTTCCTTGGGAATCGAGGCAAAGTAGCCGCTCAGCATCCAGATGGCGAAAGGCAGAGTGAACGTCATGTACGTGATGATCAGCCCGAGGTAGGAGCCCTGCAGCTGCAAGCCGGTCATGTTGCGGATCTGCGTGAAGATCAGGTACAGCGGCAGGAGGAACAGGATGCCAGGGAACATCTGGGTAGAGAGGACAGTCAGGCTGAAAGCGCGCTTTCCTTTGAACTGCAAGCGCGCAATGGCGTAGGCGGCAAGGACGGCGACTGTCACTGAGCACGCTGTTGCGCAGACGGTGATGATGAGGCTGTTCTGGAAGTACTTGGCCAGCGGAACCGTGGTCCAGATGTCCAGATATGGTGATGCCGTGATTTCGCGGGGAATCCACTGGAAGAGTCCGGAGACGTCCTTGAGGGGTTTCAGCGATGTGGAAACCACGACGAAGAGCGGGACCGCCACCCAGAGGGACAGGATGGTCAGGACTATGTTCCTGAGGATCCGGAAGTTGCGTGTCTCAATCATTGTCGGCTCCCTTGGGCAGCACCATGCGGATGTAGAAAGCGGAGGCAATGAACAAGGCGATCAGCAGGAGCACGCTCATCGCGCCGCCCAGACCGAAGTTCCAACTGCCGAAGGAGTTTTGGTAGATCAAAGGGGAAATAAGGGTGGCTTCCTTGGGAGACGTGGCTCCAAACAGGACAAAGGGGACGTTGAACTGGTTGAAGGTCCACAGCGACATCACCATGAGCAGCACACCGTTGGCCGGGCGGACCATGGGCAACGTGATGCGCCGGAACTGCTGCCAGAGTGTGGCGCCGTCAATGGCCGCTGCCTCATAGACGTCAGTGGGAACGTTCTGCAGGGCCGCCATCAGCATGAGGAACGCGAAGGGCCACAACTGCCACACGTTCACAATCACCATGGCTCCGAAGGAGTTCTGGCCCAGCAGCCAGAAGGGGCGTTCGTCGCCGAAGAGGTGGAGGGTGTCCACGAGGATTTGGTTCACTGCGCCGTCGCGCTGGTTGAACATGAAGGCCCAGGCAATGGTTCCCACGTAGGCCGGGAGTGCGTAGGGGACCAGGAAGAACGTGCGAAGAAGAGCGCGTCCCTTGAAGTTGGAGGAGAGGAAAACCGCGCCTGCCATGCCGAGCACCCAGGAGAAGCCGACCACCAGGATGGTGTACCCCAGCGTGCGGCCAACCGTGCTGAAGAAGGCCTGACCGATGGTGCTGTCCGGGTTGAGGCCGTTGATGAAGTTCTGGAGCCCAACGAACGGTGCGTTGAGCCAGTTGGTGAGGTTGAGCTGCGTCAGGGAGATGAACGCGATCCAGATGCCAAGGAGCATCGGTCCGATGTGGATCAGGAGCTCAAGGATCGCGGCCGGAAGGATCAAGCCGTAGGGGAGGAATGAGCGACGCCGTTTACGTACCGGCGGTGTGCTTGCGGCCCGTGGTTGGCCGGGCTCGGGATCAATGGCAGCGGGGCTGCCTGCAGCGGCCGGGCCGCTGTCCAATGCTGAATGGGACATGGAAACTCCTTTGCCGGAGCGGGGACGCCCACGTTGTGGTGGCGTCCCCGCTCATGAGGCTTGGTTACTGGGCCGCGGCCATCTGGTTGTTGGCGTCCTTGAGGGCCGCCCGGATGTCGTCTTCGGAAACAGTTCCCGTTGCCGCCTTGGCAAAGAGGTTCTTGATTGCCGTGCCGGTGAGGGTCTCCATCTGACCCTCTTTCGCGATCAGCGGCATGGGCAGGGAGTGGTTGGCCAGGGCGTCGTTCTTGGCCTTGACTTCTTCAGTCTGGAAGGCTGCATCGCTCGACGCCGCAGTGACTACCGGCAGCGAGGAATAGGCCTTGTTCAGGGCAATCTGCTCTTCGTCGCTGGTCAGGAACGCGGCAAGCTTGATGGCGTTTGCCTTGTTGCCGCTGTTCTTGAAGACGCTGAGGTTGATACCGGCCACGTGGCTCTGTGTGCCACGCTCACCGGTAGCTCCGGCGGTCATCATGGGGATCGGGGCTACGCCCCAGTCCTTGAAGTCGCGCGCCGCAAAGTTCTTCAGCGGGCTCTGGTCGAACATCATGGCGGCCTTGCCGTTGATGAGGTTGTCCACCTTTTGGCTGCCTTGGCTCAGTTCAGCGTCCGACGGCGACATCACCTTGTCCGTGGCCATCAAGTCCACGAACTGCTTGACTCCCTCTACCTGGGGATCGCTGTCGAAGGTGGGCTTTCCGTCACCGTCGAACAAGGTGCCGCCGTTTTGCAGGCCACGAACGAACGCTTGGTGCGAGTTGGCGGAAACGGATGCCCCGGCTGCGGTGAAGCCCCACTGATCAGGTTTGCCGTCACCGTTGGTGTCCTTGGTGAGCTTCTTGGCATCGGCTACAAACTCGTCCCACGTCGTGGGGGCCTTCTCGATGCCGGCTTCCTTGAACAGCTTGGTGTTGTAATACATGTTGTAGGCCAAGCCGTAGAGCGGCACAGACGTGGGGGTCTTGCCTTCCGCGCCACCGGTTGACCAGCTGGTCTTCAGGAAGCGGTCCTTGCCGCCAACGGCCTCCAGAAGTTCACCTTCCACGGGTTCAAAGGCGCCCGTCTCCTGAAGGGTCACAGCCCACGTGTTTCCGATGTTGAGGACGTCGGGGCCGTCGCCACTGGTGACGGCAGTGAGAATGCGGTTGTAGAGGTCAGTCCAGCTGATGACTTCCAGCTGTACCTTTACTCCCGTCTTTTCCGTAAAACGGTCGAGCGTGGGCTTCAGCTTGGCTGCGGTGTCGTCCAGGCTGTTGCCTTGGTCCGATGCCCAGTAGGTGATGGTGTCGCTGCTTGCCTGTGGGGTGCTACCGCCACCGCAGGCGCTGAGACCCAGTGCCAAGGCTGCCGTCGCGGCAACCGCCGAAAGGACTTTCAGGGGATTCTTCATGATGCTCCGGTTTTCTCGTCGTCGAGCTGGTGCTGGCTGAAACTAGGCTGAAAGCGTTGCTGCCGTGGGATCCCAATCCTCGGGCAGCGCAGGGACCTGTGCTGCGGAACTTTCCACATCCACGAAGGCCCGGTTGTCGATTGACTCTGCGATGGAGGCCATGGTGTCCAGGATGTGGAACGCAAGTTCACCTTGGGCGCGGTGCGGCCGGCCCTCACGGATGGCGCGGGCCATTTCCAGGACGCCCGCGCCACGGCTGGCAGTTGAGCCAATTGAAGGGACGGTTGTCCAATCGTCGGAACCGAGCGCGCAAATCCTGATGTCGCCGTCGAAGTTGTTCGGGTCCGGCAAAGCGATGGTGGCCTCGGAACCCGTGATCTCCACGAACCCTGCGCGCTTGAGCGGGGAATCGAAGCTGAAGATGCTCTGGGCAGACTCACCGTTCTCGAACTCCAGGATGGAGCTGACGTGCGTAGGGACTGTGACGTCGAACGTCTCGCCGGCCTTGGGACCCGAGCCGATCACGCGTGTTTCGCGGGACTTGGAACCGAAAGCGCCTACCTTGCGGATGCTGCCAAAGGTCTGCACGAGCGTGGTCAGGTAGTAGGGGCCGATGTCGAACAGAGGGCCGGCGCCGTCCTGGAAGAGGAAAGCAGGATTCGGGTGCCAGGATTCCGGGCCCGGGGACTGCATCAAGGTCAGCGCAGTCAGGGGAGTGCCAATGTCACCGCGTTCGATCATCCGGCGGGCAGTTTGGAGGCCGGCGCCGAGGAACGTGTCCGGTGCGCAACCGAGCCTGACGCCGGCTGCGTCCGCGGCCTTCAGCAGGCCCAAGCCACTTTCGCGGTCCAAGGAGAAGGGCTTTTCGCTCCAAACGTGCTTGCCTGCGTTGACAGCCTGCGTGGCAACTTCCACGTGAGCGGCGGGGATGGTCAGGTTGATGACAATCTCCACCTCCGGGTGGCCGAGGACAGCATCGATGCCACCGTGTACGGGGATGCCGTACTCGTTGGCTCGGGTGGCTGCGGCCTCTTCGAACAAGTCACCGATCGCCACAACGCGAACATCGGGGAAGCTTGTGAGGTTGTCGAGGTACTGCTTGCTGATGACACCTGCGCCGATGATGCCCACGCCCACGGGACCTGAACCTAAGGGGGTTGACATCAGAGAACCAAAGGCCGCTCCTGCTGCGTGGCTCATGCGGACACCTTCCCGGCGCTGAGGTAGTTGTAGCTGTCTTCCACGGCGTCGAACATGTCGCCTTGGAAGTCGTCCAGTTCCACGACCGCTGCTTCAAGTGATCCGGCAGCGTTCAGTACGTCCCAAATAGGCATCTGGCCAGCACCAACGGCGAGCTGGCTCGACGGATCGGGGGTTACGGGACCGTCCTTGATGTGGATGAACTTGACCCGATCACCAAGCCGGGCCAGGAGTTCGGCGGGATTCTGACCACCGACTGCAGCCCAGTACGTGTCCAATTCAAGGACGACCTCGGGGTTGAGGTGGTCGGCCAAGTGTTCGATTGCCGTTTTGCCGTCAATGACGGACTCAACTTCCCACCAGTGGTTGTGATAACCGACGCGGACACCGTATTCGGATCCCTTGGCGGCAGCCGCGTTGAGCTGTTCCGCGGTTGCTTTGATGTCTTCGATCGTGTTCCAGCGCTCGATCGGGACATGCGGGTCAATAACAGTTCCGATGCCCAAGTGCTTTGCAGCAGCAAAGATTGCGTCCTGGTCATCGCTGAGCAAAGGAGCGTGGCCGGACGGAGCGGTGAGGTTGTTCTCCGTCAATGCCTGCTTGAGTTCTTCGGCCTTGGCAACGAAACGGTATGGCTCAACCATGGTGAAGCCGATCTCGGCCAAGCGCTGGATGGTTCCCGCCAGATCCTCTTCAAGGGCCTTTCGGACCGTGTAGAGCTGGATCGAATATGACACTGTCTCTCCTCGTCGTTGTGTGTGGAGGCAAATTGATGCCGTTGATTTCCGGCATTCAAGGGGATTGATGTGCTGCTCCTCACAACCTAGGGGGACTTTTGCCGAGCGTCAAGCAAAAGTTGAAATATGGCCGATAAACTTCTGCTGCATGACACGCATAAGCAATCGTGCTTCACTAATGGCATGACCTCAGCACCCGGACACCACGGCGGAAAAGACGCCCCCGCGCAGGACGCCGGTAACCTTTCACGTGCCGGGGACCTCTTCCAGCTCCTCCGGGACGGCCAAGCCCGGACTCGTGCTGAACTTGCCCTCACCACAGGACTCGCCCGCTCCACCGTCGCTTCCCGCATCGACGCCCTGATCGGATCCGGCCTCGTAGGGCCTGCCGGGGAGGCCACATCCAGTGGCGGCAGGCCGCCGTCCCGCTTTGCCTTCAACCCCGCCGCCCGCGTGGTCCTGGCCGTCGACGTCGGAGCGACCCACGTGATTGTTGCCGTCACCGACCTCGGTGGAAGCGTCCTGGCCGAACGCAGGCTGACGCAGGAAGTCGCCGAGGGCCCCGAGGTCGTCCTTGGCCAGGTCATCAACGCCGGACGTGCGCTGCTGACCGAAGCCGGGCGCGAACTTGGCGACCTCGCCGGCATTGGCATCGGACTGCCCGGCCCCGTGGAACACGCCACCGGACGGCCGGTCAAGCCGCCCATCATGCCTGGCTGGGACGGATTCGACGTCGTCCCTTACGTCCAGCGCTCGCTGCCCGTTCCAGTTCTGGTGGACAACGACGTCAACATCATGGCGCTCGGCGAACGCACCGCTTACTGGCCCGACCACGAGAATTTCCTGTTCATCAAAGTGGCCACTGGCATCGGCGCAGGCATCATCAGCAGTGGTCAGCTACAGCGCGGCGCCAATGGCACTGCCGGGGACCTCGGCCACGTCCGCGTGCCCCGTGGCGACGACGTCCTCTGCCGTTGCGGCAACTACGGGTGCCTCGAAGCGCTCGCCTCAGGTCCCGCCGTCGCACGTCAACTCAAGGCCCAAGGTCTCGAAGCCGCCACGGGCGCTGACGTTCTACGTCTGGTGGGGGAAGGAAATTTGCAGGCCATCCAGGCGCTGCGGCAGGCGGGGCGGGACGTCGGCGATGTGCTGGCCACCGTGGTCAACCTGCTCAATCCGTCCATGATCATCATCGGCGGCAGCGTGGGAGAGGCCGGCGAACACCTCGTTGCCGGCATTCGCGAAGTTGTATACCGGCGTTCGCTCCCGTTGGCCACCACGCACCTGCGGATCGGTATTTCCATGGCCGGTGATCGCGCTGCAATCCTGGGCGCCAGTCAGATGGTGACGCAGTACGTGCTCTCGCCGGCAGTGATTGAAGCCACGCTCCAAGCAGCGGGATAGACGCCTTTTGTGACGGGATGGCCGGTGATGGCGTGATAGCAATGAAGGTGATGAAAACGTTTCCCGCCACCTTCCAGCGCACCCCATGAGCCAGTTCCTCGCCAAGGTTCCCCGGGGATGGTTGATCCTGGCCTGCATTGGCCTGATCGCGCTCAACATGCGTGGGCCCTTTGTGGCGGTTGCCCCCGTGGTGGGTTCGCTGCAGGCCGACCTGGGATTCTCACCTGTTGAACTCGGCCTGTTGACCGGCATCCCTGTGCTCTGTTTTTCGCTGGCCTCGCCGTTGGCCTCCTTGGCGGGCCGGCGCCTCGGTGCCGAATTCGCGGTGATGCTTACGCTGCTTGGCGTACTGGCCGGCGTCGTGATCCGGTCCAGCGGCGACGGCGTGCCGGTGATGGTGGGGACCGTCATCATTGGCGTGGCTATTACGATCGGCAATATCGCCGTGCCGCTCATCATTCGCAGGGACTTCGCCCCACGGCGCCAAGCCACCGCGATGGGCGTCTATACGGCCGCCTTGAATATCGGATCGTTCCTTACATCCGTGGCCACTGCGCCGCTCGCTGAATGGTTGGGCTGGCGGCTTTCCTTGGCCGCGAGTGCTCTTCTGGCGTTGGCAGCCATCCTGTTCTGGGTACCGACTGTAGGATTCCGGCGCGCGCTGGTTCCGGCTGCGGTTCCTGCGCCCGACCGCTCTGCATCCGCTGCGGTTACGGGAGTGGGCTGGCTGACTGTCGGCCTGACGATTGGCTTCGCGGGCCAGGCGTTCTCCTATTACGGCATAACCGCGTGGTTGCCGAGCTTCCTGTCCGACGAGCTCGCCATGGGCACCGCCGAGGCTGGCGCCGGATCATCACTGTTCCAGATTTTCGCGATCGTAGGCGGATTGGGCGTACCTCTGTTGGCGCGCTTTGCCAGTACGACGACGGTTGCCGTCACCTTGAGTGCGTTATGGCTAACGGTTCCCGTGGGCTTGCTGCTGGCACCTGATTTGTGGTGGATGTGGTCCTCGATGGGCGGCGTTGCGCAGGGTGGCGGCATCACGGTCGTGTTCATCGCCATCATCAAGTTCGCGCACTCCCAAGCGGCCGCGGGGAAGATGTCCGCAGTTGTGCAGGGTGTGGGCTACTTGGTTGCAGCCTTGGCGCCAACGGTCATCGGCTACGTCCATGGTGTGTCCAGCGGCTGGACCGTGCCGCTGCTGGTGCTCCTGGGTTCGGTGCTCGCGTTCTGTGTGTGCGTTACGTTGTCCGTGCGCTGGGTGGCCCGGCAGCGGTAGGTGCGGGCCGCCGTCGGGGTGTGTCGGGTTCGCTGCCCGATTCGGGGGTACGCTGCGAGACGTGCCGTGCGCACGGCATGGTGTGCAGCTAACCATCGAAACGGAGCGAGTTGGCAGCGGTAGCTGGGTGCCGCCGTCGGGCTGTGTCCGGTGCGCTTGCCCGTTTCGGGGCTGGCTGCGTATTAGACGGTAGGAATCGTCTAGCGCGCAGCAAGCCATCGAATGGGCGGGCCGGTCTCCGTTCGCTGCCCGTTTCGGGGGTGCGCTGCCGAACGTGCCGTGCGCACGGCATGTTGTGCAGCCAACCATCGAAACGGAGCGAGTTCGCAGCGGTAGCTGCGTGCCGCCGTCGGGGTGTGTCGGGTTCGCGTGCCCGATTCGGGGGTTGGCTGCGCATTAGACGGTAGGAATCGTCTAGCGCGCAGCATGCCATCGAATGGGCGGGCCGGTCTCCGTTCGCTGGCCCTTTCGGGGGTGCGCTGCGAGACGTGCCGTGCGCACGGCATGGTGCGCAGCCAACCATCGAAATGGAGTGAGCTGACCGCAGGTGGCATGGAGAAGCCCCGCTGCTGGGCTGCCTCCCCGACCATCGGGGTCACTTGTTGCGAAGAGTGCAGGCAGCCCAGCGTCGGGGCTTGGTTTGTCGCTACCTTTTCAGGTAAATGCACTAGGCGGCGACGAGTTCCTCCGCCGTGGCCTCTTCTCGGGCCTCGGTGAGGAAGCGGGCGTAGGCCGGGATGGTCAGGAAGGTGGGGAATTCCTCGGCCAGGGTGACTTCTTCGAAGATGGCGCGGGCGTCAGCGAAGCGGTCTCCGTCGAAGCGTTCCAGCCGGGCGAATTCCTCGTCCAGCATGTCCTGAACCCATTCGCGGCTGATGATGTCGCCGTGATCGGTGATGGCGTGGGAGTGGATCCACTGCCAGAGCTGGGAACGGGAGATCTCGGCGGTGGCGGCGTCTTCCATGAGGTTGTGGATGGCCACGGCTCCGTTGCCGCGGAGCCAGGACTCGATGTAGCGGATGCCTACCTCGATGTTCAGGCGGACGCCGGCCTCAGTGATGGTTCCCTCGGTGCTGGCGATGTCGATCAGGGCGCGGTCATCGGGGGTGACGTCCTCGCGGGAGCGGTCCAGCTGGTTGGGACGGTCTCCGAGAACTGAATCGAAGACTTCGCGGCAGACCGGCACGAGGTCCGGGTGGGCCACCCATGAACCGTCGAAGCCGTCGTTGGCTTCACGGGTTTTGTCCGCACGGACCTTCTCGAACGATGCCTGGTTGGCGGCTTCGTCCTTGCGGTTGGGAACAGCGGCAGCCATCCCACCGATCGCCATGGCCCCGCGGCGGTGGCAGGCCCGGACCAACTGCTCGGTGTAAGCGCGCATGAACGGCTGCGTCATGGTCACCTGGCCGCGGTCCGGGAGTACGAAGCGCGGTCCGCGGGTACGGAAGTTCTTGATCAGGGAGAAGATGTAGTCCCAGCGACCGGCATTCAGGCCCGAGGCGTGATCGCGGAGTTCGTACAGGATCTCCTCCATCTCAAACGCGGCCGTGATGGTTTCGATCAGCACCGTGGCGCGGATGGTGCCCTGCGGAATGCCGAGCAGATCCTGCGCCAGGACGAAGATGTCGTTCCACAGGCGAGCTTCGAGGTGGTTCTCGATCTTAGGCAGGTAGAAGTATGGGCCCTTGCCTTGGGCCAGCAGGCGGCGGGCGTTGTGGAAGAAGAACAGCCCGAAGTCCACGATGCCACCGGCGATCGGCTTTCCGTCGATCAGCATGTGCTTCTCGGGAAGGTGCCAGCCACGCGGACGGACCACGATGGTGGGCAGGTCCTCGGCAGCCTTGAGCTTGTACTCCTTGCCCTCCGGGGACGTGAAATCAATGCGACGTTCCAAAGCATCGGTCAAGTTGAGCTGGCCTTGGATGACGTTGCGCCACGTCGGCGTCGAGGAATCCTCCATGTCAGCCAGCCAGACCTTCGCACCAGAGTTCAGGGCGTTGATGGTCATCTTCTTATCCACGGGGCCCGTGATTTCCACGCGACGGTCCTCCAAACCCGGAGCCGGCGGAGCAACGCGCCAGGAAGGATCGTTGCGGATGCCCTCGGTCTGCGGCAAGAACCGCGGATCCTGGCCGCTGGAAATCTGGTTCCGGCGGGCGTGCCGTGCCTGCATCAGCTCCTGACGACGATCAGCCGTAGCCCGGTGCAACTTGCCGATGAACTCAAGGGCGTCCGGCGTGAGGACCTCGTTCTGCCGGCAAATGGGCTGAGCGGTGATCGTGATGCCATTAATAGTGAAGTTGTCAGTGAAGCTGTTCATTTCAAAACTCCTAAGAAAAGGTTCGACGGCGGCACTTGCCTGGGTTGGTGGGGCCGGGAAGAGAAATCCTCCGCGTGCTATTCCCCGTCCCGGCCGCATGGCCTCGCGGGGCTCGGCCGACGTCCGGGACAGGGCCCCTTTTACGCACGCTTCCGGATTCCCCTTCCCGGCCGATGGCGGTGAGTGCCGCCGTCGTGCCCTGTGGTGAGCGAAGCGAACAGCTCACCTGGGCGTGTTGGTTAGTGGAACTGGCCCTCTTCGGTGGATCCCACGAGGGCGAGGGTGGATGCGTTCGGGTTGAGCGCTGTAGCGATGTCGTCGAAGTAGCCGGTGCCGACTTCGCGTTGGTGCTTGGTGGCGGTGTAGCCGCGGGACTCGGAGGCGAATTCCTTTTCCTGGAGTTCGACGTAGGCGCTCATGCCTTCACGGGCGTAGCCGTGGGCGAGGTCGAACATCGAGTAGTTCAGGGCGTGGAAGCCGGCCAGGGTGATGAACTGGAACGTGAAGCCCATGGCACCGAGTTCGCGCTGGAACTTGGCGATGGTGGTGTCGTCCAGGTGCTTGCGCCAGTTGAAGGACGGGGAGCAGTTGTAGGAGAGCATCTGGTCCGGGAACTCGGCCTTGACCGATTCGGCGAACTTGCGTGCCAGTTCCAGGTCCGGGGTGCCCGTCTCCATCCAGATGAGGTCGGAGTACGGCGCGTAGGCCTTGGCGCGGGCGATGCAGGGTTCGATGCCGTTGCGGACCTTGTAGAAGCCCTCTGCCGTACGTTCACCAGTGATGAACTCCTGGTCCCGCTCGTCGACGTCGGAGGTGATCAGCGTGGCGGCTTCGGCGTCGGTTCGGGCGATGACGACGGTCGGAGTGCCGGCGACGTCGGCCGCGAGGCGGGCTGCGTTGAGGGTCCGGATGTGCTGCTGGGTGGGAATCAGGACCTTGCCGCCAAGGTGGCCGCACTTCTTTTCCGAGGCCAGCTGGTCTTCCCAGTGAACGCCCGAGGCGCCTGCGGTGATCATGGACTTCATGAGTTCGTAGGCGTTGAGCGGGCCACCGAAGCCGGCTTCGGCGTCGGCGACGATCGGGACGAGCCAGTCTTCAACGGTCTTGACGCCCTCGGCGTATTCGATCTGGTCTGCGCGGAGCAGGGCGTTGTTGATGCGGCGGACAACCTGGGGTACCGAGTTGGCCGGGTACAGGGACTGGTCCGGGTAGGTCTGGCCCGAAAGGTTCGCATCAGCGGCGACCTGCCAGCCCGACAGGTAGATAGCCCGGAGGCCGGCCTTGACCTGCTGAACGGCCTGGTTGCCGGTCAAGGCACCCAAAGCGTTGGTGTAGCCACCCGTGGGAGCTTCCTCGGTGAGCTGCTTCCAGAGCTTTTCCGAACCGCGACGGGCCAGGGTGTGCTCTTCGGAGACGCGACCACGGAGGCGGACGACGTCGGTGGCCGAGTAATCACGGGTGACGCCTTCCCAACGCGGGTTGGCGGACCATTCAAGTTCCAGCGCTGCTGCCTGCTGCTCTGCAGTCTGTGCCGATTCTGCTGGTTCAAATGATGCGGTCATTGCATTCTCCTAATATCCAAGCGGGGCTCCCCGGGCCGGCCTCCGCTGCGCCTTTGCTGCATCGGCCGGCTCACCCGGGGTCTGTATTTCTTTTTCGTAAGACCTACTTTTCTGCACTTACAACAGGCTTTCTAGAGGAGAACTATGGAAAGAAATGCACTTCTTCGCGTATTCTCAAGAAATGTCCCCTGTGAGCTGGAATCGCGAAGTCGCGCCGCCGTCGTCGTCCACGACGTCCCCCGAACTGGACGTCATTAGCCTCGGCCGCCGCGTGCGCCATCTGCGCAAGCAAGCCGGCCTGACGCTGGACGACTTGAGTGCCGCCGTCGGGACCGCGCCAAGCCAGTTGAGCCTGATCGAAAACGGTAAACGCGAACCCAAATTGGGGCTCCTTCAGCAGCTCGCCGCGGCCCTCAACGTGAGCATCGATCAGCTGTTGGGGGCCGAGCCGCCCAGCCGCCGCGCGGCCCTGGAAATCGAGCTGGAACGATACCAACGCGGACCCCTGTACGAGTCCCTGAACCTGCCGAAAATCCGCATCAGCTCGCGGCTTCCGCTGGATGTGCTGGAGTCGCAAGTGGGGCTGCTTCAGGAGCTCGAACGCAAACTTAACGAGCAGGTCGCGACGCCGGAAGAAGCCCGCCGCGCGAACGGCGAGTTGCGTGCCATGATGCGCGAGCGCGGTAACTATTTCCCGGAGTATGAGGCCGAGGCACAGAAGGTCCTCAAAGGGGTGGGCTACACCACTGGGCCGCTCAGCCAGCATGTCATTGCGGACATCGCGGAGAACCTCGGATTTTCGTTGCACCACGTGGGCGATTTGCCCCATTCCACCCGGTCCGTGACGGATTTGAAGAACCGCAGAATTTACCTAACGCAGAACCAGCGCCAGGATCACGATCCGCGTTCGGTGCTGCTGCAGGCGCTTGGCCATTATGTCCTGGGGCATGAAACTCCGCGGAACTACGGCGATTTTCTGGCACAGCGAGTGGCCACCAACTACTTCGCCGCGGCTCTGCTGTTGCCCGAGCATGCCACCGTTGAATTCCTCCAAAAAGCCAAGGCAGCGAAGGAAATCGCTGTGGAGGACATCCGCGATGCTTTCGCTGTGTCCTACGAGACCGCCGCCCACCGCTTCACCAACCTGGCCACCAAACACCTGGGCATCACCACGCACTTCCAGAAGACGCACCAGTCCGGCATCATTTACAAGGCCTACGAGAACGACGGCGTGACCTTTCCGCAGGATCACACGGGCGCCATCGAGGGGCAGCCGTCGTGCAAGGCCTGGACGTCGCGGGCAGTGTTCGACGTGCCGGACAAGTTCAGCGCGTACAGCCAATACACGGACACGCCCTCCGGTACTTATTGGTGCACGGCCCGAACCGAGCGCTCGGCTGCTGGTGAATTCTCTTTGAGTATTGGCGTGCCGTACCAGCATGTGAAATGGTTCCGTGGGCGCGAGACGACGGCCCGTGCCACTTCGACCTGCCCTGACCCGAACTGCTGCAAGCGGCCACCTGCCTCACTCGCGAAGGAGTGGTCCGGCAACGCCTGGCCGTCGGCGCGGGCTCATTCGCACCTGCTCGCAGCGATGCCTCCGGGCGCGTTCCCCGGCGTGGACGAGACCGAGGTGTACAGCTTCCTGGCGGCCCACTCCGAGCGCTGATGCTCTCTCACGTCCTGCCCGCTTTTCCCCAACGCTCAGTCACTTCCCGACCGTTTTGGCGGGATGTTCTATCACGTCCTGCGGGTTTTTCCCCGATGCTCGGTCACTTCCCGACCGTTTTGGCGGGATGTTCTCTCACCTGCTGGCGACATCACCGTCACGTGATGCGGCAAGCAACTGCTCCGTGTGCTCCCATAGCTGCCTGCACAAGTTTGGGTCATCTGCCGGGTGAACCGGCGTGAGGCGCTTCGTGTTCCGCCTTGTGTAGTAGCCGCCGCTTTTTCCTGAGAATGTGGAGTCGCTGGCAAGTTTGATGGTGAGGCCTGCGCCGCGTTCGGGATCCCCAATATGAAGGTGAGCGAGGATCTTCTCCATCAGTGGCGCGAACCTGAGTTCCCGCCCTAGGCCCGTGACGTTGAAGCCAGGGTCTACGCAGTTGGCACTGACTCCGGTCCCCTCCAGACGTCGGGCCAATTCCAACGTGAACATGATGTCCAAAAGTTTGCTTTTCCCATACACCGCAGAAGAGCCTCGCGCGGAAAAAGGGGAAGTATCGGTGAGATCCCCAGGGAGAGCCAGGGATCCATGCCGACGTGACGCCTCCGAGGCGACATTCACGATCCGAGCATTCGGTGTGGCTTTGAGGGAGGGAAGCAGTTCCTGCGTAAGTATCCACGGTGCCAAGTAGTTGACGGCCATCATCTCCGGAAACCCATCCGCCGTGATGCGCTGCTCGAAGGCGTGGAGGCCAGCGTTGTTTATCAGGACGTCGATCTGGTGGTACCGCTGTGCCATCTGACGGCCGACGCGTCGGACGTCTCCCGTGCGCGAGAAGTCCGCTGTGAAGAAATCCACTGAAGTCCCAGGTGCCGAGAGTTCGATTTCGGCCGAGACTGCGGCTGCGCGCTCGGCATCCCGGGTAGTCAGCGCCAGACGGGCGCCCCGTCTGGCCAATTCGATGGCTACGATGCGGCCCAAGCCGCTTGTTGCTCCTGTCATGACAATCAGAGGTGTGGAACGCAAAGGTTTCTCCTTCGGCAGGGCTTCGAGGCGGCTGGGATATAGTGGGGATTTCCTAACCATAAGGAGTTAATGTGGAAATGTCCATCAGTTCTAGTGTTCCCAACGACGACAAGAATTCAGGCCGCCGCGATCTCGAACTCGCCCTCGGCTCAGAATTGAGCGCCCTTCTGAGCGCATCAAGGGTTCTTACCGAGCGGAGTGCTGCGGCATTTCACCCGGATCTCCAGCCTGCTGCGTTTCATCTCGCTCGATGGCTCTTCTCTTACGGGCCGGTAAAGCCAAGCACCCTGGCAGAGTCCGTTGGGATGGACCGAAGTTCCACCAGCAGCCTGATCCGATCCATGAAAGCACTCAACCTGCTCAAAGGCACGCCTGACCCCAGTGACAAGCGAGCCGTCATCGTGTCGCTCACTTCTGAAGGAGAAGCCCGGGTCAAGAAAGCCCTGGATTTGCGTGGAACTTCGTTTTTCGACCGAATCAAGGACTGGAACGACGCCGACGTCGAGACCCTCGCCAGACTACTCCACGCCTTTAATCACCCATCCGGCAAGAGCTCAGCAGAAGATTGGTAGCGCTCGCTATAGGAGTGATGTGACAGAGCATCGGCGGGAACGGGCCGGGACGTGAGAGAGCATCGGCCGGAACGCGCCCGGATGTGAGAGAGCATCGGCCGGAACGGGCCGGGATGTGAGAGAGCATCAGGGAAAAGGCATCACGATGTGAGAGAGCGATGGCTAGCGAACCAGCCGTCCTACCAGCACTGCCGCAGCCTCAACGACGTCGTCCGCCTGCCGTTTGGACGAACTCAGGGCGACCTCGTGTCCGGCCAGAGTAATCATGTCCGTGATGACAGCGACCGTGAGCTTTCCCAGGGTGTCGTCGCTGGCTCCCAGCAGCACGGAGTTTTGCCGGACCCACTCGCGTCCACGTTCACGTCGCAGTACCTCGAATCCCGGGGGAGTGTCGCCCTCGATGAACACCCGCTCCAATGCGCGGTGTGTCCAGGTGTAGTCGAAGTAGCTGCGGCTGCCCACGTTGAACAGTGCCAACGGATCGTTTTCGCCTGACTTCCTGGCCTTTGCTACAGCCGCGGCGACGAGCCTCTCATGTTCATTTTGGTAATCATCCCAGAGCGCCAGGAAGAGTTCGGTCTTGCCGCCGAAATGGTGATAGAGGCTGCCAACACTTGACCCGGAACGGGCTACGACGTCGGAAATGCTGGCATCGGTGAAGCCGTGCTCACAGAAAACTTCCCTGGCCGCATCCAGGAGGTTTCTTCGGGTGGCGGCTGTCCGGGTCCATTGCCACGAGCCGGCATGGACTGCCGCGTTGGAGGTTTTGCGAACCAAGGATGCTCCCTTCGCCGCGACATGCTGTTTGCCGGAGTGTCGTCGGGCTTCTTTCTGGAATCGTACCTTCACCCAGTCCGAAACTTACAGCAATCAAACCCCTTGACCATCAATCAAGTAAAGGAACAATCTTAGAAGCTCGTTCTAGAAATATGTGTTGCGGTATGTATCCGAATGCTGCGATTTTTGACGTCAAACGCTCCGAAACCCGGGTGCCGTTTTCACCGTCGCGCTGCAACTGGTTGAATCGCTATGAGAGAGCGCCAACTGGTCGCACGCCAAACAAAGCCAGAGAGGAACGCGGCCTGATGTCCGTTTCAAGCAAGTCGTCCGGGATCACGTCGAACAGGTGGTTCAAACCCGTCGTCGTTACCGCCATAGCTTTGGTGGTGGCGCTGGTCCTGGTGCTTATCGCGCAGTGGCTCCGGACGATGCAACCCGTCCAGCAGTTCCTGGTGGACTACCCCGGACACTCAGCGATCCCCGAAGGCACCCCAACAGGCTTCCCGGCATGGCTCGGCTGGCAGCACTTCCTGAACATGTTCTTCCTGGTCCTGATCATCCGCTCTGGCTGGCAGGTCCGGACCACCACAAGGCCGCCGGCCTATTGGACCCGGAACAACAAAGGCTTCATCAAGACCAAGAACGCACCGGGCAAGATCAGCCTTGATCTCTGGTTTCACCTCACGCTGGATGCCTTGTGGGTGTTGAACGGCATCATCTTCATCGTCCTGCTGTTCGCAACCGGCCAATGGCTGCGGATCATCCCGACCAACTGGGACGTCTTCCCCAACGCTCTTTCCGCAGCCCTACAGTACGCTTCGCTGAACTGGCCCATTGAGAACGGCTGGAACAACTACAACAGCCTTCAGCTCCTGACGTACTTCGTCACCGTCTTCATCGCCGCCCCGCTGGCCATCATCACGGGCTTGCGGATGTCCGGTGCGTGGCCGAAAAAGGCGGCGATCAACAAGTTCTACCCGATCGAGCTCGCCCGACAGATCCACTTCCCGGTGATGATCTACTTCGTGGCGTTCGTGATCGTCCACGTCACCTTGGTCCTGGCCACCGGTGCGCTGAACAACCTGAACCACATGTACGCCTCGAACAACGATTACAGCTGGTGGGGCTTCGGCATTTTCGCCGCCTCAATCGTCTTCACAGCGGCCGCCTGGTTCCTGGCCCGCCCGCTGTTCCTGCGCCCGGTCGCCTCGCTGATGGGCAAGGTCTCGCGCTAGCGGTTTCCGCCCTGCCATAGGGCATCAAACGGAGCACCCGAGGACACGCGGTTCTTGATGCCGGCCGTTACGAACGCCTTGGCGGTGCGGGCAGCTTCCAGTGGCGTGGCGCCCTTGGCCAATTCAGCAGTCACGGCAGCAGCCAGGGAGCAACCGGCACCCGACACAGCCACGTCGCCAACCTTAGGACTGCGCAGGACTTCCAGCGTTTCGCCGTCGTAGTAAACGTCGACGGCGTCAGGGCCTTCCAGCCTCACTCCACCCTTGGCGAGGACTACTGCGCCGCTGATCTCGTGAATGCGAATGGCAGCGGCTTTCAACGATTCTTCGTCCGTGATGCTCAGTCCGGACAATGACTCGGCCTCAAAGTGATTCGGGGCGACGAAAGTAGCCAGAGGCAGGATCTGCGCTTTCAAGGCCTGGTCAGTGTCCAAGGCGTGGCCCGGCTCCTGTCCCTTGCAGATCAGGACAGGGTCAAGGACCACATTCGCGAAAGAGCCGTCGGCCAACGCCTTCTCCACTGTGCTGATGGTTGCCGGACTTCCGAGCATGCCAATCTTCACCGTGTCCAAAACCGAGGGTGCGCCGGAAGCGGCACCATATGCCGCCGTCGTCGCTTCCAATTGGTCCGCGATGACCTGCTGGTCAACCGGCACGAAGCGGTGTTTCCAGCTGTCTTGGGGGTTGAAGGAAACGATGCACGTGAGGTTCGCGATGCCGAACACTCCCAGTTCCTGGAAGGTCTTGAGGTCGGCCTGCGCGCCGGCACCGCCGGTCGCTTCGGAGCCGGCGATGGTCAGTGCAATGGCAGGGGCAACGGCTGAAGTCATGTCTTCCATCTTGCCAGTTGCCCGACGGGGAGCCGATTTCGACGGCGCCGGTAACGCCCGCGCCACGAGCCGCCGCCGCAGGTAGCCGTTAGCCGTGCAAGCGGCGGTAAGCTGCCTCGGCGGCTGGGTGCAGGGGCACGCCGGCGGTGTTGATGAGCGTCTCAGGGCTGAGGAACTGCACGCCCGTGCTCGTCTTCGGTACCAGGTCCTGAGCCTTCTCTGCCAACAGCCTCACGGCCTCCGAAACCAGGTGATCGGCCAGGTCGCTGCGGCAAAGGAGCAGGTTCGCTACGCCCACGGTCCAGGTGGCAGCTGCGTCCCCGTAGCTCTTGGCGGGGATCAGGACGCGATCGTAGAAGGCGCCATATTGTTCGCGCATGGCCTTGATGTGTTCGGAGAGGTCGATCAGTCGAAGGCCAATGTCATTGGCAGTGGATGCGATGGCAGCGGTTGGCACACCGCCGGACCAGAAGAGGGCGTCAATGGAACGGTCGCGTAACGCCGCCAACCCTTGATTCAAGCCGAGGTTCACCTGCTTGAGGCCCATGCTGGCCGGCGCCGCGGAGAGGATGCGCGGAACGGTCAGCGACGTCCCGGAGCCCACCTCGCCAACACCGGCTGTCTTCCCGGCCAGGTCGGCGAAGGAGCGCAGACCGCTGTCCTCCCGCACGATGCAGTGAACGTAGTTTTGGTACACCTTTCCGAGCGCCACAAGATTGCCGCCGGGTTGTCGGGTGGCCGCAGCCTGGGCAGCTGCGTCCGCAAGCGCGACGGCGAACGTTGCCTCGCCGGACAATACCCGCCGGATGTTTTCCAGGCTTCCGCCGGTGGTCAGTGGCACGGCGGCTTCGGCCACACCCTCGCGTTGTAGCAACTCCGCGAACAATGTTGCGAACTCCAGGTAAAAGCCACCTGGTTCACCGCCGGCGACCGTTAGCTTTTGCGGCTTCTCCTCAGGGGTGCAAGCGGTCCAGACCGGCAGCAGTAGCCCAGCCAAACCAGCGGACAGTCCGGCTCTGAGAACAGCCCGCCTTGGTAGGATCCTGCTACTCATCCTGATCACCCTGAGGCTGCCGGAATTCAAGCCGTGCCGTCAATCCGTGTGGTTGTTTTCCCTCGAGCATAAGCTCACCGCCGTTCGCATGCGCCAAACGGTCCACGATCGTCATGCCCAAACCGTTTCCTGCGATCTTGCTGTGCTGCGGCGCCCGCCAAAACCGCGTTGTGGACGCGGTGCGCTGCTCGGCGGAAAGCCCGGGACCGTCGTCGGAAATCTCGACGGCGACCCCTCCTCGCGTCCGCGTCATTGCCACCGTGATCCGGGCCCCGGGGGCGTATTTGATGGCGTTGGCCAGAAGCTCACCCACCATGTGTGCCAGCTCGTCCGGATTGCAGGCGAGGTGGAGCGGTTGCTCCGGCTGCGCCAGCGTGATCGTCGAACCAGCGCGTCCAGCAGCCGGCATCGCCCGCTCCACCTCTCCCTGCAGGACAGGGAAGGGGTCGATGACGGTGTGGTGTTTGTGCTCAGCTTCCTGCTGCACGCGCGCCGAACCCTCGAAGGCGCGGTGTTCCGCGGTCGCCAGCTTCAGCACGCCGTCGAGAATTGCCTCCACACGCTCAAGCTCAGCAACCACGCCGGCAGCCGCGGCTTTTTCGGGTTCGGACTTCAGTGCCAGCTGCAGCAGATCGATCCGGAGCCGCAAGGCACCCACTGGATTCCGTAGTTCGTGCGATGTGTCGGCGATCAGTTGGCGCTGCGAATCGATGCTCTCAGTGACAGTGTTGGCCATCGCGGTGAACGAACGGCTCAGCTCCCTCAGCTCGGGTGGGCCGGCGTCGGGAAGATGGGTCGTTTTGCCCGTCGTCTCAAGTTCGTGGACGGCTTTGCTCAGGCGATGGACCGGCCGCAGGACCCAGCCGGTGAGGCGGGCCGCTGCCAGGAGGAGGAGAGCACCGAGCGCCACTGCGGCAAGCCCGACGACGAGCCACCGCTCCCGTAGTTTCTGCCGGGCCGCTTCGGGGTTGACTTCAAGGACGGCCTCACCAAGTACCTGGCTGGCTGTGCCGAAGGACCTCGAGATAACCTCCGTCCCGGATCCGAAGGGCCTGAGCGGGCTGAGGGTGGTGTCGCTGAGGTTCAGGCTGGCCCGGTTCAGTGCGTCACGGACTTCGGCACGGTCCTCGTTGAGATTGCCCGAGCGGACTGTCTGCTGCTGCAGGCGGATCAGGATCCCCTCGCCGTAGAGCTCGGAATAGCGATCCATTTCGCGTTGGAGTTGGGTGGTGTCGTTGTCCGATGAAGCGTCATTTGCGAGCTGGGCGAATCGGTTCAAAGACGTGACCCGGTTGATCTGGAGTTCCTGGGCAAGCTCCCTGCCGGCCGATGTCAGTATCACGCTGGATACCGTGACCACGATGAGCACCGCGATCACGCTCAGGATGGCCAGGACACGGATTTTCACGGCTGCTCGACGCGGTAACCGACCCCGCGGACGTTGATGATGAAGCCGGGTAGTTGGAGCTTGGACCGGAGGCCTGTGAGGTGCACATCCAGCGAGCGGGAATTTGCGAGGAAAGCATCACCCCAGAGGGCATCGAGGATCTGTTCCCTTGTCACTACTGATCCCGCATTCCTTGCCAGGAGGCTGAGGAGTTCGAACTCTGTTGCGGTCAGGGAGAGCTCCCTTTCGCCAACAGATGCCGTCCTGCGGTCCAGGTCCACACTGACGTCTCCCACCTGGATGTTGTGGGGCGCCGACTGCCCGGCACGGTTGGTACGACGCGTCACAGCCTCGATCCTCGCCAGCAATTCCACGAGCTTCACAGGTTTGACCAGATAGTCATCTGCCCCGGAACGCAGACCCAGGACCACGCTGCGCTGGTCGTCGCGCGCCGTGAGGATCAGGATGGGAATTTGCGTGACCTGACGCAGTTTCCGCAGGACGTCCAGGCCGTCCAAGTCCGGCAAACCGAGATCCAGCAGGATCACCTCGTGGTGCCGATGCCCCAGGAGTGCGTCCTCGCCGCGGGATACCCTGGTGGCTTTGTGGCCGGCGGATGCAACGGCAGCGCTCAAAGCGGACGCCATCGCGTCGTCATCCTCGACGATGAGCACGTGCACTGTGTGATCCTTTGCCGCTTGGGTTGTTGGTGGGTTTGTGCCCGATGGTTGGACGGGGTTGGTTGACGGGTGACGGTGGCGGTTGGCGGTTGACGGTTGACGGTTGCGTGGTTGACGTTGGCGGTTGGCGGTTGGAGGCCCGATGGTCCGTCTTGGAGATTACTCCCTTCCTCCCCGATCCGCCTTCCAGCGCCGGCGCGCCCCCGGTTCCCAACCCGCCGTCGGACGTTCTCTCACGTCGTGCGCCGTTTGGCAGGACGTTCTCTCACGTCGTGCGCCGTTTGCCGGAACGTTCTCTCACGTCGTGTGCCGTTTGCCGGAACGTTCTCTCACGTCGTGTGCCGTTTGGCAGGACGTTCTCTCACGTCGTGCGCCGTTTGCCGGAACGTTCTCTCACGTCGTGTGCCGTTTGGCAGGACGTTCTCTCACGTCGTGTGCCGTTTGGCAGGACGTTCTCTCACGTCCCGCGCCGTTTGGCAGGACGCTCTCTCACGTCCCGCGCCGTTTGGCAGGACGCTCTCTCACGTCCCGCGGCCGCCGGGTTAACGTTGCGAGGCCCGCTCTGCGCCCCTCGGAGTGACCAAAGAGCGCAGAACGGGCCTCACAAGCGGCAGGGTTAGGCCTTGGCGAGATCCTTCTTGTCCTCGTCGGCGTCGCGCGAATCAGAGCCTTTCGCGGCGAATGCGCTTCCCTGCTCGGCGTCCAAGTGCGTGGCCTTCTTGTTCTTCAGCGCGAAGATGTACACCAGCAGCGAGATGAAGATCGCGGCAGTCACGTAGGTGAAGAACATGTCCACCTGCCCAGCCTTCTGCAGAGCGGCGCCTATCAGCGGGACCGTGCCACCGAACAGCGAGTTCGCGATCGCGTATCCAAGACCAACACCCAGGGCGCGGATCGATGCCGGGAAAAGCTCAGCCTTCACCAGCGCATTGATCGATGTGTAGCCACCCACCATCAGCAGACCGCCTAGCATGAGCAGGAACGCCATTAACGGATCCTTGGTTCCGGACAGCGTGGAGAGCAACGGCCACGTGAACAGTACGCCCGTGACCCCGAACCAGATGAGCAGCGGTTTGCGGCCAATCTTGTCCGAAATCAAGCCATAGACCGGCTGCAGCAGCATGAAGATGAACAAAGCCCAGAAGTTGATGACGGAGGTATCGGTCTTGGCGATGCCGGACGTATCGTTCATGAACTTAAGAATGAAGTTGGTGTACGTGTAGAACGCCACCGTGCCACCGAGCGTGATGCCAATGCAGATGAGCAGCGGCTTCCAGTGCTTCGTGAACAGCAGCTTCATGGTCCCCGGCTGTGCCTCGCCATCAACCTTCACGTGCGCGGCGCGGAGCTGATCCGCGGACAGCGTTTCTTCCATGGAACGGCGAAGCCAGAGGACAACCAATGCAGCCACGCCACCGATCGCGAAAGGAATCCTCCAGCCCCAAGCAGTCAGGTCTTCCTTGCTCATGGTGTTCTGCAGGATCACGAGCACCAGGAGGGCCAGCATCTGCCCGCCAATGAGTGTTACGTACTGGAAGCTGGAGAAGAAGCCGCGGCGCTTGGCAGTGGCAGCCTCAGACATGTAAGTGGCGCTGGTGCCGTATTCGCCGCCGACTGAGAAGCCCTGCACAACCCTGATGAAGACCAACAGGATCAATGCCCAGAGCCCAATCACGTTCTGGGTTGGCAGTACCGCGATGGCGAACGAACCGGCCGACATCATGGTCACACTGAGGGTCAGCGCAGCCTTGCGGCCCTTGCGGTCGGCGTAGCGGCCGAAGAACCAGCTGCCGATTGGACGCATGAGGAACGACGTCGAGAAGACCGCCATAGCTTCGAGGCCAGCCTGCAGATCGTCCGAGGAGTTGAAGAAGTGCGACTGGAAATACGCCGCGAAAACCGTATAGACGTAAAGATCGAACCACTCCACGAGGTTGCCCGCGGAGCCTTTGAGGATGTTGCTCACGGCCTTGCGTGTCTGTGCGGCCTCGCTGAGGGGCGCAACTTGTTGGGTGCTCATCAATGAACCTTCCTGGACGGCGCCTGCGATGGCAGCCGTGTCTTACATGAGTTCGTTCTGTCCATGAAGCTCTTGCTCATGGCGTCCTTGCGCATGGCTCTTCGTCGACTAAGAAAGGTCCTCCATGGGTGAAGAGGACATAATCCAAACTATTGGTGATGCAGGGCACAGCCAACGCCGGAAGCGATTTCCTAACACTTCCTTAGGTTTCGAGGCCCCTGAACGCCCTGAACAGCCTGAACGCACGACGGCGGTGCGCGGCTTTTGCTTTGATCCCGCCTTCGCGCTGTGGTCCCTTCCGGATGTTCTCTCACGTCCTGACCGCTTTCGGCGGTTCCTCTGTCACGTCCTGATCGGTTTGGGCGGATGTTCTCTCACATGCTGACCGCTTTCGGCGGATGCTCTGTCACGTCCTGTTTCCTTGCTGCGGACAAGAGCGGATCGCGGGGTTACTGTTCAGGCATGGCGACTATTTCTCAGCCATCCCCGACCCCTCGGCTCACCTTGAGGAGGCTATTCGGAAACCTGCCCCTGCCGCCGGGCCAAGTGACCGGAGTGGCCGTGATGTTCTTTCTCGGAAGAACTAGTCCGCGGTCCTTGCCCGGCCCTGACCTGCTTCACCGGATGGTGGGTTCCGGGCTGCTGGTGATTGGCGGTGGGCTGAATGCCTGGGCCTTGGCTGAACGAGGTCGCCGCTCGACGGGCAGTTTCAATTTGGAGAGGCTGAGGAACTCGTGACAAGCGGCCCTTATGCATTGACCCGCCATCCTATGTACGTGAGGTGGTGGCTCATCCATTTGGGCGCGGGGACACTCGCCGGTTCATCATGGGTGGTGGTGACCCTGCCGGTCGGAATGCTCATGGACCATTTGGGCGTGCTGCGTGAAGAGGCTGGCCTTTGGGCGGCCCTACGCGGAATACGAGAAAAGGGTTCACCGCTACCTAGGCACAAGATCACGACGCCGATGACCGCTCGTGCACTGCGGGATGTGAAAGAACGTTGCCCGGAAAGCGTCGGGATGTGAGAGAACGTTGCCCGGAAGGCGGTGATTATGTGAGAGAAGGCAGGTCGTTGATCCGGACGATTTTCCAAACGGAAAGGCGCGCGATTCCTGCAGCGACGGCAATGCTCAAGGGAAAGGCCCATGCTGAGGGATTCCAAAACCCTCCGAAGGGGACACTCACAAGAGCCGGGGTCGCAAAGAAGGCAGCGACATGAATCCATTGATTTCGGATGCGTCGCAGTGCCAGGCCCAACAGTGAGCCGACCGCAGCAGCGGCTCCCCATGTTGGCGGGGCACTGAAGGCGAACAAGACGACGCCCCATGCTGGGTTTGATAGGGCTAGGAGGACGCCAAAGACAAGGTGTGACATCAAGATCCCGATGATCAGGGCCTTCCAGCCCAAAACCACTCGATCCTTTGGTCCGTAGATCCAGACTTCCGAACGGGCGGTCAGACTCATCACTTGCCCCCCGCGATCGCGTTGAGCGCGCCGCTCAGAGCCGGATAGGAGAAGGTGAAACCCGCATCGACTAACTTCCGGGGTTCGACCCACCGGCTCTTCAACACCAGTTCCGCCTGTGTCCGGATGAGGACAGCTCCGGCTTCGAGCAGCCAAGCTGGCGTCGGGAGTCCAAACGGGACACCTATACTCTGCCGAATAAGCGAATTCAGTTCGCGGTTATCCACGGCATATGGCGTTGCTGCGTTTACTGGACCAGTAAGTGCAGACTGCCCGTGGACAAATGCCACCGCGCGGAACAGATCCTCCACGTGAATCCAGCTGAACTTCTGCGTGCCCGGCCCCATCCGCCCACCTAAACCAAGCCGGGCCATAATCCGCAGAGGAGTCATCACGCCACCGCCCGGACCGAGGACGATCGCAATGCGAAGGGGAACCTTTCGAGTGCCCGGAACATGGGCAGCAGCCAACTCGTCCTCCCACGCACGGGCCACGTCTACAGAGAACCCGCTGCCCAGCTCACCCGATGCTTCAGATTGTGGGCCGTCCTCCGCATGCCGATAGATCGTGCCAGTGCTGGCGTTGATCCACGTCCCAGGCGGGTAGGCGCATCGAGCAACGGCTCGACCCAGGACACGAGTTGTCAAAACCCGGGAGTCCACGATCTCCCGGCGGTTCCGGTCGTTGTAGCGGCAATTCACGGATCGTCCGGCGAGGTTCACCAGCAGTTCGGCGCCGTTCAGCACCTTGGCGATGGCGCCGTCGTCGTTCCATGGAGCATCAGTTGAAGCATCCCGCCCGACCGTCCGAACTTGCCAACCCTCAGCAACAAAACGATGCCTGAAGTAGGTGCCGATGAACCCGGTAGCGCCCGCAAGTGCCACTGTCCGCTCCATCACGAGCCTTCCTTCACGCTGCGGACGAGTCCCAGAACGTCGTCGAATACCTTGCCGACGCCAGGAATCTTCGCCAGCGACAACCCCCTCGCTACCAAGGGCGCGGCACCGTCGATCAGTTTCCGCGTTCGGCGTTGGCCCTCGGATTTGTCGTAGACCCAGAAAAGGGCGACACCCATATATGCAAGCCACAGCAGCTCCGGTAGATCTTCGCGCAGTTTCTTGGCGACGGCGGGGGAGGAACCGTCGACGGCGGACCGGAAGATCGCAAGCGAAGCCTCGCGGGCGGCGGTGGACGCCTCGCCAAATGGATTGACTGGCGACGTCGGCCGGATCGCGGTTGCGATGAAATCTGAGCCGAACTGGTGATAGGGCGCCATGACGTCGACGCCCGTGTGCAGCACGGCTTTCAGTCGACCGGCGAGATCGTGGACGTCGTTGAGAACCTGTGCCGCAACCTCCGCATGCTCGTTCTGGACTTGGATATACAGCTCCTGGACGAGCTCATCCTTGGAGGCGAAGTAGTAGTAGGCATTGCCGACGGAAACTCCCGCCTCCTGTGCAATCGCGCGCATGGTGGTCTTCTCGAAGCCGATTTCACGGAACATTCTTAGTGCGACGTCGGCTACAAGCTGCCGGGTCTGTTCGCTTTTTGTTGCCATGGTGTTGCTCCTCGAACCGAGTTTTGAACGTGTTCAATAACGAGTATAGCTGCATATTTGAACACGTTCAGAAAACGTCCGGAAAGGAGCCGGTCAGGATGTGAGAGAAGATCGGTGGGAACCGGTCAGGATGTGAGAGAAGATCGGTGGAAACCGGTCAGGATGTGAGAGAGCGTTGGTGGGTGGGACAATAAAGCTGGTGTCGGGCTGAGCCCCACCAACAACAGTGCTAATACAGCCGGGTGCCTGAACCAACAGCGCCCGCGCGAACCACTACGAAATGGATGACCCATGCCCTCGCCTTCCGGCTCCAGCACCCTGAGCAAGCCTGCACCCCGCTTCGCTTCGATCGGATCCCCGTACTTTGGCATCATGCTCGCCATCATGGCCGTGGTGCTGATCCTGTCCAATATCGGCGCATCGAAGGGCGTCGTGCTTGGTCCGATCATCACTGATGGCGGATTCTTCCTGTTCCCACTGGCCTACATCCTGGGCGACGTCATGAGTGAGGTCTACGGCTTCAAGGTGGCACGCAAGGCCATCATTACCTCCTTCGCTCTCTCAGCCTTCGCTTCACTCTGCTACTGGGTGATCATCGTGCTGCCTGGCTTCACGGATGAGTACGGAACCGCCAAGCAGGCAGCCATCGAGGGCGCGCTGGGCCCGGTCCCGCAGATCGTGCTCGCTTCGCTTCTGGCCTTCCTGGCCGGTCAGACCATCAACTCCTGGATTCTGGTGAAAATGAAGGAGCGCACGGGCGAGAAGACCTTGTGGGCGCGGCTCATGGGTTCATCCGTTGTGGGCGAATTCGTGGACACCTTGATCTTCTGCAGCATCGCGGCCTCGGTCATCGGCATCACGGACTTCGGCATGTTCGCCAACTATGTCCTGGTGGGCTTCGTCTACAAGACTGGCGTGGAGTTCCTGTTCGTCCCGATCACGGTGTTGGTGGTCGGCTATATCAAGAAGCGTGAGCCGAGCTACGGGCCAGTCGCAGCCTAGGGAACCCCGCGAGACCTGCCACGCCAACCACAGCTAGGAGTAGTACCGGCCCAGCGTCTCCGCCTTGAACTCGAAGAAGTCCCCGGACTCGATGGCCAACCGCGCATCGTCCACCATCTTCACCACGAAGCGCTCGTTGTGAATGGAGATCAGAGTGGCCGAGACCATTTCCTTGGCCTTGTACAGATGGTGGATGTACGCGCGCGAGTAGTTTCCGCACGTGTAGCAGTCGCAGCCGTCCTGCAGTGGTCCGAAATCGGCCTTATAGCGCGCCCCGGAGAGGTTGAACCGACCGGACGGCGTATAGAAAGCTGAGTTTCGGGCCACGCGGGTTGGTGAGACACAGTCGAACGTGTCGGCCCCGTTCTCGATTGCCGTGAAGATATCGTCCGGCTCGGAAATGCCCAGCAGGTGCCGTGGCTTGTCCTCGGGGAGTTCCTCGTTGCACCAGCGCACAATCGTGCCCAGGTTTTCCTTCTCCAACGCACCACCGATCCCGTACCCGTCAAAAGGCATTGCCCCCAGATCCTGGCAGGCCTTTCGGCGCAGATCCTCGTACTGCGCACCCTGGATCACCCCGAACAGGGCCTGGTACGGCTTCCCGACTCGGGAAACAGTCAAACGGGCATGCTCTTCCAAGCACCTCAGGGCCCAGAGACGGGTCCGTTCCAGCGACTCCTCCTGGTAGGCCCGCGAGTTCTGCAACGTGGTCAGCTCGTCGAACGCGAACATGATGTCAGCCCCAATCTGATGCTGGACCTGCATGGAGATCTCGGGGGAGAAGCGGTGTCGGTCCCCGTTGAGGTGCGACTTGAACCACACGCCGTCGTCATCAATGTGCGCCAGCCGTTCCTTGCCTGGCGCCACCGCATCATCAGGGCCGGAAGTGTCCACATTCTTCATGTCGATGACCTTCTTGAACCCCGATCCCAGGCTCATCACCTGGAATCCGCCGGAATCCGTAAACGTCGGGCCGGACCAATTCATGAAGGCCCCCAGCCCGCCAGCGGCGTCGAGGATCTCAGGGCCCGGCTGCAGGTACAGGTGATAGGCGTTGGCCAGCACTGCCTGCGCACCGAGCCCGGCAATGGACTCGGGCAGCACGGCCTTGACTGTTGCTTTGGTTCCGACGGCGATGAACGCGGGCGTCTGGATGGTTCCGTGCGGCGTGGTGATGGTTCCGGTCCGGCCCAGGAAAGTGCCGCCATTGGCTTCGATCAAGGCGTCCGACGGCGAACACGTTTCGGTCAGGCGCTGGCCCACCGAAAACGAGAACTCGGTTTGCCGTGAAGAAAGACCCGGCAAGGCTGTGGACGGAGGAGACGAGGGCAGGAAAGCGGAAGCTGGCACGCTAACAAGTGTGCCAGCTTTACCCCGGGTAACCTGCGGAACCCTTCCTACGAGCTGTAGTTCTCATCCTTCCACTTGTCCCAGGATGACCTGATATCCGCCAAGGTGTGGGCCCCCAGATCGTAGGTGGAGGCAATCACCATGGAACCGCCGTCGGGCCTTTTGTCAGGGATCGGCAGTTGCTCGGCAACGATCAGCAATCCATCGCCGTGCTCTGCGTAGCTGTGAACAGTGAGCCCCACCTGGTGCCGGCTCTTGAACCAGACCTTGCCCGAAATCTCTTCACCGGTGGAAAGTTTGAGCGAATACTCATCCCCGACCGGCGGGAGGTCGCCAAGCCCCAGCTTTTCGATGGCGAGGCCACCACTTCCCGGAAGGGACACGAAGTGGGTGCGCCGTTGACCATGGGGGTGTCTCTCGAGGGCGAAACGGAGTTGTTGAAGGAAGGTCAGCCAGCCCTGCGTGATGTCCTCGTCCCATTCCGCCCACTCGGAGTCATGGTCCAGCGCGGCGCGGGTGACTTTGACTTCGGTGCCGCCGGAAACAGGGTGGAGCTCAAACTCATCCCCGGCGTGGACAGTCAGTTTGGTGTGATCCGCATTTTCCACAACATCCGGGTGAAAGTAGATCTGTTTGATTTCATCGGCGAGGTCATCGGCTTCCCATCCGTGCCATTGAGCCACCAGGGAGGGTTCGCGCAGCATTGTCCAAACCTGCTGCGCGTCGGCATTAATCACAACGCTCAGATTGTTCGTCATGGCCCCGAATCTACCGCCGTTCGCGTCCGTAATACAGGTCTTGAAGTTTACAAGTGCCGGGACTAGGCGGCTGCATCAGGACACCGCTCCTTCAGGCCCGCACAGCATCCAGTTCCATGCCGATGCGCCGGCCCAGTTCCTCTTCTCCGAGGGTCTCGGATCCACCGTGGGCCCGCAGGAACAACAGCGACTCCAGACGGAGGAACCGCCAGTCGCGTTCGGCTTCATGGTTGCCGTTATCGATTGCGCGGAAGATTTCCTTGTCGTACAAGTTCGGTTCGTTCAGGGCGCGTTGGCGGACCTTCGCGGCGATTCGGGCCTTGAAGGGGTCCGTTTCCTCCGACTCGTGGGCGCGCAGCAATTTCTCGTAGACGGCCGCGCGTTCGGTCTGTCCGCCCTCCCGGCAGATGAAGCTGGAGAGCGCCAGCGCGCGTTCGATCGACGCCCAGCGATCGGGGTTGCCGTCAAAGGGAAGCACGTTCAGGAGATCCGCCACGGCCAAGGCGTTGTCCGGATCGCGTAGCACAATGCAGAGATCGAACGCCAGGTTGCTGAGGTCCCGAAGGCAGCTGCCGGATTTGGTGTTGATGCCCTTCGCCAACCTCTCGGCGAGCACCTGAACGCCGTTCTTGCCCTTGTGATTGGCGACGGCGGCCCGCACTACGGCTTCAGGCGTTCCGGCCGGCTCGGGGATCAGCGCGAGCTCTTCGGGGACAGGCGTGGTAACCGCAGGCGGCGTTTCCGGGCGTGGGGGAACGACGACGGCGGAACCCGCTGCTGCGTCAGAGTCGCCTTCCAGCGAGGTGCTGGACTCCGCGTCATCTTCAGATTCAGGCTGGCGGACGGCGGCTTCGGGTGCGGCCGAGCCAGCCGAAGCTCCGTCACCCACTGGCACACTGGAGCCAACAGCGATCCGCACCGTCCCGCCGTCGACCCTTGTCACCAGCAGCAGCGCGGGAACGCCATAATCATCGTTCTGGACCTCGACGCTGCCGATCTCCTCGGCAGGCCCGTCTCCGGGCAGGAACACAAAGTCTCCGGGTTGCAGGTCCCCAGCCTGCTTTTCGCGGTATTGCTGTGAGGCTGGGCTGTGAGTCATCGGAAGTCCTTTGGTTCTCTTGCGGTCCGCCGTCCAGTCTACAAACTCCAGCCGCCGCAGGACGCGGGACCCGCTAAAGGACGATGCCGAACTATGGGACTATGCCCGAACTAGAGGACGATGCCCGAGAAAGCCAGCGCCTGGCGCACGAGGTTGCCGCGGCCGCCCTCGAACTCCTGCTGAACGTCGTCACCCAGGACTTCCTGCGGCGTCATCCACGTGAGTTCCAGGGCGTCCTGGCGCGGTTCACATTCGCCAGTGACGGGGATGATGAAGACCAACGACACCGCGTGTTGACGGTCGTCGGTGAAGCCTGTCTGGGACGGTGCGGGGAAGTATTCGGCCACCGTGAAGGGAACGGGGCTGATGGGCAGCTGCGGGAACGCGAGGGGGCCGAGGTCCTTTTCCATGTGCCGCAGCAGGGCTGCCCGGATGGTTTCACGGTAAAGGACGCGGCCGGAGACGAGGTAGCGAACCATGTTGCCGTCGGCGTCGCCCTGCAGGAGGGAACCGACTTCATTGACGTACCCGAGCGGATCCAGGCGAACGGGGACTGCCTCCACGTAGACCATGGGAAGGCGGCCGCGGGCTTCGAACAGGTCTTCGTCGGAAAGCCAGCCTGGATACGGGTCGGGTGTACGTACGCTCATGGTTAAGTTCTACCGCATCCCCAGCCGAAGTTTGGTGGCAGCGGCGCCGTGGCTGCGGGGTTACGCTCTCGGCTGTATTACGCGGCCGGGACTGGTGACTTCTCCACGACAACCGACGCCGGCGCCGCGCCGCTCACAGCATCCGGGTTGGCGACGTACAGGACGTCTTCGGTGATCCTGGCCTCGATGCCCGCAGCCTTGAGGCGCTCCAGCAGTGGTTCCAAATCGCCGTCGTACTCAAACGCGAGGTCCCCGTTGGTGGCGTCCGCACCGTGGATGATGCGCAGTATGCCGCCGTTCTTGGTGGTGAAGGTCGCCGATTCGTCGTCCTCCGTGCGTGGCCGGGCTCCGATGTTGCGCAAAACATTTGCGGAGAACGCCACCAAAGGGCTCACCCACGTCCCTGCCACCGTGAGTGCTGGGTCGGCATCAGTGGATGTGGCCCAGCTGCCATCTGCTGCCCGTCGCGCGGGGAAAGCAAAGAACTCGAAACCGTCATCGGCCGAGATCCGCACCGTGGGCCCGTAGGAGGCCTCATGGAGCTCTGCTTGGCTGCCCTCTTCCTCAGTACGGCGTGCGAACTCCTCCATATTCCCTACCTCCACACTGAAGATCGTGTAACCATCCAGTGGGTGGCCGTGCTCCAGCCGGCCCATCGCGAGGCGACCCGAGCCGGCGTCGAACTCTTGCCAGTCGCCGTCGTCCACCGTCTTCACCAAACCCAGCGCCTGCAGCAGCGTGGTCCACTGCTCAAAGTGCGATGTGTAGTGGATGGGGCGGGCTCGCAACATGGGTCCTCCTGGGCTGGCTTCGCTGGCACTCCGGCTTCTGACCTCCACACTATGCGGTCGGGTTTGCCGCAGAATGAATCCATGCCCATCGAGCTCGAAGAATTGATCGTCAAGGACGCGGCCGAATGGCGTGCGTGGCTTGAGGCGTACGCTGCCGACAGCCCGGGTGTGTGGTTGGTCCTGCATAAAAAGGGTGGGAACGTCACGGAGCTGGATTACGACGCCGCGCTGGACGAGGCGCTGTGCTTCGGCTGGATCGACGGCCAATCAAAAAGCCGCGACGCCGACAGCTACTTCCAGCGCATGACACCCCGGGGGCGCCGGAGCATCTGGTCAGCACGGAACGTTGGGCATATTGCCCGCTTGGACCAGGAAGG
The DNA here is from genome assembly GCF_056395385.1 of Paenarthrobacter sp. 10L420. Classification (NCBI taxonomy): domain Bacteria; kingdom Bacillati; phylum Actinomycetota; class Actinomycetes; order Micrococcales; family Micrococcaceae; genus Paenarthrobacter; species Paenarthrobacter sp. 10L420. Next base: position 140,247 of record NZ_JBFTJK010000011.1, on the reverse strand, counting down.
CAAGATGACCGCCGCGGGATGGGCCGCCGTCGACGCCGCCAAAGCCGATGGGCGTTGGGAAGCTGCCTACGCCGGTCCTGCGGATTCCGTGGTTCCTGATGATCTCGCTGCTGCCATCGCCGCTGTCCCGGAGGCACAGGCCATGTTCGACGTCCTGACGTCCCAGAACCGCTTCGCCCTCATACACCGGACCAACCTGGTCAAAAGGGCAGAGACGAGGGAGCGGAAGATCGCTGGTTTCGTGGAGATGCTTGCCCGGCACGAGGCGCCATACCCGCAGAAGAAGCGTCCGGCTTCGGAGCCCAGGCAGGCTTCCCAATCCGGATAGCTCAGGCCTCGGGTGCGAACGCCACGCCTTCGCCCACGACGCGAAGGCAGAGTTCGGTGCCAGGCTTGGTGATGGAAGCGTTCCAGTGTCTGATGGTGATGATCTCTCCTCCGCCGGGGTAGCGGTGGCCATTTCCGGAGAGCACGCCGTCAGCCGCGGTGTAAGCGCCGAGCCGTATCCGGACGGTCGTTTCGGGACCGAAGTAGTCCGTGTCTACAACGACGCCCCGGATCGGGCCGTCGGGTGCGATGCGTATCTGCTCCGGGCGGAGCATGAGCTGCACTTTGCCCTGTGCTGGTGGCCGGCGGACGGGAATCCCGCCGAGTGAACACGTGGCCAGGGACCCTTCCATCCAAGCGTCCAGGATCACGGCGTCGCCGAGGAATTCGGCCGTCGCGCGGTCAGCTGGCCGCGTATAGACCACGAATGGGTTGCCAATCTGCGCCAGTTTTCCTCCGCGCATGATGGCCACTTGGTCGGCAAAGGAAAGAGCTTCGGCTTGGTCGTGCGTTACGAGGATGGTTGTGACGCCTGCAGCGTTGAGCACCTTGGCCACAGCCCGGCGCGTAGCTACGCGGAGCCCGGCGTCGAGAGCCGAGAACGGCTCATCCAGCAACATGAGCTCCGGTTCGCGGGCCAGGGCACGTGCCAAGGCAACGCGCTGTTGCTGGCCGCCCGACAACTGGTGCGGACGCCGCTTCGCCATGGAGCCGTCCAAGGACACCATTTCGAGCAGTTCCTGGACGCGGGAAGCAACGGCCCGGCGGCCGCCGTCGAGCTTTCCGGAATCCAAGCCAAAAGCGACGTTCTGTCCCACGGTCAGGTGCGGGAAAAGCGCTCCATCCTGGGCGACGTATCCCACCTGCCGTTTGTGCGCAGGGAACCACACTCCATTGCCCGCAACCGTTGAGCCGTTCAGGGAAATGGTCCCGGTGTCTGGGTGCTCGAAGCCTGCGATCAAGCGAAGCAGCGTGGTTTTGCCGGAGCCGGAAGGACCCACAATGGCGGTGGTTCCGCCCTTGGCCACGGAAAGATTGACCCCCTTCAGCACAGCCTGGGAACCGAAATTCTTTGTGACCTCAGAGATGTCCAAGTGCGTGTTGGTGGTGGGCACAATGGACGGCGCCACGCGGGGTGACGGGAGCCTGGGTGGAGATTGTTCGGTCACTGTCCGGCCACTTTCTTGGACTGTTGGAAAAGAAGGTAGGTCATCGGGGCGGAAAGCACGATCATCAGCAGCGCATAGGGTGCGGCGCCTGTGTAGTCGATCTCGCTGCTCTTGCTCCAGAACTCCGTTGCCAGGGTGCGGGTTCCATTGGGCGAGAGAAGAAGCGTGGCCGTGAGTTCGTTGACGATGGCCAGGAAGACAAGCGCAGCCCCGCCTGCTGCCGCCGGTGCGGTGAGCCGCAAGGTCACCCTGAAGAAGGACACCAGCGGAGCTTTGCCAAGGGATTGAGCGGCTTCATCGAGCTCTTTGGGGGCCTGGGCCAGTCCGGAGCGGATGTTGACCAGCGCCCGGGGAAGGAAGAGGAGAACATAGGCGGCCACCAGCACGCTGGCACTTTGGTAGATGCCGGGAACTGCGCGGATGCTGACGGTGACGAAGGCGAGGCCCACCACGATTCCGGGCAGGGAGCTGGTGACGTAGTTGGACAGTTCAAGCATCTTACTGAACCAGCTGGGATGCCGAACCGCCAAGTAGGCCATGGGAAAGGCAACGATCGTGGTAACTGCCGCGCCGGCAGCGCCGTACACGAGGGTCTGCAGCAGCGCGGGCATGAATTCGTCGGCGGCCCATACCTCAGCACCTCCGGCAAAAAGCCAGCGCAGGACGAACCAGACAGGAAGCCCAAACGCCAACCCTGTCAGGGCAAGCAAAGCGAGCTGCGCCGGAGCTTGGTATCCGCCCAGAGGCGCCCGTGTTGCTTTGGCCTGGGCACCTGAGCCAATCCGGGCATAGCGGGCGGTGCCTCGGCTCTTGACTTCGGCAAGGAGAAGAAGCAGGCAGAGGAAGACCAGGACGCTGGCCAGCATGTTTCCAGCGGCACCGTTGAACGTCGACTGGAACTGGACCATGATCGCCGTCGTGAAGGTATCAAAGCGGATCATTGCGAAAGCGCCGTACTCCGCAAGGAGGTGCAGGGCGACCAGCAATGCACCTCCGGTCATTGCGATACGAAGCTGGGGGAGCACCACTCGGAAGAACACGGCCCAGGAACCCAAGCCGAGCGACGCGGCGGATTGTTCGATCGCCGGATCCAAGCGCCCCAGCGTGGCGGCGGCGGGAATGTAAACCAAAGGGAAATAGGAGAGGGTGGCGATCAGCACGCCGGACCAGATGCCCTCCATGGAAGGTACGGCCGATACCCACGCGTAACTGTTGACGAAGGCGGGAATGGCAAGCGGTGCCGCTAGTGCAACGGCCCACCAGCGGCTCCCTCGCAGCTTGGTGCGCTCAACCAGCCAAGCGCCGCCCACCCCAAGAATGAGGCACAACGGCACCGTCAAGACCGTCAACATGATGGTGTTCAACAGCAGTTCGCCCACGCGGGGGCGAACAATGAGTTCGACGGCGGTGTCCCAGCCTGTCGTTGCCGTCATGAAGATGACGTAGCCCAAGGGCATCAGGGAAAACAGCGCGATCAACACCGCCAGCAAGGACACCGTGGAAACGCCGAATGGCGGGCGAGGGCGTTTGCCCTTGCCCGCCGTCGTCGTGCTCCCTGCCGACTGTGGAATGTCGGGAGCCGAAAGATCAGTGCTCACAGAATTACAGGAGTCCTGCCTTGGTCATCAGATCGGTGACCTTTGTGGAGTTCAGCTTGGCCGGGTCAACGGTGGGTGCCTGCAGCTCCTTGATGGGCACAAGCTTGTCATTGGCATCTACCTGCGAGGCGATGGCGTACTCGAACGAGGTACCGGTCTTCAGGATTTCCTGTCCCTTCTTGCCGGTGATGAACTTCAGGAATGCCTGGGCATCTGCTGCCTTCTTGGACGACTTCAGGACACCGCCACCGGAGACCGAAAGGAACGCGCCCGGATCCTGGTTCTTGAAGAAGTACGGTGTGACGTTCTTGGAGTTCTCGCCGGTCTTGGCCTGGTCGCCATAGTAGTAATAGTGGTAGATCAGGGCGGCGTCCACTTCACCAGCGTTGACGGCCTTCATGGCCGTGCTGTTGCCCTTGTAGGCTTTGAAGTTTTCCTTCATGCCCTTGAGCCACTCTTCCGTGGCGGCTTCGCCCTTGAGTTCGAGCAGCGCTGCGACGATCGCCTGGAAGTCAGCACCGGACGGTGAAGCGGCCCACTTGCCCTTCCACTCCGGGTTCGCCAGGTCCAGCATCGACTTGGGCAGCTTGTCTTCGCTGATCTTGTTCTTGTCGTACACCAGGACGGTGGAGCGGGCTGCGATGCCGGTCCACTTGCCCGTGGAAGGACGGAATTCAGCGGGGACCTGGTCCAGTGTGGCCTTGTCTACGTCGGCAAACAATCCGGCATTCTCAACCTGCGCCATTGCGGGGGAGTTCTCTGTCAGGAATACGTCTGCCGGAGAAGCTGCACCTTCCTGGACAATCTGGTTGGAAAGTTCGGTATCCGAGCCCTGCCTCATGGTGACCTTGATGCCGGTTTCCTTGGTGAAGGCGTCCACCCATTCCTGGGTCAGGCTCTCATGCTGCGCGTTGTAGACCGTGATGCCTTCGCCCGAAGCAGCCGCATCCGACGGCGAACCGGAGGCGGCAGGCGTGCTGGCGTTGGAGCCACAGGCGGTGAGGCCAAGGGCGGCGGATGCGAGCAGGGCGATGCCCGCCAGCGCGTTTTTGGAGAGCTTCATAAGGGCTTCTTTCTGCGAACAAAGACACAGAGTGCCAAGCTTTGGGCTTGTTCCGTGTGAGCGGGAAGGTTTGGGGGAACCCGCTGAGAAAAGCGTAGGTTAGGCAAACCTATGCTTCCAAAGCCTGAAGGGCTTATGTGACAAGGATCACAACAATTACGTAACTGTTGCGTGCCCTAATTGCTAGCTCGCCAGCGTGGCTGCCGCCTCCAGTGTCATCCATGCCTGCAGTTGGGTGGAAAGCTCGACGGCGGTCCCCGCTGGATACGTCTCCCTCGCCGGGCGCAGGGGGTTGGGGGAGAAGGTGGGACCCGGATACTTGGGATCACTGGTGGACTCCCAGCGGCCATCCCAGAAGGCCCCGGCTGTGCTGAATACAAGGCCTCTGGCTGCCTTGCGCGTGGTTTCCGGGAGGCGCTGATCCCTCGCGGCGAGTGCAAGGTAACGGATCAGGATGCCGGTAAAGAGGCCCCCATCCCCGGTTCCATCACCGTGAATTACTTGCGTGCCGGGCATCGTGAGCTCCCTTGCAACGGCTTCGATCAGATGGGCGGCGCGGTCCAGGTTCTCCACTCCGCCCAGTTCCAGGAGTGCCCCAAGGATTGGCCCTTGGTTGTAGGTGTAGATCGCATCTTCGAGGATTACTTGCCCCTTGCGCAGCCGTAATCCGTCGAGATAAAGGCCTCGATCGGGGTGAAGGAGCTTACCGTTCAGCCAATTCACCAGGGCTTGAGCCCTCTCACGGTGATCGGTTCGTGCGAAGTAGAGGGCCACAGGGGCCGTTGCCGGGGTGTTCTTGAAGTCCCTCTTGGTACTCCAGAATGCTCCGCCACCCAGGTCGTCCGTGGAGGCTGAGTCGAATTGAAGCGTCAGCTTCCGGCGGATGTACGCATTCCGGCGACGTCCGGGCTTTCGCGTCTCCTCGGCCAGCTTTTCCAGCCGAAGCGTGGACAATGCCAGCCAGGCCATGTCGTCGTAGTAATTGTTGACGTACCGGAAGAAGTTTCTGAGCCGGATGGTGGTGACCAGCCGGGAAGCGAGCCGTCCCGCGCTCGGGCGGGAGTCGCCGTCGAACTTTCTCTTGGCGGCCAGTTCCCGCCGACCCGTGTCCACCAAGCAGTCGACGTAGTGCGCCTGCCACCAGTAGTGCCATGGACCGAGAAGGCTGCGGATGCCCCTGGAGGGGGTGCTGATGGCGCCGATGTGGGTGCCTGGGAGGAAAAGCAGCCGTCGACCGAAGGCGCGTGTGACAGAACGGGCGGCCTCATCTGCGCGAATGGCCCACATTGCCGCCTCCGTTGCGGGTGGTTGCTGGCCGGCGGGACTGCTTTCGGTGGGCATGGAACCAGCCTATCCGGGGCTCGGGGTGCGCTCGATCACAATTCCAGTTAACATGCATTAACGGATTTGAGTTCTGCATCAAGGAGGATGGATGGACATCAAGGGCACGGTCGCGCTGGTCACCGGCGGGGCGTCAGGCTTGGGCGCGGCAACCGCGAAGCGTTTGTTCGACGGCGGAGCGTCGGTGGTGCTGGTGGACCTGCCAAATTCTGCCGGGGAGGATTACGCGGCGGAGTTGAACACCATTGGCTCGGCGGCTGGCTCGAACCGAGCTGGCTCGAATGCCGCGGGTTCCGCTGGTGGGGATTCAGTTCCACGGGCTGTCTTTGCCCCCGCAGACGTGACCAACGAAGCCCAGGTCCAGGCCGCCGTCGACGCCGCCGCTTCGTTGGGAACCCTGCGGATCGTAGTTAACTGCGCAGGCATTGCCACGCCGGGCAAGGTCCTGGGCCGTGATGGTGTCCTGCCGCTCGAGGCATTCAACAAAGTCATCCAGATCAACCTCGTTGGAACCTTCAACGTCATCCGCCTGGCAGCTGCAGCCATGGTGGAAAATGAGCCGGTCACTACCGAATTAGGCGGCCCGGAACGCGGAGTCATCATCAATACGGCGTCCGTCGCCGCTTTCGAAGGGCAGATCGGCCAGCCAGCCTATGCCGCATCCAAGGGTGCTGTTGCGGCGATGACACTGCCCCTGGCGCGCGAGTTCGCCCGCTCCCTGATCCGGGTTGCTACCATTGCCCCCGGCATCTTCGAGACTCCGATGATGGCCGGATTGCCCCAAGCTGCCCAGGAGTCGCTCGGCCAGCAAGTACCCCATCCTGCGCGGCTCGGCCGCGCGCCCGAATACGCCAATCTTGCCGCCCACATCGTCGAGAATGCGATGCTGAACGGCGAGACGATCCGGCTGGACGGCGCCATCCGCATGGGCCTGAAATGATGGGGGACTACAGCGGAGGGCCGGCTCCCGCGGGTTCGGGGCGCTACATACCGGCGTCTGTGGCGGACCTGCCCAAGGCCGACTTCTTCGACTTTGAGTCTCTCCTGAGTGTCCAGGAACAGCGGAAACTCAACGAGCTCCGCTCCTTCCTTGCCGCCGAGATCGCGCCCTACGCCGGACAGTGGTGGGACAAAGCCGAGTTCCCCGAACACATCCTGCCCAAGCTCGCGGCCCTCCGGCTCAGTGCTCCCGCCCAGCGCGGCTACACACATTTGTTCGCCGGGCTGGTCATTGCCGAGATGACACGGGTGGACACCTCCATCGCGACGTTCTTCATGGTCCATCATGATCTCTTCGTTGAGTCGCTCTACGACTTTGGCAGCGATGTCCAGCAGGACAAATACCTCGACGACGCCTCAAACCTCCGCACAACGGGCGCCTTCGCGCTCACCGAACCAGAGCACGGATCCGACGTCGCGGGCGGTATGCAGACAACAGCACGCCGTGTGGAAAGGGCGGAGTCCGACGGCGGCGATTACTGGGTGATCAACGGCGCCAAGCGCTGGATCGGCAACGGGACGTTCTGCGACTACATGCTGGTTTGGGCCAAAGATGAAAGCGATGGTGCTGTACGAGCATTCATTGTGGACGCCTCACTACCGGGTATCACGCGGAGCCGGATAGAGAACAAAATTGCCCTGCGGACAGTGCAGAATGCCGACATTCTCTTCGAAGACGTCCACGTCACGGAATCAGACCGTTTCGCAGGAATCAGCAGTTTCGCGGACACGAACCACCTCCTGCGCGGCTCACGGATCATGGTTGCCTGGCAGGCAGTCGGCCAGCAGTTGGCAGCCTTCGATGTCGCACGGCAGTATGCGGTGGAACGACTGCAGTTCGGTAAACCCCTTGCCCGGTTCCAGCTGATCCAACAGCACCTGGTGGACATGCTCGGCAACGCCGTGGCCAGCATGGGAATGATGGTGCGGATCGCCCAACTTCAGGAGGGCATTTCCCGCGACGCACAAGGTGCCCGGCACGGCGGTGCCGACATGTCACAGGTGGCTCTGGCAAAGGCCTACTGCAGTGCACGCATGCGTGAAAGTGTGGCCTTGGGACGCTCCATCCTGGGCGGAAACGGTATCGTCACCGACTACAAAATTGCCAAGATCTTCGCCGACGCTGAGGCCATCTTCACCTACGAGGGCTCATACGAGATCAACTCATTGATCGTGGGCCGTGCAGTAACGGGTGTCTCTGCGATCGTCTAGCCAGCCGCTGTCCGGGTTCCCGGCGCTTTACTCCTGAGGGATCTTTTCGCCAGCCTCAACGCGGACGTCGATGGAATTTCCGCGGACCGGCATCGGGCAGGTGCCATAAGGGGTAAAGGCGCTGGGGTAGTTGATGGCGCGGTTGAAATCGATCACCACAGATCCATCAGGGCGTGGGCGGGGAATGAAAACCTTCCTCCACTCGTCCGTGGTGTCGCCGTTGGTTTCATCATGGAAGGTCACGTTCAAAGCGCCGAGTTTCTCTTCCTCAGCATGGAGTCGAACTTCATGGGCAACGCCAGGAACCCGGAACACCACCTCCCCGACCGAACGATGAACGCCGTCCACCAAGGGGTTGGCCGTTCCGATGGGTACATCCACCGGCTGGTCATAGGGTTCGAACCGACCCTGAATCACCCAGTCCGGGTTGTAATCGTAGGTGGGAACCCCAGTGAAGTCCGTAAAAACAGGCGAGCCCGCATCTCTGGTCCGGATGGCATACTTGTCCGCCCGCATCGCAAGCTCCACCACCACCTGCTTGCCGTCTTCGCCGCCGTACTGCACCCACATCAGGGACTCTTCATCCTGCAGGGTTGCCGTCACGGTGCCATCAACGCTTTCGCCGGTTTCAACGAGGGTCAGGCCGTCCTCGCTGGTGGCCGTGAGGGTTGCAGTCCTGCCATCCGTTGACCACAGGCCCGGGGCAAACTCGACTTCTGCCGGCTCCGACTCGAGCCACTGAAACGATGTGAGCGTCAGCCAGCCGTGATCCGAGGCCAGTGCTGCATTTCGAGACGCTCGGAACCGCTCCCAACGGGCAAGCTGGGCATCTGTTGCAGTGGTGGGCGAGCTCATGATTCTCCTCGTCAGATGTGAGCCACGGTTGGGCGGCTTTGCAATCTCCTCAACTATGCGCCGCACCGGTGCATTCCCGGAAGCGTGCAGCATTGAGCGTGGAACCCCGACCATGCGTCCGGATGCGTGCAACCCTATGAGTGCAACCCTATGCGTGCAACGATGGGCCGCGCATCGTGTGCGCGGCCCATCGTTTGCTTGAGATCGCCATTCGCAGTGGAGCCTATGAGTCCTTGCGGTCTTGCATGGCTATCGGGATGTCCGTGGCCATCCGACTCGGCCTTTTGCTATTTAGTGCTGACGACGAGCCGATCGCCTGACGCCCAGGAAAGCGAGCAACGATCCCAAGGCCAACAGTGCAGCGGCTGCGTAGATGAAGGCTGGGCTTTGAGCGCCAGTAGTAGCCAGGGGTTCTGGTCCTGCAACTTCTGCGGGCTGAGTGGGCTCGTCAGTGGCTACAAGTACCGGGCTTGTGGTGCTGGCGCTTGGGCTGGGTGTTGCGGTGCTGATGCTAGGGCTGGGCGTGGGTGTTGCGGTGCTGGGGCTCGGTGTCGGCGTCCGCGTGGGTGTGGGTGTGGGTGTTGCGGTGCTGGGGCTCGGCGTCGGCGTGGGTGTTGTTGTCGGCTTGGGTGTTGCGGTGCTGGGGCTCGGCGCGGGTGTGGGTGTTGCGGTGCTGGGGCTCGGCGTCGGCGTGGGTGTTGCGGTGGTGGAGCTCGGCGTCGGCGTGGGTGTTGCGGTGGTGGGGCTCGGCGTGGGTGTGGGTGTCGGGGTCGGTGTGGGTGTTGCGGTGGTGGGGCTCGGCGTGGGTGTGGGTGTTGCGGTGCTGGGGCTCGGGGTCGGCGTGGGCGTCGGTGTCGGGCTTGCCGTTCCGTTGCCTGTTCCGTCAGCGCGCGTCCGCCGGGTTTCGGCCCCAACGGGGGTTTCCTCGCCTGCAATAGTCACGGTTCCGCTGTTGGTGTAGACGTCCAGCTTCTTGTCGGTCACTTTGGTGACGACGAACAGCTCCACCCGTTCGCCCTTGGGCAGGCCCGTCCATCGCACCGTTGCTTCTTGGGGAGTGCACTCGACAGTTGCGGGGTATCGCTCGTTGTCCATTGGCTCGGTGATGTTTCCGGAGCTGCTGACAACCTTGCCCACCCGCGGAGTGACGTGGTCACAATCGATTTCCATGCCAGCGGCGGGCGTGTCGGTGACAACGACGTCGTTTGATTCTGAAGGCATCGGAGGCATGTAAAAGATGGATTCAAGTTCAGTTTGGGGAGCGTCGGCCCACCACATGGACTTCCCCGCCGAAGTAGGGGGAGCGGGATCGCAGTCTTTGGTGCATGGACCATCGACATTCACAGGCACGCGTACCACTGTGGATCCCACGGTGAAGTTCAGTTCCGTCGTTTCGCCGGTGCCCGGCTGCACAGTATATTGCGTACTGAAATTGCACGTCCCACCCACATTGTTGGGATGGTCCGCCACGAAGTCGGTCAACGTGAAGACCACTTGTCCGGCATCGTTCGCTGCTGCCTTGGCGACCGTTACGCCGTCGGCGTTGTCAAGATCAAATGACGCGGCACCAAACCATCGAAGCTCTGGTGGTAGCTGGAGGTTGAAGGTATCGCCCGGTTGCGAGTTGTCAGGAACGGACCACTGACAGGTCAGGTCTACTTGGTCCCATTGGTTCGTAACTACTGAATCCGTGCTGATGGTGACCGCCGCACCCGGGATCACGGCAGCATTGGCTGGCCCTGCCGACCAGGCGAGCCCGAAGGCTGTCACCACAACAGCCAGTAGCGCGGCCACCAAGGAGGCAGACTTTAGATGGAGCTGATTCTTCATGTGTTGGATGGTCCTTCGAATGCGGAAGCGTGTCTCGTCGCATGGTGAGTGGCGGCTCAACGCTGTTCGTGACGGCACCAACAGGCTTCACTCACATTGCCTCGGGAATGTAGTCCTGAGGCGCGGGCTCTGAAGAGGCATTTGCCAACGGGAAGAACTGCATGCGCGCGGGTCGCAGGGCTCCTTCGCCCAGGCTTTCCATGGCAGTCCTGCACTCCATCAGTTGCCCAAGGTTGTTCGCCGAGAGAGGTAACAGCACGTGGACAGCAGAATTCTTGTACATGGCAGTAGCACCTGTCCCGTGCAGCTGCCGTTGAACAGTTTCTCCGAGCCGCGCCAGCAGGGTCCAGCGATGACTGCGGCTCTCAAGGGGCTGGGGCAGTGACAGGATCGCAAGGGCGTAAGGGTGGGAACATGCCGTTCCAAAAATGGAGAGTTCGTGGATTTGTCGCTGGAAATGGGCTTGCGTGGCCAGGCCCGTCTCAACGTCCGTGCACGAAATCGCTGGTGCAGAATCGGCGGCCTCTGCCCATCCCTCAGCCAAGGATTGGAGAGCCTCTATATCCATGTTCCGGTCTGCCGCGAGGAAGAGGGCGCGGAAGTCCGTCATGGTTTCGCTGATTCCAACGCCGTTCCTAGCCCGCGCCGCGCCCAAGGATCTTGCTGTAGGAGGTGGAACATTGGCTCGAGTTGCCAGCGATGTCACCACCGTGCGGACCTCGGGCAGGAACCAGTCTGCGGGGAACCGCCAACCATTCTGATAACTGGTGGTCTGCCATCTGCGCATCAACAGGTGTCGGGAAAATGTACATTCGGCGAATGATTTTGTCCGGAACGATGTCATATCCGAATAGTGCGTCCGACTAAGGATTCATGACGAAAAGCGGTGGAAGGACCTCTTTGGTAAAGAGCCTATACAAATTCGCGTCATGACTTGAGCTTGATGCGCACTGCGTATATATGGGCACGATTTTATACGTTGTGGGGCTGCCTTAAATGGCATCCGGGACAGGTACTGACAACGCTTCCAGCGCGGGAGTTGAGAGCGATGGTCATCTTATCGGGTTGGTGCGGGGCGGTGACATGTCCGCATTCGACGAACTGTACGAACGCCACATGTCCGTCGCGTCCACAGTGGCCCGGCGAAACGTGGACAATCCAAGTGACGCCGAGGATGTTGTGGCCGAGGCTTTCCAAGCCGTATTGCAGAGCCTGGTTGCGGGACGGGGGCCGGACACCTTCTTCAGGGCGTATCTGCTGTCCACTGTCACCCGTCTGTCACATCATCGGAACCGGAAGGCCGGGAGGTCGCTGCCCAGTAGCGATGACGCAATTCTTGACCGTACGCTGCCGGATCCCGATGCTGTAGTCAAAGCCTTCGAATCCCATACGGTCGCAAAGGCATTTCGCGCCCTTCCCGAACGGTGGCAGGCCGTGCTGTGGTATCTGGACGTGGAAAGAATGAAGCCAGCGGCGGTGGCGCCGCTTCTGGGTCTGTCCGCGAATGCCGTGTCAGCACTGGCGCTTAGGGCACGGGAAGGCCTGAGGAGGCAATACCTGCAGGCCCATGTGGCGGAAGAACCGGACAGCGACTGCGCTGGATTCGCGTCGAAACTCGGTACCTTCATTCGAGGTGGACTTTCAAGGATTGCTGAACGCAAGATGCGTCAACACCTTAATGGTTGCTCGAAATGCACCGGCGCTCTCTCGGAACTAAAGGACGTTCAGGGAACCATGAGGGCTGTGCTTATTCCGCTGGTGACCGGCGTACCTCTCGCCACCTTGGCAGCCAAGGGTGCCGGACTGGGTTTCCTGGGAGGGCTGGTCCCCATCAAGGCAGCGATAGTGGTCCCGGCTATCGGGCAACCAGCGGTAATGGCCATGGTGGCGGTAGCAGGATTGGGCCTGGCTCTAGGCGCGGTTGGAATCGTTGGTCGCTTGACGCCGGATGTCCCCATGGAGCAGTTGGCCATTGAGACAAGTTCCTCCCATCAGGAGTCATTCGTAGGGACTCATGCCCCCACTCCCACAGCGACGCCGATGCCGAGCCTGCCATCGCCGGCGTCGCCAGCTGCAGTTGAGCCAGCGCCGTCAAGCGCCGGGCATGAGGGCTCAAACGCTGGGGCCGAACCCTTGGTCGCCGCCCCGGTACCTTCCGGCATGGAATCCCAGCCGCCCTCGCAACAATCTGTTCCTTCGCCGGACCCCGCCTCATCAGCGGCAACTGCCCTTCCCGCGTCACTTGTAGCGGTGACAGCCTCGGTGCGGATACCAAAGGACCATGGTTCCGGCATGACGGCCATGGAGGTGGACTTTGGGATCGGCGGTTCACAGTCCCTGGGACCGGCCAAAGCCGTGTTCTCTGTGGAGCCGGATGCACGGATCCAGGAGAGTTCATTGATTGCTCCGGAAGGGTGGTCGTGCTCGATGGAGGGGCGGACAGCCGTCACGTGCATTACAGGTTCGGCACGGCGGAGCGACCTCCATTTTCAGGTTTCAGCCCAGTCCAAGCGAAAAAAGGGCGCCGGTGTCCTGACATATTCCTTGAGTGGAAGTGGTCTTGCAGCTGGCGAATTTGTGCACAAATACTGACCCCGAATCACTGCTGGATACAGCGTCACGAACCTATTGCTCAGGCCACTACCTCAGAGGCGGTGCCCCGAGAGGGCAGTCGCCCATTTATCTGTGCAATTTAGGGGAAATATGAAAGCGACGTTGTTGGCCGCTGCGGGCTTGCTGGGCGCGTTGGCGGCGGTTTGGGCTTTGCTCCCGATCGGTCAAAACTGGTTCGTTCGCAGGTTCAGCTCGCCGCATGGCCTCCGATGGGCCATGGCAAGTTTGGGCGCCCTGTTGCTGCTGTCTCTGGTGGGATGCGCAATGGGGCCGACGCAGCGCCCATGGCTTGAGGTTGTAGTCCTGCTCGCAGGAGCCGCGTTGATTGTGGGCTTTCTTGTCGCGCCAGCCTTCAGGATTCACCATGGTGTGGCCATTCAGCCTCGAAGGGTGCTGGCCATAGGAGCGCACCCTGATGACCTGGAATTGGCTTGCGGTGCCACCCTCGCCAAATTGGCCGATGCCGGGCATGAAGTCCGAACCATGGTTATGAGCTCGGGGGGAAAGGGAGGAGACAGCGCCATCCGTCTCACCGAAGCCGCATCGGGCTCGGATTTCATGGGTGCGTCCAAGGTCCATGTCCACGACTTTACGGACACCAGCCTCGCGGAACATGGGGATGAAATGGTCCAAGCGATTGAAGCCGTGATGGCCGATTTTCGCCCTGACGTTGTGATTACCCATTCCCGTAACGACTACCACCAGGACCATCAGGCCGTACACAGTGCGACTATGCGGGCCGCCCGCCAGCACTCCTCCATCCTGTGCTTCGAGAGTCCTTCATCCACACGGCAGTTCGATCCCAGTGTCTTCGTGGATATCGCGGGGTATGTGGACGTGAAGATTCACGCCGTTGCCATGCACCGGAACCAAAAGGGCAAGCCATATATGAGTGCAGAAAGAGTCCGCAGCCTCGCAGCGTTCAGGGGCTCGCAAGTGAAGACGACATATGCAGAGGGTTTCGAACCTGTTCGACTACTTGGCTCTGCGGTAGGGGAGTTCTGATGGTCCGGGTACTGGTAACAGGCGTTGGAGGGCCAGCTGGCTCCTCCTTGGCGGATCAGCTGAGGGAACTGGGACACTGGGTCCTGGGCGTTGATATGCAACCGGTCCACGGTTCAGCGGCTGACATGGTCTCCTTGGTATCGGCCTCCAGTTCTCCCGACTACCTGTGGGAATTGCGGGGACTCGTGGGCGCCCATGGCATCGAGCTCGTGGTGCCAACCGTCAGCGATGAACTCGTGCTCGTTTCCGAAGCCCGGCAAGGGTTCGCTCCTAATGTCGAGGTCCTCATTGCCGAACCCGCACCCGTTCGAATCGCGAATGACAAGTTCCTCACCATGAGGTGCCTTGCCAATGCAGGCGTCGCTGTCCCCGATTTCGGGCTCCCCGGCGATTTCGCCTCTGTCAACGAGGCGATGGCGCGGTTAGGGGGGTCCCTGGTGGTCAAGCCACGGATTTCGCGCGGTGGACGCGGGGTTCAGATCCTGGAAAAGACTGGCGACGGCGGCCGGAACGCGGCCCGCGTCTGGTCCTCCTTGGACGATTCCTGGATCGTGCAACGATTCGCGCCTGGAACGGAGTACGCGCCCGTGGTCCTCCACAGCAGGCCGGAGCCGGGTCAGGACGATCTTGTGGTGGTGTTGGAGAAGACAGAACTCAAAGAGGGGCGGGTGGGTAACGCCGTGTCCGTCAGGAGGATTGAGGGAGCCGAGAGTGCCGACGTGGCTCAATTGGCTGATTCAGCCGTGACCGCGCTCGGATTGACTGGACCTGTCGACGTGGACGTGCGCCGTCTGCAGGACGGAAGTCCGGTGGTACTGGAAATTAACGCGAGGTTTGGCGCAAACAGTGCGTTCGCCCCCGAACTCCTGGAGAACGTTCTTGGCCGATATGTGGCCGGTCGATTGACCGGAAGGCCTGCGTGACACCTCTTGATGCTGCCCTGGCATTTGTCCAGATTGGAGGCGTACTGATTCTCGGTTTCGGTGTGGTCAAAATCGTCTATGTTCCACTGGCCTTGTATTTCAATCGGCTTTACCGTTCCAACTCTGCCAAGCATCGTTATTCCGTCATCACTGACCGGCCGTTGGTCTCGGTGATCGTGCCCGGCTACAACGAGGCCGTGGTGATCACCAGTTGCGTGGAGTCGATCCTTGCCAGCCGCTACCTTCGTCTGGAAGTGATTCTGGTGGACGACGGTTCCACTGATTCCACCGCCAGCATCATGGCCGGGCTTGCAGATCAATATGATCGGGTGCGATTTCTCTCCCAAACGAACGCGGGGAAGGGAGCTGCGCTCAACTATGGCATCGCTAAGGCCAATGGCGACATCCTGATGTTTGTCGATGCCGACGGAATTTTTGCCCCCGACACCCTGATGCGCATGCTCGAGGGTTTTGATCACACCAAGGTGGGAGCGGTGTGCGGCGACGACCGGCCGGTTAACCTGAATCGCGTTCAAACGATGATGCTTGCCGTTCTAAGCCATGTCGGGACCGGCCTGGTCCGCAGAGCCTTGTCCTTGTTGCATTGCCTGCCAATCGTCTCCGGGAACATAGGTGCCTTCCGCCGTGACGTAGTCCAGCTGGTAGGCGGTTTTCACGAGGACACGCTCGGTGAGGACCTTGAGCTTACTTGGCGTGTCTATAAGGCCGGCTACCGGGTAAGGTTCCAGCCCTCAGCGCTGGTTTATGCCGAGTCGCCGTCAACGATGGGCGGGTTGTGGCGGCAGCGCGTTCGGTGGTCGCGGGGCTTGCTGCAGACGCTCCGGATGCATATGGGCATGCTTGGGCGGCGGCGTTACGGCTTGTTTGGCATGTTCCTTTTGTTCAACGCCATCACCATGGTGGTGATCCCTATGCTGCAACTAGCCATCTTGGCGGTGCTTCCTTTCCTGTACCTTGCTGGTTCAGGTCCCGTACCCGCTGAAGTCCTCGCCATTCTTGGTTGGTTGGGATTGTTTGTATCCCTTGCGCTGATCGTCTTCTCCATTGGCCTCAACAGGTCATGGAAGGATCTTCGTTTTCTGTGGACGTTGCCACTGTGGCCCCTGTACTCGGTATTCGTTGGACTGGCTTTAGCCAGCGCAATCGTCAAGGAGATCCGCGGCAGCCCTGCCCTGTGGAACAAGTTGCAACGGACCGGCGTGATCTCCGTAACTGCCGCTGAGGCCAGCCCCCGTTACGAGGCAGGGGTATGAAGACTATTGGACCTTCGACGTTCATTGCCAGGCTAACTGCTTCGTTGGTGGCCTCGGTCCTCGTTGTTGCATTCTCGGGCGTCACCGCCTGCGCACGAGAACCGGAGCATCGTCCCGTGGACCGCATGGTAAATCTTGGCTTTGAGGACGTCGTCAACGAGGACACCTCGCACCTTGTTGACTTGGCGGAGCGATTGGATGCAGTGAACGCAACAGCTGTGTCGATTTCCGTAGGACGCACAGACTGGACGGCTTTTCCCTGGTCCGGCCACGCAGAGGCCAGATCTTATGAGGTTTCCAGCACGAAAAGAGACTTCGTGGGGGAGTCGATCTCAGCATTGGGGGTGGCGAAAAACGGCACGCAACGTGATGTGATCCTCACGATCGATGTCCTGTTGGACCGTGCGCTGAGTGAGGACCCCTCCCTGGCAGGACGAAATATCGCTGGAGAGCCATCCAAGTCCTTCGCCAGTGTGTCGTCCCTGCGGCACGGCAAGGCAGGCGCCCGCTTGGCTTCCTTGGCTGCCGCCGTCGCGAAGAAGTACCGGCCCACAGCCGTGAATCTCACGGAATTGATGTTTGATGATTTCACCTTTGGCAGTGAAGACTTCGATGACTTCAAAGCCACCACCGGTGAAGGTGACTGGCCCCGGAACCATGAAGGTGGCATTGATCAGTCAGATGCCCGGATCAACACGTGGCGGAGCGAAGCCATGGCGGACATTGTGCGGAGGGTGGGAGCCGCCGTCGAACCCTATAGTGTACGACTGGAAATGGACGTCCGCTCGCCGCGGGATTCACCGTCGGCGGATCGCGCTGACAGCGGCCATGACTACGACCTCTTGCTCAAGCAGCTCTACCGGCTCCACGTTTGGGAGTACGTAGGACTCAATGCAGAGCGCTCGCCGCAGACGAAGGACCTCGCTGAAGCCCTGACCCGCCGCGCGGGCTCCCGCATGTCGTTGTCTATCGGGCTGTGGTCCGATGACGGCACGATCTCTGCGGAAAGGTTCGGAACGGCGTTGCATGAGGCTGTTCGGGGCGGGGCAACATCCGTGTCGGTGACACCCGCAAGCCTCATGGACGCCGGGCATTGGGAGGTCTTGCGGAAAGCCTGGGCCCGGTAATTATGGGCTGTCCGGTGCTCACCCCGGGGGCGTACCCTGAGCGCATGGGCATGGAATCCGTGATGGCGGCAGTAGTGAGCCTGGCACTGATTGTGGGATCGGTTTGGGCTGGCACGCGACTGGTGCAGAAGGGTGTTTCGGCGAAGGGGGCAACGGGCACACTCGGGAGTGTCCTCTCCACGATCGAGCCAGCCACAGGTGCGCCGACCAAAATGGAGGCGGCGGCAGCCCGGGAGGAAATGCGGCAGCGAAGGCACGAGAAATTGGTAGCCGGCCCGGGCACCGCAGAGGCCGCCCTGTTCACCGGGAAGGTGGTCCTGCCGCCGTCGGCCGGCATGATCGCGAAGCAGCAATCCGGTGACGCCAAAATCTGAGACGTATTCCCGCACTGGAGTCCTGTGCGGGTAAGATCCCGTAGGAAACATTAGTAACCCGGCTCACAGTATCCAGCGCAGTGTACGAGCCAAACCAGATCCCGAAGGTAAGTATCTATGGTTCACACTGCCCATCAAGACACCGATCTCGCTGCAGAACTGCGGGCCGATGTGCGCCGCGTTTCCACCCTGTTGGGTGAGTCACTGGTGCGCCAACACGGCCCGGAACTGCTGCAGCTCGTGGAGCAGGTCCGCCTGCTGACCAAGGAATCCAAAGAGGCCGCACGGGGCGGAGCCGACGCGACCGGTCCATGGAGCGCGCACGACGTCGTTGCCCAGGTCCGCGAGTTGCTCGCCTCCCTGCCTCTGGACCAGGCGACGGATCTGGTTCGTGCCTTCGCGTTCTATTTCCACCTCAGCAATGCGGCCGAGCAGGTCCACCGCGTCCGCGGGCTTCGGACCAGGCAGGAGAAGGACGGCTGGCTTGCGAAGGCTGTCACGGAAATCGCCGGCCAAGCTGGGCCGCAGGTCCTTCAGGACGTTGTGAATGAGCTGGATGTTCGGCCCATTTTCACGGCACACCCTACCGAGGCCTCCCGACGTTCAGTGCTGGACAAGGTCCGCAAACTCTCCGACGTACTGGCCCAGCCCACTGAAGAGGGAACGTCTGCCCGGCGCCGGCAGGATCGCCAGCTCTCGGAAATCATCGACCAAATGTGGCAGACGGATGAGCTTCGCCAGGTCCGGCCAACGCCCGTGGATGAAGCGCGTAACGCGATCTACTACCTGAACAGCATCCTCACCGATGCCATGCCAGAGATGCTGACTGACCTTTCCGAACTCCTTGCCGAGCACGGCGTGGTGCTGCCCGCTGCCAGCGCGCCGCTGCGTTTCGGTTCCTGGATCGGTGGCGACCGCGACGGAAACCCCAACGTCACCGCGGCAGTTACGCGCGAAATCCTGCAATTGCAGAACCAGAACGCAGTTCGAATCAGTATCGCGTTGATCGACGAGCTGATCTCGGTCCTGTCCAACTCCACCGCCTTGTTCGGGGCCGACCAGGAGCTGTTGGACTCGATCGACGTGGATCTCAAGAACCTGCCCGGTCTGGACAAGCGCATCCTGGAGCTCAATGCCCAGGAGCCTTATCGACTCAAGCTCACGTGTATCAAAGCCAAGCTCATCAACACGGGCCGCCGAGTTTCCGCCTCGACGTATCACGAGCCCGGCCGCGACTACGCCACCACAAGTGAGCTGTTGGCCGAGTTCGGCCTGCTCGAAGAGTCGCTCCGGAACCATGCTGCGGGCCTTGTTGCCGACGGTGCCTTGGCCCGTGTCCGCCGTGCGATCGCCGCCTTTGGCCTTCACTTGGCAACCCTGGACATCCGTGAACATGCCGATTACCACCACGACGCCGTCGGACAGCTCGTGGACCGTCTTGGTACCGAGAAGCCGTACGCCTCCTTGACCCGCGAGGAACGTTTCGAATTCCTCGGTGCCGAGTTGGCCTCACGCCGTCCGCTCTCCGGCCATCCGATCAAGCTCGAAGGCACTGCGGACGGCACCTACGACGTCTTCCGGAGCATCCGCCAGGCCCTGCACACTTACGGTCCGGACGTCGTGGAAACGTACATCATTTCCATGACCCGGGGCGCCGATGACGTCCTGGCCGCCGCTGTGCTGGCACGCGAGGCCGGTTTGATTGACCTCTTCGGGGCCAAGCCGCACGCCAAGATTGGCTTTGCTCCACTGCTGGAAACCGTGGAGGAGCTCCGCGCCTCCGCTGAGATTGTGGATCAGTTGCTCTCTGATCCGTCCTACCGTGACTTGGTCCGTCTCCGCGGCGACGTCCAGGAAATCATGCTCGGGTACTCCGATTCCAACAAGGAATCCGGTGTCATGACCAGCCAGTGGGAGATCCACAAGACCCAGCGAAAGCTGCGTGATGTGGCTGCCAAGCACGGCGTGAGGGTCCGCTTGTTCCATGGCCGTGGTGGTTCCGTGGGCCGTGGCGGTGGTCCGACGTATGACGCCATCATGGCCCAGCCCAATGGTGTGCTTGAGGGCGAAATTAAGTTCACGGAGCAGGGCGAGGTCATCTCGGATAAGTACTCCCTTCCCGAGCTTGCCCGCGAGAACCTTGAGCTGTCCTTGGCAGCTGTCATGCAGGGTTCTGCCTTGCACCGGACTCCGCGTACCTCGGAAGATGAGCGCGTGCGCTACGCCAACGTCATGGAAACCATTTCCGATGCTGCCTTTGCACGCTACCGGGCATTGATCGACGACGCCGATCTTCCGGCCTACTTCCTGGCGTCCACACCGGTGGAGCAGCTGGGTTCCTTGAATATCGGGTCACGTCCCTCCAAGCGTCCCGATTCCGGGGCTGGCCTTGGCGGCCTCAGGGCCATCCCATGGGTGTTCGGTTGGACGCAGTCGCGCCAAATCGTTCCAGGTTGGTTCGGCGTGGGCTCGGGTCTGAAGGCTGCACGCGAAGCCGGTGACGCTGACCAGCTCATGGAAATGATGGACCGTTGGCACTTCTTCCGTTCGGTGATTTCCAACGTCGAAATGACCTTGGCCAAGACGGACATGGAGATTGCAGGACACTACGTTTCCTCCTTGGTTCCAGAGGAACTGCACCGCTTGTTCCACATGATCCGGGACGAGTACGAGCTCACAGTTGCTGAAATCGAGCGCCTGACCGGGGAGCTCGAGCTCCTTGACGCGCAGCCCACCCTGAAGCGATCGCTGGAAATCCGTGATCAGTACCTGGATCCGATCAGTTACCTGCAGGTGGAACTGCTTCGCCGCGTGCGCGAGGAATCGGTGTCCGGCGCGGAGATCGATGAACGGCTCCAGCGCGCCATGCTGATCACCGTCAACGGTGTAGCCGCCGGCCTGCGGAACACCGGCTAACGCTCTCTCACATCCGGCTGGTTTTTCCGGATCGCTCTCTCGCCCCACGAAGCGTCAACGGGGCGGGGGAGCGTTCCGGCTTAAAGCAGCTGCGCTTGGGCGTTAAGGTTGTTGGATGCCGTCGTTCCAGACCAAGTTAAAGATCACTGGCCTCAAGCCTGGCAACCCTCCCGAATCGGTCATGGCGGCGGCCATCGAAGCTTTGGAAACCCGCCATCATGTGGAATCGAACCAGCTGGACATTGTGGGCGGTGTCCCGCAGCTCAGCCTGCGCTTCACCGTGAACGACCGCGACTATACCGGTGAGAACTACGAAGCCCGGACCTCGGCTGCCATGATGCGCGACGCCGTCGAACGCGTTGCGCTGACCGGGAGCCTTTACGTGCTGCGTCGCAGCCGTGGACGTTGGGCGCCGATCTAGGCGAACGTCATTCCGGTTGGGGCACGTCCCCATCGAAGGGTTCATCCACTGGGGAGCGGCTCCCGCGCCGTCGTGTGACAATCAGTCCGACCACCACACCGATGACCAAGCCGACGCCCACCCCAATCAATGAGCTGGCCCAGAATGGCAGTTTGGTCGCGGAGCCTGTGAAGTAGCCCAGGCCCACCTGCCACACGGCCCACAGCACGGCGCCCAAGCCGGCGCAGAGGCTGAAACCGCGGACTGAGACGTTGGCGATTCCGGCTGCGGACGAGGTTGCCAGCCTGCCGCCAGGGACGAAACGGGCGCCGATGATAGCCCCATAAGTGGAGGATCGGCCTGCCTTGGCGATGGCCTCATGGATTCCACGGTGGACTTTCCTGCCCCATGCCCAGCGATCCAGTACATGGCTCACCCGCCGCTTAAACAGTAAGTAGACAGCCATGTCTCCGAGCCAGGACGCGAAGGCCGCGAGCAGCAGGATGAGCCAGAAATTGGCGTGTCCGTCGGCTGCCAGAGCTCCACCGGTGATGACCACCATTTCGGACGGGATCGGCGGGAAGATGGCATCGCCCAGCACCATGGGAACGATCCACAAATAAATTGCGGATCCCCACGTCTCGGGGGCGATGAAGTCCATTGGCACAAGGTACCGCACTTGCCGCTCCGGCCGCTCGGCGGGAGACTGGCGCAATGCAGATCGAAATCTTGCACGGGGACATCACCATGCGCGACGTCGATGCGATCGTCAACGCCGCCAACTCGTCACTGCTTGGTGGAGGGGGAGTGGACGGAGCGATCCATCGGGCCGCCGGGCCAGAACTGCTTGAGGCCTGTCGCGAGGTTCGTCGCAGCAAACTGCCGGACGGGCTGCCTGTTGGGGCCGCCGTCGTGACGCCCGGATTCGGGCTCCCGGCGCGCTGGGTGATTCATACCGTGGGCCCCAACCGGCACGCCGGGCAAACCGATCCCGCGCTGCTAGCCTCGTGCTTCCGTGAAAGCCTGAAAGCCGCTGTGGAGGTGGGTGCGCGGTCCGTCGCTTTTCCCGCGATCAGCGCCGGGATCTATGGTTGGGACGCCCGCGAGGTCGCCGAAGTAGCGCTCGACGCCGTGAGGTCGTTCTCATCTGAGTCTTCAGCTGGTGCCACGACCACCACCGGACTTGAGTTGGTGGAGTTCGTGCTGTTTTCGGAGGACACGACGGCGGTCTTCCGGTCTGTGTTTGAATCATCGCTGGGGCTCGAATCAGGGCAGGACGACTGACGCCTGCGTCGCTGCACCACGAAGTAGAGGACAGTCACGAGGGCAAGGGATGGCAGGCCGAAGATCAGTGTCATGTTGAATGCTTCGGTGCCGAGGGTGCTGACGGCAATGGCCAGCATGAGTACTGCGCCAAGGATAGTGCCCGCGGGGAAGAACCTGGTCTTGAATGTGAGTTCTTTGCCCGAGCGTTTCATGCTGCGGCGGAAGAACCAGTGCGTCACGAAGATCATGAACCAGGTGAACATGGCGCCGAACATGGAGATGGCCATCATGAAGGTGAAGGCAGTCTCGGGGAACATCGCGTAGACAACGGTGGCGATCGCGATGCCCGTGGTGGACAGGATCAGGGCATTCACAGGGGCCCCGTTGGAGCGAAGTTTCCCGAACATCGATGGTGCATCGCCACTGCGGGAAAGGCTGAAGATCATGCGAGCGGAGATGTAGAGCTGGCTGTTCATGGCCGAGAGCGCCGCGATGATCACCACGAACGTGAGGAGACTGTCTGCGAAGGGGATACCGAGGTTCTGCATCACTGTGACGAAGGGGCTGCCACCGGCAAGGATCTGGCTGACGGGTGCGATAGCCAAAATGAGGGCCAGGGTGACGATGTAGAACAAGAGCAGCCGGGCGATGGTGGTGCGGAAGGCCTTCTTCACTGCTGCGGTGGGGTCTTTGGCTTCACCGGCTGCGATGGCAATCATTTCGATGCTGAGGTAGCTGAAGATCGACACGATCACTGCGAACCACGTTCCCGACAGCCCGTTGGGGAAGAAACCACCATCAGCGGTGTAGTTCTGGAAACCTGTGCCGTCGGTGCGGGCGCCGAAAACGATATACGACCCGAGAACGATGAACGCCATAATGGCGAAGACTTTTACGCTGGAGAACCAGTATTCAAGCGTACCGAACACCTTGACGTTCATGGTGTTGACACCGATGAGTACAGCCGAGAAGAAGATGACCCACAGCAGGGATGGCACGTCCGGGAACCAGAGTTTCATATACTCACCGACGGCCGTCACCTCAGTTCCAACGGCCAACACGATGCAGGACCAGTACATGTACTTGACCAGAAAGCCTGCCAAGGGGCTGACGTAGTGCTCGGCGAAGGCGCCGAAGGAGCCCGAGGTGGGATGGACAACTGTCATCTCGGACAAGCTCCCCATGAGGAGCAGGGCGATGAAGCCACCAACTGCGTAGCTGATGATCACGCTGGGGCCAGCCAGCCCGATGGCAAACTTGCTTCCCAGGAACAGCCCCGTGCCGATCGCACCGCCCAAGGCGATCATGGTCATTTGCCGGGACGTGAGCCGCCTTTTGAGCCCGCCCTCCCGCTGTTGGATCTTATCGAAACTGCCCATCACGACCTCCTCGTCGATTCTGCAAATCGCTTCAAGATAGAATCCAGCACAAAGCGCTGCCAAGGATTTTGAAGAATCACAAAAAGAACAGGGGAGTCTTAGTGTCAGATTCACTCAGCACTCGAACTCAAAGAGCACTTTCGAATCGGGTTCGGCTGGACGAAACAGACCGACTGATCCTCAGGGAGCTGATAGATGATGCCCGGATTCCCAATAACGTGTTGGCTTCCAAAGCAGGAATTGCACCCTCCACATGCCTGGGCCGCGTCCGGGCGCTGCGGGATGCCGGGATCATCCGGGGCTTCCACGCGTCAGTGGACCTTGAAGCGTTGGGCCTCCTCGTGTACGCGCTGATCTCGGTGCGCGTCAACTCCCAAGCGCGGAACAAGATGCTGGCCATTGGTCAACGCTTGCGTGCACTGCCCAATGTTCAGAGCGTGTTCCTGCTGGCCGGCGATCAGGACTTCCTCATGCACGTCGCCTGTGGGACGCCCAAAGAGTTGCGTGACTTTATTGCTGTGCACTTGGCGTCGGATCCTGCGATCGCGAACACGCAGACGAATCTGGTATTCGACCACCTAATGCCGGGGGAGTGATGTGCCGCCCGTGGCAGACGTCAGGCTGGATCGGGTCTGACGTCCCTGTGCTAGCGGAAGGAACGGACTCCGCGAAGGGTCAGCCGTGGGCTTCGCTGAGCTCCAGTTGGCTACGGTATTCCACGCGCTCCTTGGTGATGGGATCCACGAAAGTGATACCGCGGGCCAACAATTGAAGCGGTTTGCTGTAGTCGTCCGGGGCCTTGTCCAACAGGTCCGGATAGAAGGCGTCGTTGACGATGCCCAGACCCAGCGATGCCATGTGCACCCGGAGTTGGTGTGTCTTTCCGGTGTGCGGCTCCAGCCGATACAGCGCGCGCTGGTGAGTCCCGGCGTCGAACGTTTTTGTCTGTTCGATACGCGTTTCGGCGTTCGGTTCGCCATCGATAACTTCGGCGAGCAGATAGCTGCGGGACTTGGTCATGCGGTTGCGGACCACCACGGGGAATTCGACGGCGGGATAGCCCTTCGCAGGTGCCGCGGCGGACACGCACTCGTATTCCTTCTGGACCTGTCGCTTCTCAAAGAGAACCTGGTACCGGCCGCGGGTCTCGGGGTTGGTTGAGAGCAGCAAAATGCCAGCGGTCATTCGGTCGAGGCGGTGCATGGGGATGAGGTCCGGCAGATTCAGCAGGTTCCGCAGCCGGACCAGCGCGGACTCCTGGATGTACGTACCGCCGGGCGTCGTGGGCAGGAAATGCGGTTTGTCCACCACCAGGATGTGTTCGTCTTGATGCAGGATGTTGATTTCCACCGGCAGGCGCGATTCCGGGGGGAGCGTGCGGTAGTACCAGATGAAGGTGTGGTCCTCGAGCTTTGTGCTCCTGTTCAGGCGTACGCCGCCTTCGCCCACGATTTCGCCGGCGTCGAAACGGTCCTCGATGCCCTGCGGGTCGATGTGTCCCCAACGATGCATCATGTAGTCCATCGCAGTGTCCCACGGCCCCTCTTCGGGGAGGCGCAGGCGGGTCGCGTTTACGCCGTCGCGCACGGGAAGGGGGGATTGCATCACTGGACAATTCTACTGTGGCTGCCACAACGCAACTCTAGCCGACGATAAAATAGTTCTTGACAATAAAAACTGTCGGTGAGCATACTTGAAGCATGTTGGACATCGAAGTGATTGAGGACGCAGCGGCGGCAGAGGCCTCGTTGGACCCGATACGCACACGCATACTTCAAGAGCTGGCGGAGCCGGGCTCGGCCACTCAACTGGCCG
The DNA here is from genome assembly GCF_056395385.1 of Paenarthrobacter sp. 10L420. Classification (NCBI taxonomy): domain Bacteria; kingdom Bacillati; phylum Actinomycetota; class Actinomycetes; order Micrococcales; family Micrococcaceae; genus Paenarthrobacter; species Paenarthrobacter sp. 10L420. The sequence goes on along the minus strand of NZ_JBFTJK010000011.1, from coordinate 114,761 downwards.
CCAAGGTGGGTTTGCCCCGGCAAAAGGTCAACTATCACCTCAAAGCCCTCGAGCGGCATGGCTTGGTGGAGCTTGTGGAAGAACGCCGGAAAGGCAACGTCACGGAGCGCGTTCTTCAGGCGACGGCGGCCTCGTACCTGATCTCGCCCGTCGCGTTGGCTTCGGTGGCCCCGGATCCGCAGCGTTTCTCCGACAGGTTCTCCGCCTTCTGGCTCCTGGCGCTCGCCTCCCGCACAGTCCAGGAAATGGGCAAGCTTATTTCCGGTGCGGCCGCTGCCAAGAAGAAGCTCGCAAGCTTCGCGATCGACGGCGAAATTACCTTCCGCTCAGCCGCAGAACGTGCCGCTTTCGCTGAAGAGCTCGGCGTGGCGGTCACGCGGCTCGTCGATAAATACCACGACGGCGGTGCTGCCGCAGTGGCGGGCGGCGCACGAAAGCACCGGCTCGTCGTCGTACTTCATCCAACACTCAAGACACCGTCAACGGAAAAAACAGCAGAAAAGGAACAAGGCAATGACTGACAACCGGAAATTCGAGATCGTGGCGGACGCCGAACTGCCGGGCACTCCAGAGCGGGTGTGGCAGGCGGTTACCAAGGACACGGCGGCCTGGATGTTCCCCACGGATCAGTGGCCCGATGTGAAAACCGTCGAAGAATACCCCAGTCACCTTGTGTCGCGGATGGAGGGTCCCAATGGTTGGTTCAACCAATTGGAGCACGTCCTGGAGCCCGTCGAGGGTGGCCGCGCCAAGCTGCACTATGTCCACAGCGGCATCTTCGCCGACAACTGGGACGAGCAGTACGACGGCGCCAGCAAGCACACGGAGTTTTACCTCCACACCCTGGGCCAGTACCTGCAGTATTTCGATGGGCAGCCCGTGGTCTTCACGGATATCCAAGCGCCGGCTTCTTCGCAGACTCCGGATGGATTCGTGCAGCTGAAAAGGGCTTTGGGCGTGGATGGCATGTCAGCCGGTACCCCGTTTGAGGTGGACGTCGACGGCGTGGGTCGGCTGAGTGGCGAGGTGGACTTCTCCAACGAGAACTTCCTGGGCCTGCGCACCTCCGACACGCTGCTCCGCTTCTTCGGCAGGAACGCTTTCGGTGCGCCGGTGGGCATGACCGTGCATGAATTCGGTGGCTCGGGGGACTCCGAGCTGACGGCGAAGACGTGGAGTGCGTTCCTGGAGAAGGTGTACGCGTAGGGTCACCTTCCGGGCGTGCCCCAAGTAGGTAGCAGTAGATGCCGTTTTGAGCATTCAGAACGGCATCAACTGCTACCTACTTTTGGGCTTAAGGGGCCCAGGCGCGGGCGACTGCTTCAAGGGAGCCTTCATAGATCCCGGCCCAGTCCGTTTCGGGTTCATTCATCCGCGCCAGCTCCAGGCTGACGAGCCCGTGGACCTGCCCCCAAATGGCCATTGCAACGAGGGAGGGGTCCTCCGAACGGATCCTCCCGGACGATTGGGCGGCGACAACTGCGTCCACCAAGGGGAGCATCGAGGCTGAGGCGACCTCCGGCGTCGGGCTGCAATCCACATACGCGGCCAGCGCGCCGCTGAACATGAGCCGGTAAAGCGCCGGATGTTCCAAAGCCCAGACGCGGTACGCCCGGCCCAGGCCCAGGAGTCCGTCTTTGGCCGCGTCCTGTTGAGACTCGCCGAAAGAGCGAAAACCGTCGTCGACGGCGGCCGTCAAGAGTTGCGATTTCCCACCGAAGAGCGAGTAAATCGCCGAGGTGGAGGTGTCTGCGGCCGCGGCGACGTCGCGGAGAGTGACTCGAGCGGGACCTTCGCGGTCCACGAGCTCTGCGGTTACTTCCAGAAGCCGTTGCTGAACGTGCTGATCATGAACAATGGGTCTTGCCATGTCTCCAAGTGTTTCATAACATCGTTTCATAACAACGTTACGAAACTTGGAACCCAGAATTCCCGGTTCCCCACCAAAGGAGCGACATGGCACAGGAGATCTTTCCCGGACGTTTTACGGCGGACATTGGGCGCGAAACAATGACCGTCTTCCTGATCGGAATGCGGGCCAACCGCTGGTGGAAGATGGGCAAGGTGGCGCGGGTAGCATCAGCCATGCCCACGATGATGAGGCATCTTGCCGCCAATCCCGAGGCCGGGTTGCTCGGGAGTGAGCAATGGTTCGGGCGCACCACCATTCTGCTCAGCTATTGGGAAAGTCCCGAGCATCTGAGGCGCTTCGCGGCGGACCGTGAATCCCCACATTTGGGTCCATGGCGGAAGTTCATGAAGGAAATTTCCGGCAGTGGCGATATCGGGGTGTGGCACGAGACGTACCAGGTACCGGCGTCGGGCATTGAAGTGGTGTACAACGGCATGCCGCTCTTTGGCTTGGCCAAGGCCACTTCCCATGTTCCCGTCGGCCCGGGCAGCAACACCGCGAAGCAGCGCATGGGTTCAGCTGCGGGAGCGTGACCGGAGGGCGCTTAGGCGACTGCGACGGCGGGTGGCCGCCCGGCCTTGAGGGTCCGGCGGAGTTGGGGAGAGGCGTCGAGCTTGTCCTGGGCGGCGCGCAAGGCGCCGACGGCGAATTCGAGCTGCGCTGGTGGCAATGTGTAGGGGACGCGCAGGTAATGCTCGAAAGCCCCACCCACCCCGAATCGCGGTCCGGCTGCCAAGCGAAGCCCGAAATCCGGCGCCAGCACAGTGAGGGCAGTGCTGCAGGCAGTGGGCAATCGGCACCATACGGTGAGTCCGCCGCGGGGCCTTTCCACCTCCCATTCCGGCAGGTGTTCGGCAAGCAGTGCGAGCAGGGACTCCCGGTTGTGACGCAGCTCGTGCAGGCGGGCATCGAGCGGTTCGGCGAATGACCTGACCAGTCGCGCGGCGGCCAACTGCTCAACCACGGGTCCGCCGAGGTCCATGGTGGTCCTTGTCGCCACGAACCGGGTGATCATCGCTTCGTCCGCCCGGATCCAGCCCGTCCTGAGTCCGGCCCAATGCGACTTGCTGAGCGAGCCGATCGAAACGACCGTGGCACTGAAGGCTGACATCGGCGAGGTCTTGACGGCGTCGAGGTTCAATCCGCGCAATGTCTCGTCCACCACCAGCACGGTCCCGGCGGCAGCGGCCGCCCGGGCTAAACGGCGGCGCTGCAGATCGGACATGATGCGGCCTGTGGGGTTGTGGAAGTCAGGGACAAGGTAGGCCATTGCGGGGCGCTGCTGGTTCATCGTGGACACCATGGCATCAACGTCCCAAGCAGGGGAAGCGTGGGGTGGCAACGCCACAGGCAGCACTTTGCAGCCCGCCGCCCGTATGGCATCCAGGGCGTTTGGATAAGTGGGGTGTTCCACCAAAACCCTGTCCTGCTTTCCCACGAGGGTATGGAGAACCACATTGAGGGCGTGCTGCGCGCCGGACGTCACGAGGATCTGATCCGCGGTAGTGGGTACTCCTTCCGCGGCATACTTCTCCGCGATTGCCTGCCGCAGGGCTGGCACTCCAAGGGCGTCGTACCCGAAGCCGGGGAGCAACGCAGGCAATTCAGTGAGGGCATCAGCGAACGCCCGGTGGACAACTTCGCCGGCGGCCGGAAGCGATGCGTACGCCAGGTCCAGGAGTCCTTCAGGCGCAGCAAGGCCCGGAACGCTCACAGGTGCGTCGCGGTGGGGGATGCTTGTCCGGCCGCGGCTGCCTTGGCCTGCTGTGAGGAAACCTTGTTCGCGAAGGCTCGCGTAGGCCGCCGTGACAGTGGTGCGGCTCAGTCCGAGCGTCTGCGCCAGCGCACGCTCACTGGGCAGCGCGACGTCCAGCGGAATGCGCCCATCCATCACCAGCAAACGCACGACGTCGGCCAGCTCGCGGTAGGCGGGCAGGGCGCCGCTACTCCAAGAGCCCAGGAGGCGGACGAGTGCGGTGGGGTTCAATGAGCCGGGCATAGGACCAGTATTCCAAACTGGCTATGGAATACAAGGCCAGTTTTCCACGACCATGGATTCATGATGACCCGAAGAATCACACAACTCCTGATCGGCCTGGCGATGTACGGCATCTCGCTGGCCATGTTCATCCGCGCCGGTCTTGGCCTTGACCCTTGGGACGTCTTCCATCAGGGCGTTTCGGAAAAGACCGGTTTCAGCATTGGGGTTGTGGTGATCGCGGTCAGTTTCCTCGTCCTCCTCCTCTGGATCCCCCTGCGGCAAATGCCCGGATTCGGAACCTTGGCAAACGCCGTCCTTGTGGGAGTCTTTGCTGATCTGGGCTTATGGCTGATCCCGGAGTTCTCACACCTGGGCGGACAAATTGCGATGCTGGCCGGCGCGGTGATCCTGAATGGGATCGCGTCCGCTTGCTACATCGGAGCACGCCTCGGCCCGGGAGCCCGTGATGGCCTGATGACGGGACTGGTTCGCCGGACAGGGTGGTCCGTCCGCCTTGTCCGAACGGGAATTGAAGTAGTGGTCCTGGCCGTGGGCTTCTTGCTGGGTGGGTCCGTAGGTGTCGGTACGGTAGTTTACGCTCTGGCAATCGGTCCGATCGTGCAGGTTCTCTTGCCGAAGTTCATGGTCCCGGAACCCGCCAAGGCTCCCGCCCCGGCTGAAGCTACGGAGGCTGTGGAGGCCGCGCCGGCCGCCTGACGGCCAGCCGTCCCAGCGCTACCCACGGACTACGGGAGGGGTTGGCATCTGGGACAGAAGTAGATGTCGCGCTCCTCGGTTCCATCCGGCGCTGCAAGGACGTCACGGCGAATAGGCGTTCCGCAGCGCCTGCATGGCTGGCGTGCCCTGCCATAAACCCAGTAGCCGGGCCTCATCGCCCGGGGACCCAAGGTGGTCCGCAGGCCTGGACCGAGGTTCTCGCCCAGGAGTCTCTTGGCGTCGTTGACGGTCTTGGCGAGATCCGGCACTGAGCCCACAGGCAACGCGGGGTGGATTCCGGAAAGGAAGCATGATTCGCAGCGGTAGATGTTGCCGATCCCGGCCAGCTTCCGCTGATCGAGGAGGGCGTAGCCGATGGGGACGTCGGGTTCAGCTTGGAGCCGGCGAAGAGCTTCTTCTTCATCCCAGTCAGGCCCGAGCAGATCAGGCCCCAGATGCCCCACGATTCGATCTTCCTCGCTGGTTGGCACCACCTCGAGGATGCCCAGTGAGAACCCGACCGCATCAGCGGAAGCCGTCCGCAGCACGCAACGCGCAGTGTGTCCTGGTTTTGTCCAGCGACCTCCCGGCGGGTAGACCATCCAACTCCCTTCCATCTTGAGATGGGAGTGGATGGTCAGCTCACGGGGTTTCCTGCTCGCGTCAGGTTCCTCGTCCGCGGGTCCCACCAAACGCATGAGCAGGTGTTTGCCCCGGGGAATCACCTCGGTCATTGTCCAACCCGCAAGGTTCAGGGTGGCGAAACGCGGCACCCGGAAGTCTGAAGCTGTAATGACCTGCCCGGCCAAGGCCGCGTTGAGGCGCGCGGCTGCCCGCCAAATGGAATCTCCCTCAGGCACGGATCCGTAGCCCCTTCGGCGTCGAGTAGGCTCCGGCAGCCGCAAGCGCAGCAGCAATCGGCGTATCCAGGAGGTCGTGACCGTTGACCTTTTCCATGAAAAGCTTGTCCACTGCTCCGCGACGCACCACGTCCACCAAAGCTTCGGCAGCGACCGCCAGGACGGCGTCGTCATGGCTGAAGGTGAGAAGAGTCTTACCGCCGCGCTCAACATATAGGACCAACGCGCCGTCGACCATCACCACCAGCGCGCCGGCCTTCCGGCCGGGGCGGTGTCCGGAACCGGCGTCGACGGACAGTGCAGGCCAAGGCAACGCGGCGCCGTAAGGGTTGGCCGGATCCGTGGCTGCGAGTGCCAGTGCCGAGGGTTCTGACTTGGTGATGCGCGCATCTTCGGTGAAGGAACGGAGCCTGTCCACCGTTGCGGGGACGGCGAATTGGGCCGCTCCCAGATGCTCGATGAAGTAGCCACGGCGGCAACGCCCTGCTTCCTCGAGTCTTGCCAGGACTTTATACATAAGCCCGAAGCCGCCAATAATGTTCTCGGCCATGACCGATCCCCGTGTGACCACGCCATACCGATCCAGCAGAAGCTCGGCGGTGCCGCGTGCGTGGATGGTCGGGTCAAGTTCGGGCGAAGGCAGCGCGGACCAGCGTCCTACGGCTGATGGCGGGGCGGGAGCGGTGCCGGACACAGAACCATAGCGCCCTCCCGTAAGCCCGGGGGATCCCAGAAGGCCCGTGCCGTGGGAGCGCCCCAACCTGCTCATTCTCGGGGCACGGGCGCGAGGTGCCTTGGCGACCTGCCGGTGGGCTGTGCGCCCGCCGGCGATCATGGCCCGCACCGGAGCAAAGGTGTCGCCGGTGACGCGGCCGGCCCACACCAGGTCCCAGAGTGCCGAGACCACGGCATCATCGCTCAACACAGAGTCCATTCCGCCCGCCACCTCAGTGAGTTGGCGGAAGAAGTAACCGCCTCCTGCACCCAAGTAGTCCAGGAGCCGTTTTTGGGCGTCGCCGGGTTCGAAATCGGGCGCCGGATTGAGCGTCAGCTCGGCGGAGTCAGCCACGTGGAGGGTGATCCAGCCGTCGTTTCCAGGCAAGGCCCCAGCCCCGGACCACAGCAACTCACCGGCGGCCATCAGTTCGTCCAACATGGCGGGCTTGTAGTCCGCCACGCGGCTCGAGAGCACCAATGGCTCCCATGCGGAAGCGGGGATGGGCACGCCTGAGAGTTGATCGACCGCCGTGATGATGCCATCGAGTCCGCGCAATGCCTGGCTCCGCGATTTCCCCGGTGCCGTCACGTTCTGCCAGGCCGGCAGGAACCGCCCATACGCGGCAGTGTCAACGGGCTCAACCTCCGCGCGCAAGGCAGCCAGCGAACGACGCCGGAGCTTCCGCAGGACCTCGGCATCACACCATTCGCTGGACGGCGGTGCGTCTGCGGACATGAGCTCTGGATTTGCCGCTTCCACCGTGCTGCTCTCCGTCGCCACGGCATGCGGCCGGAACTCACCCTCCACAACACGGCCATCGGCCGCGAGCCGCTTCAGTGCAGTATTGACGACGGCGACGCCAAGTCCCAGCCTGGATGCAGCCTCGGCTGCCGTGAACGGTCCGTGGGTGCGCGCATACCGTGAGACGAGGTCGCCCAGGGGATCGTGGACGGGCTCAATGAAGGCGAGCGGCACGCCCATGGGCAGGGGAACACCGATGGCGTCGCGCAGACGGGCGGCATCTTCCACTGCTGCAAAACGTTCGACGCCGCCGATCGTTACCTTCAGCGCGCGGTTGGCTTTCTGGAGTGCGGCAAGGTGTGAGCCCGCATCCGCCGCTTCTTCAAGGCGCTCCATCACTTCCTCGACGCTGAGTGGACCAAGGAGCCGGAGGAGGTCAGCGACACCTTCCATTCCGCGCACGCGACGGTCCGGCACCAGACGCTGCAGCTCGCGTTCCGTGGCATCGATGACCGCCGCGTCAAGAAGCTCGCGCAACTCCACCCTGCCCAAAAGCTCATTGAGCAGCGTGGAATCCAAGGCGAGGGCCGCCGCCCTACGCTCCGCCAAGGGGGAATCGCCCTCGTAGAGGAACTGTGCCACGTAGCCAAACAACAGGGACTTCGCGAACGGTGACGGCTGCTGGGTGGTGGTCTCCACAATGCGCAGTTCGCGGCGCTCGACGGATGCGGCGATGTCCTTGAGGGCGGGCAGATCGTAAACATCCTGCAAGCATTCGCGGACGGTTTCGAGCACGATGGGGAAGGACGGGTACTTCCGGGCGACGTCCAGTAATTGGGCAGAACGTTGTCGTTGCTGCCACAGGGGTTGGCGCTTGGCGGGGTTTTGGCGGGGCAGCAGCAGCGCGCGGGCGGCACACTCACGGAACCGGGAGGCGAACAACGCGCTGCCCCCAACCTCAGCGGTGACGATCTGTTCCAGTTCTTCGGGATCGAAGAGGAACAGCTCGGCGCCGGGTGGCTCGTCCTCCATCATGGGGACGCGAAGAACGATGCCGTCATCGGCGGCCATGGCTGAGCCATCCAAGCCGTAGCGCTGCTGAAGGCGTTGACCAACGGCCAGAGCCCACGGCGCGTGAACAGGCATGCCGAAGGGGCTGTGCAGGACAACACGCCAGTCCCCGAGCTCATCATGGAAGCGTTCCACGACCAATGTTCGATCGCTGGGAACGATGTTCGTAGCCTGCTTCTGTTCTTCCAGATATTGCAGCAGGTTGCCCGCCGCAAAGGCGTCGAGCCCACTGGCTTGGCAGCGCTCCATGGCTGGCGCGGGGTCGGCCGCCGAGAGTTCGCGGATGAAGGCTCCTAAAGCGCGGCCGAGATCCACCGGACGGCCGAGCGAATCGCCTTTCCAGAAGGGGAGCTTTCCCGGCTGGCCGAAAGCAGGGGAGACCAAAACGCGGTCGTGGGTGATGTCTTCGATTTTCCAGCTGGTGGCTCCGAGGGCAAAGATGTCGCCTACCCGAGATTCGTAGACCATTTCTTCGTCGAGCTCACCCACGCGGCGTCCACCCTTCGCGGCACGGGCGGAGGCGCTGGGGCCTTCACCATCGGCGTTCGCAGAGGACGAGGATCCTTCAACTTCCGTGCCGATGATGTACACGCCGAAGAGGCCTCTGTCCGGAATAGTGCCACCAGAGGTGACGGCAAGGCGCTGCGCCCCTGGCCTGCCCTCGATGGTGCCTGCGTGGCGGTCCCAGACAATGCGTGGCCGAAGTTCTGCAAATTCGTCGGACGGATACCTGCCGGCAAGAAGGTCCAGCGTGGCCTCAAATGCGGACCGGGGCAGGCTGGCAAAAGGCGCCGAGCGGCGGACCGTGCTGAACCATTCCTCGACGTCGATGCTGCCCAGGGCCGTAGCGGCCACAGTTTGCTGGGCAAGGATGTCCAAAGGATTCATGGGGATGCTTAGGCGCTCGATTTGGCCGCTTAGCATCCGTTCGACTGTGACGGTGGTGTGAAGGAGGTCAGCCCGGTGTTTGGGGAACAACACGCCCTCGGAGATCTCGCCCACTTGGTGGCCGGCACGCCCTACACGCTGCAGGCCGCTGGCTACCGAGGGCGGTGACTCTACCTGGATGACCAGGTCCACGGCTCCCATATCAATGCCAAGTTCCAGTGACGAGGTGGCAACGACGCAGCGCAGCCTGCCCGACTTCAGGTCATCCTCGATCATGGCCCGCTGGTCCTTGGAAACCGAGCCGTGGTGGGCGCGTGCCAACACGGGATCCGCTCCGCTCGTGCTGCCGGCCTGGGCCATCAAATGGGCCGGCGTCGCCGTGGACACGGGAGCGGTTTTGGCAGTCGGCCCGGTGCCCCAGCTTCCCGAATCCTCTGCGTTGTCGGGAGCGCCCCACTCTCCTCCGGCCGCGGCCAGCATTTGCCGTTCGGCATAGATCTCGTTTAATCGGGCTGTCAGCCGTTCGGCCAAGCGGCGTGAGTTGGCGAAGACGATGGTGGACTGCTTGGAAAGGACAAGATCGACAATCTGTTCCTCAACATGGGGCCAGATGGATGCTTGGGGTTGAAGCCCGGAAGCAGGGCCGGAGTCAAAGGCGCCCGCAGCCCCTTGGAGGTCCGACATGTCCTCCACAGGCACAGTGACTGTGAGATTCCAGTTCTTCTTGGACGGCGGAGCCACAATTTCCACAGGGGCTTGGCCCGCCAGGAACTGGGCAACAAGTTCACGCGGCTGCACCGTAGCGGAGAGGCCGATCCGCTGGGCAGGCTTCGGTAGAAGGGCATCAAGCCTTTCCAAGGACACGGCGAGGTGGGCGCCCCGCTTGGTTCCTGCCACAGCATGCACTTCGTCAATGATGATGGTGTCTACTTCGCTCAGCGTTTCCCTGGCACGGGACGTCAGCATCAAGAACAGGGACTCCGGCGTGGTGATCAGGATGTCCGGCGGGTTCGATAACAGCGAGCGGCGATCTGCCGCCGTCGTGTCTCCGGAACGGACGCCGACAGTAACCAGAGGTGCCGGGAGCCCCAATCGCTTGGCAGTTTGGGTTATCCCGATGAGCGGTGAGCGAAGGTTCCGCTCCACATCAACACCCAGTGCTTTAAGGGGCGATATATAAAGGACGCGGGTCTTTGTCTTGGGACGCTTCGCGCGGCCCTTCCCGTCGGGGACGGACTCCAATCCGGGCAACGTATCCGACGGCGTGGAATGCAACCGGTCCAAGGCCCAAAGGAAAGCGGCGAGGGTCTTACCGGAACCAGTGGGGGCCACCACCAGGGCATGTGAGCCCGACGAGATAGCGTTCCACGCACCATCCTGGGCGGGAGTGGGCGCGGAAAAAGCGCCAAGGAACCATTCCCTGGTTGCCTGGCTGAAACGGCCTATGGCGCCGATGGACGCCTGCTGCTCCTGCATTCCTCCATCATGCCCCACGGCTCAGACAGAATAAGCCCGAGCCGTGGGCTGATGGTTAGACAGCCTGGAAGGCAGTGATGGTCAGGAGTTTGATGCCTGCGTTGCTGCAGGCATCGTGTTGCTCAGCGACGAACAGTGACGCTGTGTCGTTAGGCGGGTAGATGCGGTAACCAGCCGCCGGAACCTTGGTGCAATCGCCATAGTTTCCAGCCTGGGTGTAACGCAGTTCAGCCCACGCCGACTTCCCTGGGGCAAGCTCGATCTTGGTGACAGGCGTAGTGGTTTCACGGGTAGCAGGCTCGCCGATAGGGGCACCGTTGGCATCGGCCGTCAGGGAAACTCCCGCGAAGCCTTCCAAGGTGCAAGGCGTGGTTCCGGAGTTCGTCAGGATCAGTTTCTCGTAGATGCTCCCAGCAGCGCCGCCGCCGGTGGAATCAGTGGCGGCGGTGAGGGAACCGGCCTTGCATTGGCCTTCGGCCGCAGGCGCTGCGGAGGTGGCCGTTCCGGACGGCGAAGCCGAGTTGCTCGCGCTGGGAGAGGCCGACGTCGGAGATGCGGAAGAGGAGGTGGGAGGGGCGCTGCTGCTTCCAGCCGGGCTTGGGCTTGGCCCACAAGCAGCAAGGAGCAGCAGCGAGGCTGCGGCCGTCGTCGTCACAAGTCCAGTTTTGATGCGCTGAGTCCACATGGGCACCAGCCTTGCGCCGGGTGTGACGGGAGTCAATTGAGCCACGGCAAGGAAATTGGATTGGCGTCCGGATCGTAATCTTTCCGAACGCCAATCCCCTAAAGGTTCACGCTTTTACTTGGCGTCGTCCTTGACTGCTGCTGTCTTTGCTGACCGGCCGCGGAAGAACGCGGCGCCGCCCAGGCCCAAACCAGCGATGCCGGCGATAAGGCCGGCCCAGCTGCGGGCCTGTGATCCATCGTCGGTTACCGATGAGGCCTGCTCGGTGGACACCGTGCCTGCGTGGTGGTCGCCTTCGGCTTCGGCAGGTGTGATGGTGACGGACGGGGCCGGTGCTTTGAGCTCGTGCTCGTCTTGTCCATCCTTTGGTATCTCCGACCAGTCAGTCTGGCCCTGCTCGCAGGTCTGCAGCGTCGGGAAGTAGAGCGTCTTGCCGGCGGCGTCGGGCAGCTTGACCGAGAGAACCAAAGCATCACGAAGATGTGGGTCCAACGGAGCCTTGGCTGTGTAGACGATCTGGCTGGTCCGCTTGGTGATGGTGGTGCCATCGTCGAGCTTCTTCGGTGCGGCTAACGTCTCCGTAACCTTCTCGACAGTCCAGTTTGGGTTGACCGTGGGCTGAGCATCGGTCAGTTCCTCGGGCAACGAGATAGCGACTTTTGTTGTGCCGAACGTGTCGCAGCCGTGGGGGATGCCGAACGTCAACAGTGCGTACGAGTTGGCAGCAGTCTTGTTCGGATCGGCTGATACATGTGCGGATGCTCCGGCGAGGCCGGCCATCATCAGAACAGCGGTTCCGCCAGCGGCGGCGGTCGCGGACAGGGTGCGGCGGATGGTGGACTTCTTCATGGGATTGCCTTTCAGGGGCGCCAGTATCGGCGCCGGGTACGGGGTTGTGGCCCGTCACCAAAGGCGTCTGCTTAGTGCGTCGCGCTGGTGCCGGGCGGAATCAGGGAAGAACGACGACGGCGGGCGGGCCGCGGCGGCTGTCTTGCCTCAGGTTCCGCCAAGGGCGGGGCAGGAAAACGTCAGGCGCACCGACGGCGATAGGGGAGGCGCCGGCGTCGGGCCTGAACAGCAGGGTGGGCAGCGCAACTAAAGGACGCAGCCAGGCCCCCAGCTGCCACAGTGCATCCTCGCCCTTGGCCAGGATCACAGCAGAGCCGATGGTCGCCAGGATGTGGCCAATCAACATTACGGTGCCCGCAGTGGTGCCGAGCTCATGGACGTGGGGCGTGGCTGTGTAGAGCAAGGGAGTCAGAGGTTCGGCAGCGGCGTGGTGCGCGTTTACTTGAGCTGTTGCCGCTACTGGACTCAAAGCCGTGAAGGCTTCATGGAGCACGAGCTGGCTGGTTCCAAGCAAGGCCGTCATGGCGGTCAAGTTGAGCTTGAAGCGCGTAGCCAGCGTCGCGGCCAATCCTGTCAATGCGACAAGGGCCAACAACACCACGGTAGTGGGTAGTTCCCCGCCGCCGATCACGTGAGCCCCAGCTGCAAGAAGCACTATGACGAGCGAGATCGCACCGGACCGCAACGCATGGAAGGGTGCCCTCGGCTGCGATGAGCGCACGGAGTCCTCCCTCGATCGTCTGGCTGGATACTGCCTGTTGTCAGCGTCTTGATTCTATCGGGAGTTCGGAGCCGGACTGGCCTCGGATGGGTGCCTATGTGGATACTTTGCGCGCATGTGGAGATGCTGGCCCCGGGCTTATTGCTCTGAAAGTCGGCCCTTAGTACGCACAAAGGTTGGTCCGGGTGGTTCCGGTATGCGGCTGAGATCCGCACCAGGCCGACGACGGCGGAGCTCAAGTTTCAGGCTTTCCTCGCCACGCGCCATGGCCCAGTGATGGTTGGCCGAGAACGCAGGCTTCAGAAGCCAGCTCAGCTTTCGCAGGAGTGGCTTCGCTGTGCTGACCCGCCAGTCGTAGGTGATGACGACTTCCGGGCCGTCGGTTTCGAAAGTCCAGCGGCCCGTGCCGTTGAGGTCTCCCTCGGCTTTGAGCGCAAAGCCGTGCAGGGTAATGGGTTCGGTAACGGTGAGCCGCCAACGCAGGGTGTACGGGAGCCAGCCCTTGGTGTGGAGGTCGAACGAGGCGCCCACGCCGTCCGCGTTGCCTTGCGCCACGGGTGTCACCTTGAGGTACACCGAGGGCCACCACTGTTTGAGGGTGGCCGCGTTACCGAGGACATCCACCACTTCCTCTCGCGTTCCGGCCACTCTCCAGACCGTAAGGAACTCGTAGTCGGTGCTTTTGCTGGTTCGTTGCATTGACCTGGCCATTGGTGCCTCCGCTGCTAATCGTACCGAGAGGTTGGTCTTCGCGCCTTAGCTTTCCGGGAGCGCCCGGGATCTCGCTTGTGGTGAGTGCCGCGTGTGGTGGGTGCAAAGGCGATTCGAGGTGGCAGATTGAGATAGTCATTCGATGCCGACGCTAGGCTTGGCGATTGTGTATATAGGTCATTTCGCCGCAGCTGCGGTTATTCTCGCAGTGGCGCCTGAAACGCCCGCCTTACCAATCGCGGTCGCAGTTGCGTGGCCGGACATTGTTTGGCCTGCATTGGTCTTTGCTGGCAAAGAGTCGGTGAAAGTGGACCCCAACAATCCGTTGCAGTCCCGGGTCAAATTCACTTCATACCCTTACTCGCATTCGCTGGTCCTCGGTGGTGCGCTCAGCATTGTGCCTGCACTGCTGGCTGGCGTGATCTACCAGAGTGTCCTTGTGGGTGTCCTGTTCTGGGTTGGCGTCCTGTCTCACTGGCTTCTGGATGTGGTGGTCCACCTCCGGGACCTTCCAGTTCTTGGCTGGGGGCGGAGTGATCGACGTGTAGGTTTTGGTTTATGGAGCCGCCCCCGACTGGCATTCGTCCTGGAGTATGCGTTCTTTGCCGTAACTGTTCTTTTGGTGGCGCCTCCCTCGATGTTCGCCGGACTGCTCGGCGGAGGGTTGCTGCTTCATTTGTTCAATATCAACTCGTTCTTCGGCTTTACCAAGAAGAACCCAGTCGGCACGCCCCGACGCTTCGCTTTACTGGCGCTGGTGGGCTATGTCATCGCGATCATCTGGTTCACGATGTCCTGGCAGTAATTTACCGATGAGAAATGAACGGTTATATCCAGGCTGTTGGCACTGCGGCAGTTTCCTGACCGAGCACACCGCCATAGGAATCGACGGTGATGCTGGCTCCCCGGGAGGCCCGCTGCGCTGAGCTGTGGTCCTATCTCAACACTTGTGTGTTGTCTAAGCACTTATCCGTAGGGGTGCGACTCGGCAAAGGTGTCGGCGATTGCATCGTTGTGGCGGATGCAGGCCCAGATGTCCCTGAAGACACCTCCACCGGGTTCGCAGTGGAAGTGGATACTTCACAGGCAGGATCGCCTGGTTGCGCACACGAAGAAACAGCGAGAAGCCCTAAAGTCGCGGCCAGCAAAGTGGCTCTCAGAAACCGTCGCCTAGCACGCATTGAAGCTCCCAAGGATTACAGGGAAACCTATCAGGATTAGTTACCGGGAGCAGTCAATCTCCGCACGTCGCGGTCAGAGTGTTCCTGAGGTTCACATTCCCCGTGCCGGCCGGAAGGTTGTAACCGCCTGAGCTGCAGGCCGTGTTGTCCGTCATTGTCACGTACCTCACCGCGCGCTCGAAGTCGATGGCCCCTCCGGCAGTCTGGATGTCGTTGTTCCTAAAGGTGTTCCCCACGATCTGGATGTGATGGATTTGCTGCGTTCCATCGTAATAAGCGTCGTGCAGCCCGCGTGGGGAACCCCAGACGGTGTTACCCGTGAGATCAATGTTGTAAATCACGCCGGATCCGCCAGCGAGGTCGATCCCGGCGCCATGACGACCGCCGCGCACGTCGTTGTTCGCGATCCTGACGTCGTGAACGTCCTCGGCGCCGTACGTGTGGATGGCGATTCCGTCATCCCCATCGGTGCCTTTGCGTTGGTCAACGACGTTCCCAACAATGTCGCCGTTACTCGTGTTCATTGCGTGGATGCCGTCCAGTTCAACATATTTGCCGTTGGTTGTAGATTCAGTGCTGCTGTCCTTGACGCACCAGGTGGAACCGCCGACGAACGCAATTGAGTACGTCAAAGGGTTTTTCGTGTGAACACCTTGGACGAGCGAGTTCAACGAGTCGCGGACGTCAATCATGTACTCATTCAACCGGCCCGTGACGTTGCCGTTCAGAGTGTCACCTGACTGATCTGCAGTGAAGTTCGTCAGTGTTGTATTGTCGGCCCCTGCCGTCGTCACGATCGGAAAACCGCCCGCCGGACCGCTGTTGTTCATGAAGGTTGGCCCGGCCTTCAAAACGGTTGTTGGCCCGGATCCTTCGAGTTTCACATTGCTCGCCATGCGAAGTTTGCCGTTGATAACAAACGTCCCCGCAGATAGTTTCACAACGCCACCGCCGGCCGCGCCTGCCACATTGATCCTGCCTTGGATGGCGGCCGTATCGTCGATGGCGTCATCTGGAGTGGCCGTGACGGGGTAAAGGTTGGTCGCGCTGCTACCCGTGGCACCACTTAAAGTGCGGGACGACGTAACTGCAAGAGGCACGAAATTCTGAACCCATGTCGCAGTCGCGGCGGGCGCTGCCGGCGTCATTGCAATCAAGACCAGAAGTGTAGCGCTTGCAGAAGTTACGAAATGGAGCAGGCGCTGGCGCTTGCTCCGACTCCTACCTGACACCTTTGCAGCTGCCGGAGAAGACTCATCATTTGCACCACACGGCGGCGACGAGTGGAGCCCAGAGCTGTCGATGTAATAAGTCATTGATTTAGTGTCCGATCAAATTCTCGAGGCTGATGACTACGACGCGGATCGTTCACTTGTCCCGGTCGCCTTTACTTCTTTAGTGCCTGCAGCTCTGTAAACGTGACGTGAAGAACGACTTCCCAAGGGTGTCTCGGCTGGCATCTATTCAGGCGTGGGCCGTGCTTCATGCCTGGGATCCGGCCATGAGATTAGAATCCTGCCTCTACCGGTATCCGCCATTTATCGGTGGCAGGATCGTCCCTCCGGCGACTGCGGCGTCCAGCTTAGTTCGGTCCAGCTTCCAAATGACCGTCTCACCTGAAGTGGGTCCGGTAAAAATGAAAACCGGCTGAGCATTGCCCTCCAGCCAGTCCAGGAGTTCAGGAGCCGCGAAGCCGTAGCCCTCGCTCAGCGGCCTTCCCTGAGTCAGGACGTACTCGGCGCCAGCGTTCCTTAACGACTGCAACGAGGGCAAAACCTCCCAACCTTCGTGTGGCATTAGTGCGAATTCACCGGTTACCGACGTCAACCCCACCTTGGAAGATCCGGGCAGTTCGGCGTTCATCCAATCTCGTGCGCGGACAAGCCCGTCGTCCACGACTGACCTTGCCTGTATGCCCAAACCGAGACTGAGAACTGCCACGACTGCCACGGCGGCAGTTGTGATCCTGCGAAGTCGTGGTCGCCACGAAACCAACATCGCCAGAGCCACCGGCGTTGAAACCAGGGCTGCAAGAACAACGCAGTATCCAAATTGTTCTTCTGCCGCCCCAAAGAAAACTGAATAGATGCCCACGAAACCTGTGAAAAGCGAAAACAAGCCAATGACGCGCCGACTCGTCACCTGTGAGGTGACGGCCACGGCACCGGCCAGAATCGATAGCCCCAGGAGCAGATAGCTGGTGCCGAACCGGCCAGCCATGTCTATAAGCCGTTCTGTCAGGTTCACGCCCGGAACTGAATTGAAGCCGGTCATTTGAACGGCTCCCATCATTCTTAGAACGCCCACCGACTTTTGTTCGATGAACTGCGGAAGCAGGCCGTTTGCTCCGATCACGCCTAGATAGATCAAATAGGGCACGGCGGAAACGACGAGGATTCGCAGAGCTGTAAGCAGTGGAACGGTTCTACGCCAGAACGTGGCGGCCACGAGCGGGACGACAGTGAACGCAGCAGTCATGTCTTTGGTGACGATTGCCAGCCCGAAGACCAACCCGGCGCTGAGTTCAAGCCACAAGCGTGTGCGGTCCCACTTGCGGTCTATCAGGTGAAGGACGAGTAGCCATCCCGACAGTACAGCCAGGCCAGCTGGAGTCTCCATCATCAAGCGCCCGTCCATGCGGAGGACAAAGGGATCACTGGCCTGTATGACGGCAGCCACCGCAGCTGGTCCTACTCCGACCAGACGGCGCACCAACAGAAAGCAGACAACCACCGTCAATGCTCCGAGGACCGTGTTGACCCAGCGCAATTGCAAAGCCAGGTCCATGGGGTGGCCCTCAAGACCGAGCACGCGTATTACGAGCGCGTTCAGAGCGTACGAGGCCGGGGGATGAAGAAAAAAAGGGTTGCCGAGAATTGATGGCATTTTCCCATCAGCAATTTCTCTGGCCAGGTCCGCGTAGGTAACTTCGTCGATAAATACATCGTTTGCCCGCTGAATGCCGAACACCCGGAACGCCAGGGCCAGCAATCCGACAGACAACGCGATCCACCAAGGATTTCGAAGCGCCGAGGAAGACATGCTGGCCGGCTTCCGCACTCGAAAATGTGGCGGAGATGCTTCGGCTTGATCCAGCGGGTTCATGACGCTCCTCAGAGTGGTTGATGCGCTACATGCACGATTTTCAAAGGTAATGGATTTTTCTCGATTCAAACAATTGAGCTTTCGCTCGCTAGTGCTGAATGGCAAGGGTCAATTATGCATTTAGTCTCGGTTTGATTAATTCTTTAGATTTTCGCGTCACGAAATGGAAGTTAGGTTTAGCGTCCATACTTCCCGCTTCAGACAGGGCGGATCACGGCGATCTGCATCATGTTTGGGGGAGTGCGGACACCTAATGGATAGCGGTGGCCCTTCCGCGCTGGCCAAATACAAGGACGTCCTAAAGTGAATAGTCGGTACCAGCAATTTCTTCCGCCCGAGTGAACGCGAAAAGAGGGCGTCAACGGCTCCGCATCGGCATGGGGGTCATGTTGGTGTTCCTGTTGGTCATTGCCGGGCGGGTCATTGTTGTCCAAGGTTTTGACCCCACCGGACTGGCGGAGGCAGGTGACGCTTTGCGAACGCAGTCATCGGTATTGGGCGCATCCCGAGGAAAGATCGTGGATGCTTCAGGTGTCGTTCTGGCCGAGAGCATTATTCGTTACGACATCATCGGATCGCCCCGGGAAAATACAGCCAATCTCTCTTTTCCTCGACAGGCAGCAGACGGCACTATCGCCGACATTGACCGGGACACCGGCCTTCGTGATCTGGCAGAAGCCCTGGGCCGCTCCGACGAAGACATCAGGACGGCCATGAAAGGCGGCAGTCAATTTGCATACCTCGCGCGGTCCGTCTCCTCGGCAGTAGAGGCCACGATTGCCGAACTTCGGATTCCCGGAGTCAAGTCCCGTCCGGTCCAGCAGCGTACGTATCCTCTGGGCCCTGTTGGCGGCAGCATCGTTGGCTACGTCAATGATGAAGGAGGGGCCGCCGGTATCGAGCAAACGTTGAACGAGGAGCTGAAAGGCTCCGATGGGGAACGGACCTTTCAGATCGGTGCGGACGGAATCATCATTCCAACAGCCACGAACAGAATTACGCCGGCTGTGGACGGGGCGACGGTGAAGCTGACAATCGATGGTGACCTGCAGTTTTACGCGCAGCAGTCCATTGAGAAACAGGTCCAGGCTCAACGTGCGGAGTACGGCAACATCGTGGTGGTCGAGTCAAAGACAGGCAAGATCCGTGCCATGGCGGAAACCGGCACGGTCGATCCCAATGTTCCCGGGGCGACGCCACCTGGCGACCGGGGTGCAAGGTCAGTCACGGCGGCGATCGAACCAGGATCAACAGAAAAGGCAATCACCGCAGCGGCCGCCATCCAGGAAGGAAAGATTGAGCCGTTGTCCCAGCTCCTTGTCCCGCCGACGTATACCGTGAATGGCCAGACCTTCCAGGATTCTTTCGTGCACGAAACGCAGCAGCGCACGTTCGCTGGCATCATCGGCGATTCCATGAACACTGGGACTGTCATGGTTGGCGAGAAGCTGTCGCGCGAGCAGCGGTATGACTACCTGCGGAAATTCGGTATTGGCGAGAAATCAGGCATACCACTGCCTGGCGAATCACCTGGTCTGCTGGCTCAACCCGATACGTGGGATTCCCGCCAGGAGTTCTCCGTTCTCTTTGGGCAGGGGGTTGCGCAGACGCCGCTGCAGACGACAATGGCGTTCCAGGCGATCGCCAACGACGGAGTGAGGCTACAACCCCGGCTCGTCGAATCCATCATCGATCAGGCAGGCATCGAGCATGCTGAGACACCTGCGTCGGGAACCGAAGTCATCAGTAAGGACACCGCCCACCAGGTGCGGGACATTCTTGAAAGTGTTGTCACCGCTGGCGGCGCCAGGGACGTGAAGGTTCCTGGCTAACGCGTCGGAGGCAAGACAGGAACAGCCGAAGCGGTTGCCGAGACCGGGGCCGGCTTTAACGGCTTCACGGCATCATTTGTGGGAATGGCGCCCATGGACGACCCGCAATACGTTGTGATGGTCAATGTTCAGCGCCCGAAGGGAAATATCTACGGTATTAGTGAAGCTGGCGTATTCAACGACGTCATGGCCAGGGTCCTGGCGAAATATCAAGTGCCTCCCTCGACAACGCCGTCCGTGAGCCTGGCACAGAAATACTAGACCCAGCCGGCAAAACCAGCCGGGGGAGCGACGTGGCTGCTGATATAGAAGAAGCCCGCCGAACCACGCGCCCAGTCCGACCAAAGCAAAAGGCCCCGCATCCCTCATAAACAAAGGGAAGCAGGGCCTTTCAACGTGGCGGTGACGGTGGGATTTGAACCCACGTTGGCTTTTACACCAAACAACATTTCGAGTGTTGCACCTTCGGCCGCTCGGACACGTCACCAACTGAAATAGGGTATCGGAGTTGGGGCCCGTTCCCCAAAACGAGCCGCAAACGAGCCGCAAACGAGCCGCAAGCGAGCCAACCACCAACCACCCGGGAAACGCCGACAACCCACGCCAACTTCCGCCCGCACCGGCCCAGCGATAGATTCATAAGCATCATGACTATCTCGCACGAACAAGAACACGAGGCCCAGGCCTATTGGGTCACTGAGTCGGGACACGGTGAGTTGCGCCCGGAGGCCATACCAACGCCGGGCCCCAAAGAAGCCCTCGTCAGGACCCTTTACTCGGGCGTCAGCCGCGGCACGGAGCGTGTTGTGCATGAGGGGCGGGTCCCGGAGCGCGTGGCGGATCTGATGCATGCGCCGCATCAAGAAGGCGACTTCCCCGGCCCGGTCAAGTACGGCTACCTGTCCGTGGGCGTCGTAGAACAAGGCCCGGACAACTGGCTCGGCAAAACGGTTTTCAGTCTGCACCCGCACCAGGATTTCTATGTCGTCCCGACGAATCAGCTCACAGCCATACCGGCCGACGTGCCTGCGCGCCGGGCCGTACTCACGGGCATCGTGGAGGTGGCCATCAATGCCCTCTGGGAAGCCGGGCCCAGGCTGGGAGACCGTGTCGCCGTCGTCGGGGGTGGCTTGGTGGGCGGCGTTCTGGCGACCATACTCCGAAAGTATCCGCTCGGCCGGCTGCAACTCGTGGACGCAGATACGGACAAGAGAGATCTCGCCGAAAAACTCAACATCAACTTCGCGCTCCCGGACGAAGCAGAGAACGATTGCGACATCGTTTTCCACTGCTCCGCCGCCAACGAGGGACTCAAACTGAGCCTTCAACTTGCTGGCGACGATTCCGACGTGATCGAGCTTTCATGGTTCGCTGACAAGGAAGTCACTCTGCCGCTGGGCGAGGATTTCCACGCGCGCAGGCTGACGATCCGCTCCAGCCAAGTGGGCGTGGTGGCGCTGCCGAGGAGACACAGAAGAACCAACGCCCAGCGCCTCGAACTCGCCGCGAACCAATTAAGAGACCCGGTGTTCGACACGTTCCTGAGCAGCGAATGCCAATTTCAGAATCTGCCCACCAGCCTCGTTAAGTTGTTTGAAAAGCCTGGCGGCTTTTGCCATGTGGTCGCCTATCCAAAGCCGGAGGAGTAAGACATGTTCAGCCTGACCGTCCGACGCCATTTCATGATCGCCCACAGCCTTCCCCGCGAAGCCTTCGGCCCAGCGCAGGGCCTCCACGGTGCCACGTTCGTCGCCGAAGTGACCTTCCGCCGCACCGAGCTCAACGAGGACGCAATCGTCCTGGATATTGGCGCGGCAGGCGGCATTCTTGAGGAAATTCTTGAAGACCTGAACTACAAGAACCTCGACGAACACCCTGCGTTCAAGGGCAAGTTGTCCACCACGGAGGCGTTGGCGAAGCACATCGCCGACGCCGTTGCCACCCGGATCCAGAACACAGAGGATGGGCCGGCCCTCAGCGGTATCGACGTCGTCCTTCGCGAGAATCCGGACGCGTGGGCAGGATATTCACTGGAGCTCCCGGTCAAGTAAGTGCACATCCGCTTCCTGGTGCCGGGAAACGTCCGGCATGGTTCCGGCGGGAACAAGTACAACGCCAAACTCGCCGAGCACCTGATGGCCCTGGGCGTCGGGGTCGAGACAGTCATCGTCGACGGCGATTGGCCGGTTGGGAGCGCGGCAGACCGGCGCCGGTTCGCGGAAGTGCTCGACGGCGGCGCTACAGTGATTGCCGACGGTTTGGTTGCGAGCGGGGCCCCGGAAGAGGTGGCGGGCGCGGTGAGTGCAGGAACCAAGGTGTGGGTACTCTCTCATATGGCGCTGGCCGATCACGCGGATCTTGAAGCCCGGGCTCTGGCTGCAGCCTCAGGCGTTGTCTGCCCCAGCGCCCACGCCGTCGCGGAACTGGAAAACAGGCATGGCCTCAAAAACGTGGTGATCGCCCATCCCGGTGTTGAAGCGGCTGAAATTGCCAAGGGCTCGGAACCCCCGCACATCATCGCCCTCGCCGCGCTGCTGCCCAATAAGAGCCAATCAGAACTGGTGGAAGCCCTCGCCACACTGAAGGACCTTCCGTGGGCCGCGGCCCTGATCGGCACGGAACACGCTGACCCGGCGTACGCGACGAAGGTGAGGGCCGCCGTCGAACGTCATGGCCTCCAAAACCGCATCATCATCACCGGCGAGTTGACCGGAGAATTGTTGGAGGATCAGTGGCGCAAAGCCGATCTCAGCATCCTCATTTCGAAGTCCGAGGCGTTCGGCCTGGTGGTGACGGAGTCATTGGCCCATGGCGTACCGGTTCTTGTCCGGCAGGGGACCGGTGCCGTGGAAGCGCTCGGAAGCGCAGGAGCGGGGACGGCGCTTGACCTAACACAGCCCAACAACCTTGCCAGCACCATCCGGAGATGGCTTAGCGACCACGAACTCCAGCAGACCTGGCGCACTGCCGCAATCCAGGCCCGGGCCAACCTTCCCGGGTGGGACACCACAGCAGCAAAGGTTCTGAAAGCCCTCGGAACCGGCGAGGGTGCAGAATAGGGCCATGACGCCCAAAGTCCAGACCATTCCGGCCGCAGCAACCCTCACCGCGGAGCACCTCCGGGCCTGGGCCTGGCACAAACAGGGCCTCGACGGGTCGCTCGCAGGAAAGACATCCGAGGAAGTCCTCGATCACGCCGGATGGGCACGCTCGGTGGGCGGCGCCAATCCGTACCTCACCCTGTTTGCGAGGGCGGGAATCAGTCGGGAACAGGCCGACCGCGATGTCAAAGAACTCAACATCCACGAACTCCCCACTGCCCGCGGCTGCACGTACGTACTGGGCCGGGCCGACTTCGCCTGGGGCCTGCAGATCGGCCGCGACGCCGCCGTTGCACCCTTCAAGGTATTGGCGCGACTCGGCGTGGAGCGCAGCGAGATCACCCTTCTAGAGGACCAAGTGGAGCACGCCCTGCAGGAGTCCAGCGATCCCCTGGATCCCAGGCAGCTCAAGGACCAACTGGGCGATTCTGTCCGGAGCCTCGGGGAGGAAGGCAAGAAGAAGGGTGCAGCCACCACGCTGCCCACGGCCCTGGGCCTGCTTCAGGCCGACGGCCGCATCCGCCGGGTCCCCATCAACGGCCGCCTCGACCAGCAGCGTTATGCCTACACCAAGTGGGGCCTTGGGCCCAGCAAAATCGACGACGACGGCGCTCGCCGCCTCCTGCTCGAACGGTACTTGCGCTGGACAGGCGGAGCGACTCTCAAGCAGAGCCAGTGGTTCACTGCGTTCACCGTAGCCCAGACCAAAGCGGCGCTCGCCGGCGTCGGGGCCGTGGAAGTGGCCACCGCGAACGGTGACGTGCTGTGGATGCTGCCGGACGACGTCGAACGCTTGGCCGACTTCCAAGAACCCGGCGACGAGCAGATCCAGTTGCTTGCAGGCACCGACTCACTGGTCCTCCACAGGCGGAATTCGGCTGAGATGTTCGCAGAGGAGGACAAAGGAAAGAAGGTCCTGGACACCACCCTTGCGCTTCAGGCCGACCTCCCGGATCACCCGATTCTGGACCGGGGCCGGATCATCGGCCTGTGGCAGTATGATCCCGGCAACGAACGCATCGCGGCGTGGACGTTCGCCAAGCCCACTGCCGCAGTCAGCAAGCGCATCGCCGAAATAGAAGCATGGATCCGCGATGAACTCGGCGACTTCAGGTCGTTCAGCCTGGACTCACCGGCGTCCCGGCAGCTACGGATCGACGCCCTCAACGAGGCCGCTGGTCTGTAACGCACTCAGCCCGAAAGGCATTCAGCCCGAACCATACGGCCGGGTGATTGCTTCAAGGAAGTGCCCGTCCGGGTCGCTGAAGTAGATCCCGCGGCCGCCGTCGTTGTGGTTGATTTGTTGCGCACGGGAACGTGCGGGATCGGCCCAATAGGGAATGTGTTCGGCCGTGATCCGCAAAAAGATCGCATCGAACTCCTCTTCGCTGACCAGGAAGGCGTAGTGCTGGGGCGCGATGGTTCCTGTGGCATCGAGGAAATCCAGGGTGACGCCGTTTTCCAAGGAAACAGTGACGAAGGACCACATGAGCTGTGGTGCGGGAAGCCCAAGGATGCGGGCCAGAAACGCAGCCGACGCGTGCTTGTCCGTGGCGTAGACGATGGTGTGGTTGAAAGCGATTGTCATGATTGGCTCCTTACATAGAGCTCAGGCGGGTGAGCGGTGCTCCGCTGCCGGCACACGATGTGTAGCGAAGAAGTCCCGGAGGAGCGTTGCGCATTCTTCCTCGCGCACTCCTGCATACACCTCCACCCAGTGGTTGAGCCGGCGCTCGCGGAGGATATCGAACACCGAACCTGCGGCCCCGGCTTTCTCATCCCACGCGCCAAACACGACGCGGGGAATCCGTGCCAGGACGATCGCCCCGGCGCACATGGCACACGGTTCAAGGGTTACCACCAAGGTGCAGTCCTCGAGCCGCCACCCGTCGCCGCCTTCGCCCAATTCGAGGGCATGGCGTTGCAGGGCAGCCGCGGCCTCGCGGATGGCGACGATCTCTGCGTGGGCGGTCGGGTCCCCGTGTGCTTCCCGTTCGTTGCGCCCTGAACCCAGCACACCGCCGTCGGGTCCTAGAACGACCGCGCCGATCGGCACGTCGTCCGTTTCCATCGCCAATCGGGCCTCGTCCAGGGCGAGGCCCATCCAAGCCATGTGTTCAGCGTGATACGGCTCCGTGGCGCTCATGTCTCAATGATAGTTTTGGACGATGCGCACACTCGTCGTGGACCACCCGCTGGTCGCTCACAAGCTCACCGTACTGCGGGATAAGAACACCCCTTCACCGGTCTTCCGGCAGCTCACTGAAGAACTCGTCACCCTCCTGGCCTACGAGGCCACCCGCGAGGTCAAGACACAGCCAGTGGAGATCGAGACTCCTGTCACAAAGACCATCGGCACGGCGTTCACCAAGCCGACGCCCTTGGTGGTTCCCATCCTGCGCGCTGGGCTGGGAATGCTTGAGGGCATGACCAAACTGGTCCCCACCGCTGAGGTCGGCTTCCTGGGCATGGCCCGCGACGAAGAGACACTGGACATCATCACCTACGCCGAGCGCCTTCCCGAGGACCTCACCGGACGTCAGATCTTCGTGCTGGACCCCATGCTTGCCACCGGCGGCACCTTGCGCGAAGCCATCAAATTCCTCTTCAAACGCGGCGCCTCCGACGTTACGTGCATCTGCCTGCTGGCTGCTCCGGAAGGCCTCGCCAAGTTGGAGGAGGAACTGCAGGACGCCAATGTGACGGTAGTCCTCGCTTCGATTGACGAGAAGCTGAACGACAGGTCATATATCGTTCCAGGCTTGGGCGACGCCGGCGACCGCCTCTACGGCGTGGCCGGCTAATCCGTACGCCTCTACCGCTTTCCTGCGCGCCCCGTTAGCCTGTGGCGCATGGACTGGAAACTTGAACTGGTGTTTGTCCCTGTGTCCGACGTGGATCGCGCGAAGGATTTCTACGTCAACAAAGTTGGTTTCAATGCCGATTTCGATGAGCGTCCCATGGACGGCATCCGCTTTGTGCAGTTGACGCCGCCGGGATCGGCTTGTTCCATCGCGATCGGGGAGGGCCTCAGCGATGCTCCTCCCGGGACAGCGCCATCCCTTCAAATAGTGGTGAGCGACATCAATAAAGCCCACGAACAGCTCAAGGCCAATGGCGTCGAGGTCAGTGATATCGACGTTCAGGACTGGGGACACTTCGTCCATTTTGCGGACCCCGACGGCAATAAGTGGGCTGTGCAGTACATTCCGCACCGGCCCAACGGCTAAGTCACAGTTAGCCGCAACCCCTGCATGGTGCGGCAGGATGGATGCATGAGCCATCCTGCCGAGCCAACCTCGCCTTCCGCACACGCCGAGCGATCCTCTACCCTGACGGTTCGTGCTGTCCTGTTCGACATGGACGGAACACTGGTTGATTCCACGGCGATCGTCGAGCAAGTATGGCTGGAGTTCGCCGAACGATACGGCCTCGACTACAACGAAATCCTGCGGACGTCACACGGGGTGCAAGCGGGCGATACTGTGCGCCGTTATGCTCCGGCAGGAGCTGATCTTGAAGCTTTGACGGCCGAGCTGGGCGAGATGGAACGCACCAGGACCGACGGCGTGATTGCCCTTCCTGGCGCAGAAGCCCTGCTTGCATCATTGCCGGACGACGCCATCGCGCTTGTCACGTCCGCGGACCGCATCCTTGCCGACATCCGGATGAAGGCTGCCGGACTTTCCATGCCATCGACTACCGTCACCGCCGAAGGCGTTACGCGGGGCAAGCCGCACCCGGAGGGGTATCTCAAAGCCGCAGCGTTGCTGGGCGCGGAACCGGCCGACGTCGTGGTTTTTGAGGACGCTCCGGCAGGTATCGCCGCAGCCCGCGCCGCCGGGATGCGAACCGTGGTGGTGGGCGACGCCGGAGGCGAGCTTGAGCCGGGCATGTGGCGGATCCCGGACTACTCAGCCGTGATGGTCACAGCAGTGAAAGACGACGACGGCGGTCACCTCATCACCTTCACGCTCTAGCACTGTTCGCCTTCGCTGTTCCAGCCGGTGAACCGGGAGTAGGCTGTGCGCATGTCTGCGTTGCCGGAGGCGTACGGTGCTGCACTGGAGCGGGCCATGGCGCACGCTACGGAGTGGCTTGCGTCAGTGCCCAGCCGTTCAGTCCGGCCCACGTCCGACGCCGACCAAGTTGCCGCGAGCCTTCTTTCGAGCCTTCCCGACGAAGCAACGGACGCGGCTGACGTAGTAGACGAGCTCGCCGCATTGGCGGAGCCCGGGTTGATGGCCATCCAGTCCGGACGCTTCTACGGCTGGGTCATGGGCGGGACGTTGCCCGCTGCCATGGCCGCAGACTGGCTTGTTTCGGCATGGGACCAAAACGCCGGACTCAGATTTGCAACTCCCGCTGCCGCTGCCATCGAAGAATCCGCAGCAGCTTGGCTCCTGGAACTATTGGATCTTCCGCGAGGGTCCGACGTCGGATTCACCACTGGCGCTACCACGGCCAACTTCGCGGGCCTGGCCGCCGGGCGCCAATACCTGATGGACGAGGCAGGATGGGACCTGGCGGACCTGGGCCTGACCGGCGCGCCGCTCATCACAACGTTTGCCGGCCGGGAACGGCACGCCGCCGTGGATCTCGCCCTGCGGTATCTGGGGCTGGGAGCGTGCGTGCCCGTGGACACGGACGATCAAGGCAGGATCCTGCCGGAAGCCCTTGCCGACGCCATGGACCAGCAACCCGGGCCTTCCCTCGTGTGCCTGCAGGCCGGCAACCTGCATTCCGGTGCGTTCGATCCGATGTCCGAAGCCATCGCGGTAGCCCATGACCGGGAGGCCTGGGTGCATGTGGATGGCGCCTTTGGGCTGTGGGCGGCAGTCAGCCCAAATCTGCGCGGGCGGCTGGCCGGAGTAGAGGCAGCCGATTCGTGGGCCACCGATGCCCACAAAACATTGAACGTTCCCTACGACTGCGGCTTGGCCATCGTCTCCCGGCCGGAAGCCCTTAGACGCGCCTTCAGCGTTCACACGAGTTACCTCATTGCAACGGAGACCGGACTGGGCGATCCGTTCGACAAAGTTCCGGAACTGTCCCGTAGGGCCCGCGGCATCCCGGTGTGGGCAGCGCTGCGACAGTTGGGCCGGTCCGGAGTCATAGCCATGGTGGACAGGCTTGCAGCAAACGCCCGCGCGCTGGCGGAGGGCCTCGCGGAGATCCCGGGTGTGGAAATTCTGAATGACGTCGTTTTCACGCAAGTGTCGGTCGCCTTCGGCAGTGACGACCGCACACACCGCATCACCCAGCGGCTCATGGCGGAAGGGATTGTATGGATGTCGGGTTCCTCATGGCGAGGACGTGACATCCTCCGGATTTCGGTAAGCAATTGGTCCACGGACGCAGGTGACGTCGCTGCCTCCATCGCAGCCGTTCGAGGTGCGGCAGAGGCCGAACCGGAAGCATAGGCCGAACCGGAAGTATAGGCACAGTCCAGTTACCGGGCCGAGCGCGCCTTTTCCAAATATGCCATCAGCCCGGCCAACTGCTCAGCGCTCCAAGGCAGGCCGGCGCTAATGGCTTGGGTGTTTTCCTGCCAAGCCGCACGCGCTGCGGCCTTGGTGTCCTCACTGGAGTGGAACATGGAACCTATGCCGTCCCATGAGCGCACCCATTCCTGGACGGAGGGGTCCGTAACGGGCGTGTTGGCTTCGACGTGTGCCAGTCCTTCTTCCACAAGGGCAGCCCACTGCTGCTTGGCGGCTTCGACTTTTTCTGCGCCGAGTTCTTCCCGCTTGTCCGCGAGCTGCAGGCGTTGTTCGGCAGTGAAGTTGTTTTCGAGCACGGTAATCATCTCCAACGTTGACATGAATTGTTCAGGGGTGGGCATGGCGTGTCCGTCCATGCGTGACAACAGCTCGCCCAAACGGTTTTGGAGCGCTTGGAGTTGCTGGGCATGCTCCTGCACATGGACCAGCTGCTGTTGGAGGAGGTCTCGAAGGGACTCCAGATCATCCTCGGGCGTTTGCAGCGCCTTGCCGATGGCAGCGAGCGGAAGCCCCAGCATCTGAAGCGATCTGATCCGGTATAGGCGGCGCAGGTCGCTCTCCGAATACCGGCGATGACCAGATGATGTCCTTTGGCTTGCGGACAGCAGCCCGATCTCGTCGTAGTGGTGGAGCGTCCGCACGCTGACGCCACATGCTGTGGCCAGTTCACCGATGCTCCACGGTCCGGTTCCTGTTGTTCCCGTCATGGGCACAACGCTAAGTCCTGACGTTACGTGAGGTGCAAGCCGTCGCCACCTGAAACGCGAAAACCGCCCCGTTCCCGCTGTCAGCTGCAGTAATCACTGCTGCGAACGGCGGAAAACGGGGCGGTAATCAGGCCCTGCACGTTTGAGCCCGCTGGGGTGGGCTCAAACCTGCTTATTGAGTTGGCTTAGTACCAGTTGTTGGCCAAGTGGAAGGCGAGGGCGGCCGAGGGGGAGCCGTAGCGTTCCTTGATGTAGTTCAGGCCCCACTTGATCTGGGTTTGGTAGTTGGTCTCCCAGTCGGCGCCGGCAGTTGCCATCTTGGAAGCTGGCAGAGACTGCACGATTCCGTAGGCGCCACTGGACGCGTTGGTCGCGGTGGTCCGCCAGTTGGATTCCTTCTCCCACAGTGTGTTCAGGGCAGTCATTTCACCCGGACCCCAGCCGTAGCTGGCGAGGATGCTGGCGGCGTAAGCTTTGGCAGCAGCGGGATCGTCCACGGCCTTGGGAACAGCTGCTGCGGCTGCGGCTGCAGCAGCGGCGGCATCGGCAGCCTGCTTGGCGGCTGCATCAGCGGCAGCCTTTTCGGCGGCGGCTTGTGCGGCTGCTGCCTGGTCGGCGGCGGCTTTTTCGGCCGCAGCCTTCTCAGCGGCAGCCTTCTCGGCAGCGGCCTGTGCAGCTGCTGCTGCCTGATCTGCAGCGGCCCTATCGCCGGCGCCCTTCTTGGCAGCAGCATCCAGGGACGCAGAGATTTCCGCTGATTTGTTGCTGACCTGGGCCGTGGCTTGCGTCTCGGATGCCTGGCTCGTTTCCGGGAGGTTGAATGCGGCGTTTGCGGCCTGGCCAAGCGATGCGACGCCCAATGCTGCGGCAACGACTCCTGCAACAACGGACATGCGCTGACCGGTCTTGCCGCGGCGGGCAGCGGTCTTCAGAACAGACTGCGATTTGGTCAGGGGAGCGTTGTGTTCGTCACGGTGACGCGCGGAAGGGCGCGTCTGATCGTTGAATTCAGACATGTGTGATTACCTCTCAGCGCCTGCGGAGTTAGCTGTCGGGTTCGGATGAGGTCATCCGGCCGCGCGCGTAGCTGCGGCTTCACCCCAAGGGCAAGGAAAGTACTGTGCCCGGAGACTCTGGGTCCCCCGTCTCTGCCTCGAATGAGAACGGAACTCCGGGAAGTGGCAGAGCTCGGCGCATCCCGGGTGTGGGCCAACTATGGGCGACCCACCCTTTCGAAGGTACAGGAGGTTTCGGCTTAAGTCACATTTGGGTAACAGAGATCACGGTCACGGCGCGTCATGTTGCCTGATTCGTTATACGTGTTCGTTCGAAACTGACGGGAGTCTCAGAATGAACTCGGTGCACCCCGGCTTGGACGTTACTGCCACGCTTCCGCCGTGCGCTTGGACGATTGATTCGACGATTGACAAGCCCAATCCGGAGGTTCCTTCAGAGCCTGATCTCGCGGCGTCAGCGCGGGCAAAACGCGAGAAAACATGGCCCTGGAATTCAGGCGGAATGCCAGCCCCGTTGTCAGTGACCGTGACCACCGCGGTACCGTCCGCGGAGAGCACGACGCCAGTGATCACTGTGGTACCTGGATCGGTGTGTTTGCGGGCGTTGGACAGGAGATTGGCCAGCACCTGATGCAGCTGGGTTGCGTCCCCGCGTACCGTGATGGGCTCGTCGGGGAGTTGGAGCTTCCAGATGTGATCCGGTGCCATCACCTTTTCGTCGCTGACGGTCTCGATCACCAACTGGGTAAGGTCCACATCCGTGACCTTCAATGGCTGGCCTTCGTCCAACCGCGCCAACAGCAACAGGTCCTCCACCAGGGTGGTCATGCGTTCGGACTGGCTCTGGACGCGTGCCAGGGACTTCCGGCCGTCGTCCGTGAAGTTCTCCGTCATGCGGAGTAATTCGGTATATCCACGAATGGCGGTCAGCGGCGTCCGCAGTTCGTGGGAGGCATCCGCAACGAACTGCCGGACCTTGGTTTCGCTCTCCTGACGGGCTTCCAGGGCCCTGGAAACGTTGTTGAGCATTTGGTTCAAAGCGTGGCCAACGCTGCCTACTTCTGTTCCAGGATGGGAGGCCGACGGCGGTACGCGCACAGCGAGTGCCACTTCACCGGCGTCGAGGGGAAGGCGCGATACTTTGGTTGCAACCTCCGATAGTTGCTCCAGCGGCCGCATGGTCCGGCGAATGATGACGGTACCGGCAAGGCCGATCAGCACCAGTCCGCCAAGGGAAACAAACACCATGGTCCATACCAGCGAGGCCTCGGCATTTTGCTTATCAGCCAACGGCAGGCCCGTCACAATCACGTCGCCGTAGGTGGTATTTACTGCCACCAGCCGGTAGTCGCCGTTGGACAATGAACGGTCCACAGGCCGGTTGTCACGGGGGAGTGAGAGCAGGACCTGCTTGTCTTCTGCCGAAAGTGCGACGCGGCGGCCATTCGAATTTAGCAGGCCGGAGTTAATGACGGTGGAACCGTCAATCCTCGCGTTGAGGGTACCGGCACCTTGGCCGCGGGCCTCCAGAGGATCTGGCCGCCCGCTTGAGGGAAAGTTCGACGGCGGCCTGCCGAAGTCATTCGCGCGGCTTGACGCCTGCTCCAGCTGCTTATCGAGTTGCTTGTTGAAGTACATGTCCATGGAGGCGTAACTCACCACTCCGACTGCCCCGCAAATCGCTACCAGCAAGGCCATGGCCACCAGGACCAATCGCGTGCGCAGATGCCAGGTGGTGGGATTGAGCCAGTTCCGCTGGGTCTTGCGGGTTACTCCTGAAAGGGTGGACAAGATTCAGTCCGCAGGCTTGATGACGTAGCCGGCGCCACGGATGGTGTGGATCATTGGCGGGTGGTTGGCTTCGATTTTCTTGCGCAGGTAGGAAATGTAGAGCTCCACGATGTTGGCCTGCCCGCCGAAGTCATAGTCCCAGACGCGGTCCAGGATCTGCGCCTTGCTGACCACGCGCTTGGGGTTCTCCATAAGGTAACGAAGCAGCTCGAACTGCGTTGCCGTGAGCTGGATGTCTTCGCCGGCGCGCGAGACTTCCCGTGTATCCACGTTCAGCGTGAGATCACCCACCACCAGTTCCGCCGTGTCCATGGCGGCAACGCCCGAACGTTGGACGAGCCTGTGCAGGCGAAGGAGGACTTCCTCCATGCTGAAGGGCTTGGTGACGTAGTCGTCCCCGCCGGCGGCAAGACCTACGATGCGGTCCTGGACAGCGTCCTTGGCCGTGAGAAAGAGCGCGGGCACTTCCGGCGCGAAGGTACGGATCCGGTTGAGGACCTCGACGCCGTCGAATCCTGGAAGCATCACGTCCAGCACCAGCACGTCAGGGCGGAAGTCCTTGGCAAGCTTCACGGCTTCTGGTCCGTCGGCTGCTACCGCGACGGACCAGCCTGCCATGCGAAGGCCCATGCTCATGAGCTCGGAGAGGCTGGGTTCGTCGTCCACCACCAAGGCGCGGATAGGAGAGCCGTCCGGGTGGGAAAGCTGGGGAAGGTTGTTCGTCATGGAGTGCGGGGATGCCATGGGACAACTCTCCATTCTTCTGGTTTGGCGAAGCTTTGCCGAGCCTGTGAGGACGCTGTGAGGTCAACACTAGCGACGTGGGAGTTCGGTGGAAGGCGTTGCGGGGCATGGCCGTCCCATGCGCGCCCTTTCTACGGCTTGTAGCAGATTTTGAGGGAAAAATTCGAGACGAGAGTGGCTTGCGATTGGACAGCAAGTGTTTCAGATCTTGAGATTCCGTCGTCTTGCGCCTGCCGGGAATCAGGAAGGGCATCATGCACCATTGGCCGAAGAAAATTCACCATAAGCCGAATATTTCTTATCGGAACCGAATGAAATGACGTTCATTTTCCGTAGTGAAAGAATTGTGATCTGCAGCACAATAGACCCTCTTGTCTCAAAATGTGGACGGTTAGGCGCTTTGTTACTTGCGTGTTGCCATTGTTACGTTGCACACTTCCAATGTGAACAAGAACTCAACAGCACCTGCAGCCGCAGCAATCTGGTCCAGCTCACCCGCTGGCGACGTGACCCGCTGTTGTCGAATGCAAGCCTAACTTTCCACCCCAAAGAAGTTTCAGGCATTCGCCCCCTAGCCCAGCGTTGGGCGCCCTTCCCCAAACTCATTGCGGGGACAACCAGCATTCGAAGCCGCGATGACGGCTATTCACTTTTGAGGTAATCACTCCATGTCAGTTGCATCCGGTTACGTCCACATCTCCGTCCGAAACGCCAACAAGGCCGCTTCAAACGCAGGGCTCCGCCCCGGCTTCGGCAACCGTCCCGGCTACGCCCCCGCCCCCCAGGGCAACGGCCAGCAGGCTCCCGGCTACGTGCCACAGGGGTACAACCCCAACTCCTACGGCCAGTTGCGGGCAGTTCCCACCAACGAGCCAGCACCCATGACGGCGCCTACTCCTGTCATTGCGCAGTCTGACCGCCTTCGCCCCGTCGCCAACGACAACGTGGCCCGCGGTTTCGTGCTCTACATGGGCATCGACGAAGAGACAGCAGCAGCGGCAGGAACCTCCATCGCTAAGCTCGCCCAGGAAATCCGGGCCTACGCACAGTCCCTGGTCACCGGCGCTGAGAGCTACGCTGCAGTCGCCGTCGCACCGGCCGGGGCGCCCGGGTCCGCACTCGACGTCGTACGTTCCACTTTCGGTGACCCCACAGTCGCCGCCCGCCAGCGCACCGAGGCTGCCCGCCCGGCACCGCAGCAGGAAGCCCGCCCCTCCGGCGTGCTGATCGACCTCGCCCGCCGCGAAGTCCACCTCGACGGCGAGTCCCTGAACCTGACGTTCAAGGAATTCGAGCTCCTCAACTACCTCGTGGAAAACGGCACCCGCACGGTGGGCCGCGACGAACTGCTTGAGGGCCTGTGGCGCAACGCCGAAGAAGTACCGAACGAGCGCACCATCGACGTCCACATCCGCCGCCTCCGTTCCAAGCTGGGTCGCCTGGCCAACACGGTGCGCACCGTACGCGGCCAGGGCTACCGCTTCTACGAGCACCCCGAAGTTATCGTTTGGGCCGCTCCGGAATACTCGATCTAAGTAGCTGCTGCAGCCGAAAGCGCCTGTCCTGTAAGGGCGGGCGCTTTCGCTTTCGCGGGACGATCCTGTCAGGTCGCGGGCCCTTTCGCTTTCGCGGGACGATCCCTTTGCGCCTGCGCCTGCGCTCGTGCCTCACGCAACAACGGCGCTTTCGGGATGCCCCGCTACGCTACAGCGCCCGCTGCAAGATGCCCCGCTACGCTACCGCGCCCTCACCAAAGTGGCCCGCTGCGCTACAGCGCCCGCACCATGCCCGGGCTTCCCTCTCGTGCTCCCGTGAGTATTGGCCTCCGCGGCGGATGGGGGTTTGCGGCTATAGGGTTGGTTTATGAGTGACCATCACATCAGGCGCCTGGTGATTATGCGGCATGCCAAAGCCGATTGGCCCATGGGGGTGCCGGACCATGAGCGTCCGCTGGAGGAACGCGGACACCGTGAGGCTCCGCTGGCTGGTAGGTGGCTGCTCAAGCATGGCGTGGTTCCGGACTTCATTCTGTGCTCGTCTGCGGTGAGGACCCGCCAAACCTGCACGTGGGTGTGCGATGAGCTGGGGGACAAAGCCCCGACGCCCAAGCTCGAGGACGGTTTGTACGCCGCTTCAGCGAATCGAATGTTGACCGTGATCAACCACGTCCCGGACACCGTCACCACTTTGATGGTGATCTCGCACATGCCCGGCGTCCAGGATCTGGCCATGCACCTCGCATCGCGCGACTCAGACCATGATGCTTACATGGACGCTGCCACGCGGTACCCAACCAGTGCTTTGACGGTGCTTGAGACTGAGAAGTCATGGGCGGAACTGGATGGGCAGGACGCCCGTCTGACGCACTTTAAGGTGCCCCGCAAGTAACAGCGCCGTCGTTTGGCCCGTACGGATGGTTTAACCCCGTACTGGCAGTTCGTGCTCGGCCGCTATTTCGCGGAGAAGCCTGACGGCGTGCCGGATATTGGGGCTGGCGGTCATGGTCTTTCGATACACGATTCCCACTGCCCGCTGCTGAATGGGATTAACGACCGGCACCGCAACCACGCCAGGTGGCAGGGGCGGCCTGCCCAGCCGAGGCACAAGCGCCACGGCCACGGCCTGCTCCACCATGGCAATATGGGTGGAGAAGTCGGGATCGTAGACACGGATGTCGGGGACGCGCCCAAGCCCTGCGAAGATCTGCAGAAGGGCTTCGTTGCAGATGGCGCCAGCCGGCGTACTGACCCAAATTTCATCCAGCAGGTCTTCACGCTCGACGACGGTCCGTCCAGCGAGTGCGTGGGTGCTGTTAACCAGGACGTCGGCCTGGTCCAGGCAAAGGTCCTCGTGCACCAGATTTTCCGGAATGACCAGCGGCACGGAGTTCCAGTTGTGCACCACGGCCAGCTCGGCTTCGCCTAAGGCCACTCGTTGGACGGCCTCACGTGGGTCCTCGGCCAGCACGCTGATTTCAAGCTCAGAATCGGTGGTCCCGATGCGTCCGAGCATTGGCCCCACCAAGCCACGGCAGGCAGTGGAGAATGCTACGAGCCGCAGCAGACCCGAGGGCTTCGCGGGATCGGCGAGGAGCGTTGCCTGCAGTTCCTCGAGCTCGTCCATGATTCGCCGCCCGTAGCCAGCGAGGGCAAGGCCCCGTTCGGTAAGGAGTACACCACGGCCGTTCCGTTCCAGGACGGCTACGCCCGTTTGCTTCTCCAGCTTCTTGATCTGCTGGGAAACTGCTGACGGACTGTAGCCCATCACGTCGGAGGCGGCCACTACCGATCCGTGCTGTTCCACAGCTACAAGAGCACGCAAAGCTGAAATGTCGATCATGAAGTAAATCTACGTGGTTTCATGCTGAATTCAACGCTGGTGCTTAAACCAATCGCATGCCAGAGTGATTCTTGTGAACCTCCGCCACTCCGCACTCGCCGTCCTTGTCGCTGTCCTCTGGGGCGTGAACTTTGTCGCCATAGACCTGGGCCTTCACGCCAACGGTCGCGATGTCCCGCCGCTGCTTTTCGTCGCCTTCCGCTTCCTGCTGGTCGTGTTTCCGTTCATCCTGTTCATCCGCAAACCGGACGTGAGCTGGAAGGCGATCATCGGCGTCGGGCTTTTCATGAGCGCCGGTCAGTTCGGGTTGCTGTACCTGGGCATGGCGCTGGGGATGCCGGCCGGCCTGGCATCGCTGGTTCTCCAGGCCCAGGTGCTGTTCACGATCCTGCTCGCCGCGAAGTTCCTGGGAGAGAGGCCCAGCCGCCGCCAAATGGCAGGCGTGGTGCTGGGTATCGCAGGCCTGGGAGTGGTGGCACTGGGACGAAGTGCCGTGGCGCCTGTCCTTCCGCTCATGATTGTGCTGGCCGCTGCCTTGTCCTGGGCTGTGGGCAACGTGGTGGCCCGGCACTCGAAGGCTGCGTCAGGCCTTGGCTTGGTGGTGTGGTCGGGGGCCGTGGTGCCGCTCCCGTTGGCGGGATTGTCACTTGTGGTGGACTGTCCGGACACCGTGTGGGCGACCATCACGAACCTCCAAATGCCCACCATCCTGAGCGCCATCTACACGGCGGTTTTCGCCTCGCTTATTGGGTACGGAATCTGGAACCGGCTGTTGTCCCTCTACCCGAGTTCCGACGTCGTGCCTTTCACGCTGTTGGTTCCGGTGGTCGGCATGACGGCGGCCTGGTTGGTCCTGAACGAGATTCCCACCGTTGCCGAGATCATGGGCGGCCTGATCCTGCTGCTCGGTGTTGCCACTGCAGTCCTGGGAGTTGGGCGGAAGCGTCCCGAAGTGACCGTTGCAGGGGCCGCTCTGCGCGTCTAATCGTTCGGGAGGCACGCAGAGCGGGCCCCGCAAGGCTGGCGTTTGGAGATCGCTAGCGCTTGGAGGCAGGTTTGCGTTGAGACGGAACGCCCGACGTCGGACGCTTGGCTGCCGCTGTAGGTGTGCGGGGTGTTGCGGGACGCTTCGCCGGAGAGGCCTTGGCGGAGCTCGAAGGACGTGCCGTCGATGTAGTTGGGCGTTTTGCCGGCGCGGCTGGACGTGAGTTGGGAGCTCGTTTAGTTGGCGTTGTGGTTCTTTTGGCCACCGGCGTGGGTCGCCTGGCCCGGCTGGAACCGAACGATGGCACCACCGCCCCGAGGAACAGCACAGCCAGGGTTCCAACCCCAGCCACGGCGGCCAGGTAGAAGTAGATGTCTGAGTCCTCGGTACTTACGGCACTTCCCATGGCGTTGGCGTCCTGGTTGAACGCGAGGCCCCACATGCGCAGGAACGCGATGCTGAAGCCGATGAACAAGCTGGTGCCTGCAGCGCCAAGGAGAACCACGAGGTATCGGCGCCGGTTGAAGACCTGCACTATCGATGCCAAATAGCAGGTCAGCACCGCTCCCAGAAACAGATACAGGACCAGTTCTTCAAGGACCACGGCTGCGAGGACCAAGAGCCCGAGCGACATAAAAGCGGTTACCACCGCAAGCTTTCCGCTGTTCCCCATGTGACGCATGAGTCTAATCATCGCCGACCAGCGGGCTACGCCACGCCGTCGTAGATTGCAGTTGGATACCGTTGCGGACGGTCACCTACTTGATGACGTACCCATGCATGATGGTCATGACCGCGGCCACGCTCTGTTCCCGGGTACGCTCCGGGTTGTAGGTTTGCCGGTCGAGTCCCACCACGAAGATGGCCCCGAAGATGGCCGCCTCCAGGCTCCCGCGGGCGATGGACTCGTCCACCTTGTATCCGGAAGCCACACGTTCCACCGCAGAGCCGATGACCGCGAGGAGTTCTGCCCGGAGTTCGGCGAACACAGCACTCCACTCGCCCGGCGTCCGCCAGTTTTCGCTGACCCACAGACGAGCGAATGACGGGTATTCGTCCATGAATTCCATGGCCTGGCCCACCATGTTCTTCATGGATTCCAGGGGATCGCTGGCTTGGCCTTCGATTGCCTGGAGGCGGACCAGCATAATGTCCACGCCGTGCCGCAGCAGCTGCGCGATCAGGTCCGATTTACTGCCGAAGTTATAGTAAACCGTACCCTTGGACACGCCGGCCGCGGCCGCAATCTCATCCACGGTGACACCTGCAGCGCCACGTTCGCCAATCAGCTCCATGGACGCCTCGAAGAGGCGCTGCTTGGTGGCGTTGGTGCGCCCGGGGCGCAACTTCTTCTCCGCGTTTCCTGCCGCGGCCCCCAGCTCTGAAGGGGCCGGCTCGGTGGTACTCATACGGCGATCTCCGGCTTCAGCGTCTTGAGGGTCCACATCTTGTGTTTGCGGACCGCGAGAGTGGACAGTGCCGCTCCCAGCAAAGTGTATCCAAGCAGGCCCAGAACTGTTGGCCAGATCATGCTGAGTTCCCCGCCGTAGATCAGGTGCCGCATTCCCGTCACCACGTAGCCCATGGGCAGGACTTCGTGCACCACGTGAAGTGGCATGGGGGTGGTCTGCCAGGGGAACGTACCGCCCGAGGACACAAGCTGCAGGACCAGCAGGATCAGCACCACGAACTTGCCCGGAGTACCCATGAGCGCCACGATGCCCTGGATGATCGCACTGAACGCCATCACCGCGGCTAACATGAACAACCACATGCCTACGGGGTGGGCGGCGTTCAAGCCGAGGCCCAGATTCACCACGAGGGTCAGGATGGTGGCCTGCAGGACCGAGACAACGAAGAACGGAAGCCAGCCACCCACCGCGATTTTCCAGGCGCGTGCGTTGGATGCCAGCGCGCGCTGGGTGATGGGGCGCATGGCCTGCACCAGCATGAATACGCCGATCCACAGGGCCAGGGTCAGGAAAAAGGGTGCCAGGCCGGCCCCGTAAGATCCTGCCTTGGCCTGCGATACGTTGTCCACCGCGACGGGATCGGCGATCACTTTGGACACACTGCTCTTCTGTTCATCGTTCGGGTTGGGGATTTCTCCGGCACCCTTGGCGAGTTCTGTGGCCAGTGTGTGTGAGCCATCGGAGGCCTTCACCGCGCCATTGGCAAGCTGTCCGGCGCCGTCGTTGAGTTGATGGGCGCCGTCGTCGAGCTTTATGGCGCCATCCAGTGCGCTCTGCTGGCCGGCGGCCAGCGCGGACGCCCCGGTTCTCAACTGTCCGGCTCCGGCCGCTGCCTGCGAAATCGCGTCTGTCAACGTTGGTGTAGCCGCGGCAAGCTTCGATGCGCCGGCGCTCACGGCAGCTGAACCATCCGAGAGCTGCTGGATTTTGGCGGCGTCGCCCGCGATCTTGGCCTTGGCGTCGGTAACCGGGCCAGAGGTTGCAGTGGAGTCGAAATCGGCCAGGACCTTGTCAGCCTGCTCCTGGGTGAGCACGCCGGCGCTAACCAGCCGCACATTGGATTCGACAACACGATTGCGAAGGCCTTTGTCTGCTGCATCAAGCTGCCCGACGACGTCCTGGACTTTCGCATTCAGCTCCGCGTTCCCGGCTGCTACTTGCGCGGCGCCGTCGGCGAGTTTCTGCGAATCGGCAGGCATGGTGGAGGTCTTGCTCTTCAGTTCGTTTAATCCTGAACTTAACTGGCTGGCGCCTGTGTTCAGCTGGACGGCTCCGTCTCGCAGTTTCGTTTGTCCCGCCACCAGCTGGTCTGCTCCGGTCACCAATTGGGTGGTGCCATCATGCAACGTTGCTGCGCCGTCGCTGAGCTGGCCCACGCCCGTGGCGAGCTGGGATGCTCCGTCCGCTGCCTTCACGATGGAGGCGTGGATGGTGCCGAAGCCGGTGAGGAGTTGGTTTGCTGTTTCCTCGCCCACCTCCTTGGCCACCGTTGAGTGCACGGCTGTGGTGAGCTTGTCCACGATGGTGCTCAGGAGGTAGTTGTTGGCGTCGTTGGTGGTGACATGGAGCATTGCCTGGTTGGCGGCGTCGAAACTGCCGGGGGAGACCAGGTTGGCGGAGAAGTCCTTGGGGATGCGCAGCGCGAAGGCGTATTCGCCTGAACGGACGCCGGCATCCGCAGCTTCCGCGCTGGAAACCTGCTTCCAATTGAAGACGTGGCCATCCACCAAGCTGTCGGCAACCTTCTTGCCGGCCTGCAGCTCGGTGCCATCCTTCGAGGTTGCCCCGGTGTCCTCTACTACCAAGGCGGCGTCGATCTGGTTGAGGTTGCCGTAAGGATCCCAGTTGGCATAGAGGTACACCGCACCGTAGAGCAGCGGCACCATGGTCAGGGCCAGAATGGTCAGCTTGGGCAGGAGCCCGCCGGTCATGCGCTTGAGTTCGGAGCGGGCGAGCCGCAGAACAGTCACTTTGCAGTCCTTTGGAGGTCTTGGAATTCAGGTTCGGATGCTTCGTCTTGAATCTCGCGGGCCGCGATTGGGGTCGTTGTCGATTGCGCGTTCGTTGCCTTTGCCGGCTGGGCGGACACTTCAACGGTTTCCGGTTCCGGCGCGTGGGCGACTGAGTTGCCAATCACCGCAGCAGGGCCAGTCCAGTTGTCCGGGAGGGCACCGACGACGGCGACGACGGCGAGGGGTCGCCCGGCGTCGGACGCCAGTGCCTCAAGTCGGGGCAGCCATGCCGCGGGATCGGCGCTGTGGCGATCGGGGGAGTCGACCACGAGGAGGTCCGTTGCCGGATCTGCCAAAGCGAGGGCGGTCAGGAGCTCGAGCCGGCGGCTGGCGGAAAGCTGTTCAACCCATAGGCCGGCGATGTCCTCAAAGCTGTTGATCTTCAGC
Organism: Paenarthrobacter sp. 10L420; assembly: GCF_056395385.1. Taxonomy (NCBI): domain Bacteria; kingdom Bacillati; phylum Actinomycetota; class Actinomycetes; order Micrococcales; family Micrococcaceae; genus Paenarthrobacter; species Paenarthrobacter sp. 10L420. The sequence goes on along the minus strand of NZ_JBFTJK010000011.1, from coordinate 74,255 downwards.
CACGGCTTGCTCAGCAGGGCGCCACGATAACGGCGGGGGATGAGGGAGAGGTCCTCTGTGACGAGGTCGCGAACACTTAGATGCTGTTCAGGCTCATTGACGCCGGGCGAGTCCACCAAGGCGCTCGCCAGCCGGATCTTCTTGGTCTTGCTGTTGTTGTCCCAACTGAGGACGCCGTTGCTGGGTTTCATGCGTCCACTGAGTGCCAAGGCCAAGGCGGTCCGCTGATCCTGGCCTTCGCCAGCCACGAGCAAGAGTTCGCCACGACGGGCCTGGAGTGACGTTGCCGGAAGGAGATCGTCCCGGCGGCCGTTGATCTGGAGTTGCTGTACGGACAGCACAATGAGCCTTTCGCAGAAATGGTGTCTGCTGAAAGTCTAACTGAACTGACTGGTCAGTTCAAATAGGAGTTAAAGGCCGTACTTCTCCAAGAGACGTAACCACACCTCGCTGATGGTGGGGTACGACGGCACCGCGTGCCACAACCTGTCCAAGGGGACTTCGCCGACGATCGCGATGGTGGCGGAGTGGAGCAGTTCCGCCACCCCGGGCCCGACGAACGTGGCACCCAGAATGACTTTGCGGTCCTCGTCCACCACGATCTGCGCCCACCCTTTGAAATCGGGGGAATAGAGTTGGGATCCGGAGACATTGATGGGCAACTCCACTCCGGTGACATGCTTGCCTTGGAGCAGGGCCTGTTCAAGGCTCGGGCCCACCGAGGCCACTTCCGGATCCGTGAAGACGACGCTTGGAATGGCGTGCTCGTTGGCTGTGTGGGCCCACGCGCTCCAAGGTTTCGGGGCGCCGGAGAGTTTACCGTTTGCCCTTGCGACGATTGCATCACCGGTTGCCCGGGCTTCATACTTTCCCTGGTGCGTGAGCAAGACTTTGCCCGCGGCATCGCCTGCCGCGTACAACCAGAGTCCGCTGGTGCCATCGCTTGCCGGCCCCTCCACCAGCCCACTGGCGTCCGTAGTGAGCCGGAGCGGTTTCCCGTTCTGCGGTTCAACGCCCACATTTTCCAAACCCAAATTGGCCAACGCTGGATGCCGGCCAGATGCGACCAGGAGTTTGTCGGCCGTGACGGCCTCGCCGTTGAACGTGACTGACACCGAGCCGTCGTCGTTCTTTTCCACTTTGTCCACATCAGTGTGGAGATGGACTGTTACCCCATCAGCCCGCAGCCCGGCCAGGACCAGGTCGGCCGCCTCTTCGGAGTAGCTGCTCAGAAGTCGACCACGAGCAATGAGTGTCACCACCGAACCAAGTCGGGCAAAAGCCTGGGCCAATTCGACGCCGGCCACTCCGCCTCCGAGCACCGCGAACCGCTGGGGGATGACTTTTGCGGCAGTGGCGCCGCGAGTGGTCCAGAAGGGTACGTCCTTGAGGCCCTCAACATCCGGGATGGTAGGGGTTGAGCCTGTAGCAACAACCACTGCATGGTGTGCCTTGAGCGCATAGCTGTTGCCGTCGAGCCCGTCCACCTGGACCTCCCGCGGTCCTGTGATGCGCCCCCGCCCACGGATCAGCTCGATGCCGGCACTATCCAGCCACTCGACCTGGCTCCCGTCCTGCCAATTGTTCGTAAACCAGTCCCGGTGTTTCAGGGCCGACTCTGCGTCGATGACTCCCGTTACCGCTTCCGAAGCCCCGGGAATTCCCTGCGCCGCGTGGAGGACGCTGCCTGGCCGGAGGAGTGCTTTGGAAGGAATGCACGCCCAGTACGAGCATTCGCCGCCCACCAATTCGCTTTCCACAATCACTGCCGTCAGTCCGCCACGAACCACCCTGTCCGCCACGTTTTCCCCGACGGCGCCCGCGCCGATCACAATTACGTCGAATTCACGGGAGCTCTCGGCATTCATGGGAGAAGCCTACAACTGCTACCTCTGCGTTGTGAGGCCCGGGCGGCGTGGGCCCTGGTATGGCTTTGGGGCGCAGAGTAGGCGCCGCAAGTCAGGGCTACGCGTGCATCGCGCCCTTGAACCAGCCCGTAATCGTGGCTGGGTGTGTGATCGCGGTCCCGACAACAACGGCAAACGCTCCGGCGTCGAGGGCCTGCCGTGCATGGGCCGGGGTCTGGATGCGGCCTTCTGCGATGAGTGGCTTACCCAAGTCGGCGGAAGCGATCTGCTTCAGCAAATCCAGATCCGGACCGTCGGTCTTCGGGCGCTCGCCGGTATAGCCGGACAGGGTGGTTCCGATCAGGTCTGCGCCGGCTTCAACAGCTGCCACGGCGTCATCGAAGGAACCGCAGTCCGCCATGACCAAGGCGTGGGACTCGGCGTGGATGCCAGCAACGGTGGCTCCCAGCGACAAACCATCGGGGCGAGCCAGGCGCGTTCCGTCAATCGCCACAATATGCGCGCCCGCGTTCGCCACGGCAAGCGCGTGCCGGAGCGTGGGGGTGATGAAGACGCCATCGTGACCGTCCTTCCAGAGGCCGATGACGGGAACTTCGACGGCGGCACGAGTGAACTGTACGTCGGCCAACCCTTGGACTCGGATCGCCGCAGCACCGCCGATGACCGCTGATGCCGCCACCTGTCCCGTAGTTCGCGGATCACGCATCGGCTCGCCCGGGTAGGCCTGGCAGGAGACGATCAGCTGGGAACGGAGGGCTTCGAGGCCTTCGAGGGTCAGGATCATGTTGTCTCTTTCTTCTAAAGGACGAGTTTCGCGGCACCAACGATGGCCGCGGTGTTGCCAAGGGTTGCCCGGACCACGGGGACCTCGGCAAGAGGCACCAGTAGCTCTTGGCGGAGGGCGGCTTCCATGGGCTCCCACCAGAGCCCACCGGCGTCCGCCAGGCCACCTGAAATGACTACGGTTTCAGGGTCAAGAATGTTGATGAGTCCGCCCACGGCTTGACCTGCGGCGGCCGCCCCGAGACCTATGGCACGCAAGGCGGCGGCTCGGCTGACAGTGGCGGCAGCACCGCCGTCGGGCACGCCAGCAGGAGCACCGGAAGCCAGCACGAACACGCCACGCGTATCCGCCGCCTCGCGTGAAGAACCACCAAATCGCAGGTACGACTCGTGAATGGCGGGCCCCGAAGCCACGGCCTCGACGTGCCCGGCATGGCCGCATACACATGGCAGCGCTGCCCCATCAAATGTGGCGTAGGGCGAGGCAAAATGCCCAACATGACCGCCAACAGAGTGATGCCCCAAAACAGGAGCGCCATCCACCACGAAGCTGCCGCCAACGCCTGTCCCGAACGCCACCATCAGAGAAGTGGACGTTCCAGCTGCGGCACCAAGCCAAGCTTCTCCGAGAGCATGAGCGTGGACATCGTTGACGGTGCGCACCGAAGCAGCCGGAAAGGAAAGACGGGCAGCAAGCCCGGTAACAAGCTCAGTCCCCGCCCAACCATGAATCGCATCCGTGGCAGACAAGACAGCCCCGGAAGACGCGTTAATCACCCCAGCGGAGCCGACGCCGACGCCGGACACGGAATGTCCGGCGTCGGCAGCGCGTTGCATCAAACCCGATACCAGGGCAGCGGTGGCGTCGAGGATCGCTTCGCCACCGGCCCGGTTCAACGTCGGAATGGATTCCGAGAAGAGCACTTCACCAAAGCCGGAAACAACCCCGGCGGCGGTTTTGGTGCCGCCGAGGTCAACGCCGATCACGTGGGTCATGGAAGCGGTCATGGAAAACCTAGACCAGCCCGTTCCGCTCCAGGATTTCACGGATCAGCGCCGTCTCATCGGAGTTCAGGGACAGCATGGGCTCGCTCATCGTGTTGGACTCAATGACGCCCATGACCTGCAGCGCGGTCTTGAACGCTCCCAGCCCAGCGGCGCCGCCGGAGACACGGCCGTTGGGCGTGTAGACGATCTCGAAGACGTCGGCCAAACGGTCCTGCTCCCGGGCCGCACCCGCCCAGTCGCCAGCCTGCGCGGCGTCGAACAGCCGGCGGTAGCCCGCCGGATCAACGTTGCCAAGGCCCGGAACAACACCCTGGGCGCCACCAAGGAGGGCGCCGTCCACCACAACTTCGTGACCGGTGAAGATGTCGAAGTTGGGAATGTCCTTGGCCGCCAGGAGCAGCTGGCGGAACGAAACGTCGTCGCCGGAGGAGTCCTTCACGCCGGCGATGACACCATCACGGCCCAGGCGGACCAAGAGGTCCGTTGGCAGTTTGAAGTGGGTTCGGACGGGGACGTCGTAAGCGAAGATTGGCTTCTCGACGGCTGCGTGGATGCTGCGAAAATGAGTTTCAGTCTCCGCGGCGTTGCCGATGGCGTAGTACATGGAGGTCACCACGATCGCGTCAGCGCCCAGGTCCACCACTTTTCGGGCCTCCTCGATCACCCGGTTGGTGGTTTGCTCGTTGGCGCCGACGATCAGCGGGACCGCTCCGGCGTTGGCGTCGGCGATGGTGGAGACCACCAGCTCACGCTCATCATTGGTGAGGTAGGGGACTTCCCCGGAGGAGCCGAGGACGAAAAGTCCGGACACGCCGCCGTCGATCAGGTGCTTGGTGACGTTCTTCAGCGACGCAGTGTCGATGCTGCCGTCGGAGTGGCGTGGTGTGATGACCGGGGGAATGACGCCCTGGAACTGAGTGGACACAGAAATCTCCGTTGTTGGTAGCTGGTGAGGGGAAAACTAGATGTGGAGAAGGCTCGGCGCGGCGCCCAGCAGCTTCTTGGTGTAATCGTTTCCGGGGTTGTCGAAGACCTGTGCGGCTGTGCCTTGCTCGACGATTTTGCCGAAGTACATGACGCAGATGCGGTCCGAAACATAGCGGACGGTTTGGATGTCGTGAGAGATGAACACCATGCCCAGGTTCAGCTGGGTCTTCAGATCCGACAACAGGTTCAGGACCTGCGCCCGGACGGAAACGTCCAGGGCCGACGTCGGCTCATCCGCCACGATGATGTCCGGATCGAGCGCCAGTGCCCGGGCGATTGCCACACGTTGGCGCTGACCACCGGAAACCTGCGACGGCGTCACCTCGGCTGCCGATTGCGGCAAGCCAACCAGCGCCAACAGTTCCTTGACCTTGGCAGCGCGGCTTGCCGCGTTCCCGATGCCGTGGATCTGAAGGGGGTCGGTGAGGATGTCCTGGATGGTCATGCGTGGGTTGAGCGCCGTAGCCGGGTCCTGGAAGACCACGGAGACCGAGCGGCCAAACTGCTTGCGCATGGCAGCGTTGCGCTTGATGGCTGGCTTTCCGTGAAACAAAACCTTGCCCGACGTCGGCGGCTGAAGTCCCACGAGAACTGAAGCGAGGGTGGACTTGCCACAGCCGGACTCACCAACGATGCCCACGGTTTCGCCGCGGCTGATGGTGAAGTCCACTCCGTCAACAGCTTTGACGATGTTGGGCCGGAATAATCCGCCGGTCCTGGCGTGGTGATAGACCTTGACGTCCTGGAGCTCGATGACCGGCTTGGAGCTTGATTCGCTCATTTTGCGTCCTCCTTCAAGTGGCTGGCCCAATAGTGATCCGCAGCGTCGGCATTGGGAGACGGGACGGTGGTGAGGACGAGCTTTTGGTTGGGGTCGGCGTCAGCCCTGAGTGAGCGGGCCGCGAAGCGGTCGCCCGAAGCAAAGTCGCGTGGTGAAGGGACTGTGCCGGGGATCTGGTGCAGCCGGACGGCGTCGGCCTCTATGGAGAGGACGGCACCCAACAAGCCACGGGTGTACTCGTGCTTGGGATTCTGCAGAAGCTCGGAAGCCTGTGCGGATTCCACCACTTGGCCGGCGTACATGACTGTGATGCGGTGAGCCAGGGAGGCCACCAAGGCGAGGTCGTGGCTGACGAATACCATGGCAAAACCGAGTTGCTCACGGAGTTCGTTGAGCAGATCCACCACCTGCTTTTGCACGGTGACATCCAAGGCCGTGGTGGGCTCATCGGCCACCACGATTTTCGGCGATCGGGACAGGGCCATGGCAATCAGCACGCGCTGGCGTTGGCCGCCGGAGAGCTCGTGGGGGTAGCTGGCAAGCGTCCTGGCGGGGTCCAGTTTCACCATTTCCAGCAGTTCAGCGGGTGTCTTTCGGCCGCCACGTTTGGTGAGCTGCTCCAGCTGGTCCTTGATCTTCATGGAGGGGTTCAGCGAGCTCAACGCATCCTGGTAGACCATGGCAATCTGCTCGCCGCGCAGCCCCTCATAGGCCTTGGGGTTGCTGTGCTGGGTCTTCGCGTCCAGGAGTTCCTTGCCATCAAACAGGATGGAACCGGTGACCTGGGCTGTCTTGGGCAGAAGGCCCATCACAGCGAGTGAGGTGATCGATTTACCGCAACCGGACTCCCCCACCAGGCCCATGGTTTCGCCTTCGCGGACCGTGAAGGAGACGTTGTCCACGATCGCGGTTTCGCCGAAGCGGCCCGGGAAACGGATGGAGAGGTTCTTCACCTCAAGGACATTCCGCGCGCCTGCCGGCACCTGGGGGAGGCGGTCCGTGCGCTTGGCTTCGATGGCTGCCAGCAGTTCCAGTTCGCGGTCCAGCAGGAGGTGCGGTTTGGCGGCTGCAGCGTTCACATCGGTGAGAAGAGCTGACTTGCCGAAGACTTCGGTGACGGTGCGATCGGAAGCCGGACGAACGCCGTCGAGCTCGTGTTCCTCAACCACCGACGGCTGAGCTACGGACGTTGCAACCTCAGTGTCCACGGCCAGAACTGCGGCAGAGCCGTCGTCGTCCTTCACTGCGGGCGCGCGGCGAAGCTTCGGGTTCACCATGGCGTCGGTGAGGCCCTCCGCGAGGATGTTCAGGGACAGGACGGTCAACAGAATTGTCAGGCCAGCGAACGTGGTGGCCCACCAGCCACCGGAAAGAACCAGATTGCGGCCGTAGGAGATCACATTGCCCCAAGAGGGGGCGGGATCCTGAACGCCCGCGCCCAGGAAGGAGAGCGAGGCTTCCAGGATGATGGCGTCGGCCACCATCACTGTGGCGAACACCAGCACCGGAGCGGCGGTGTTGCGGACGATGTGCTTGACCAGGATGTAGAAGCGGCCAGCACCGATCACGCGTTCGGCACGGACGTAGTCTTCGCCGTATTGCGCCAGCACGTTGGCGCGGACCACTCGTGCAAGCTGCGGGGTGTAGATGATGGCGATCGCGATGATGATGGTGGGAACCGAGTTGCCAAAGGCAGCCAACAATACGGCTGCAAGGGCGATACCCGGGAACGCCATGAGGATGTCCATGAGCCGCATGATGATCTCGTTCACGGACTTGCTGGACGTCGCTGCGAAGGAGCCCAGGAGCGCACCGGCGAGGATGGCTAGACCAACCGCGCCGAGGCCGATCAAAAGTGACGACTGTGCGCCGAAGAGCAGGCGCGAGAAAATGTCGCGGCCCAGGCGGTCGGTGCCGAAGAAGTGTTCAGCGCCCGGCGGGGTGGCCGGAATGAAGGTCTCCAGCGGATCGTGCGGGGCGATGATCGGCGCGAAAATGGCCGCGAGGACAATCATGATGAGGAAGAGCAGGGCGATGCGGGAGCCCCAGGGCAGGGCCTTGAAGCGGATGCCCGGTGCACTTAGCCGTTCTGCGAGCTTGCTGCGCATGAGCTATACCGTCCTGATTCGGGGGTTGATGAGCAGGTAGAGAAGGTCAACCACGATGTTCACCAGAACAAAGGTGACCGAGATGGTGAGCACCACGCCCTGGACCAGATTGACGTCCAGGTTGGTGATGCCATTAAGGATCAGCTGGCCCATGCCGGGCAGGGCGAAGATCATTTCAATCACGACGGCGCCACCCAGCAGATAGCCCACGCGGAGTCCCAGCACGGTCACCGGGGTGACGAGGGCGTTGCGGAGAACATTCTTGGAAACCACTTCGCGGTAGGGGACACCGTTGCCGATGGCTGTGCGGACGTAGTCGCGGTCAAGCTCTTCCACCATCGAGGTCCGGACCACGCGGATCAGCGATGCCGATACCGGGATGCCCAGTGCCAGGGCCGGGAGGGCCATCGAGTTCAGCCAACCGCCAAAGCCGGATTCCGGCGTCGCAATTCCGCCTGAGGGAAACATCGGGTTGGCGCCGAGTGCGAACCACTGGATGAGCAGGATGCCCAGCCAGAACGACGGCGTGGCGATGGCGGCGATTGAGAAGACCCGGATCAACTGGTCCTGCCACTTGTCGCGGTAGAGGGCACCGAGGATTCCGAAAGCCAGGGACAGAACAATTGCGATAATGACGCCCAGAAAGGTCAGCTGAAGCGTCAGGGGGAACGCAGAGCCGATCATGGATGCCACTGACTTTGCCGGCGGGGTTGTGACGCCGAGATCCAACTGCAGCAGCCTCCCCAGGAAACGGAAGTATTGCAGGACCAGGGGATCGTTCAGGCCATTTTCCTGGCGGTACTGCTGCTTGGCTTCTTCGCTGGCACCGTCACCGAGGGCCGAGCTGGCTTGGTCGCCGGGGGCGGCCTGCAGGACGAGGAAGACGAGCAACGTAATGCCCAGGATCATCAATGGCAATGCTGCAAGCCTGCGGCCAAGCAGACGCAATATCGTGACCAATTTGTTCTCCGGTTTGGTTGGGGGTGCTGCTGGTTGTGGGGCCTGCTCTGCGCGCTACTTTGGGGATTCAGGCCGCAAAGCAGGCCTCGCAACTCAGGTTTCTAGGCGGTACGTCCGACGTCGATGAACGACAATCCGGTGGTGGGCAGCGGCTGGAAGCCCTTGAGCTTTTTCTCGTCCCAGGCGCTGGGAAGCTGGCGGTGAAGGACGGGGTACAGGGGGACCTCATCCGAGACCATGTCCACGATTTCGGCCACTACCTTCTTGGCGTCGTCGCCGGAAGCCTGCGATCCCTTGTTCATGAGTTCCTGCAGCTTGGTGCGCTCAGGAGTTGTCCAGAAGGCGCGCTTCTCCATCCACGTGGCACCGGAGTAGAACCAGCTCAGCAGCAGGTCAGCATCATTGCCGAACACGGATGGATCGCCCGGAGCCGCAACCACTGTGTAGTCACCCTTACCCACGCGGTCGCTGTAAAGGGCACCGGACTGGAGGCTTTTCACCGTGACCTTGACGCCAGGGATCTTGTTCCAGGACTCCAGGATCAGTGGTGCAACGTCCTTCACCCAGGCAGTGTCCGTAGTGAGGAGTTCGAATTCGAGGCTGCTGACGCCCGCCTGCTTGAGCAGGTCTTCGGCCTTCTTCGTGTCAAAACCGTAGACGTTCTTGGCCTTGACGTAGTCGGGGTGGCCTTCCTGGAAGTAGGAGCTGGCCGCCTTGGCGTTGCCGAACAGGGCCTTCTTGATGATGGCTTCCTTGTCCATGCCATAGTGCAGTGCCTGGCGGACGAGTTTGTTGTCGAACGGGGCCTTGGCGCAGTTGAACATGAGGAACAGCAGGCCGAAGGACTGGACTGATTCCACCTTGACCTTGGACTTCAGGCCGTCGACGTCCAGGTACGGAACGTCCTCGATGGCCTGGACGCGGCCGGATTGGACAGCAGTAACGCGGGCCGCAGCGTCCGAAAGGAGGAGCCAGGTCATGCCCTTGGCGAGTGCAGGCTTGGGGCCGTTGTAGTCTGCGAACGCTTCGAAGACGATCTTGTCGTCCTTGACGGCGGAGACCAGCTTGTAAGGACCGGAGCCGATTGGCTTGGCGTCGAAGGCCTTTAGATCGCTGGCGAGTGCCTTGGGGACCACCTTGACCACCGAAATTCGCGGCCCGAAGCCCGGGAAGGCGTACTTGAGCGTGAATTCCACTGTCTTGGCGTCCAGAGGCTTGACGTCCTGGATGAAAGGGATGAACTGGGAGAACAACGACTTGTTCGCCGGGTCCATGACGCGGGTAAAGGAAAAGGCCACGTCTTCGGTGGTGACGGGGGAGCCGTCGTGGAACTTGGCGCCGTCGCGAATGGTCACCTGGTAGGTGGTGTCGTTGACCTTTTTGGGATCCGTCGCTGCCAGGGCGTTGTAGGGCTGGCGCGTCGCCGGGTGGAGCTCAATGAGGCCTTCGAAGATGTGGAGGTTGGCTGCCATCGGTGTGGCTCCCGAAGAGCTCAGCGGGTCAAAGCCTGTGGAGAGGGCGTATGAGATGCCTGCCTCGATGATGAGGTCCTTGTTCACAGCCGCGGTGTTGGCTGCATTCCCCGTGGTGGTGCTGGCAGCGCCGCCACACGCGGAAAGGGTTGCCGTGAAGGCGGCGGCTGCACCAACTGCGCCGCTCAGCTTGAGGAAATTGCGGCGGCTGGCGTCATTGACCAGCGGCAGGCTGTTGATGGTCTTGCTCATAAAGGTGCCTCACCATTCGACTGTCGTGGGTTATCGGATGTAGGACGTCCGATGCTCGTATTGAAACTGTAAGTGTGGTCACAAGGGGACGTCAAGTGAGAGATGGATCACGGTGAGGCTGCCTGGGAAGCTGGAGCCTCGCGGCTCCTCGCCGCCCGGGCGCCAGAATGCGGAATTCTCAAGGAATTCCGAAGACATACCTATCAAGGAGGTGGGACATCCGATATTGTATGTTGCGAGTCACTCATTCTGCGGTGGGCATTAAGCTCGCCTCAATATTAACACCGCACTCCTTCGCATCCGAGGTTCATAGGCCTCTGCGGGAGGAGTGCATCGGCAAGGAGAGCCCATGACAACTTCCGGTGTCGTTCCGCAAGCGCGGTTCAGTGCACAGGCCCGGCTGCGTGCGTTGCAGTCGGACATTATGGAGCTCATCCTCGAGCGTGAGCTCGAGGCAGGTGACCCGCTGCCCACGGAGAGCGAACTTTCGGTCGCGCTCGGTGTAGGGCGCAACACCTTGCGCGAGTCCCTGAAAGTGCTGCAGGCCCTGGGTGTGATCGAGATCCGCCATGGCTTCGGGATGTTCGTGGCGCCCAGCAATTTCGATGCCTTGGCTGATGGCCTGACATTCCGGGGCCGGCTTTCCCTCCGGCACCAGGGACTCGAAGCCTTGCAGCTGGTGGACGTGCGGCAGGCCTTGGAGTCTGGGCTGATTGCCTCCTCCATCGATGTGATGACCAAGGAGCAGTTGGCGTCCATCGAGGAATCGGTGAAGCAAATGGAGGAACTCGCTGCCGCCGGCGAGAACTTCGTGGCCGCCGACGCCGAGTTCCATCGCCGCCTATTCGAACCCCTTAACAACGAGCTTCTGATCAACCTGATGGGGGTCTTCTGGAAGGTATACCGGAAGATCCACGTAGAGATCGGCGCCGGTATCGAGGACCTGGCCAAGACTGCCGCCATTCATCGGAACATCTATGCCGCCGTTGCGGCGGGAGACAAGGTGCTCGCGGCCGAGCTTCTCAACCGTCACTTCGATGGGATCCGCCGCCGCATCAGCGAGGCTGTGGGCGAGTAAGCGTCCGCACTTACGGCAAGGGCCGCCGTCGTACTTTTTCGGAACGTACGACGGCGGCCCTGTCCGTTTCTGCGCGCGGCTCACCCAACTGACTGGCATTAGTGGTTGTTATGAGCGCTCAAAACAACCACTAATGCCAGTTACTTGGGTCAGCCGGGCAAAACAAGAGACCCGCACCGGCGAACCGGTGCGGGTCTCTATCTGTGCGCCCAAAGGGATTCGAACCCCTGACCTTCTGTTCCGTAGACAGACGCTCTATCCAGCTGAGCTATGGGCGCATTTCGTGTGATTCTCGGCGGTCTGTTTCTCTGACCCCCTCGAACCTCAATAAACTTTACAGAAGTTCATGTGAAGTTCCAAATCGAAAAGCTGTAATCTAGACAACTAGACCGGTCTATGTGACCTTCCTCACTTAAATCGCGCTTCTGTGAAACTGGAACCTTGAATTCTAGGGGTTTTTCGTTTCGTCCCCACTGGACATCTGACGTCTGACAGGGGATTGGTCTGGTCCGGGACCCCTATCGTTTAGGACACACCACTGAACCCGAGGAAGGGAACCGCAATGGGCGATCTGGCGCGACTGCCGCTGCTTGAGAAGGCACCTACTACGCATGCACGCCTGCTGGCCTGGGTTGAGGAAGTAGCCGAGCTGACTCAGCCGGACCGCATCCACTGGGTTGATGGCAGCGAAGCAGAGAACAAGAAGCTGACCGACGAACTCGTCGAGGCCGGCACCCTGAAGAGGCTGAACCCGGAAACGTTCCCGAATTCCTTCGCGGCGTTCTCTGACCCGGCCGACGTTGCCCGTGTAGAGGAGCAGACCTTCATCTGCTCCGAGAACGAGCGCGACGCAGGCTTTACCAACAACTGGATGGCCCCGGCGGAGATGAAGCAGAAGCTGCGCGGCCTGTTCGCCGGCTCCATGCGCGGCCGCACCATGTACGTCATTCCGTTCGTCATGGGCCATCTGGATGCAGAGGACCCGAAGTTCGGCGTTGAGATCACTGACTCCGCCTACGTTGTAGCTTCCATGCGCATCATGGCCCGCATTGGCACGGACGTCCTGGACCGTATCACGCAAACAGATGCATTCTTTGTTCCGGCCCTCCACTCGCTGGGCGCTCCGCTGGAAGCCGGCCAGGCCGACGTCGCGTGGCCGTGCAACACGGACAAGTGGATCGTCCATTTCCCCGAAGAGCGCTCCATCTGGTCTTTCGGTTCCGGCTACGGCGGAAACGCCCTGCTGGGCAAGAAGTGCTACGCACTGCGTATCGCCTCCGTGATGGCCCGCGACGAAGGCTGGCTGGCCGAGCACATGCTCATCCTCAAGCTGACCTCGCCGGAGCAGAAGACTTACTACGTCTCCGCTGCCTTCCCGTCTGCTTGCGGCAAGACCAACCTCGCCCTGCTGGATCCCACCATCAAGGGTTGGAAGGTGGAGACCCTCGGTGACGACATCACCTGGATGCGTTTCGGCAAGGAAGGCGAGCTCCGCGCCGTCAACCCTGAGGCCGGCTTGTTCGGCGTCGCGCCAGGCACCGGTTGGGGCACCAACCCCAACGCCATGCGTGCCATTGCCAAGGGCAACAGCATCTTCACCAATGTTGCGCTGACCGATGACGGCGGCGTGTGGTGGGAAGGTATGACCGAGGAAACTCCGGCGCACCTGACCGACTGGCGCGGCGAGTCCTGGACTCCGGACTCCGACGCCCCGGCCGCACACCCCAACTCCCGCTTCTGCACGCCGATCGACCAGATCGACATGTTGGCCGAAGAGTACTTCAGCCCGGACGGCGTGGAGTTGTCCGCGATCCTGTTCGGCGGCCGCCGCAAGACCACCATTCCCCTGGTCACTGAGGCCCGCAACTGGTCCAACGGCATCTTCATGGGTTCCACGCTGTCCTCGGAGACCACCGCTGCTGCAGCTGGCGCCGTCGGTGTTGTCCGCCGCGATCCCATGGCAATGCTGCCGTTCATCGGCTACGACGCAGGTGACTACCTGAACCACTGGGTAAACCTGTCCGCCAAGGCAAACCCGGAGCGTCTGCCCAAGATCTTCCTGGTCAACTGGTTCCGTCGCACGGCTGAAGGCGGCTTCGCCTGGCCTGGCTTCGGAGACAACGCGCGTGTGCTCAAGTGGGCCATCGAACGCCTCGAAGGCAAGGCTGACGCCGTTGAAACCCCGATCGGTTTCGTACCGACCGGTGAATCCATCGACCTCGAGGGCCTGGACATGACCCCGGCTGAGGTTGAGTCGGCTGTTCGTGTCGACCCCGAGGAATGGGCAACCGAACTGGCGTCCATCGAGGAATGGTTCGCCAACTTCGGCGAGTCGCTCCCGGCGGCACTTCAGTCCGAGCTGGACGGTCTGAAGACCCGTCTGGGCTAGACCTCTTAGGAACAACGGCGTTCTTAAGTGAACGACGACGGCCCGTCACCTTTTGGATGAAAGGTGGCGGGCCGCCGTCGTGCTTCTGGCGCTTTTACAGTGTTTGCGGCTCTGCCTTAGTTCGCGAGCCACACGTCGGGGCCGAAAACTTCGTAGTGGATCCGGGTGGCCGGAATCCCGGCCTCGATTGCTTCGTCACGAATTTTCTTCATGAAGGGCAACGGCCCGCAGAGGTACAGGGAAGCGTCTGCCGGCACGTCGACTTCCCTCAGGGACATGAAGCCTGCCTTGGCGCGGTGCTCTTCGTTGCTGGGCTGCGGCGACTCGAGCCAGAGCTGCAGTTCGGCGTCAATGCTTGCGGCGTCTGCAGTCATTTGGCCGCTCAAGGCCCAACTGTCCATGGAGCGTTCGGCGTGCAGGACAAGAACCTGGCGATCGGTGCCAGCCTCAGCCAGAGAACGCAGGATCGAGGCCGTCGGCGTGCACCCGATGCCCGCTGATGCGAGCACAACCGGCCCCTCGCCGTCCTTGAGGGTGATCTCGCCGTAGGGGTTGGAGATTTCGAGTACATCGCCAGGCTCGACGGCGGTATGCAGGGCGGTGGACACCTCACCACCGTCGTTTAGCTTGGTGGTGAAGATCCGGCTGGTGCCGGCGTCGCCTGACAATGAATACTGCCGCACTTGGCGCAAGCCGTCAGGGAGGGCAACCTTGACGCTCACATACTGGCCGGCCAGGGCCGGTGTTACCGGAGTGTCGTCGGCAGGTTCCAAGGTGAATGTCATGGCGTCCTTGCCAGCCGGTACCTTGGAAACCACGCGCCAGGGCATCCACATTTTATTGTTTGACTGGGAGGCATAGAGGTCCTTTTCGAGCTTGATCAGGGCGTCTGCCATAAGCCAGTAAACCTCGGTCCATGCCTCGGCGATTTCCGGTGTAATGACGTCTGACAGGTCGGCCGCGATTGCTGCGAAGAGGTGCTCGTAGACCACTCCGTACTGCTCTTCGGCGATGCCCAGTGAGGCGTGCTTGTGGGCGATCCGGGCCAGGACCTTTTCCGGGAGGGTGCCCGGGTTGTTCACCAGATGGGTGGCGAAGGCGGCGATGCTCCCGGCGAGTGCCTGTTGCTGATCACCCGAGCGCTGGTTGGAGCGGCTGAAGAGTCCATCGAGCAACTCGGGGTGCGCTGCAAAGAGACGCGTGTAGAAATCGGCGGTGATGTCACCAATACGCGAGCCCACCAGCGGAAGAGTGGCTTCAATAATGGGGCGGGATTTTTCCGAGAGCATGGTTCTCCTGAGGTAGGGGCCCGGCTGGGTCATTCGGACCGTCACAATACAAGCATTTCGAATGCCTATATTTACATCTCAATTTCTACTCCTTGTAGAAAAGATGTGCAAATCGAAGCGCAGGCCTGCTCGGACGACCGGTCAGGGCAGGGTTGCGGGGGACCTGAATTCGGGCCGGAGGCCAATTGTTTGGAAGACCGGATTCATCTGCCGGGCATGAGGGAGGGATGAGATGACGACGGTGTCCAGCTCGCGATAGAACGCTTCGCGGGCCCGACTCATTGCGTGACGGAGACCGCACTCTGTGATGAGGGGGCAGTCATGGGTGGGGGACTGGCATTCCGCCGGATCCTGCCGGCTGTCCAAGTGGCGAAGGAGTTGGCCAACGGTCGCTTGTCTCCCCGCTTCATTAAGGCGCGAGCCACCCAGGCGGCCTCGTTCCACATCAATCAATCCAAGGCTCCGCAATCGGACCATGGCCTTGCTGACGTGGTTGTACGGAGTTCCCACGGCGTCGGCCACAGCCTGGGTTGTCAGCAAGGTGCCCTCAGGGGCGGACGCCAACACCATAACGGCGCGGAGGCTGACATCTGCGAACGCGTTGATTTTCATGGGATCAGCCTACGTAGTCAGGTCTAGTCCACCCAGAGCGAGGGCTCGTGGGTGTCAGGCTCAAGGGCGCCGAAGTCGAACCCTTCAGCGGTGTGGACGTAGGGGATGACGGCTGCCATGACCCCACCATCCCGGTGCTCGGCAGTGCCGTGGATGCCATCCGAGCCGTGCTCGGGCAGCGCGACATCACTTGCGATGGCCACGGCCCGGTAATCGTTCCGTCCCTGGCGAAGTAATTCCTCGACGTCCGTCAACATTGCCCCCGCGTCAATGTGACCGTCTTCGTCCGGCTCTCCTGGAGAAACCATGACAATCCGCACCTCACCCTCATGTGAAAGCGTGATGCCAAAGGGGAGAAAGCCGCCGTTCTGCAGTATGTGCTCCTGGGCAGTTCCCAGTGCAGTACCCAGAATCTCCCGGAGTTCACGCTCCTGGACGGTCCCGGTGGAATCGGCGTCGTCGATGGGCTGCTCGCTCATGTTTGCCGGTCCCTATGCCCGGACCAGAGTCAGGACGCGGTCGCGGATTTTTTCCATGGTGGGCAGGTCTTTGGCTTCGGCGTTCAAGCGGAGGAAGGGCTCGGTGTTGGAGGGGCGCAGGTTGAACCACCAGCTGCCGTCCTTGGCACTGAAGGTGCTGCCGTCCATGTGGTCGATCTCGACGTCATCGTTCTGGAAATCAAGGCGGACCCGCTCGATCGCGCCTGCTTTGTCGTCGATCTCGGAGTTGATTTCACCGGAGGAAACGTAGGGCTCGTACTGACGCCCGAGTTCGGAGAGGGGACCGTCCTGCTCGCCCAGGGCTGCCAGGACATGCATGGCGGCGAGCATTCCGGTGTCCGCGTTCCAGAAATCCCGGAAGTAGAAGTGAGCAGAGTGCTCCCCGCCGAACACGGCACCTTCTTCGGCCATGACGGCTTTGATGAAGGAGTGCCCGACGCGCGTCCGGACCGCCCGGCCGCCGTCCTTGGCCACGAGTTCGGGAACGGCCTTGGAGGTGAGCAAGTTGTGGATGATCACCGGGGCCTGTTCCCCGGAAGCCTGGGCGCGGGCGATCTCCCTGCGCGCGACCATGCCGGTGATTGCCGACGGCGAGACGGGCTCGCCCTTTTCATCGATCACGAAGCAGCGGTCAGCGTCGCCGTCGAAGGCAAGGCCGATGTCGGCGCCGTGCTTGATCACGGCCGCCTGGAGGTCGCGGAGGTTTTCCGGTTCCAGCGGGTTGGCCGGGTGATTCGGGAACGAGCCGTCCAGTTCGAAATAGAGCGGGATGATCTCGAACGGCAGGGCCGGGAGGAGTTTGTTACCGAGCACCGCCGGGGTGGTCAGCCCGGCCATACCGTTGCCCGCGTCCACGACGATCTTCAACGGACGGGAACCGGAAAGGTCCACGAGCTGGCGCAGGTATTCGGAGTAGTCCTTCAGCACGTCCCGAACACCGATCTGCCCGCGCGTAGCCGCGGCGGGGATGCTGCCTTCGTTCAGGTACTGCTCGGCGAGGGCCTGGATTTCCTTCAGGCCGCTCTCGGAGGAAATCGGTTGAGCCCCGGCCTTGGCCATTTTGATGCCGTTGTACTCGGCGGGGTTGTGGCTGGCGGTGAATGTGGCACCGGCTGCGTTCAGGGCACCGCAGGCATAGTAGAGCTCGTCGGTGGAGATCAGGTCCAGCAACTGGACGTTGGCGCCGCGCCTGGCAGCACCGTTCGCGAAGGCCTGGCTGAACTCCGGCGAGGACGGGCGCATGTCTCCGCCAACAAGGACAGTTTCACCCTCAAGGCCCAGAACGTCGATGAAGGCAGCACCGACTGCCTCGACGATTTCAGCCGTGATGGATTCCCCCACGATGCCCCGGACGTCGTACGCCTTGAAGGAAGCCGAGAGGTCGAAGTTCTTGTTCTGCTCGCTAGTCACGGGCTCAATCCTACTGTGGCAGCGCAATTGAGCATGAACCGGGGAAGCTGCTATGTGGAAAGCCAGTCCGGTGACGGGCAGTTTTCCACATAGCCGCGACCACCGGTTCTGGCTGTCAGGGGCTGCTGGAATACTGGATCCATGGCCAACAACTCCCCAAATGCTGCTGTTTCCGTGGAATCCCCTACCCGCCAGAAGGCTTTGGCTTGTCTTCGTGAGCTTGTGGGGCATCCGGAAGCAGACTTCCATGACGGCCAGTTCGAGGCCATAGAGGCATTGGTGGACGCCGGGCGCCGTGCGTTGGTGGTTCAACGCACGGGTTGGGGAAAATCCGCCGTCTACTTCGTCTCCTCATTGTTGCTGCGCCAACGGGGCGCGGGTCCCACGCTGATCGTGTCTCCTCTTCTCGCGCTGATGCGGGACCAAGTGGCAGCGGCCGCACGGGCGGGAGTCCGGGCAGTGGCCATCAACTCGGCCAACGCGCTTGAGTGGGATACTGTCCTGGCCCAGTTGGCAGCTGACCAGGTAGACGTTCTCCTGGTGTCGCCCGAGCGCCTCACCAATCCCTCGTTCAGGGAGAACCAGTTGCCCGAGCTGATCCGGAGGACCGGATTGCTCGTTATTGATGAGGCCCACTGCATCTCCGATTGGGGCCACGACTTCAGACCCGATTACCGGCGCATCGCGGATCTCATTGCCCAACTGCCCGAGTCGGTTCCAGTCCTGGCCACCACGGCTACCGCCAACTCCCGTGTGGTTCACGATATTGAGGAACAACTCGGAGACGGAGTGTTGACCATCCGGGGTGCACTGGGCCGCGAGTCACTGCGGCTCGGCGTTCTCAACTTGTCCGACTCCCGTGATCGCCTGGGCTGGCTGCTGACGCACCTGGCGGACCTCCCTGGCAGCGGAATCATTTACACGCTGACCGTCTCAGCCGCAGAGGACACTGCCCGGCTTCTTTCCGAGGCTGGACACAATGTCTTGTCCTACACCGGCCGCACGGATCCTGCCGATCGGGAGCGGGCAGAGCAACTCCTCAAGGACAACCAGGTCAAGGCGCTTGTGGCCACCTCGGCATTAGGGATGGGATTCGACAAACCCGACCTTGGGTTCGTGATTCACCTCGGAGCGCCGTCCTCGCCGGTTGCCTATTACCAACAGGTTGGCCGAGCTGGCCGAGGCGCCGCCAACGCCGACGTCCTGTTGCTTCCAGGCTCCGAGGACCGCGAAATATGGCAGTATTTTGCCACCGCATCCATGCCCTCAGCAGAAAAGGCCGACGCCGTCTTGAGGGTGCTTGGTGAGGCGAATTCGGCCATGTCCACGGTGGCGCTGGAAGCCCGCGTGGACCTTCGGCGCACGCCTCTGGAACTCCTCCTCAAGGTCCTGGCCGTTGACGGGGCAGTTGAACGCGTGGGTGGCGGTTGGCGGGCGACCGGACGGTCATGGAGCTACGATGCAGAGCGATACGCGCGTATTGCGGAAGCGCGGGTGGATGAGCAGGATTCCATGGTGATTTACCAGGACACCGCAGGTTGTCGCATGGAATACATCACCTCGGTGCTCGACGACGAGACCGCCGCCCCTTGCGGCCGTTGTGACAACTGTGCTGGACGCTGGTTCCCAGTGGACATCGCAGCTGCCGCGGTTGATGCAGCAGGCCAGACGCTTCGTCGAGCCGGGATCGCCGTGGAACCGCGGCTCCAGTGGCCCAGCGGGATGGACAGGCTGGGTGTGGGAGTCAAAGGCAAGATCAAGCCGGACGAAAGCATTTCCGAAGGCCGTGTCCTGGCAAGGCTGACAGACCTGGGTTGGGGTGGTGCGCTCCGCGAGCTCTTTGCCGCCGGAGCACCCGATAGGGCCGTGGACCCCGCTATGCTGCAGGCCTGCGTTCAGGTGCTGCGCGAATGGTCGGGGGCCGACGGTGGAACTGCCTGGAGCGGGGTGGGGCGCCCGGCAGCCGTTGTCAGCATTCCCTCAAGGAGCAAGCCACAACTTGTGGACTCCCTGGCGCAGGGAATCGCGGGCATAGGGCGGATGCCATACCTGGGTCAACTGCAGCCAGAGCACGGTGGTCCCACAGGATCACGTGGCGGCAACAGCGCTTACAGGCTCGCGGGAGTATGGGACCGTTTGGCCGTCGGCCCGGAACTGGCACAGGCCCTGGCAGGCATTGGTGACCAGCCAGTGCTCTTGGTGGATGACCTCATCGACAGCCGCTGGACAGTGACCGTTGCGGCGAGGGCGCTCAGGCGGTCCGGAGTAGGTGCCGTGCTACCGCTCGCCCTGGCCCAGGCGGGGTAGCGCGCACTCGGCGTAGGGCGCTGGCGGGAAACGCTCAACTGGGAAACGTTTAACGGGGGTAGTGCTTCAAGGGCGGTTGTGCGCTGAAAAGCGTCATGTTGTGAACGCTCCCACGGTGTCTCTATAGGATCGAGCAAACACGAGGATCGAGCAAACACGCCCGCCTGCTGCTGCGGGCCACCAGACAAGACTTGGACCGGAGCCATGAGCACAAACCCGAGCAACACCGACGTCGAAGCGGCCAATGAAACAAGTTGGCGCCCGCGCCTGGCACTGCTGGTCGCGGCAACGTTCTTCATGGAGTTTCTCGACGGAACTATCCTCACCACGGCCATCCCCAGCATTGCGGCCGATTTCCGGGTGGCGCCTGCTGATATCAACATCACGATGACCGCCTATTTAGTGACGGTGGCTATGGGGATCCCGTTGAGCAGTTGGCTTGCCGAGCGGTTCGGCGCCCGCAGGATATTCTGCCTGGCGATATCGGTGTTCACTATTGCCTCCCTTTTCTGCGCAGTAAGCACCGACTTGACCATGCTGACGTTGAGTCGGGTGGCGCAGGGCGTGGGCGGCGCCATGATGGTTCCTGTGGGCACTCTGGTCGTTTTGCGGGGCACGCCCAAATCCGAGCTTCTCCGCGCCACCGCCTATTTGGTATGGCCAGGCCTCCTTGCCCCCGTTTTGGCTCCCATGGTTGGCGGCGCGCTCACCACTTTCCTGTCATGGCACTGGATCTTCATCATTAACGTGCCCCTCGGCCTGGCTGCCTTCATTGCGGCACTGAGGTTGGTTCCGCGGACTCAATTTGATGCCAACCGCCGACTTGACTGGTTTGGCCTGTTGCTGACTACCTTGGGCGTGGGTTCCCTTGTGGTGGGACTGGAGACGCTGGGTGGACACGCATCCAATGTGCTGGCTGGTGTGGTGGTGACTGCCGGCGTGGTGTCCCTGGCTGGCGCCGTCTGGTGGATGAGCAAAGCAAGGGTTCCGCTGTTCAACCTCAGCGTATTTGGCACCAGGACTTTCAGGGCGACATCCACGGGCGGATTCATTTACCGGCTCACCATCAGCTCGGTTCCGTTCCTGCTGCCTCTCATGTTTCAGGATGGATTTGGCTGGGATCCCTTGAAGGCCGGGGTTATGGTCGCCGCAGTCTTCGTGGGCAACATCGGGATCAAGCCGGCCACCACACCCCTGATAAGGCGCTTCGGGTTTAAGCCGGTGCTCGTCTTTGCATCGTTCGCGTCAGCCGTGACGTTTGCCTTGTGTGCGTTCCTTAATGCCCAAACACCCGAGCCCCTGATTTTCGCTCTGTTGCTGCTCAGCGGTGCCTTCCGATCCATCGGATTCTCCGCTTACGCGTCCGTGCAGTATGCCGATATCGTCCCGGGGCAGCTGCCCTCGGCAAACGCTATCTCCGCCACGCTCGTACAGTTGGCGGCTGCGGCAGGTATCGCCGTGGGGGCCTTGTTCCTGAGGCTGTTCGAGACAACGGATGTGCTCGGGGCGGACCACGTGGCGGCCTACAAGGGGGCCTTCATAGCCATGGCTGTCCTCATGCTGGTCAGCACAGTGGACAGCCTGACCCTGCACCGGCACGCTGGCGCGGAAGTCAGCCACGGAGCCAAGCGGGGGTGACGTGGCGCAGCTACCCCCTGGAGTTAGTCCGCGAGGGTAGCAACCGCAGCGTCCACAGAATTGACAACGGAAAGTCGGTCCCCGTTCCCCGCCACAACGAGATCACTGCCAAGAAATTCATCGAGCAAATTGGAGAATGACATGAAGCTCAGCGCTCCGGCGGCCGGTGGGCAATCGAGGTACCCGAAATTCAGGGCCTCTACACGCAGGCAAAGCGCCTGGAACAGGTGGAAACGATGGTCAAAGACGCGGCAGCGCTGATGACGGGTCGTCCAGAAACAGACTTCGTCGTGGAAGTCATCCCCGAAGTCGACAAGTCGACGTTGGAAGCAGTGGAGGCTGCCAACGAATACAGCCAGATCCTCAAAGGCTCGTAGCTGGCCGGATTGGGCAGCGGTTCGACGCCGTGCATGGCGTCGTGTGAGGAATGTTGCATTGCCGTAACACGCGTTTTCAACTACTGTCAGGATCTAACGAGACGAGGTGCACGATGAGCGATATCAGCGATTGGGATGATGATCACAAGCACTCGCACACATCCTCATGCGACCACCAGGGCGCTCGCTCTCTGGACGTTGGCCCGGCGCGGGAAACCCCTGAGCAGTATGCGGAGAGAGTCGATACCATTACCAACGACCCTCACCGCATCGAGAAGCGCAAGCACATAGCTGCAGCTCTCACCGTACCGCGTCGCCGCTAGACCTTTGCTTGAACTAGTCGAAGCCGAGCATAAGCATCGTCAGTTCCTACACCTATTCTGGTGCGGTCCCATACCTTTTCGTGAAGCGAAACAGCGCCGAACACCGCATCCAGAGCAGTACGCGATCGAAGTCCAATCCATCGTTCGCAACCTTCGCCCCCGTGCGAAGTATCCGGAGAGAATGCACATCTGCTACCTGGATGAGTATGAACTCGTGAAATCCGTCGCCTGGGCCAGGTTCGTAGGGTCTACGGATGGACACCATCGTGCATCGTTCTACGTACTCGCCACACACCTGCTGTTCACTCGGCAGGGCGCCGGACAACAGACGTCCACGCACGTGATAGGCGATCTTATTGAGCTGGCGCAAGACGCGTCGGACTTCAAGTCTCTGACTGTCACTGCACTCGTTCATCCGGACAATGTCGCATGTAGGACGCTTCTTACACACAATCATTGGGTGCATTCGGACATGGACGTGGACGGGCTGCACGAGGAGTGGGCCCTCGTCGTGAAGGTCCAAGACTAGCCCTGGCGAGCCATTCGTTCACTGGTCCGCCTAAGGGTCACACCGCATACAGGTGTGCATTGGTGGTGGTCGCGTCGATGCTCACCTTGAGGCTGGTTAGATCATTGGGGATCGTGGCGGGGTGCCTGAGCTGGAGCGTGCCACGGGCCGGGATCGTGTGGGTTTTCGTGGACTCGCCCACCATCGATGTCACAGTTGCTCCAGCAGCGCCCGTCACCGTGGCCGTGAGCTCGCGCGTGGATCCGGGTATGTTCTGCCGGTACTGCGGGTACAAGATGGTTGCCGAGTAGGGGTTGCCTGAGGTTGCGGTGAGGATGTCGTCACGGTGACTTGTGGAGCTGTCAGCCACGGCAAGCCCGGACTTCGTCAGGACCATGACGTGGCCGGCGTCGCGCGCTGCATCGAGGTAGTCCATGGTTGCTGTGAAGTCAGCCAGAGACATATACCCGGGGAGCCGATGTTGTTGGAGTGCCACATCATCACGACGCCGACCTTCCAGTCCCGTGATCGGTCAATCAGCGTTTTGGCTGCGGTGAGGGTGTAGGAATCGACGCTGTAGTGGATTTGGCCGTCTCGGAGGACGCCGTCGATGGGTCGGTAGTAGGAATCCATGAAGTACCCGGAGGCGAGTGCGTGATATGCCGAGATGAGTGACCCTGCGTACGTGTCGGTCCAACCGGCGATGGTGTCCGAAGGCATGTACCCGTCGTAGGACATGGCCGAGCCGCCTGGGGGTGCGAAACAGTCGATCGGAATGCGTGGCATTTTTACCCGGAGTGTCTGCAGGGCGCCGATCAGGGTGGTTTCGATGGCTGCGTCGCCTGTTGCATTGAGATGGTTGGAGCCGTGATTCCACACTTCGCCGCCGCTCTCGATGCAGTATTTTTGCATTGTCGTGAACTCGGACGGATCAATCGGTGTCCCACAGATCGACTCTGAGGTTGAGACGCGAGTGAACGGAAGTCCACGCTTTACTAGTTCCGGTAGGACCCTGGTACGAAATTCCACTGGGGCGTCGTCGAAGCGGAGGGCAATAGCACCGTTACCGTTGGTGCCTATCCGGCCACCTTTGCGAGCAGTTAGCCGCTGTTGAAGGATCGAACGACGAATGGGACCGGGATCGTTGGAACCAACGCCGTCGGCTGGCGCCCACGCCTGATCTGCACCGGCGAGGGTGCGGGCTCGTTTGAACTCAATCGGTGCGACGTCGCCATCCTCCATTGAGGTGAACGTTTGAATGCTTCCGTCGCCGACGGGGAACTTCACGAAGATTCCGGGCCGTTCGCGTGGCAGACCTAGCGCGCGGGCGACCACTACATTGGACACGACGTAGACGCCGGGGGCAATCGTGGCGAGGTCGGCGGTCGAGGTGAGTGCGGTGTCGTGCCAGAATATTGAGCTGGGCACCTCTGTCCATGCTGACGTGAGACCGCTGAGTCGGGACTGAAGGAACAGTCTGGTGCCAGACACTTCAATGGACTGGTAGATGCGAGTGAGCGCACCCGAACTACCCACCGACACCGTAGTAAGAGCGCCAGGGCGAGAACTGGGCAGACCTAGCCTCTCGGCGATCCTTCCATTGGTAACCCCATAGACACCAGACTTGAGGGCGTCCATGTCGTCTGTGGCTGCCAGCGTCCGCTGGTAAAACGACGCGCCAGCGAGCAAAGCAGCAAGCGCCGCATTCATTGCCATGGCAAGAGCATTGACATCGCCAGCATCAGGTCCACGTTCGGCTCAATGATTGGCAGGCTGTAGGGCGGCAAAGATGAAGTCACGTTGGTCCTTCCAGGGGCATGACAAAGGCCCCGACTGGTGATCGGAGCCTATCAAGACGTGAGAGTCTCGTGTCAGATAGTCGTGTCGAACTGTTGGTGTGTCTGTGGCAGAGGCTCAAGAGCCTGCCGCTCTTGGTCTGTCAGCCCGTATGGAACTGCCTTGTTGTACCGCTCAAGTGGTGTGAGTGGTCCGTGTGGGTGCCACGCCCGTGGTACCGCTTGATTATGGGAGGTTTCGCGGAGCAGGGGGTCTTAAACGCAAAAGGTCCCGGTTCGAAAACCGGGACCAATTCGCGGAGACGGGGGGATTTGAACCCCCGGTGGAGTTGTGCCCCACACTTCATTAGCAGTGAAGCCCATTCGGCCGCTCTGGCACGTCTCCATTTGCTATTGCTAGCCCACCAAGGATACGCAGAACGTGCCGTCCAGTGCAAAACCGCCTTCGATAAGCTGCCCATTTCGATGCCTCGCTGCCGGACATGCCGTTCGCACGGCATAGCGTGCAGCGAGCCATCGAAATGGAACGTCAGTTGCTCCCGGCCAGCACACGCCAGAGGAAGTGGTTGCTTCGCGCTTGGAGTGCGGCGGCCTGCCTGTTGTCCGAGGCGCCCGCATGCCCGCCCTCGAGTGCCTCGTGGAACCAGACATTCGGGATACCCATTGCCTGCATCCGCGCTGCCATCTTTCGGGCTTGGACGGGGCCTACCCGATCATCCGAGGTCGCAGTCCAAATGAAGGTTTCGGGGTACTCGACGCCGTCATGAAGCAGGTGATATGGCGAGAAGGTGCGGATGAACTCCCACTGCTCGGGCACGTCGGGGTCTCCATATTCCGCGATCCATGAATATCCTGCGGAGAGTTTGGTGTAGCGGCGCATGTCCAGCAATGGCACGCCGCAGGACACCGCACCGAACAATTCGGGGTACTGGGTCAGCATGTTGCCCACCAACAGCCCGCCATTTGAGCCGCCCACGCAACCGAGTCGACGGCGGCTGGTCACGCCGCGGGAGATCAGGTCCTGTGCCACGGCGGCAAAGTCTTCGTAGGCGCGGTGCCGCCTTTCCTGCAGCGCGGCCCGGTGCCATGAGGGTCCGTATTCGCCGCCGCCACGGATGTTCGCCACAACATATACGCCGCCGCGTGTGTGCGAGCCGGGACCGTCAGCCAAGGCAGCAGCGGAAGTGCGGCGCTCCAGCCAAGCCCTGCCAATGGTGCCACTGTAGGCGGGGGTGCGTGAAACTTCGAAGCCGCCATAGCCGGAAAGCTGCGTAGGATTCTGTCCATCGAGGACCAGGTTCTTGGATGCCACCTGGAAGTAGGGGACTTTGGTCCCATCCGCCGAGACCGCGAAATGTTGTTGGACCTCATAGTCACCATCGTTGAAGAACGACGGGGAACGCTTTACCACCGCATGCTGGCTCGCCACGCCTGCAGTCGGGTTGCCGGATGAAGCCACGCCGGATGAAGGAACCTCGCCAGCGCTGAGGGTGCCGCGGGTGAGGGTAGTGGGCGTAGTGAAACCCGTGGCGACCAACCAGTAGTCATTTCCCGCCCCGAAATCGTCTTCGTCGTCCACGGCATACGCATTGACGTCGTGAAGCGGCGGGCACGCGTCCAGTACGGTGGCGACCCAGCCGGCGTCGGAATCCACACGGGAAGGGTCCAGCACCCTGATTTCGGAAGAGACGTCGCGCAGGAGGTTGAGCAGCAGATAGTCCTTGGTCCAACTCCATGACTGCAGCGACGTGTGATCATCGGGGGTAAACAGCACCACAAATTGCCGCGATCCCGACAAGTAGCCCTCGAAGTCAGCGGCCAGCAAGGAACCGGCCGGGTAGGTTATGCCGGAAACGTCCCAGTCCTTCTGTGGGCGGAACATCAGCCAGTCGCGGTGCGCGCTGATGTTCACGTCGGTGGGCACATCGATTGCGACCCATGAGTCGTCGCGCAACAGCCACGTTTTGCGGTTATAGAAGTCGATGTAATCTACGGCGAAGGTCCGTTCGAAGCCCGGGGTTGAGTCGTGGGCCACGATGGCCAGCATGTGGTCTTCGGGGATGTCGAAGATCCGCTCGGCCTGCGCAAGGGACTGGCCGCGACGCAGCTTCACGCCGGTTCGGGCGTACGAGGAGGTGGTTGCAGGCAACCCCTCTGCCGTACTGGAGACCAGAAGCGTGTCCGCATCCAGCCAACTCACGTTGCCTTTTGCCGTGGGCAGATCGAATCCGCCAGCGGCAGGGTCAACAAAGGTGCGGGATTCGACGTCGAACTCGCGGTGGCGGTTGGCGTCGCCGCCGTCGGGAGACAGCGATACCATCGCGAAGCGGTACGTGTCCGCGTCCAAAGGGCGGAGGAACCCGGCTCCATGAAACACCCACTCGACGCCTTCCGCGGCGGCGAGGGCATCGATATCCAGCAGTATGTCCCATTCGGGTGCCTCGGAAACGTAGCTCTCCCAGGTTGTTCGCCGCCAAAGACCCTTGGGGTGCTCCTGGTCCTTCCAGAAGTTGTAGTAGTAATCGCCGCGCTTGTTCACCATGGCAATCCGGTCCGTCGAGTCCAGGACCTCCAGAATGCCGGCTTCAACCGCTGCGTACTCTGCGTCCTCCAGCAAATCCTCGGTTCGCGCGTTTTGTTCGCGGACCCAGGCCAGCTGTTCTTCGCCGTGAATGTCCTCCAACCACACGTTCTCATCCGTGGGCTCGGGCGCAATGGTCGCAGCATGACGAGGCCCGGACTTGGTCTCCGGATCCGTGTCATTGTCAGGAAGGGGCGTCTGATCAGCTTCTGTGGTGGTCATCGCCCCATCCAAGCAACACTTTTCAACTGGAAGCAAGTCACGCAGAAGTTAGGCTTGAGCGTGGCTAAATCGCAAATCAATCGTGTTGCCCTCATTGGGGCCGGCCCCCGGGGCACGAGTGTCCTTGAGCGGTTGCTCGCGAATTGGGCTGCGGGGGCCACGAGCGGGACCGATACACAGTCCCGCACACTGCACATCCACGTTGTGGATCCTTTTCCTGCCGCGTCAGGCCATGTGTGGCAGCCGGAGCAGTCCAGGCTGTACCTGATGAACACGCAGGCGTTCTATCCGACGCTCATCCCTGAAGACCCCAAGCTCGCGCCGCCCCTCGCAGGCGGTTCCTTCGACCAGTGGCGTGCCGCCCGACGTCGTGATGGAGAGGGCCTGGACGATGCCGAAAAGGCGGAGTTGGCCACCCTCGAATCCCACGATTTTCCCAGCCGGGCACTGTATGGGAGGTACCTGCGGCAGACTTTGGCAGAGCTGCTTCAGCGAATACCCGACGGCGTGGAGGTCACCTTCCATGACACGTCGGCCGTAGCGGCACGCCCGGTCCCGGCCAGCTCAGGCATCACAACTGGGCAAGCGTTCGACGTCGAACTCGCCGACGGCTCTACGCTCACCGTCGGCTCCGTGGTCCTCGCGCTGGGGCATATCGAGTCCCGTTTGAATCCCGAGCAGCGTTCGTTCCAACGGGCGGCCGATGAACACGGCCTCCTCTATTTCCCGCCTGCACCGCCGGCCGACGTCGACTGGCAGCGGGTGCCGGATAACGAGCCCGTCCTGGTGCGTGGGATGGGACTGAATTTCTTCGATGTCATGGGCCAGCTGACTGAGGGGCGCGGGGGCAAGTTCGTCGAAGCCGGCGTACCGGGAGCCGGAGTTCTCGAGTACAGGCCGTCGGGCAGGGAACCTAAGATCATCGCAGCGTCCCGGCGCGGAACCCCGTATCGGGCAAAGGCCGGCCTGACCAGGTATTACCCCAGCAGCATCACCATGCGTTACTTGACCGAGGCGGCCGTGGACCGTTTCAGAGCAGCCGGTATCCAGCCCGGATTCGACCATGATCTTTGGCCGCTCCTGCATCGCGACGCCTTGTGGGCTTACTACTCCACTTTGGCCAGGTCGCAGCCTGCCGCTATTCGCGATGCGGCGCAGTTCCTCGCAGACCTCGTGGATGCTTTGCAGCCCCACGCCCACACCACTGCCAAGTGGGAAAGCGACGTCGCCGCCCTGGTGGACAAGCACGTGGTTGCCTCCCGCCGACTCAATGTCCGCGGACTTGCTGCGCCGTTGGCGGGCCGCACGTTCGCCTCCCGCCGAGAGCTGGATCTGGCGGTAACGGCATACCTCGACGACGATGCACGGCGCTCCGCACTGGGCGAAGCGGATCCCGTGAAGATGGCAATTGGCGCCCTGCACACTGGCAGGGCGATCCTGAAGTCGGTTGTGGCTGATGGTGGTATCACGGACGAATCGTGGGTCGCTGAATTGCGAGGATGGTTCGAATCGTTCGTCGAAGGCCTTGCGAGCGGGGCCCCGGCACTGCGTTCGGAGCAGCTGGCTGCTTTGGCGCGTGCCGGCGTCGTTGGTTTCGTTGGGCCCGACCCGAAGTTCAGCGTGGATAGAAGCGCCAAGGTTTTCCGGGCGGTTTCGCCGTGGGTCCACGACAAGCCCGCCGAGGCGCCCACTTTGATTGAAGCGATGTCGCCGGCCAACCGGGTGGGCATGAATATTTCTCCACTCCTGGAACAACTCATGGCCGACGGCCTTGTCCGAACCAAAATCATGATGAGCGCCGAGGGTACGCCGGTGCAGACAACGGGACTGGATGTGGAACCGCACCCGTATCGGCCTGTGGCGTCCAACGGCTCTGTGACCCGGGGGATGTATGTTTTGGGCCTGCAATTGTCGGCCACCCAGTGGGGAACAGCCATTGCCGCAGAGGCGCGTCCAGCGACAGGGAAGGCTTTCGCCAGCGGCCAGCGAACCCTGCGGGATGCGGACGAAATCGCTCGTAGCATTCTGGGCAGCTAGCTGCTTTTGCTGCGCATCTGGTTCGCTATGAGGAGTTCCAAGCGCGGCTCGAGAAGGACGCCAAGCGCGGGGAGGAACCCGAGCTGGCTAAGGAGTAACCGGCACTGCACGGGTCCTGATGGCTGCCTCTGCTCGGGAGGCAGCCAGCAGGAACCGGGCGTTCAGTGGTTTAGCTGGCTGGCGTCATATTCTGGATCACCTTGAAGACGGCACCTGTAGGGTCCGACAACGTGGCCAACCGTCCAAAGGGAGTATCTTCTGCAGCTTCCATAACGGTAGCGCCCAGGGCTGTGGCCTGTTCCACGGTGGCGTCGGTATCGTCAACCGCGAAGTACACGCTCCACATGGATGGAACCTGCTCCGGGAGGAAACCGGCTGCGTCCATAATCCCGGCCTTGGCATCGTCGCCAGCCCCCAGAGTGGTGTAGCGGAACTCCGGGGTATCGCTCATGACCGAAGTATCCCAACCGAAGACGTTTTGGTAGAAGTTGACGGCCGACTCGTAGTCCTTCGCGAGTAGCTCGTGCCATGCCGGGGCACCGGACTCTGCGGCGACCTCATAGCCCTTCATTTCACCGAACTGCCAGGCTCCGATTGAGGCACCTGAAGAGTCGCCATACATGGCCATGCTGCCCTGTTCGGGAACATCCATGGGCTCGAGGTAGACCTGGCCACCGTTGGCGGCAGCGGCCTCGGTGGTGGCTTTGATGTCGTCCGTGCGCAAGTACGTTGACCACACATCCGGCATGGCACCCATGTCTTCCTGCTTCTGCATGATGCCCGCAACCATGCGCCCATCTTTGGAAGCTGTGATGTAGCCCCCGTACTTCTCCTGATCGCCCGTCTGGTAAGTCCAGCCAAAGAGTGCGCTGTAGAAGGACTTGGCTTTTTCCGTATCAGATGTCATCAGATCAATCCAGCACGGTGCGCCGGTGGTGATGTCAGGCGTAGGCATAAGTGAGGCTCCTGTGTTTGCTCCGCGGCGAAAGCCACGGCTGTTTGTCGGCGGTTGTGAGGACAAGCAGAACACTATGCGGGGGCTATGACAGTTTCAATGATTTTCTGGGTGTCAGTTCTCAGATCCGGATGAGAGTCCAACATCTGGCCCCGGTTTTACGCCGAAAATGCCCCGGGTTCGTGAACCCGGGGCATCTGCTGGCGGAAGGTAAGGGATTTGAACCCTTGGTACGGGGTTACCGCACACTGGTTTTCAAGACCAGCTCCTTAGGCCGCTCGGACAACCTTCCCTGCCTAGTAGTGTTTCATAGGGAGTTGGCTGTTCCAAAACATCACGTGCTCCAGTCCCTGCCCCGGGCCTGGATGTACAAGCAAGAAACCGGGAGTTCGTCATGAAAGCCGTCTTTATTTCCGAACCAGGCGGACCCGAAGTCCTCGAAGTCCGTGACGTACCGGCACCGGTGCCGGGCGAGGGCGAAGTACTGATCGACGTCGTAGCTGCTGGCCTCAACCGTGCCGACGTCCAGCAGCGCCGCGGCTTCTACCCACCGCCGCCAGGGGCCTCGGAAATTCCCGGGCTGGAGGTCTCCGGCCGCATCGCGGCTTTCGGCCCAGGAGTCACCAAAGCATTCTCAGTGGGGGACAAAGTAGTGGCGCTGTTGTCGGGCGGGGGATATGCCCAGCAGGTCGCCGTGCCCGCAGAGCAAGTACTGCGACTACCCGACGGCGTAGACCTGGTCACCGCTGCGGCACTGCCCGAGGTGGCGGCAACCGTGTACTCGAACCTCGTCATGACGGCCCAGCTACAACCCGGGGAGACTGTCCTCATCCACGGCGCCACCGGCGGCATCGGCACCATGGCCATCCAGCTCGCCAAGGCGTACGGGGCAAAGGTAGCCACCACCGCCGGCTCTGACGAAAAAGTTGGCACAGCAAAGGCCTTCCTCGGTGCCGACATCGCCATCAATTACAACGAGGAAGACTTCCCAGAAAGCCTCAAGGCTCAAAACGGAGGCAAAGGCGCGGACGTGATCCTCGACGTCGTGGGCGCCAAGTACCTGCAACAGAACATCGAAGCGCTCGCCGACTACGGCCGGCTGATCGTCATCGGCCTGCAGGGCGGAACCAAAGCCGAGATAAATCTGGGCCAACTACTCAGCAAGCGCGCCGCCGTGATCGGCACGGCCCTTCGACCCCGCCCGGTGGCCGAAAAGGGCATCATCATGTCCGCCGTACGGGAGTCCGTGTGGCCGATGCTCGCTGATGGCCGCATCAAGCCCCTGGTGGCCAAATCATTTCCGCTGGATCGGGTCCGCGAGGCACATGAATACTTTGATTCCGGAGAGCACGTAGGAAAGGTCCTCCTGCTCCTCTAACAGTCACAGCAGCCCCTTCCACGCAGGACGTCCGCCAACCACCCCCCAGTAGCGAGGAGCCTCATGTCCATCCGGCACAGTCTGCTTGCCCTGCTTCAGGACCAGCCCCGGTATGGCTATGAGCTGCGCGTCGAGTTCGAGGACCGCACGGGTGCCGCCTGGCCGCTGAACATCGGTCAGGTGTACACCACGCTGGACCGGCTTGAGCGCGACGGCCTCGTCAGCAACGACGGCGACGACGGCGGCGGCCACGTCGTTTACAGCATCACGGACGCCGGGGTGGAGGAGGTCGCGGCTTGGTTTGAGGGAGCGGTGGACCGAGACAACCCGCCGCGGAATGAAATTGCGATCAAGCTGGCGCTCGCCGTGACACTGCCGGGCGTGGACGCCTCGGCTGTCATCCAGTCCCAACGCGAAGTTTCCGTTCGCGCCCTGCAAGAACATACGCAGACGCGGAAGGCCGTCTCAGCCAACCAACGCTCCTCAGACACCGCATGGCTCCTGGTGCTCGATTCCCTCATCTTTCAAGCCGAGGCGGAAGTGCGCTGGCTGGATCTTTGTGAGGCGCGCATGGTCCAGTCGCAGGGCAACAGAGGGCTCAGTTAGTACGCCCACCGCAGGGGTACTACCGCTTATCGCAGGACCATGGGCGTTCCGGTGTCACCTGCACGTTCTGTATGTCCTCTTTGTTAGCGTGCCCTGACTGTTCAGCGCACCCGCGGCCACCACCGCAGCAGTTCTCAAGGAGGAGACACGGGCATGACCCCTGACCATACAGAACCTGACCAAACGGAACTTGACCGAGCAGAACTCGATCGAACAGAAGTTGATCGAACAGAAGAAGAGAAGGGCGCCGATCGTACGCTGCCCCCAACCGCCGTGGACGAGTCTGTTCTGGAGGCCGATGACCGAAGGTGGACTCCGGCGAGGATCGCAATCTGGGCGGCGATTTCCCTGCTGGGGGCCGTGGCCTGGTTCATGCTGGCATTGGTCCGCGGCGAGACCGTCAACGCCATCTGGTTTGTTTTCGCAGCCGTGTGCACCTACCTGATCGGCTACCGCTTCTACTCGAAGGTCATTGAGCAGTACCTCCTCAAGCCCAATGACCGCCGCGCCACTCCGGCCGAATACAAGGCCGACGGCAAGGACTACGTCCGTACTGACCGCAACGTCTTGTTTGGTCACCACTTTGCCGCCATTGCAGGCGCGGGACCGTTGGTGGGTCCGATCATTGCAGCACAGATGGGCTATCTCCCCGGCACTATCTGGATCATCATCGGCGTCGTTCTTGCCGGTGCGGTGCAGGACTACCTGGTCATGTTCTTCTCCATGCGCCGTGGTGGCCGTTCGCTGGGCCAGATGGCCCGCGAGGAACTCGGTGTCATTGGTGGCACTGCGGCGCTCGTGGCAACGCTGCTCATCATGATCATCATCGTGGCCATTCTTGCCTTGGTGGTGGTCAACGCCCTGGGTGAAAGCCCGTGGGGCGTGTTCTCGGTGGGCATGACAATTCCCATTGCACTCTTCATGGGCGTCTACCTGCGTTATCTTCGTCCGGGCAAGGTCATGGAAGTCTCCATCATTGGCTTCGTTCTCCTGATGGCAGCCATTATTGGTGGCGGTGCCGTGGCTGGCACCGAATGGGGCGCGGCCTTCTTCCACCTGGACAAGGTCACCATCGCCTGGGGCCTCATCGTCTACGGTTTCATCGCGGCCATCCTGCCTGTGTGGTTGCTCCTTGCGCCGCGTGACTACTTGTCTACGTTCATGAAAATCGGCGTGATCGTGATGCTCGCTGTCGCCATCATCGTGGTTCGCCCGGAAATCAGCGTCCCGGCGTTCAGTGAGTTCGCTGGCCGTGAGAACGGCCCGGTCTTCTCCGGGGCGCTCTTCCCGTTCCTCTTCGTCACCATCGCCTGTGGTGCCTTGTCCGGTTTCCATGCACTCATCTCGTCGGGAACCACTCCCAAACTGATCGAGAAGGAACGTCAGACCCGCTTCATCGGCTACGGCGGCATGTTGATGGAGTCTTTCGTGGCCATCATGGCGCTGGTAGCTGCCATTTCGATCGATCGCGGCATCTATTTCGCCATGAACGCGCCACTGGCACTTACCGGTGGCACGGTTGAATCGGCTGCCCAGTGGGTGAACAGCCTTGGCCTGGCCAACGTCAACATCACTCCTGACCTTCTGGCGCAGACTGCCAAGGACGTGGGAGAGGAGAGCATCATTTCGCGCTCGGGTGGAGCCCCTACCTTGGCGGTCGGCCTGGCCCACATCATGCAGCAGTTCATTGGCGGCCCAGCAATGATGGCTTTCTGGTATCACTTCGCCATCATGTTCGAGGCACTCTTCATTCTGACGGCCGTTGACGCCGGAACCCGCGTGGCGCGCTTCATGCTGCAGGACTCCATCGGCAACTTCGTGCCAAAGTTCAAGGAGCCCGCCTGGCGCCCGGGCGCTTGGCTGTGCACGGCCATCATGGTGGGAGCCTGGGGCGCGGTACTGTTGCTGGGCGTGACGGATCCACTGGGCGGCATCAATACGTTCTTCCCCTTGTTCGGCATCGCAAACCAGCTCCTGGCCGCAATTGCCCTGGCGGTGTGCATGGCCATCGCGGCCAAGCGCGGGGCCTTCCGTTACCTGTGGATCGTGGCGGTCCCCTTGGCCTTCACAGCCGTTGTCACCATCACGGCCAGCTTTCACAAGATCTTCTCGCCGGTTCCGGCTGTGGGCTACTTCGCCAACAACCAGGCATTTGCGAAAGCCCTGGCAGATGGCAAAACGCAGTTCGGGACGGCAAAGACAGTCGCAGCCATGGAAGCGGTGGTCCGCAACACTGCGATTCAAGGCGTGCTTTCGGTCATCTTTGTCGCTTTGAGCATCGTTGTGATCATCACTGCAGTGGTGGCGACAGTCAGGGCTTTCCGTGCCGGTGGCGGGAAGGACCACGAGGATCCGGCCTTGCCGTCCAAGGTCTTTGCCCCTGCCGGGCTGTTCCCGACCTCCGCAGAGAAGGATTTGCTGGCCGAATGGAATGCCTTGCCGGCCGCGCAGCGGACACAAAAGGCCGGGCATCACCAGTGATTTCCATAGCAAAGGGGTTACGGGGCTTAGCAGCGTACATGAGCTCACTCATGGGCGCTGACGCTTACCGGAAGTACCTTGAGCACTTCACGTCCACGGGCCACTCCGGTCCTGCCATGACCGAACGCGAGTTCTGGCGGGACCGGATGGACCGGCAGGACAGCAATCCCCAGGGCCGCTGCTGCTGAAGTTTCGCTACGAACGAAGTCCAAAATCCGGTCCTGGACCCTGGTTCCCGTAAACCGCATGAGAGTATGAACGGATGAGCGATCTGAACGACATTCAGCCCACGGATGAGGCTTCGGACGACACCCCCGTGGAGGGAACCACCTTGGAGGAGGGCACAGTCGCGCCCGGCGAACAGCAGCCTGGCAAGGGAGTCCCTGTCAAGGATGGCAAGCCCAAGGGCGCGAACCTCCAGGAACTCGTTGACGAGCCCGCCAAGGTAATGAGGATCGGGACCATGATCCGCCAGCTCCTTGAAGAGGTGAAGAGTGCGCCGCTGGACGATGCAGCCCGGGGCAGGCTGGCAGAGATTCACGAGCGCTCCATCAAGGAACTCGAGGATGGATTGGCTCCGGAGCTCATAGAAGAGCTGGAACGCATCAGTCTTCCTTTCCCCGATGAAAAGGCACCATCGGATGCAGAGCTTCGTATCGCCCAGGCCCAGCTTGTCGGCTGGTTGGAGGGCCTGTTCCATGGCATCCAGGCTGCTGTAGCGGCACAGCAGGCCGCCAAGGCGCAGATGCAACTGCGTCAGCTTCCCCCGGGAACTGTCATTGCGCCCGGTATTGTCATCGGCGAAAACGGTCAACCCCAGCGGGCCGCTGCACCGGGTGCGCCCGGCGCCGCGCCCCAGGGCCGGCCCGAAGATCCGGACCATGGCCCGGGCCAGTACCTCTGAGCTTGACTGTGGGTTTCTTTGGGGCCGTCCGGCAAGGGCGGAAGGACGATCTTGAGCTGGGTAAGGGGCTCTGGCGCCGCGCCCACGATCGCTTTCACCGCGGATTGGACCGGTACCACCAGGTCCTTGAGGGTGTCGACGACGACCAGCTCTACAACGAGCTCGTGGAGATCGCGAATGAGCTGGCTGAGTTGTCTCCTCGTGTGAGGATCATCTGTGTCGAAGCCCAAAAGAGGGCGCCGAGCGATGGCTTGGACGTTCCTGGTTCACTCGCCGGTGTTCACCGCGCTCTGTCCAAGGCTGGAAATTCCTTGGCCACTACGGCAGAAGCGGCGGCCATGCTTCGGCTCGCCGTTGGACCCGTACCGGTGGGCGCATTGTCCGTTAGGCGCCGGGCGGAGTCGGTCTTCGAGCAGGTGGCCGACGCCGAACGCCAACTGCAGGCGCAAGGGATCCAATAAACGAAGCGTTTGCAAATACTGGCGCTCGCCTGTATTTGCAGATTGCAAGCAGTTAAGCGGATAGCTGATCTCTGTAATATTTGGTGCCTCAGGCAACTCGTTGCTGGCAGGATGGCACACATGACTTCGTCACCAACACTTACTTTCAACGACGGCAACACCATCCCCCAGCTCGGCTACGGGGTGTGGCAAGTTGAAGACGATGTAGCCGAAAAAGTTGTGCGCCAGGCGTTCGAAGCGGGCTTCCGCCACATCGACACCGCAAAGATTTATGGAAACGAGTCCGGAGTGGGCCGCGCTATCGCTTCCTCTGGCCTTTCCGCCGAAGAAATCTTCATCACCACCAAGCTCTGGAACGCCGACCAAGGCTATGAGCCCACGCTGGCCGCGTTCGAGGAATCCATGGACCGCCTGGGCCTTGAGACCCTGGATCTCTACCTCATCCACTGGCAGCAGCCCAAGCAGGACAAGTTCGTGGACACCTGGAAGGCCCTGATCGAGCTGAAGAAGCGCGGCCGGGTCAGGTCCATCGGTGTTTCCAACTTCACGGTTGAGGGACTGCAGCGCATCATCGATGAAACCGGAGTTGTTCCGGCCATCAACCAGGTGGAACTTCACCCCTTCTTCAACCAGGCGGAACTGCGCGCGTTCAACGCCTCCAAGGGCATCCTGACGCAGGCTTGGTCGCCGCTTGGCCAAGGTGGGGAATTGTTGGAGAACGCCACGGTGGCCGAAATCGCAGCCAAGCATGACGCCACCCCGGCCCAGGTAGTCATAGCTTGGCACCTGGCCATCGGCAACGTCGTGATCCCCAAGTCCGTTACGGAATCCCGTATCCAGGAGAACTTCGCCGCCTTGGGCGTGAAGCTGGACGACGCCGACGTCGAGGCCATCAATGGCTTGGACCGCGGTGCCGAAGGCCGCATCGGCCCCGACCCCGCAGTCTCCGACTTCGCCTAAGCCCGAAGCCTGAACCAGGTGCCCCGCTCCCTTACCTGGGGCGGGGCACCTGCCGTTAACGCGCGACGGCGGTACTGGCCTGGCCGCGCGCGCCACCTCAGATTTCGGCTGATGACGCGCAAATTCCCTGAGGACGCGGAAACGGACTGAGGACGCTTGGATTTCGGGGGCGTCACCCAATTGGTATGGCGTGGATGAATATGGGTGTCGCCGGCTACACCATTGGCTACCCTTAGGCAGCTTCCGAGTGATTGGCGAGGGAATGCAAGAGGCCCCGATCCCTTGTGGTTAGTGGGATCGGGGCCTCTTCTACCGAGCTTCCTATCAGAATCGAACTGATGACCTTTTCATTACGAGTGAAACGCTCTACCGACTGAGCTAAGGAAGCACCGCGTTCATCACCGGTTTCCCGGGCGATCACGCAAGACATAACTGTAATAGAGGCACCGCGCCCGGGTCAAAACGAGGGCGGTGGCGGCCGTTGCGGGGATGTTCACCTGCATGTCGGGCCGGGTTCAGGCGGCCTTCTCTCCGCCGCCGGAGGCTGGGAAATCAACGATGGTCGGTTACATCCAGCCACGCAAACCAGCCGAAGGAGCCGCTCTATGACCGGGGATGCAATGACCAGGGACACCAACAACACTCCCACCCGGCTGCGGCTGGCTGTGGTGGACATGGTGGGGACAACCATTACTGACGAGGGGCGGACGGAACGGGCCCTGTCCCGTGCCTTGGCCGAGCACGGCGTAGAACCCGGCAGCAGCCGCTTCGAGAGCATGCTCGGTTACGCACGCGACACCATGGGCTTTTCGAAAATGGCCGTCTTCGGGGACCTTTTTGGCGACCCCACAGTGGCCGAGAGCGCAAACAAGGTCTTCGAGAAGGCTTACGACGAGTTGATTGAAGATGGTGGTATCCGCGCGATTCCAGGCGCGGAGGACGCCATTATCTGGATGCGGGAGTCCGGCATGCAGGTTTGCCTCGCCACGGGCTTTGGCCGCCACACGCAGAACATGGTCCTCGAATCCCTGGGTTGGATGGGCTTGGCTGATCTCAGCTTGTGCCCGGCAGATGCCGGACGTGGCCGGCCCTACCCGGACATGATCCTGACGGCGTTGCTGGCCTTGGACCTGGACGATGTTCGTGAGGTGGCCGTGATCGGAGACACCAGCTCGGACATGCTCTCTGGGGTTCGCTCAGGCGCGTCGCTGATTGCCGGCGTCCTCACAGGCTCCCACTCGGAGGCGACGCTCCGCGCAGCGGGGGCCACCGTCGTCGTGGATTCCATCAAGCAGCTCCCGCTCCTGCTGGAGAAACGCGAAGCCAGGCACCTCTAACGGCACGGCTTAGGTCAACGCGGACCTAGCACTGGAGCCCGTCCTGCGGCAGCTTGCCGTCAACAAAGTAATCGTCGACGGCGGTGCTGACGCAGGAGTTCGAGCGACCGTAGGCTGTGTGGCCCTCGCCTTCCCACGTGACCAGCGCGGCGTTTTCAAGCTGTTTGCGCAGGGACTGTGCCCACTCGAGGGGAGTGGCCGGGTCTCCAGTGGTGCCGATAACGACGATAGGGGCGGAGCCCTTGTAGTCCACCGGGGCAGGTGTGCGGGTGTTCTTGTACGGCCAGTCCTTGCAGGTGACCCCTCCGTAGGCGAAGAATGCGCCGAAAGTTGGAGATTCCTGCTTGAGCCGGGCTTCCTCGGCCCTCATCCCCGCGGTGTCAGTGACCATCGGGTAGTCGAGGCAGTTGATGGCCTGGAACGCGAATGCGGAGTTTGAACTGTACGTACCGTTGGCCTCGCGGTCCGCGCCGAGATCGGCGATGCGCATCATCTGGGAGACGTCACCGGAGAAGGCACTGTCCAGGGCCTGGGTTAATGCTGGCCAGCTTTGGTTGTCGTAGAGCGGGAGGAAGAGCCCGTTGACAAACTCCGTCCCGGTCACCAGCCTCCCGTCCTTGGCTGTTTGGGGGTTCTGGTCCACTGCGTTGATGAGATCCCTGATTTCCCGGACCCCGTTGTCAACGGACCCACTGAGGGGGCAGTCCTTTTGACCAAGGCAGTCGTCAACGTACGTGCGGAGGGCCTTTTCAAACGCTTTTGCCTGCCCCGCAGTCAGTTCCTCATTGCTGATGGACGGATCAACGGCGCCGTCCAATACCAGGTGCCCGACGTTCTCTGGGAACAGCGACGCGTACGTGGAGCCGAGGAAAGTGCCGTAGGAATAGCCAAGGTAATTGAGCTTGGCATCGTTGACAACGGCACGCAGGACGTCCAGGTCCTTGGCAGCACTGACGGTATCAATGTGCTCCAGCACGGGTCCGGTCTTCTCTACGCACTTCTCAGCCAGGGACTTGTTGAAGGCCAAAGCGGCGGCCAGGCCCTCGTCAGTGTCCTCCCGGAATACTTTCGCACGGGCGGCATCGCGTTCTGCATCTGACAGGCACGTGACCGGAGCAGACCGCTTGACGCCGCGGGGGTCGAAGCCCACCATGTCGAAGTTGCCGCGGAGCTTTTCAGTGAAGTGGGTGTTTCCCGCGTCCTTGACGAAATCGACACCCGAGCCGCCCGGGCCTCCGGGATTGACCAGGATGGAGCCCTTCTTGGTGCCAGTGCTGGGCAATTTAATGGCGGACAGCGTGATCTCGGCGGAGTCCGGATTGCCGTAATCCAAGGGAACCTTGACCTCAGCACACTGGAAGCCGTCCTCACACGAGCTCCATTTCACGGACTGTGAGTAGTACTTTTCGAGGCCTTTAGGCGCGGACGCTGCAATGGACGGGTCGACAGTGCTGGTGCTCGGCTTCGCAGTTGGTGTTGGAAGGAACGGCAAGGAGCAGGCACTGAGCACCAGCACGGAAGCAAGGGCCAAACAGAGGGCCGCGAAACCCCGCCGGCCACCCCCGGCCGCAGCAGGCTGGACAGACCGGTCCCTTGAGGGGGTACCGGCGGGCCGGCGAGGTGCGGACTTCATGGATTCTCCTATTGCTGGATGAGGCTCGTCGCCATGGACTCGACCGCCAACAGCGGCGCAACGTTGGTGGTGGTAATGCGGACACGGGCCTTGTTGATCGCGTCCATCCGGGCGAGGGTCGCTTCCGGGGTTGAGCGGGCGGCGTATTCTTCAAGATCGCTCTTGAGCTCAACGTTGACCAGC
The DNA here is from genome assembly GCF_056395385.1 of Paenarthrobacter sp. 10L420. Classification (NCBI taxonomy): domain Bacteria; kingdom Bacillati; phylum Actinomycetota; class Actinomycetes; order Micrococcales; family Micrococcaceae; genus Paenarthrobacter; species Paenarthrobacter sp. 10L420. The sequence goes on along the minus strand of NZ_JBFTJK010000011.1, from coordinate 34,071 downwards.
TCTACCGCGTTCCCCAATTGGATGATCAGGACGTCCCGGTAGAAGGACAACAGATCTGTCAGCGTGCGGTCCAGCGAGTCCGTGATGGAGCGCTTGGCACGGCGCTTTTGGTCGTCCTCAAGCTGCCTCACCTGGCTCCGCATGGACGGTGGCAGTGTGCCCGACTCCGGGGCACCAAGGCTTGCCAGGAGCGCGATTTTTTCGGCGGCGTCGCGCTCATCATTGGAGCTGTTGGCTTCATCGGTGGCGATTTTGACGAGCTTCTCCGCCATCATCACCGCTGCCGTAACCCCACGGAGCCCAAGCGGGATGCGAACCGTTTCGAGGCGGCGTTCGCGGGCGTCCGCATCCCGGGCCAGGCGGCGAGCGATCCCGATGTGGCTTTGCGCGGCGCGTGCTGCCCGGTCCGCGAGTTCGGGATCAATGCCGTCGCGCCTCACCAGCAGTGCGGCGACGTCGGAGGCTGGCGGAAGTCGCAGACTGACGGGACGGCAGCGCGAACGGATGGTGACCAATACGTCTGCTGGCGATGGCGCGCACAGCATCCAGATGGTACGCGGAGTTGGTTCTTCGATGGCCTTCAACAGGACGTTGGTGGTTCGTTCCGCCATGCGGTCCGCGTCCTCAACGATGATGATCCGCCAACGGCCAGTGGCGGGGCGGTCACCAGCCTTTGAAACAAGTTCGCGGGCCTCGTCAATGGTGATGGTGACCTTTTCGGTCCGCACGAACGTGACATCAGAATGGGTCTCGCCGAGGATCGTGTGGCATGCGGCGCACTCGCCGCAGCCCCGCAAAGTGACGTCGTCCTGCTCGCAGTTCAGCGCGGCAGCGAAAGCCTTGGCAGCATTGGAACGGCCCGAGCCCGGAGGGCCGGTAAAGAGCCAGGCGTGAGTGAGGCCGGATTCGCCCTGGGCTGCCTGCTTCAGTTGGGCAACGACCGGTGCCTGGCCTTGGAGGTCGTCCCAGACGCTCACAGATGGTTCCCTGAAACCCGCTCGCCCAGCCCGCGCTCAGCCAGCAAGGCCTCCACCCGTTCAAGGATCTGCGCGGCCAGCGAGGCAATGTCGGACTTGGCCGGCAGCACCATGTAACCGGAGGGAGCAGCGGCTGCGAGGTCGAGGAAAGCATGGCGGATGGTGGAATGGAACGCGTCGGGTTCGGATTCCAAACGGTCCTCAGCAGCCGCCCCGGCGGTGCGGCGTTCGCGGCCGTCGGAAGGCTCGACGTCGAGCAGTACTGTCAGGTCCGGATGCAGGCCTTCCGTGGCCCATTCGTTGAGGGACAAAACGCCTTCTGCCCCAAGCCCGCGGCCAGCCCCCTGATAGGCAACAGACGAATCAATGTAGCGGTCCGTGATGACCACCCGCCCTGCTGCAAGCGCCGGGCGGATCACCTGGCTGGCGTGCGCTGCACGCGCCGCGGCGAACATCAGGGCCTCCGTGCGGGCATCGATGGTGCCGTGGCCATGGTCCAGGACAAGGGAGCGCAGCTTTTCTCCAATGGGAGTCCCGCCCGGTTCGCGGGTGCGCAGCACGGACAGGCCCCGCGCTTCAAGGGCGTCGCAGAGCCGGGCAGCCTGGGTGGACTTGCCCGCTCCGTCTCCGCCTTCGAACGCGATGAAAAGACCGGGGCTCTGAATACTCACCTGTCTAGCCTACCGATCAGGGGCAAACCGTAACGGCTTTCATCCACAGGCTCGCCCACGACTACCCTGAAACCATGAGCCTTTCCGATCAGCGCGCTGCCGATTTGTCCCCGGAAACCGTTGTGGTGGCCGCTGGCCGCCCCGAGCGTAAACACGATGAGCCAGTCAATCCGCCCATCGTCCTGTCCTCCACATACTTTGGAACTGGTTCTCTGGGTGACGGCGATCGCGGTTATGGTCGCTACGCCAACCCCACCTGGGACCCGTTCGAGGACGCCCTGGGCAAGCTGGAAGGCGCTGCCCTGCCCGGCTTGCTCTATGCATCCGGGCTTGCGGCCGTCAGCTCGGCCCTCTCCTTGGTACCTGCCGGTGGCGTTGTTGTCATGCCATCACACAGCTACTCGGGCTCGTTGGTCATGGCGACCGAACTCGCGGAGAAGGGCTTCCTGGACCTCCGGATTGTGGACATTACGGACACGGAAGCAGTGAAGGCCTTGATCAGCCCGGCAGATGGCAAAGCCGCGGACCTGCTCTGGCTGGAAAGTCCCACCAACCCCATGCTTGGCATTGCCGATGTCCGGGCACTCACCGACGCCGCCCACGCTGTAGGCGCGATCGTGGTCACGGACAACACTTTCTCCACGCCCTTGGTGCAGCAGCCGCTCAGCCTGGGTTCCGACGTCGTGCTTCACTCGGTGACCAAATACCTCGCCGGCCATTCCGACGTCGTCCTGGGCGCCTTGGTGACCTCCAATCCGGAACTCCGGGCCACGCTCCTTCACCACCGCATCATCCACGGCGGCATCGCCGGCCCGTTCGAAGCGTGGCTGGCGCTGCGGGGACTCCGCACGCTTGCGCTGCGGATCGAACGTTCGCAAGCATCCGCGGCAGTGCTGGCCGAGCGCCTCAGCACCCATCCGAGGGTCGAGTCCATCCGCTATCCGGGCCTACCCGCGGACCCGGGGCATGAGCGCGCCAAGGACCAGATGAAGGGCTTCGGTTCCATCCTCTGCATCCAGATCGCCGGAGACGATGCGCGCACTGGCGCCGAAGCTGCCGACGAATTGGTCCGTGCCCTTCAGCTCTGGCTCCCGGCGACATCCTTGGGCGGGGTTGAGTCGCTGATCGAACGTCGACGTCGGCACGCAGCTGAGCCGGTCAGTGTCCCGGAGAACCTGGTCCGTTTGAGCGTCGGGATCGAGAACGTGGAAGATCTCTGGTCCGACCTTGAGCAAGCACTGAAGTCGCTGGACAGTTAGGCTAAGGGGCGTGGACGGAAAATTCTTGATCGCGATTGTCACCAACGCGGTCTACTTCATCCTTGGCTTGGTGGCCGTTGTCCTTGAACTGTGGGCTTTTGTGGATTGCCTGCGCCACCGGCCCACGCTGTTCGTGGCCGCATCCAAGCGCACCAAGACGTTCTGGTTGGCCCTTACCGGCGTTGCCTTTGCCATCGGCGCGCTGACCCTGTTGAGCGGTGGAAGCGGCCTCGGCCTGTTCGGCATCGCCGCGGTGACGGCTTCCTGTGTGTACCTTGCGGACGTCCGTCCAGCAGTCCGGGAAGCAGGCAGCGGCGGCAACCGCAACGTCGGTCCTTACGGCCCCTGGTAAACAGCCCTCGGCGCAACCGCGTCCCAGTCCACCGTAACTTCACCCAGGCGCCACCGCGACGGACCATCCTGAAGCGGCCATCCGGCGTCGCGCAGTAAGCGGCACATTCCTGTCCAGCGCTGCCGGTTGCCGAACGATGCCAGCGGCGCCGCTTCCAGCCAGGCCTTGTCCATGGCCTGCAGGAATGTATGGATGGGTTCGCCAGGCACATTGCGGTGGATAAGGGCCTTAGGCAGCCTCTCGGCCACTTCCGACGGCAGCTCGAAATTGCCAAACCGCACTGAGAAACTGAGGCTCCGGGGCCCTTCCGGATCCAGTGCCACCCACGTGACGCACCGACCGATCTCATCGCAGGTGCCATCAATGAACAGGCCGCCCGGAGCCAAGCGGGACTGAACCAGCCGCCAGATCCCGGCCACATCGGCTTCCTCATACTGACGGAGCACGTTGAAGGCCCGCACAACTATGGGGTCACCGGGAACCGGCAGTTCGAAACCACCCACGTGGAAGCTGAGCCCGGGACGTTCCAGCGCCTTAGCGGTTCGCACCCTGTCAGGCTCGATCTCGATCCCGCAGACGCGCACATCCGCGCGGACGGCCTGAAGACGCTCAAAAAGTTCGACGGCGGTGGCCGGCGAGGCGCCATAGCCCAGGTCCACAACCAAGGGGTCGACGGCGGCGCGGAGCCGCCACGCCTGCGGACCGGCGAGCCACCGATCGAGGCGGCGCATACGGTTCGGATTGGTGGTGCCGCGGGTGACGTTGCCAACAGGCTTCCCACTTCGACTTCGGGACGTACTGACCCGTTCCGCTTTTTGCACCACGATCCCCACTTTATCCTGCAACGCGGGGTCACTTATGGCCCCTTCGGAGCCGTCTAATGGGCCATAAGTGACCTCGCGTTGAGAAACGTAACGCCCGGCAAGGCACAGGACCCCTCGGCTAGGATGAAAACCATGACTTACAAGCTGATTCTGCTGCGCCACGGCCACAGCGACTGGAACGCCAAGAACCTGTTCACCGGCTGGGTGGACGTAGACCTGAACGACCAAGGCCGCGAAGAAGCAGTGCGCGGTGGGGAACTCCTGGTTGAGAACAACATCCTCCCGGACATCCTGTACACCTCGCTCCTGAAGCGGGCCATCAACACTGCCAACATGGCACTGGACAAGGCCGACCGCGGCTGGATCCCCGTCAAGCGCGACTGGCGACTCAACGAGCGCCACTATGGTGCGCTGCAGGGCAAGGACAAGGCCCAGACGCTCGCCGAGTTCGGCGAAGAGCAGTTCATGGAATGGCGCCGCAGCTACGACACCCCGCCGCCGCCCCTGTCCGACGACAGCGAATTCTCGCAGGCACACGACGTCCGCTACAAGGACCTCGGCGACGCCCTTCCGCGCACCGAATGCCTCAAGGACGTCCTTGTCCGCCTCCTCCCGTACTGGGAATCGGACATCAAGGAAGACCTCAAGGCTGGCAAGACCGTCCTGGTCACCGCGCACGGCAACTCCCTGCGCGCCCTGGTCAAGCACCTTGATGGCATCAGCGATGACGCCATTGCAGGATTGAACATCCCCACGGGCATCCCGCTGGTCTACGAACTGGACGAGGACTTCCAGCCGATCAACGGTCACCTTTGGTGACCGGCCGCCGTCGCTGTTTACGTTGCTGGGAAGCTGCTAGAAGCCCTCAGGCTGCCATTCGCCCGTGACGAGGTACGTGACCTTGCGGGCAACGGAGACGCCGTGGTCGGCGAAGCGCTCGAAGTAGCGGCTGGCCAAGGCCACGTCCACGGTGGTGGAGGCAGTTTCGTTCCAGTCCGGGGAAGCGATCGCCTTGAAGACGCTGAGGTGGAGGTCGTCCACGGCGATGTTGATCTTGAGGATGTCCCGGGCCACCTCAAGGTTGCGGGTCTCGAGGAGTTCGATGACCTTGGCCGTGATGTCGATGTCGTGCTGGGCCATCGCTTTGAAGGTCTGGGTCAGCGGCGCCGGAATGACGGTGGCGGGGTAGCGGAGGCGGGCCAGCTGCGCTACGTGGCGGGCGAGGTCACCCATCCGCTCCAGCGATGCGCTCATGCGGAGCGAACCAACAATCATGCGGAGGTCGCTGGCAACGGGGCCCTGCAATGCCAGGATGTCGATCGCACGTTCGTCGAGGCTGTTCTGCAGGAAGTCGATGCGTGCGTCTGCAGCGATGACGTCCTGGGCAAGATCGACGTCGGCGCCTTCGAAGGCCGTAGTGGCCTTCGTGATTGCTTCGTGAACCAGTTTGGAAATCTCGACGAGGTCGTCACCGACCTGGGTGAGCTCCTCCTGAAAAACCTTGCGCACTAAGGCGTCCTTTCCTTGGAAATCCTGTCCCATGGTGGGGCGCGGATTTCAAATACCATTGGCAGTCCAACCAGTAACTGTGTCAGCAGCCAGTGAACGGTTGCGCACCTTTAGATGAACGTTAGTTGAACCGCCCCCGTTTGGCATCGGATCAACACTTTGGCGAGATTCAAGAGCATAAGCTGGACACGTGGATCCGTTGCTTATAGGTGTCGTTGCAGGCTTGGTTGGCCTGTCACTGGGCGTCTTTGGCATGCTCGCTTTCAGGATCAGCGAGCGGCAGCGCAGGATCGTCGACCTGGATGTTACCGAGCCCCTGCTTCCGGAAGGTGCAGCGGAGGTGCTTGCCGTCGTCGGCCGCGCGTTTGTGGTGGTCGATGCGATCGATGGCGTGGTCCGCGCGAGTCCGGCAGCGTATGCCTACGGCCTGGTCCGCGGCCACACGGTGGTTCACAAGCAGCTCCTGGACATGACCGCAAAGGTACGCCGCGATGGCGTGATCCTGGAGCAACAATACGAACTTCCCCGCGGCCCGCTCGGCAAGGGCACCATCGTGGTCCAAGTGCGGGCAGCCATGTTGGGTTGGGAGTACATCGTGCTCCTGGCCGACGACCGTACCGAGATCACCCGGACGGAGGAGATCCGCAACGACTTCGTGGCCAACGTTTCCCATGAACTCAAGACACCGGTGGGCGCTATTTCGCTGTTGGCCGAGGCACTGGAAGCCTCGCCTGACGATGAGGAAGCGGTTCGCCGCTTCGCCAAGCGCATGCATAAAGAATCCGGACGCCTCGCAGCACTGGTCCAGGACATCATTGAGCTTTCCCGGCTTCAGGGCGCAAATGTTGCCCAGCAGGGCCACACGGTGGACATCAACACTGTGATTACCGAGGCAGTGGACCGCTCGCAGCTCCCGGCCGAGAGCAAGAATATCCAGATCCTGGTGGGTGGCCATTCAGATTCCCTGGTGTTCGGTGACAGGGACCTGCTGGTTACCGCCCTGCGCAACCTGATCGACAACGCCATCCGCTACTCGCCGGAGAACACCCGCGTGGGCGTTGGAGTCCGGACGCGGGAGGGGGTCGTGGCTATTTCAGTCACGGACCAGGGCGAGGGCCTCACACCGGAGGACCAGGAACGCGTCTTCGAACGCTTCTACCGGGTGGATGCTGCACGCTCCAGGCATACCGGTGGCACCGGCCTGGGCCTCAGCATCGTTAAGCATGTTGTGTCCAACCATGGTGGCGAGGTCACCGTGTGGTCCCAGCCTGGTCAAGGCTCAACGTTCACCATCCGGTTGCCCGAGATGGAAGGCCAGGACGACGACGCCGGCCTCCCGGCTCATGCTGCGTCCACTGCTGAGTCCCCGGAGCTACCAGCGGGGGGTGCCGCCGTCGAAACCCACCACGCGACTCAGCAACCGCATCACGCGAATTAACCGCATCACGCGAAACAACCGCATCACGGGAATCAACAAGGGGCGCCGGCGGCGCCCAAGAGCAAGGAGCCAGCGCTTGAGCAGGATTTTGATAGTGGAGGACGAAGAGTCCTTCAGCGACCCCCTGTCCTACCTTTTGGGCAAAGAGGGTTTCGACGTCGAGGTAGTGGATAACGGCACCGACGCCTTGGTGGAATTCGACCGGAATGGGGCCGACCTCGTCCTGCTGGATCTCCAGCTGCCTGGAACGCCGGGCACGGAGGTGTGCCGTCAACTGCGCCAGCGTTCCAGCGTGCCGGTGATCATGCTGACCGCCAAGGACTCGGAGATCGACAAAGTGGTTGGCCTGGAGCTGGGTGCAGACGATTACGTCACCAAGCCGTACTCCTCACGCGAACTCGTAGCGCGGGTGCGTGCAGTGCTCCGCCGGCAGGGTGAACCCGAAGAGCTGATCACCTCCACCGTGCAGGCCGGACCCGTCCGCATGGATATTGAGCGCCACGTGGTGAGCGTAAACGGCGAACAGGTATCACTGCCGTTGAAGGAATTTGAACTCCTTGAAATGCTGCTCCGCAATTCCGGGCGTGTGCTGACCCGGGGCCAGCTGATCGACCGCGTGTGGGGTTCAGACTACGTAGGCGATACCAAGACCCTTGATGTCCACGTAAAGCGCCTGCGCAGCAAGATTGAGCCGGATCCGTCCGTTCCGAGGTACCTGGTGACGGTGCGTGGACTGGGCTACAAGTTCGAGCCGTAAAGCTTCAGTCGGCCGGCCTTTAGTCAGCAGACTGACGGCAGACAACGACGAAGGAAGGGTTCCGCCGCAGCGGAACCCTTCCTTTTGTTGTCTTGCTTGTAGCTCGCCGCCTGCTAGTGGCCGGCAGCTGCAGATTCGGTGGCCGTCGGCGTCGCAGTCGACGTTGCCGTGGAAGTCGAAGACGGGGTTGCCGAGGCGCTTGAGGAGGGCAGGTATTCCTTGTACTCCGGGAGCGTGCCATCAACTACGGGAACGTTGATTTTTGCGGTGTCCGAACCGCTGCGAATGGTTACCGGGCTCAGTCCACCGGGCTTGGTGCCGGCGGAGCTAAGGACCGCGGCGTCGGATTCGCTATTCAGGTACGTCTCCGAGTTCGCCTTGACGGGAATTTCCGTCTGGGCCCCATTTGCACCACTGATGGTCAGGGTTGCATCCGAGTTGGACTTGTTAAACACTGCGCCGATCACGCGGCCGGGCTGGTTCTCGCCGGAAGCGACGATCAGCATGTTGCGCAACTGCAGCTGGCCGAGATCTGCTCTGATCCCGTCCGATGCTGAGTACTGGTGGGAAGTCTGCTGGGCGTTGACGAAGCCACAGCCGGTAACGGACAGAAGACCGACGCCGATTGCAGCCGCCGCAATTGCCAGCTTGCCGCGCTGGACAGGGTTCATCGCAGTAATGCGCACGACACCTACTCCTCAAGAGTCATTGGAACACTTTTCAGCCATAGCCTATCGGCAAAGCGGCCGAAATAAGGATTCGAGAAGGCATTGTGGCGAACGCGACCGGGAAGATCCGGCGCGCAGCTTGCTTCCGTGAAGCATCTTTCCTGGCTCACGTCAAGGGGTATCGCGAGCTCGTTTGGGGCCTATTTCCCTTTATTGGCGCGGCTGGAGGCCCCGTCGGGTGCCAGTCGTATGCCTTAATCGTGATAGACTAGTCTGCGGGAAAGGGGAAAGTCCACATGGTTTTTGAGGTCGGCGAGACAGTAGTTTACCCTCACCACGGTGCAGCAAAAATTGAGGAAATCAAGATGCGCACCATCAAGGGCGAAGAGAAGATGTATCTCAAGCTAAAGGTGGCTCAGGGTGATCTGACCATTGAAGTTCCAGCAGAGAACGTTGACCTTGTTGGGGTCAGGGACGTAGTGGGCAAAGAAGGCTTGGAGCACGTATTTGACGTTCTCCGCGCCGAGTTCACTGAGGAGCCTACCAACTGGTCACGTCGTTACAAGGCAAACCTGGAGAAGCTTGCTTCGGGCGATGTCATCAAGGTGGCGGAGGTCGTTCGCGATCTTTGGCGTCGTGATCACGATCGCGGCCTTTCCGCAGGTGAGAAGCGCATGCTGGCCAAGGCGCGGCAGATTCTGATTTCAGAACTGGCCCTGGCTGAGAAGACAGACGAAGAGAAGGCAGCAAGCGTTCTCGACGAAGTCTTGGCTTCCTAAGAATTGATACCCGGTGGTGCGAAAGCGCCGCCGGGTTTCTTTTTGCCACAAGCCAGCCGCAGCTGCGCGGAATTACCGGGCATGTGGGTATTCCATGCACATTCCGCATAACCTTGGGCGCATGAGTATTCCTTCCAAGCGCGCTGTTACGGCGGTGATCGTGGTGGCTGCCGGCTCGGGCGAGCGCCTCGGCTACGGTATGCCCAAAGCCAAAGTTCCGTTGGGTGGCGAAACCATCCTGATGCACGCCCTTCGTGGCGTTGTCGCTGCCGATGTTGCGCGCCAGATCTGCGTCGCCGTGCCCAAGGGGGATACGGAACTCCGCCAACTGATTGCCGGGTTCACCGTTGAACTGGTAGATGGTGGCCCTGAAATAACAGTGGTCGACGGCGGCTCCACCCGTGCTGATTCCGTCCGCGCGGCTTTGGCTGCTTTGGAGGACGGGACGGAAGCCGTGCTCGTTCATGACGCAGCCCGCGCCCTGACTCCCGAGCGAGTGTTCCAGCGCGTGGCCGATGCTTTGGCCTCCGGCGCCAAGGCCGTTATTCCGGCCATGCCTGTGGTGGACACCATCAAGACGGTGGCCCAGACCAGCGCTTCAGACTCTGGCATCGCCCCGGAAGTAGTCACGGGAACAGCGCCCAGAGAACAGCTCAGAGCAGTTCAGACTCCCCAGGGTTTCGACCTCGCCACGTTGCGGCGCGCCCACGACGCCGCTGAGCTCTTCGATGACAAGCAGGCCGCCGCCGTCACCGATGACGCCATGCTGGTTGAGCTTCTGGGCGTTCCAGTCCATGCCGTCCGCGGGGCCAGCCAGTCGCTGAAGATCACTACGCCCCTGGATCTCATCATTGCCGAAGGCCTCCTGGAGGGCCCTCTCGGAATGCGCTGGGTGGAAGGCTGATGGCGGCTCCGCAAGCTGCAGGCCTTCCCGGACACCTGGTCCTGCCTCGTACCGGAATCGGCATCGACGTGCACGCATTCGCACCGGAGGACGATCCCCAGCCGCTCTGGTTGGGTGGCCTCTTTTGGGAAGGTGAGCAGGGGCTGTCAGGACATTCCGACGGCGATTGCGTCGCCCATGCGGCTGCCGACGCTCTGTTTTCCGCGTGTGGAATTGGTGACCTTGGCACCCATTTCGGCACTGACCGCCCCGAGTTCGCCGGCGCCTCCGGGGTAAAGCTCCTCGGTGAGGCTGCACGGATAGTCAGGGGCGCAGGGTTCGAGATCGGCAATGTCGCCGTCCAATTTGTAGCCAACCGCCCCAAGTTCGGCCCCCGCCGCGAAGAATCCCAAAGGGTCCTGAGCGAAGCCGCGAACGCACCAGTCAGCGTCACAGCCACCACCAGCGATGGTTTGGGATTTACTGGCCGCGGCGAGGGGATTTCTGCGATTGCCACCGCCCTCGTCTACCCCGTCCAAGGAGAAACCCAGCCCGGTTCCACTGAAGGTGGGCTGAATGACTAAGGTGCGTTCCGGCGTCGTGCGTTCCGCCGTACTCTTGTCCGCGAGTGTGGCTGCTGCGCTCCTGCTTGGCGGCTGTGCAGGGACGCCGAAGATGGATGTGAAGGCCAGTTGCGAGTTTCTCAACAGTGACACCTTCAAGCCCGACGGCAACCAACAGCAGCAGTCCAAGCAGATCGCTGCCCACTATCACGAGATCGCGGACAAGCTGGCTCCGGAAATCGGCGATCCCATCAAGGAGATGGCCGCCATCATGGACAAAGCGGCGGCTTCCTCGCTGGGAGCAACCACTCAGGAACAGCAACAACAACTGACCGTGCATTTCAACAAAATCGGCGAGTACTGCAAGTAGGCAAGTCACGCCGCGTCATCGGCTAATCTGGAGCGGTGACCCTGCGCTTCTATGACACCGCCTCCGCCGAAGTCCGCGACTTCGTTCCCCTCGAACAGGGCAAGGCCAGCGTGTACTACTGCGGGGCTACTGTCCAGGGCATGCCGCACGTTGGGCACGTCAGGTCCGCAATCGCGTTTGATCAACTGACCCGCTGGCTCGAATTCCGTGGCCTCCGCGTCACAGTAGTCCGCAACGTCACGGACATCGACGACAAAATCCTGGCCAAGTCCGAGCAATCCTTCGGCCCCGATTGGGCTGCCGAGCCGACGGCGCGGAAAGACGAGGAGTGGTGGGCTTTGGCTTACCGCTACGAGCAGGAATTCGAGAACGCCTACGAATCCCTCGGCGTCCAGCGGCCGACGTACGAGCCCCGTGCCACCGGGCACATTCCGGAAATGCACGCGCTGATCCAGCGGCTGATCGACCGCGGCCATGCCTACCCCGCACTGGACGACTCGGGAGACGTCTATTTCGACGTCCGCTCCTGGAGCAAGTACGGTTCGCTGACGCGGCAGAACATTGATGACATGCAGGGAGCGCCCGACGCCGACCCCCGCGGCAAGCGCGATGCGCGCGACTTCGCGCTGTGGAAGGGTTACAAGGACGGCGAACCCGTCACCGCCAAATGGGAATCCCCTTGGGGAGCGGGACGACCCGGATGGCACCTCGAATGCTCCGCCATGGTCACCAAATATCTGGGCACGCGCTTCGACATCCATGGTGGGGGACTGGACCTCCGCTTCCCGCACCACGAAAACGAGATGGCCCAGTCCCAGGCTGCAGGCGACGAATTCGCCAATTTCTGGATGCACAACGGCATGGTCACCTACGAGGGCGAAAAGATGTCCAAGTCCATCGGCAACACGGTGAGTCCCGCCGAAATGCTTGAGTTGGCCTCGCCCCGGGTGGTCCGGTATTACCTTGGGCAGGCCCACTACCGTTCGGTGCTGGACTACCGGCCTACGTCGCTTCAGGAAGCAGCCGCCGCCGTCGAACGTATTGATGGCTTCATTGCCAAGGCCGCGGCGAAGGTGGGGCAGCAGGTCGGTGAGCCGACGAGCTACACCGAGGGTGCCCAGGCCGCGATGCCCACCGCCTTCGTGGCTGCTATGGACGACGACCTCAACGTCCCGCAGGCGCTGGGTGTGCTGCACGAGACCGTTCGGGCGGGCAACACAGCCTTGGCCGCCGGCGACCTGGGCGCCGTCAAGGACGCCCTCTCCAGCGTCCACGCCATGACAAATGTCCTTGGCCTGGATTCCGTGAAGCGCCCGGAGGCCGTGCAAAGCCGCGAACATGCCGCACTGGAGATTTTGGTGGAAGCACAACTCGAGGCGCGCGCCGCCGCCAGAGCCAACAAAGACTGGGCCGCGTCCGACGCCATACGCGACACCCTCGCGGCCGCCGGGGTCGTCGTCGAAGATGGTGCGGAAGGCGCTACGTGGAGCCTGAAACGCGACTGACAAACCGCCGCCACCGCCGAATTGCATTGGGTCAGTAGACTGGAATGCAGACTCATTAATTTCAAGCAAGGTGGACAGAATGGCCAACCACGGTCGCCCGGGTGCAATCCGCAAGAGCAAGAAGGGCCCCTCCACGGGTACCGGAGGCCACGGTCGCAAGGCCCTCGAAGGCAAGGGGCCAACCCCTAAGGCCGAGGAGCGGACCTACCACAAGGCGTACAAGAACAAGCAGCTTTCGGAGCGTTCGGCCGCTAAGCGCGGTCCGGCACGCCCGGGTACCGGCGCCCGCTCCGGCCCCAAGGGTCGCGCAACTGAAGAGCTGGTCACTGGGCGCAACTCGGTAGTGGAAGCGCTGCGCGCCGGCATCCCCGCCAAGGCCCTCCACGTTGCGATCCGCATCGAAATGGATGACCGCGTCAAGGAGTCCCTCAAGCTTGCAGCAGAGCGCGGCATCCCGCTCCTCGAAACTGGCAAGCCCGAACTGGACCGCATGACCGAGGACGCAGTCCACCAGGGCCTGGTCCTGCAGATCCCGCCGTACGAGTACGAGGACGCTTACGACCTCGCCGAGACCACCATCGCCAAGTGGAAGAAGGGGCACATCTCCAACGCCCCGATCTTCGTTGCCCTCGATGGCATTACCGATCCCCGCAACCTCGGTGCGATCATCCGCTCAGTCTCCGCGTTCAGTGGCCACGGTGTCATCGTTCCCGAGCGCCGGTCCGTCGGCGTCACGGCATCGGCATGGAAGACCAGTGCCGGCGCAGCAGTCCGCGTACCCGTGGCCCGCGCGTCCAACCTGAACAACGCCCTCAAGCAGTTCAAGAACATGGGCATCTACGTCCTCGGCCTGGACGGCGACGGCGACGTCTCACTGCCCGACCTCACGGTAGCCACCGAGCCCGTTTGCATCGTGGTCGGCTCAGAAGGCAAGGGCCTGAGCCGGCTCGTCCGCGAAAACTGCGACCAAATCGTCTCGATCCCGATCGACTCCGCCATGGAGTCGCTCAACGCATCCATGGCCGTGGGTATCTCGCTGTACGAGGTGTCGAGGCAGCGCGCTAGCTAGCGCCAGTCCGCCGAGGCCGGCGCAAGCGAGTCCCCCGGGGCGGCGGCGCAAGCGCCATCCTCCGCGCGCTCGCTCGTTCCTCGCTTAGACGCGCGCTTCCGGATGCCGCTTGCGCCGCCTTTGGATGCTCTCTCACTTCCTGCGGCTTTTTTATGGATGCTCTATCGCTTCCCGCGGGTTTTTTATGGATGCTCTATCGCTTCCCGCGGGTTTTTTACGGATGCTCGTTCACTTCCTGACCGTTTCGGCAAGCGCTCTCTCACGTCGTCATCGTGGGGGAGCGTTTGCTGTTCTTCAGGAATGACGACGACGGCGGCACCCGGCGCGGGCGCGGGGGGTCCGGTCCCCTTTGGGCGGATGTGAGAGAGCATCGGCCCCAAAGGTAGCCGGATGTGAGAGAAGATCCGGCCAGGAGCCGCAGGACGTGAGAGAACGTCAGAAGTCGCGGCGGTTGGCCAGGACTGGGAGCTTCTGACGGGCTTCTTCCACCACGGCGGGGTCGAGGTCGGCGAAGAGGAGCCCAGGTTCGCCGTCGAGGGCTTCCAGGACTTGCCCGAAGGGGGACACGACAGCGGAGTACCCCACTCCTGTGGGCGCGGCACCCTTGACCTCAGCACCTTGCGTAGCAGGATCTCCTTGGCCACAGGCAAGCACGAACGTCGTGGTGTCCACCGCCCGGGCGCGGGACAGGAGCTGCCATTGATCGGCCTTGCCCGGTCCGGCTCCCCACGACGCCGCAACGATGTTCACCACGGCACCGCGCAACGCGTTGGCTGTGAACAGTGCCGGGAAACGGATGTCGTAGCAGGTGGCCAAACCAAAGGTGACGCCGCCGACGTCGAACGTCACTGGGTCTGTTCCCGCCTCAACCGTGTCCGACTCCGCGAAGCCGAACGCGTCGAAGAGGTGGATCTTGTCGTAGCTGGTCTCCACGCCGGGGCCTGTGACCATGAGAGTGTTCCGCACGCGGGGCCCACCGGAGTCCGAAGCAGAGCCGGGCGTGAACATGCCGGCCACGATCACCAGCTGCAATTCGTTGGCGAGCTCGCGCACCCGGCCCGCCCAGGGGCCGTCGAGAGGTTCGGCGATGTCCGTCAGGGAGTTACCGAACGCGCGCATCATTGCTTCTGGGAAAACAACAAGCTCCGCGCCGCCGTCCTTGGCGCGGCGGGCGTACTCTTCCAGAAGCCGCAGATTGTCAGCCAGGTCCCGGCCGGTGATGACTTGAGCGAGTGCAACGCGCACGATTGAACCTCCAGTTCTGTCAGTCCCAGTATGGCAAGGCTGCAGTCAACCTACAGCCGCAGCGACATATTCGGGGGAGCCGATACGAATGTGCTGTTGCCCCGGCAAAGCGTTGCAGCACGTGAGCGGCCCGGAACTACGACCGCGGCCGGTACGTACCGGAAATTTGACGTGGTGCGCGCCGTCACACGGGAGGCTGACTCAGCACTCATCCTGTATGGAACTAAACTTGCAAGCAATGGTTATGCCTATTTTGGACCCAGCAGCCGCCCTGGATGCATCGCGCCCCAGGCCATTCGGACTGAGCAAGCCCCAGCCCGACTTCTTTGATGCCGTCACGCAGCAGACAGACAACGTGAACGTTGCAGTGTTTGCACCTGACATGGAACGCGTTGAAGTGGCGTACCAGGCACCGGGTGATGGTTGGCGGGTTCACACCCTTCCCAACCTGGAGGATGGTGTGCACTTTGGCATCGTCAGCGGCATGCCGCCGGGCACACGCTACGGTTTCCGCGCCGCTCCAGCTGAGGGCGGGCTGCCGATGTCAGTACCGGCACTGGATGTTGATGACGACGGCGAACAGTCGCTGTTGCTGGATCCCTATGGTCGCGCTGTGGATCAGCGGGGCGAATTCCTCACCAGTGTCCATATGGCATCGGATTTTGACTGGGGAGACGACGCGCCGCCGCGGACACCCATGCGTACGTCGGTGATCTACGAGGCCCACGTCCGTGGTCAGACGATGCTCCACCCGGATATCCCGGAGCACCTCCGCGGCACCTATGCCGGGATGGCACACCCCGTGATGATCCAGCATCTGACCGAGCTTGGAATCACTGCCGTGCAACTCCTGCCCATCCACTTCCACCTGGACGAGTCCCACCTCCAGGACCTGGGCATGACGAACTACTGGGGCTACAACACTGCTGCCTTCTTCGCCCCTCACTCCGACTACGCTACGGAGGCTGCGCGGAACGCAGGCCCCCACGCTGTGCAGGACGAGCTCAAGGGCATGATTAAGTTGCTCCACGCGGCCGGCATCGAGGTCCTTCTGGACGTGGTCTACAACCACACCGCGGAAGCCGGACCGGACGGGCCCGCGTTGAGTTTCCGTGGCCTCGGGGAGAAGCGCTACTACCGGCACGATGCACATGGGCGCTATCTGGATACCACTGGATGCGGCAACACCTTGGATTTCAGCGATCCCGTGGTGGTGGACCTGGCGTTGGATTCCCTGAGGTACTGGGTGAACGACTTCCACGTGGACGGCTTCCGCTTTGACCTCGCCGTGACCTTGTGCCGGGACGCTGGCAACCAATTCGATCCCAACCATCCCTTCCTGCGGGCCATTGCCGAGGATCCGGTGCTGTCAGAGGTCAAGCTCATTGCCGAGCCCTGGGATGTGGGTTACGGCGGCTGGCAGACAGGGCGGTTCCCGCAGGGATGGTCCGATTGGAACGATCATTTCCGCGACGGCGTCCGGCGCTTCTGGCTCTCCGATCGCGCTGCCATGGAGGCTGGCGGCCAAGGCGGCTCAGTCGCGTCGCTGGCTGAGCTGATGGCAGGTTCGGCGAACCTGTTTGCGCCGTCCGGCCGCACACGTTTGGCCTCAATCAACTTCATCACCGCACACGACGGCTTCACGCTCAAGGACTTGGTGAGCTACGACCGCAAGCACAACGAAGCCAACGGCGAGCAGAACCGCGATGGCCACGGAGACAACCGCAGCTACAACCATGGCGTTGAAGGCCGCAGCGAGAACGAGGAAATCGTGGCGGCCCGCGCGCTTTCCGTCCGGAACCTGATGGCTACCTTGCTGCTGTCCATTGGCGTTCCCATGATCACCGCTGGTGATGAGATCGGCCGCACGCAGCACGGCAACAACAACGCTTACTGCCAGGACAATCCCACGGCATGGCTGGATTGGAGCCGTACCCAGGAAGCCAACGCCATGTTCCAGACCACCAGGGAGCTTGTGAGGCTCCGCCGGTGGTTCCTGCGCCACCAGCCCGAGAACTTCCCGGCCCACACTAATGATTCCAGCCTGCAGTGGTTCGACGACAAGGGAAAGCGCATGACGCCCGCGCGTTGGAATGATCCCAACGCGCGCTCCATCCAGCTCCTGATGGGGCACGAGGACAGCGAAATCCGCGGCTTGGTCGTGGTGAACGGCAGCAACCAGGACGTGAAGATGGTGCTTCCCGAGATCCTCAGTGAAACGGGCATCGGCAAGCGTATGTTCGAACTCCGTTTCACAACCTCGGTGCTGCATGAACGCCGGAAGGGTGCGCTGGTGGCGTCAGGCGAGCGGGATATCCTGCAAGCCAACACCATCAACATTTACCGCACCTAGGAGCCCCTGCATGAAACGGAGCAGCAGTAAACTGCTGGCCTTCGCAGCGCTGGTGATTGCCGTCGTCGCGCTTGTGGTCGCAATGGTGGGCGGCGGCCCGCTGACAGCCCCTCAGGAAACGTCAAGCGTGCAAAGCACGACGGCGGAGCCTGGCTCCGCGTCAACGCCGCCGTCCGTGGCAAACCCCTCTGCGCTGCCCACCATCAACGCCTCGCAGCTGCCCAAGGAAGCGCAACAGACGCTTGCCCTGATCGCGAAAGGCGGCCCCTACCCGTACCGGGAAGACGACGGAAACTTCGGCAACTTCGAAGGACTCTTGCCCAAGAAATCCAGCGGTTTCTACAAGGAATACACAGTCGAAACACCTGGTGCGTCCAACCGCGGCGCCCGCCGAATCATTGTTGGCAAGGACACGGCGAAGTACTACACCGCTGACCATTACGATTCGTTCAAGTTCATCGTCGAAGGCAAGTAGGAGCCCATGAAGATTTATTCCGCAGACACCTGGACCCTCGAAGAACTTCAGGACCAGGTAGCAGATGCAGGCCGCAGGACCGTGATGGTCCCCCCGGCAGCAACAAAGCAGTCAGTCCTGGAAGTCTTCGCCCAGGTCCTGGACTTCCCGGAGTACTACGGCGTGAACCTGGACGCCCTCAATGACTCCCTGCATGACTTCGCCGACGCCCTGTCCGACGACGGCGGCACTCCCGTCACGATGATCTGGCAAGTCCCGGCGGCCTACCGCACGGACCGCTCCTTCGCCGTAGTCTGCGAAATCCTGCAGGACGCAGAGCGCTACGCAGGCCGCGACCTCGCCGTCATCGCCGTCTTCGAAAATTAAAGAACGAAAGACCGCACACTCCTGCAAGGACCTCCGAGAACCCGAAGGACACGAGGCGCCACAAAAGCGGAATTGACCGCGAACCACGGCAGAGCTAAACCCCAATGGGCGACCGTGACCCGGCAGCGTGCGTCAAAAGCGAGGAACGAGCTAGCACGCCGAGGGTTACGGCCGCCCAACGGGCGAAGCAAGGATCAGGCGTTCGCGATCAACCCAAGTTCAGCTTTGGAAGCCAGCGCCGAGTGCTTCGGGAACACGCGGACGGTGTAGCCGAAGGAGCCTGAGCGGTTGATGACCAGGTCGCCGTGGAACAGGTGGCGT
The DNA here is from genome assembly GCF_056395385.1 of Paenarthrobacter sp. 10L420. Taxonomy (NCBI): domain Bacteria; kingdom Bacillati; phylum Actinomycetota; class Actinomycetes; order Micrococcales; family Micrococcaceae; genus Paenarthrobacter; species Paenarthrobacter sp. 10L420. The sequence goes on along the minus strand of NZ_JBFTJK010000011.1, from coordinate 15,687 downwards.
CCGCCGCCGAGGTTCTCCAGGGACTCCAGTTCGGCTACGACGATGTCCTCGAGCTCGTCGGATTCCTCGGCGCGTCCGAACGCTACTTCCACGGAGACGTCGTCGGGGGTTAGGTTGTGCAGCGCCACGTAGGCGTTGACCTGCAGGCTGTCGCCAACCTGGGGTTCTTCGGACACTCCGACCGAGTCGACGTGTTCCACGACGACCTCAGGCCAGGCGCTGCGGACCTTGGAGGTCCAGGCTGCGAGTTCCTTGGCTTCCTTGAACGATTCAGCGGTGGCCCGACGCCCGGCTACTGCTGCGGGGCAGTACAGGTTGTTGACGTAGTCGTGGAGCATGCGTTCGGCTGAGACTGCCGGACCCAGGTTCGCCAGGGTGTGCTTGATCATGGACACCCAGTGCGTGGGAACTGTTTCGCGGCTGGATTCGGAGGGTCCTGCTGCGCCGGCGCCTTGGGCCACGGTGGTTCCGTAGAAGCGCGGTGCTACCTGGGTTTCCAGCAGCTCGTAGAGTGCGGAAGCTTCGATGTCGTCGCGTTCGTCGGCGGATGCGCCGTTGTTGGCTGTGGGGATTGCCCAGCCGTTTTCGCCGTCGTACATTTCGTCCCACCAGCCGTCCAGGACGGAGAGGTTGAGTGAGCCGTTGATGGCTGCCTTCATCCCGGATGTGCCGCAGGCTTCCAGCGGCCGCAGTGGGTTGTTGAGCCAGACGTCGCAGCCGGGGAAGAGGGTGCGGGCCATGGCGATGTCGTAGTTCGGGAGGAACACGATCCGGTGGCGCACTTCGGGGTCGTCGGTGAACCGGACGAGGTCCTGGATCATTTTCTTGCCGGCGTCGTCTGCGGGGTGGGATTTGCCTGCGATAACCAACTGGATGGGGTGCTTGGGGTCCAGGAGGAGGGCCTTCAGACGTGCGGGGTCGCGCAGCATGAGCGTGAGCCGCTTGTAGGTGGGCACGCGTCGGGCGAAGCCGATGGTCAGCACGTCCGGATCCAGTACGTTGTCCGTCCAGCCAAGCTCGGCGTCGGCGGCGCCGCGTGTCTTCCACGAGGCGCGCAGCCTGCGTCGGACGTCTTCGACGAGCTGGGTGCGCAGTTGCTTGCGGAGGCCCCAGACGTCCTCGTCACTGACGTTGTAGGCGAGGTCCCAGCGGCCCAAGGCTTCGGCTTCTGGACCGAATTGTTGCCGTGCCAGGGTCGATATCCGCGGGTCCACCCAGGTGGGGACGTGGACGCCGTTGGTCACGGAGGTGATGGGGATTTCGGAGTGGTCGAATCCGGGCCAGAGGCCGGAGAACATTTCCCGCGAAACCACGCCGTGCAGCTTGGCGACGCCGTTGGCGCGCTGGGCGAGGCGCAGGCCCATGACTGCCATGTTGAAGACGGAGGGGTTGCCGCCGTCGTAGTTTTCCCGGCCGAGTTCCAGGATCCGGTCCACAGGCACAGCAGGGGCGAGCCCGGCTTCGAAGAAGTGCTTGATCTGGAGGGTCTCGAAACGGTCGATCCCTGCCGGTACGGGGGTGTGCGTGGTGAAGACGGTGGATGCACGGCCTGCAGCGAGGGCTTCGTCCCAGGTGAGGGGATCAGTCGCGTCGGACATCGCTTCCTGGATGCGTTCGATTCCCAGGAATCCTGCGTGGCCTTCGTTCGTGTGGAAGACTTCCGGTGCGGGTGTGCCCGTCAGTTCCTGGTAGACGCGCAGGGCCTTGACGCCGCCCATGCCCAGCAGCAGTTCCTGTTGGAGGCGGTGATCGCCGCCACCGCCGTACAGGCGGTCGGTTATGCCGCGCGCGGCTTCGTCGTTGGAGGGGACGTTGGAGTCCAGCAGCAGCAGCGGAACGCGTCCCACGTCGGCACGCCACACGTGCGCGTGAAGCTCGCGGCCGTTGGGAAGCGGAAGCGAAATGTGCACGGGCTTGCCCGGAGCGCCGTCCTTGGAGGGCTGGCGCAGAAGCGTCAGCGGCAGGCCGTCCGGGTCCAGTACCGGGTACGTTTCCTGCTGCCAGGCGTCACGGGACAGCGACTGCTTGAAGTAGCCGGCCTGGTAAAGGAGCCCGACGCCGATCAACGGCACCCCGAGGTCCGATGCGGCTTTGAGGTGGTCACCAGCGAGGATGCCCAGGCCACCGGAGTACTGGGGGAGAACCTCGGTGATGCCGAATTCCGGCGAGAAGTAAGCGATGCAGGCCGGGGCTTCTTCACCCAGGCCCTGGTACCAGCGGGGCTCGCTGAGGTAGCGGTCCAGATCGGCTGCAGCTTCCTGCACCCGGTTTACGACTTCGCCGTTGCTGGCCAGGTCCTGCAGCTGCTCCCTGCTGATGGACCCCAGGAGGGCGATGGGGTCGTGCTGCGCGGCCTCCCAGAGAGCCGGGTTAAGGCTCGCAAAAAGTTCCCTGGTGGGCCGGTGCCAGGACCAGCGCAAGTTGGTCGCCAAGCGGGCCAGGGGCCGAATGGGCTCAGGGAGGACGGTACGGACTGTAAATCTTCGAATTGCCTTCACGAGCGCCACACTAACGGACTCACATGGCAGTCGGAACTTGTTTGGGTTTCTTTTAGGTAAAAGTCATCTTGCGTCGTGAAGATGGCTCGTGTGCTTAGCATTCTTGGATTTTTGTCGCTAACGTCGTGGTTGTGACGAATACCTCGCGAACCATGACCGCTTTGAAATCCAAGACGAAAACGGACATCACCGCCGGACTTCGCTTCGGCCGGTTCCCCATCACGGCCGTCCAGCCGGTGGTTGAGGGTGGCCGGTTCCCCGCGAAGGCCCTTCCGGGTGAGGATCTCGCCATCGGGGCGACCGTCTTTCGTGAAGGACATGATCAACTCGGCGTCTCCGCCGTCCTGCTCGATCCCAAGGGCAAGGAGCGCCAGCGGGTCCGCATGGCACCGGCCAAGGATGAGCGCTGGAAAGGCTTGGACCGCTGGGAGGGTTTGCTGTCGCCGTCCGGCACGGGCGCGTGGTCTTTCGTCATTGAGGCTTGGCACGACCGTTATGGAACGTGGCACCACAACGCTGAAGTCAAAGTGGGCGCCGGCATTGACGTCGAGTTGATGCTCGCCGAAGGCGCTGCCCTCCTTTCGGAAGCAGCCGACGACGACGCCGGTCGCACCGCGGCGGAGAAGCGCACCCTGCGTGCCGCTTCAGTCGTCCTCGCCGACACCACCAAATCTGCCGAGGAGCGCCTTGGCGCCGGTTTCAGCCCAGAGGTGCTGGCCGCCGTCGGACGCGTTCCGATCCGTGAGCTGGTGACGGTTTCGGAGCCGTTCCCGCTGCAGGTGGAACGTGACCTCGCGGGCCGTGGTTCCTGGTACGAGTTCTTTCCCCGCTCCGAGGGCGCGGTTTTGGATCACGCCTCAGGTATCTGGACCTCGGGCAACTTCCGCACCGCAGCGAAGCGCCTGGAGGCCGTTGCGGAGATGGGCTTCGATGTCATCTATCTGCCGCCTATCCACCCGATCGGTTTCCAGCACCGCAAGGGCCGCAACAACACCCTGACACCGGGCCCCCAGGACCCGGGTTCGCCGTGGGCCATTGGTTCCAAGGACGGTGGCCATGATGCCATTCACCCGGATTTGGGCACTTTTGAAGATTTTGACGCTTTTGTTGCCCACGCCCGCGAGCTCGGACTCGAAGTTGCACTGGACTTGGCGTTGCAGGCAGCCCCCGACCACCCCTGGGTGACGTCAAACCCGGAATGGTTCACCACCCGTGTGGATGGGTCGATCGCCTATGCCGAAAACCCGCCAAAGAAATACCAGGATATTTATCCCCTGAACTTCGATAACGATCCCGCAGGCCTTTCCAAGGAAATCCTGAGGATCGTCCAGTTGTGGATCAGCCATGGCGTGAAGATTTTCCGCGTGGACAATCCGCACACAAAGCCTGTCTGGTTCTGGGAATGGTTGATTGGAAAGATCAACAAAAAGAACCCAGAGGTAGTTTTCCTGGCCGAGGCTTTCACTCGTCCACCCATGATGCACGCATTGGGCAGGGCAGGGTTCCAGCAGTCCTACACCTACTTCACCTGGCGGAACACCAAGACTGAACTGGAGCAGTATTTCCATGAGGTCAGCCACGAGAGCGCAGCTTTCTTCCGGCCCAACTTCTTTGTAAACACGCCGGACATCCTCACGGAGTACCTCCAGTACGGTGGTCCCGCGGCCTTCCGCATCCGAGCTGTCCTGGCTGCCACGGCGAGCCCGCTCTGGGGCGTGTACGCCGGCTACGAGCTGTACGAACACGTGGCACGGCCAGGTGCGGAAGAGTACATCGATAACGAAAAGTACGAGTACAAGGCCAGGGACTGGGAAGGCGCTGCCGCGTCCGGCCGCACGCTCGCGCCGTACATCACCAGGCTCAACACCATCCGCAAGGACCACCTTGCCCTGGGCGACCTGCAGAACCTGACGTTGCACAGCAGCACGGATGACGCAACGATCGTCTACTCCAAGCACAAGACGCTGCCGGACGGCACGAAGGACACCTTGATCATCGTGGTCAACGTGGATCCGCACAGCGCCCGCGAAAGCACGGTCTCCCTGGACTTGGCGGCCCTGCAGCTGGACCCTGCGGACTTCAACGAGGACGGCCGGTTCCTGGTGGATGACTTGATCAGCGGGCAGAGCTGGTGGTGGGGTGAACACAACTACGTCAGGCTCGACGCACACGTGGAGCCCGCACACATCCTGAGCATCCGGAGGCAGCCTTAGTGAGTTTTTCTCCGCAAAACCCGAGCCAGTACTTCACTCCGAAGAACACCTTCGAGCTGAATGCCCCCGGTCTCCAGCATGATCCGCACTGGTACCGCAAGGCAGTCTTCTACGAAGTACTGGTGCGGGCCTTTGCGGATGCCAACGGGGATGGCTCCGGTGACTTCCACGGCTTGATCGAGAAACTGGACTACCTTCAATGGCTGGGCGTCGACTGCCTCTGGTTGCCGCCGTTCTTCCATTCACCGTTGCGTGATGGCGGCTATGACATCGCTGACTACACCTCGGTGCTGGACGAGTTTGGCACCATCAGCGACTTCAAACGCCTCGTGGCGGAGGCGCACGCCCGCGGCGTCCGGGTGATCATCGACCTCCCGCTGAACCACACCTCGGACCAGCACCCGTGGTTCCAGGAATCGCGGAAGGACCCCACGGGTCCCTACGGCGATTTCTATGTCTGGAGCGATACGGATGAGAAATACCAGGATGCGCGCATCATCTTTGTGGACACGGAGGAATCCAACTGGACCTTCGACCCCATCCGGCGCCAATTTTTCTGGCACCGCTTCTTCAGCCACCAGCCGGACCTGAACTTCGAGAACCCCAAAGTCATCGAGGCGCTCTATGACGTGATCCGGTTCTGGCTGGACCAGGGAATCGATGGCTTCCGCGCCGACGCCGTTCCGTACCTCTTCGAGGAGGAAGGGACCAACTGCGAGAACCTGCCGGCCACCCACGCTTTCCTGCAAGATCTGCGGCGGATGGTGGATGCCAATTACCCCGGACGCGTGATCATCGCCGAGGCAAACCAGCCACCCCAGGAGGTTGTGGAGTACTTCGGCACCGACGAAGCCCCGGAATGCCACATGGCCTTCCACTTTCCGATCATGCCCCGGCTCTACTACGCCCTCCGGGACCAGAAGGCGGCTCCGATCATCCAGACCCTGAGGGAAACTCCGGAGATTCCCAAGGGCGCCCAGTGGGGGACCTTCCTGCGGAACCACGACGAACTCACGCTGGAGATGGTCAGTGCGGACGACCGCGCCGCCATGCTTGGCTGGTACGCACCGGACCCCAGGATGCGCGCAAACATTGGTATCCGACGGAGGCTGGCTCCGCTGCTGGACAATTCCCGGGCTGAGATTGAGCTCATTAACGCTCTGTTGCTCTCCCTGCCGGGAAGCCCCTTCCTCTATTACGGGGACGAAATCGGCATGGGGGACAACATTTGGCTCGATGACCGCGACGCCGTCCGCACCCCCATGCAATGGAACCCGGACAGGAACGCGGGTTTCTCAGGCGCGGACCCGGGCAAACTGTACCTGCCGGTGATCCAGTCCCTCGTCTACAACTACAGCATGGCCAACGTTGAAGCAGAGGCCGCGCATTCAGGCTCGCTGTTGCGATGGACCCGGCAGATCCTCAGCGTGCGAAGGAACCACCCTGTGTTCGGCCTGGGAGGTTTCCGCCACATCGAAGCGGACAACGAGGTTGTTCTGGCCTATGTCCGGGAACTGCCGGCGGGCAATCCTGAAGGCGAGGACGCAGAGACGATTCTGTGCGTCTTCAACCTGTCGCAGCACCCGGTGGCCGCCACGCTGGATCTGCCCGAATTCGCGGGCAGAGGCTTCCGCGACATTTTCGGTGGCCAAACATTCCCGCCTGTGGGGGACAACGGCCAACTGACGGTCATGCTGGGTAGCCACAACTTCTATTGGCTGCGGCTGCGCTCTGCGTTTTCCAACCCCTCATCGCCATTTACCCAGGCGATTCCCGTGGTGTCGACCAAAGGATGAGATGAAAAAGGGAACACTTGACCCCTCGATCGAAAGTCTTCTCCGGAGCTGGCTTCCCACCAAACGCTGGTTCCCGGTGAAGAGTCCCGACTTTGCGCTGGAGCGTGTTGGCGGCTTCAACCTCCCATACCCGGAAGGTAGCGCCGGATTGCAGGTTGAACTGCTCGCCGTCACGTATCGGACGGCCGACGGCGGTCACCGGACCGACGTTGTCCAGGTCCCGTTGAGCTTCAGAAGCCAGCCGTTGCCGGAGGCCCCCACAGCTTTGCTGGGGGAGGTCACGGACCCGGAACAAGGGCTGCGACTGGTGTACGACGCCGTCTACGACCCCGAGTTCATTACCGCGTGGTTGGATCTCATGCGGCGCGAGGGCGCCGTGGGTGACGGTCTTGCCGCGGGCCATCTCACGCGTGGCCGCGTGGCCCTTCCGGAAGGGCCCACCTCGGTCCGCGTGCTTTCCGGGGAACAGTCCAACACGTCCGTCATCATTGACGACGGCGGTTCAATGGCGATCGTGAAGATCTTCCGCGTGCTGGCGGCCGGCAGGAATCCCGAAGTGGAGCTGGGTGCCGCGCTGACGGCGGCGGGGACCACCGAGGTCCCGGCCACGCTCGGCTGGATCACGGGTTCCTGGGAGAGCCAGGGCCCAAGCGGTCCGGCCACTGGCGAGCTCACGGTTGCCCACGAATTCCTGTTGCGCGGACTGGACGCCTGGCGGCTGGCTGTCGAAGCGGCCGCAGCCGGTGCCGATTTCACACACGAGGCCCATGAACTGGGTGCTGCTACAGCTACGGTCCACGCCAGGCTCGCGGAAACTTTCGGCACACTGGATGGCCAGACGGAGGGCGCCAACATCATTGGTACCCTGGCCCGACGTGTCCGCCAGTCATGGGCGGAAGCGGCTTCCGCCGTCGGGCCTTATGAGGGCAATCTCGAAGAGCTGCTGGCCACGCTGCATCCCCGCGATGTGGGTCAGCTGCAGCGCGTCCACGGCGACCTCCACCTTGGCCAGATCCTCAAGGTTCCCGGAAAGAATGGGGCACCGGGTCGGTGGGCCATCCTGGACTTCGAAGGCGAGCCCCTCAGGACCATTAACGAGCGCAACACTCCCGATCTCCCCTTGCGGGACGTTGTGGGAATGCTCCGCTCCTTCGACTACGCGGCAGGAGCCGCTGTTCGTGAGAACGCCGAAGCCAAGGTGCCCTCGACATGGGCGGACGACTGCTCCACCGCGTTCCTGGCTGGTTACAGCGAAGTCATGCCGGGAACCATTGACCGCCGCTCGCCACTCTTTGTGGCATTGTGGCTGGACAAGGCCTTATATGAGGTGGTCTATGAGTTGCGGAACCGGCCGGACTGGCTGTCCATTCCGGTCAACGCATCACGGCAAATCCTCGACAACACGAGCCGCGGCAAGCACGCCGCGGCTACAGCGGAAGGTAATGAAATGACAGGCTCTGCACGCACCGAACGGCCCCGAGTTCCCCTGCATGTGGACTCCGAGACCTTGGCCCGCGTGGCAGCTGGAGCCCACCACGCACCACACTCCGTGCTCGGCGCCCACCTGGACGATCACGGCCACGTCACCATCCGGACCGTGAAGCACCTCGCCAAGTCGGTAACGGTGGTGACGGAGGCCGGACGCGCTGCCATGGAGCACGAGGCCAACGGCATTTGGGCCGTCGTCCTGGATCCACTGCAACATGGCCATGTTCCGGACTACCGTCTGGAAGTGGTGTACGACGCCGAACCGGTCACCATTGATGATCCGTACCACTACCTGCCTACCGTGGGTGAGGTGGACCTGCACCTCATCGGCGAAGGCCGGCACGAGCGCCTCTGGGATGTCCTTGGCGCCCACATCCAGCACTACCGCTCTTCGTTGAGCGAAGTAGATGGTGTTTCCTTTGCTGTCTGGGCCCCGAACGCCCAGGCGGTCCGGGTCAAGGGTGATTTCAACGGCTGGGATGGCCGTAGCCACGCAATGCGTTCCCTCGGCTCGTCCGGTGTTTGGGAAGTCTTCATTCCGGGGGTTGTAGCAGGGGCGTGCTACAAATACGAGATCCTGAGCAAGTCCGGGCACTGGCTGGAAAAGGCTGACCCCTTGGCCTTCGGCACGGAAGTTCCGCCACTGACCGCATCCCGCGTGGTGGACTCCAGCTACCGCTTCAAGGACGCCGAGTGGATGACTGCGCGCGCAGAAAAGGACCCGCACAACTCACCCATGAGTGTCTACGAAGTGCACCTGGGATCCTGGCGCCTTGGCTTGGGCTACAAGGAGCTGGCCAAGGAACTGGTTGACTACGTGAAGTGGCTCGGTTTCACCCATGTGGAATTCATGCCCGTGGCAGAGCACCCCTTCGGTGGTTCCTGGGGCTACCAGGTCACGTCCTACTTTGCCCCGACATCCAGGTTCGGGCACCCCGACGAGTTCCGTTTCCTGGTGGATTCCCTGCATCAGGCCGGCATCGGCGTCCTGCTGGACTGGGTCCCGGCCCACTTCCCCAAGGATTCGTGGGCGCTGGCTCGCTTTGACGGCGAGGCACTGTACGAGCACTCAGATCCCAACCTGGGCGAACACCCGGACTGGGGCACACTGATCTTCGACTTCGGGCGCACCGAGGTACGGAACTTCCTTGTTGCCAACGCGCTGTATTGGCTCGAAGAATTCCACATCGATGGACTTCGCGTGGACGCTGTGGCCTCCATGATCTACCTCGACTACTCCCGCGAGGAAGGGCAGTGGCGACCCAACAAGTTCGGTGGCCGCGAGAACCTCGAGGCAATTTCCTTCATGCAGGAGGTGAACGCCACCGTCTACAAGACGCACCCTGGCGCGGTCACCATTGCCGAGGAATCCACCGCATTCCCCGGTGTCACGGCACCCACCAACCACGGTGGGCTCGGCTTTGGCCTCAAATGGAACATGGGGTGGATGCACGACTCCCTGAAATACATCTCCGAAGACCCCATCAACCGCCGCTGGCACCACGGCACCATCACGTTCTCCATGGTCTACGCCTTCTCGGAGAACTTCCTCCTGCCCATCAGCCACGATGAAGTAGTCCACGGCAAGGGATCAATGCTTCGCAAGATGCCCGGTGACCGTTGGCAGCAACTGGCAAACCTCCGCGCCTTCTTCGCCTACCAGTGGGCACACCCTGGTAAGCAGCTCATTTTCATGGGTACCGAATTCGGCCAGGAAGCGGAGTGGTCCGAGCAGTACGGACTCGACTGGTTCCTTGCTGACATCCCGGCGCATCGTGGACTCCAACTCCTGGTCCGTGACCTTAACGGCCTCTACAAGTCAACGCCTGCACTGCATGTCCGCGACAACGAACCTGCCGGCTTCCAGTGGATCAACGGTGGAGACGCCGACCACAACGTGCTGACCTTCATTCGCTGGGACCACGATGGCAAGCCGTTGGTGTGCGCAGTGAACTTCTCCGGAGGCCCGCACAACGATTACATCCTGGGAGTGCCGGAAGCAGGGGAGTGGGTTGAAGTCCTGAACACCGATTCCGAGACTTACGGTGGCTCGGGCGTCATCAACGCTGGAACGCTGAAAGCCACCTCACCTGGAACGGACGGCCAGCCGGCGGCATTGACCGTAACACTCCCGCCGCTTGGCGCGTCCTGGTTCACGCTGGCTGAGTAGTTCTTCAAGCCGAACAGTTCTTCAAGGTCAGGGAGGGTCCGGGGCAACAATGCTCCGGACGCTCCCTGACTGCGTCCGGGGGTTGTTGGGTTTGGGTGCTTAGCCGGGTTTCCGGGGTAGTTGTGGCGCCAAGGTGCCCCTCTTTGAGTGGCTTTGCCATCTCGGCTGAGTAGGGGTATAGTTAGTACCCGCGCTGGTCCCCGAGTGGAGATCGCCAAGCTGACAAGAAACCGCAAGGAAAAATCAAGTCAAGCTTGCCGATTTGACTCCGAGAGATCCAGCCGGTAAGTTTGAAAAGTTGCTCCGGTTCAACGGAGAGTTTGATCCTGGCTCAGGATGAACGCTGGCGGCGTGCTTAACACATGCAAGTCGAACGATGATCCCAGCTTGCTGGGGGATTAGTGGCGAACGGGTGAGTAACACGTGAGTAACCTGCCCTTGACTCTGGGATAAGCCTGGGAAACTGGGTCTAATACCGGATATGACTCCTCATCGCATGGTGGGGGGTGGAAAGCTTTTGTGGTTTTGGATGGACTCGCGGCCTATCAGCTTGTTGGTGGGGTAATGGCCTACCAAGGCGACGACGGGTAGCCGGCCTGAGAGGGTGACCGGCCACACTGGGACTGAGACACGGCCCAGACTCCTACGGGAGGCAGCAGTGGGGAATATTGCACAATGGGCGAAAGCCTGATGCAGCGACGCCGCGTGAGGGATGACGGCCTTCGGGTTGTAAACCTCTTTCAGTAGGGAAGAAGCGAAAGTGACGGTACCTGCAGAAGAAGCGCCGGCTAACTACGTGCCAGCAGCCGCGGTAATACGTAGGGCGCAAGCGTTATCCGGAATTATTGGGCGTAAAGAGCTCGTAGGCGGTTTGTCGCGTCTGCTGTGAAAGACCGGGGCTCAACTCCGGTTCTGCAGTGGGTACGGGCAGACTAGAGTGCAGTAGGGGAGACTGGAATTCCTGGTGTAGCGGTGAAATGCGCAGATATCAGGAGGAACACCGATGGCGAAGGCAGGTCTCTGGGCTGTAACTGACGCTGAGGAGCGAAAGCATGGGGAGCGAACAGGATTAGATACCCTGGTAGTCCATGCCGTAAACGTTGGGCACTAGGTGTGGGGGACATTCCACGTTTTCCGCGCCGTAGCTAACGCATTAAGTGCCCCGCCTGGGGAGTACGGCCGCAAGGCTAAAACTCAAAGGAATTGACGGGGGCCCGCACAAGCGGCGGAGCATGCGGATTAATTCGATGCAACGCGAAGAACCTTACCAAGGCTTGACATGAACCGGAAAGACCTGGAAACAGGTGCCCCGCTTGCGGTCGGTTTACAGGTGGTGCATGGTTGTCGTCAGCTCGTGTCGTGAGATGTTGGGTTAAGTCCCGCAACGAGCGCAACCCTCGTTCTATGTTGCCAGCGCGTGATGGCGGGGACTCATAGGAGACTGCCGGGGTCAACTCGGAGGAAGGTGGGGACGACGTCAAATCATCATGCCCCTTATGTCTTGGGCTTCACGCATGCTACAATGGCCGGTACAAAGGGTTGCGATACTGTGAGGTGGAGCTAATCCCAAAAAGCCGGTCTCAGTTCGGATTGGGGTCTGCAACTCGACCCCATGAAGTCGGAGTCGCTAGTAATCGCAGATCAGCAACGCTGCGGTGAATACGTTCCCGGGCCTTGTACACACCGCCCGTCAAGTCACGAAAGTTGGTAACACCCGAAGCCGGTGGCCTAACCCTTGTGGGGGGAGCCGTCGAAGGTGGGACCGGCGATTGGGACTAAGTCGTAACAAGGTAGCCGTACCGGAAGGTGCGGCTGGATCACCTCCTTTCTAAGGAGCTGCTAACAGCTGTGTTGTTTGCCTGCATGGGTGGATGACGGGTTGTCAGTGTTGCCCATTGCGCAGGCGTCTGTTCTGCGGTGGGTGCTCATGGGTGGAAACATCAACGAATCAAACTTCTTTGGCATGGCCTTTACCGGTTGTGTCCTGGTGCCAGTACGGCAACCCGTGCCCCCTTGGGGTGTGGTGTTGTGTGGAACGCTGCCGGGGCGTGGCTGGTGTGGGGTTGTGTTTGGCGCACTGTTGGGTCCTGAGGCAACAGGACCTTTTTGCAGCAATGCAKGGGGGCATCTTCTGGTGTTTCTTTTGTTCCTGCTTCCGGCGTCCCGGTCACTGTTATCAGYCCCTGCCCCGCGTTGTGTGGGTGTGTGGGTTGTGGTGGGTGGGGTGTGGTTGATGGGGTTGTTGTTTGAGAACTACATAGTGGACGCGAGCATCTAGAACACACACTTGTGTGTGTTCTTACAGCAATTTCTTATGAATGAACCTGGCCCTTGTGGTCGTGGTTCTCTCGAGTAAGTTTTTGATCTTTGTGTGGTCAAGTTTTTAAGGGCACACGGTGGATGCCTTGGCATTAGGAGCCGAAGAAGGACGTAGGAATCTGCGATAAGCCTGGGGGAGTTGATAACCGAGCGTTGATCCCAGGATGTCCGAATGGGGAAACCCCGCACAACGCTGTGAGGTGATTGTGTGACCCGCATCTGAACACATAGGGTGCGTGGGGGGAACGCGGGGAAGTGAAACATCTCAGTACCCGCAGGAAGAGAAAACAAGAGTGATTCCGTTAGTAGTGGCGAGCGAACGCGGATCAGGCTAAACCGTTTCCATGTGTGATAGCCGGCGGGCGTTGCATGGGCGGGGTTGTGGGACTTTCCGTACTGGTTCTGCCGGACTGGTGGGGTGTGTAGTGCAGGCATAGGTGAACGGTCTTGAAAGGCCGGCCAGAGAGGGTGTGAGCCCCGTAACCGTAATGTTGTGTACCGCCTGGAGAGGATCCCAAGTAGCACGGGGCCCGAGAAATCCCGTGCGAATCTGTCAGGACCACCTGATAAGCCTAAATACTTCCTAATGACCGATAGCGGACCAGTACCGTGAGGGAAAGGTGAAAAGTACCCCGGGAGGGGAGTGAAACAGTACCTGAAACCGTGTGCTTACAATCCGTCGRAGCCAGTCTGATTCTGGTGACGGCGTGCCTTTTGAAGAATGAGCCTGCGAGTTAGTGTTACGTCGCGAGGTTAACCCGTGTGGGGTAGCCGTAGCGAAAGCGAGTCTGAACAGGGCGAGTGTAGTGGCGTGATCTAGACCCGAAGCGGAGTGATCTACCCATGGCCAGGTTGAAGCGACGGTAAGACGTCGTGGAGGACCGAACCCACTTCAGTTGAAAATGGAGGGGATGAGCTGTGGGTAGGGGTGAAAGGCCAATCAAACTCCGTGATAGCTGGTTCTCCCCGAAATGCATTTAGGTGCAGCGTTGCGTGTTTCTTGCCGGAGGTAGAGCTACTGGATGGCCGATGGGCCCTACAAGGTTACTGACGTCAGCCAAACTCCGAATGCCGGTAAGTGAGAGCGCAGCAGTGAGACTGTGGGGGATAAGCTTCATAGTCGAGAGGGAAACAGCCCAGACCACCAACTAAGGCCCCTAAGCGTGTGCTAAGTGGGAAAGGATGTGGAGTTGCGAAGACAACCAGGAGGTTGGCTTAGAAGCAGCCATCCTTGAAAGAGTGCGTAATAGCTCACTGGTCAAGTGATTCCGCGCCGACAATGTAGCGGGGCTCAAGTACACCGCCGAAGTTGTGGATTTCACACGATACCCTAGCCTTCGTGGTTCAGGGGTGTGGAGTGGTAGGGGAGCGTCGTGTGGGCAGTGAAGTCGCGGTGGAAACCAGCGGTGGAGCCTACACGAGTGAGAATGCAGGCATGAGTAGCGAAAGACGGGTGAGAAACCCGTCCGCCGAATGATCAAGGGTTCCAGGGTCAAGCTAATCTGCCCTGGGTAAGTCGGGACCTAAGGCGAGGCCGACAGGCGTAGTCGATGGACAACGGGTTGATATTCCCGTACCGGCGAAAAACCGCCCATGCCAAGCGGGGGATACTAACCGCCCGGAGCCTGCCCTATCACCCTTGTGGTGTGTGGGTTTTGGCCGAGCGCGGGATCTGATCCCGGGAGGTAAGCGTATTAACAGGTGTGACGCAGGAAGGTAGCCGGGCCGGGCGATGGTTGCCCCGGTCCAAGGATGTAGGGTCAGGGATAGGCAAATCCGTTCCTGTGTGTTTCGAGCACGATCCTGAGATCTGATGGGACCCCCGTTCGGGGGGATCCGGTGATCCTATGCTGCCTAGAAAAGCATCGACGCGAGGTTTTAGCCGCCCGTACCCCAAACCGACACAGGTGATCAGGTAGAGAATACCAAGGCGATCGAGAGAATTATGGTTAAGGAACTCGGCAAAATGCCCCCGTAACTTCGGGAGAAGGGGGGCCTGCCCCGTGATACAGACTTGCTCTGTGGAGCGGGTGTGGGCCGCAGAGACCAGGGGGAAGCGACTGTTTACTAAAAACACAGGTCCGTGCGAAGTCGCAAGACGATGTATACGGACTGACTCCTGCCCGGTGCTGGAAGGTTAAGAGGACCGGTTAGCCCGTAAGGGCGAAGCTGAGAATTTAAGCCCCAGTAAACGGCGGTGGTAACTATAACCATCCTAAGGTAGCGAAATTCCTTGTCGGGTAAGTTCCGACCTGCACGAATGGAGTAACGACTTCCCCGCTGTCTCAACCATAAACTCGGCGAAATTGCAGTACGAGTAAAGATGCTCGTTACGCGCAGCAGGACGGAAAGACCCCGAGACCTTTACTATAGTTTGGTATTGGTGTTCGGAGTGGCTTGTGTAGGATAGGTGGGAGACGTTGAAGCCCGGACGCCAGTTCGGGTGGAGTCATCGTTGAAATACCACTCTGGTCACTTTGGACATCTAACTTCGGCCCGTGATCCGGGTCAGGGACAGTGCCTGATGGGTAGTTTAACTGGGGCGGTTGCCTCCTAAAAAGTAACGGAGGCGCCCAAAGGTTCCCTCAGCCTGGTTGGCAATCAGGTGTCGAGTGTAAGTGCACAAGGGAGCTTGACTGTGAGAGAGACATCTCAAGCAGGGACGAAAGTCGGGACTAGTGATCCGGCGGTACATTGTGGAATGGCCGTCGCTCAACGGATAAAAGGTACCTCGGGGATAACAGGCTGATCTTGCCCAAGAGTCCATATCGACGGCATGGTTTGGCACCTCGATGTCGGCTCGTCGCATCCTGGGGCTGGAGTAGGTCCCAAGGGTTGGGCTGTTCGCCCATTAAAGCGGTACGCGAGCTGGGTTTAGAACGTCGTGAGACAGTTCGGTCCCTATCCGCTGCGCGCGCAGGAAATTTGAGAAGGGCTGTCCTTAGTACGAGAGGACCGGGACGGACGAACCTCTGGTGTGTCAGTTGTACTGCCAAGTGCATCGCTGATTAGCTACGTTCGGATGGGATAACCGCTGAAAGCATCTAAGCGGGAAGCTCGCTTCAAGATGAGATTTCCATACACAATTTGTGTGAGAGGCCCCCAGCCAGACCACTGGGTTGATAGGCCGGATGTGGAAGCGAGGACTAAAGACTCGTGAAGCTGACCGGTACTAATAGGCCAACAACTTACACCACACACAA
>NZ_JBFTJK010000010.1:0-149523 GCF_056395385.1 Paenarthrobacter sp. 10L420 | reverse complement strand
GAACGGCACCCTGCTCTGCAGCCACCACCACCACGTCATCCACAAAGAACAATGGCGGATCGACATGACCACCGGCGTGCCCTGGTTCACCCCACCACCACACATCGACCCCAAACAAACACCCCGACGCAACCACCACCACACACCCCTCAGAACATAAGAGTGCCATCGCGCTAAATTGCGCCTCACGACGACCAGACGCGGAGTGCAGCTGAGGTGTACCCATTCGCGCGGCCCGTTGTTGGCGCTACATGAGTTCCAAGTCCTCAATCTTTCGCTCAAGGGCCAATCGTTCCGCGCCGTTTGAGCACAGTTCAAGAGCCTGGTGAAAAGCCTCGTTGGCTTCTTCTTGGCGCCCAAGCCGCGACAGCAGCTCGCCCTTGACCGCCGGCAACAGATGCGATCCCTTGAGTTCACCCCGGGCCGCCAATCCGTCAACGAGGTCCAGTCCGGCGGCAGGGCCAGAGGCCATGGAGACGGCGACGGCATGGTTCAAATCAATGATTGGCGACGGCGTGAGTCGCCCAAGTGCCTCGTACAGGACCACGATTCGCTCCCAGTCTGTGTCCTCCACCGTGCGCGCCACAGCATGGCATTCGGCAATGGAAGCCTGGAGCCCGTAGGCGCCGAGCCCACGGCCGGCATCCACCGCCGTCGAAAGTGCTGCGCGTCCGCGCCGGATTGCTGACTGATCCCATCGACGTCGATCCTGGTCTTCCAGCAGTACCGGTTGGCCAGCTGCGTCGAGCCTTGCCGGGAATCGCGCGGCTGTGAGTTCCATCAGTGCCAGCAATCCGAATGCTTCGGGTTCCGGCGCCACGCGGACCAACACCCGGGCAAGTCGACGTGCTTCACTGGCCAACTCGGTGCGCATCCAGTTTTCTCCTCCGGAAGCGTAGGCCCCCTCCGTGAAGATCAGGTAGAGGACATTCAGCACCGAACCAAGCCGCTCAGGAACCTGATCGGCCTCGGGCACTGCAAACGGGATGCGGGCAGCGGCGAGAGTCTTCTTTGCCCTGGTGATGCGCGCCTGGGTGGTTGGCACCGGGACCAGGAATGCCTTGGCGATCTCATCCGTGGTCATGCCGCCCACAACGCGAAGTGTCATGGCAATCCGGGCCTCCCTGGACACCACGGGGTGGCAGGAAATGAACATCAGGGCCAGGACATCGTCATCAATGGCTTGGGGGTTGAACAGCGTATCCACACCCGCTTCTTCCTCTGTGAGATCGCGTGCCAGAAGCGCGTATTTATCGTCCAGGGCTGCCCGCCGCCGGAAAGCATCGATGGCACGACGACGACCCGCTGTGAGGAGCCATCCCACCGGCTCGGCAGGTGCGCCATTGACAGACCACGACACGAGGGCCTCTGCGAGTGCTTCCTGTGCGAGGTCCTCTGCCAGTGGAAAGTCCCCTGTGTAGCGGGCAAGGGCGCCGACGACGCGGGCGGATTCGCTGCGCCACACCGCTTCGACGGCGGCCCTTGCCTCGTTGCTGCTCACGTCTGGTGCTGCTCACTGCAGGTGCTCCCCAAAGCAGTGGCCGTCCCGTCTACAGCTGTCCGGTCCGCTCGCGCCAAGCCCGCTCCTTTTGGATCCATGCGTTGTCTTGGGGGAATTCGTCGATGCTGGTGACCCGGCGGATCTCTGTCTTGCTGCCTGCGGTCATCGGAGCACGCTTGGCCCACTCGATTGCTTCCTGCTTGGAGGCAACATCCAGGATGTAGTAACCGGCAAACAGTTCCTTCGTTTCACCGTACGGGCCATCAGTGACCACCGGGGTGTCGCCGGTGAAGTCGACCACGACGCTTTCCTTTGCATCGTCCAGTCCTTCAGCAGCCAGCAGCACTCCAGCGCGGATCAGTTCGTCATTGAATTTGCCCATCGCTTCTAGGATTTCGTTGAAGTCGATGTTCTCGAACTTGGCGAACGATTCGTCGGTTGCCCGCATGATCAGCATGTACTTGGCCATTGCACTCAATCTCCTGTGTTGTGGAAGGTCGCCCTTCGACCTTCTCATTCATGGGTCGAACAGTGCGAGGCGAAATCGACAACCTCTCAAAAGAATTTTCCGGTTCCATCCAAGGCTGCCGGGCGTATCCTGAGGAACAGTGGGTAAACGATGTGTTTTCCCGCCGGTAACTGGTTCGAGGCATCATGGCATCATCACGCTCTCCCGAAGACTTTTTTCCGGAACGCGGTGCCGCCGCCCGGATGGTTAACTCCTATGCAGCCCTCCTGAAGTCCGTCCGCAGTGCGGGCTTGCTGAAGCGCCGCCGGGGTTTCTACATCACGGTTTTCGTGATTCTGATGCTGGCGTGGGCCGGAACATGGAGTGGCTTTCTTCTCTTGAGGGACACGTGGTTCCAGCTCTTGATCGCGGCGGGCATGGGCGTTGTCCTTACTCAATTCGCGTTTCTCGCGCATGAGGCTGCCCATCGCCAGGTGTTCAAATCCCAGAGCATGAACGAATGGTCCGCACGCCTGATTGGCACGGGGTTGGTGGGAATCAGTTATGCGATGTGGGCCCAAAAGCATACCCGGCACCACAACTTCCCCAATGTCATCGATAAGGACCCGGATATCCACACAGGCGCCATCGCCTTCCATCCCGAGGCCGCCGCATCGCGTCGCGGCCCAATGGTGAGTGTCACCCGGAAACAGGGATGGTTGCTGTTCCCCCTGTTGTTCTTCCTCGGTGCGAGCCTGCATGTTGATTCGTTGAAGTACTTGTTACGCCAACGAAGGGCAGATCATCGCTGGGTGGAAATCCCTGTCCTTATGCTGCGCCTGCTTATGGTGCCGGTTTTGGTGTTCTCCTTGTTGCCGCTGGGAATGGCCTTTGCCTTCCTTGGCGTCCAATTGGGCGTCTTCGGCTTTTATATGGGCGCTGCATTCGCCCCCAATCACAAAGGCATGCCCATCCTGCCAACGTCCAGCAGGACGGATTTCCTGAATCGCCAGGTTCTTACTGCCCGGAACATTTCCGGGGGACGGTTCCTTGACGCACTTATGGGGGGACTGAACCGGCAGATCGAACACCACCTCTTCCCGGACATGCCCAGGCCTTACCTGCAGCGTGCCTCCGGAATCGTCAAGGAATGTTGCCGGGAACTGGACATCCCTTACACGGAGACCTCACTGGCAGCTTCGTACGCAATCGTCGTCAGGTACTTGAACGACGTTGGACTCTTCGCTGGCGAACCCTTTGAGTGTCCTGTCGTGGACAGGTTCAGGCCCGGATAGGGTCGCCACTGGTGACAAGGGCGTGCACGCAAAGGATCCCCCGGAGCCGTTATTGGAACTGTCCGGGGGATCCTTCGCTGCCAAGTATCGGCGTCGTGGTTTCTTCTCTGCGAGTGCAGGGCCTTTGCGGCTCGGTTAAAGCGCCTTAGCGGCCGCCGCCTCCGATAACTCCGGCTTCAACAGCCTTGGTGACTGCATCAGCTTCAGCTTGTGTGAGCTTGCCGTCCGTGACGGCCTTGTCCAGCCTGGTCTTAAGGGCAGCGGCGCGCTCCTCCTGGGCCGCAGTGCGGATTTCTTCCAGAGCCGCAGTGACTTTGGATTCATCGATGCCCAGTGCAGTGGCCAGGGACTTGGCCAAGGCCGCCTCTTCCGCCGTCCGGTCCGGCTTGGTTCCTTCTGTGCCTTCAGTTGGCGGAGTGCTGGGCTTATTCGCGTCGCGGAAGGCCTTCAATGCGTCTGTGACCTTGGCCTGGTCTACTCCCAACTTGGCGGCAAGGTCCGCTGCGAGCTGACCGCGGTCGGGGCCGTGGCCTCCGGGCCTTCCGTGACCCTGCGGGGGCATGGTGGCATCGGCTGACGACGTTGCGCTCGGCGTCGGCGTCGTGGTGGCTGAAGCAATGCTGGTGACACCCAGCCCTGCGCCCAACGCCAACGCTCCGGCTGTAATGCCCAGCGTGATTCTCTTGGTCTTTGACATGGTGCCTCTCCTCAATCCGGCGCCGCTGTAACGGCTGCTGAGCCGTCCGAACGGCCTATAACTTCCAGACAGCTTGTAACTTCCAGACGATCTGTAACATCGTCCTGTTACTACAATGAGTCGATCACCCAAGCCCGCGCTGTTGTGAAGCTGTCAATCAGCTGTGAAGGTGCGGTTGGGTGTCCAAGGCCGCAAGCAATCGCTTGACCGAACCACCCAGGTTCCAGTCCGTAGCCAAGCGCTCAAGCTCAGCGCGCGCCTCACCTGTCACGGGGCGCAGCTGGGCGCCTGCCTCCTCAAGGGTGGGAACCTTCAAGTCTCGAACCACGTTTACGACGGCGGGCGCCACCTTGAGGTACCCGGCCGCTGCGGCAAGTTTGGCGCGTACGGAACCGGACAGTCCGCCGTCGGGATCCTCTGCTGCCTCCAGCAGGCCCTCAAGGGAGCCGTGTTCCGCGAGCAAAGACGCGGCCGTTTTCTCGCCGATGCCGGCAACGCCCGGCAGTCCGTCGGAGGAATCGCCGCGCAGCGTGGCGTAGTCGGCGTACTGTTGCGGCAGCACGCGATACTTTCCAACGACGACGACGTCGGTGACCACTTCGAGGTTCCTCATGCCACGGGCGGTGTAAATGACGCGGACGTCCCGGTCATCATCGACGAGCTGGAAAAGGTCCCGGTCACCCGTGACCACGTCAGTGGGTAGCTGCGCCTGGCTGGCATACGTGCCCACAACATCGTCGGCTTCATGCTCATCGACGCCCACGACAGCAATTCCCGCAAGGTCCAGCACGTGGCGGATCAGCGGGATCTGCGCTTCGAGAGGATCGGGAACGATTTCGACGTCGGGGCCCACCGGCACGATTTCGGCCACCCTGTGCGCCTTGTAGCTGGGGATCAGCTCAACCCGCCATTTTGGGCGCCAATCATTGTCCCAGCAAGCGACCACGTGGGTCGCTTCATACTCCGTGGTGAGGCGGGCAATCATGTCCATCAGGCCACGGACGGCGTTGACGGGTGTGCCGTCGGAGCGGCGGATGGTGTCCGGAATGCCGTAGAAGGCGCGGAAATACAAGGAGGCAGTGTCCAGGAGCATGAGTCGAGGCATACCTGATCCTGACACGTCCAGTCCGGAATCACCGTGAACCTGAGCTAAACCTCGTCCGCGGGCAGGCAAAGACTTGATCCGCACTGTGAGCCGCATTACGATAATGTGAGCGATAATAGAACAAGGTGTTCAACTATAGAACACGCCAGTACTCAACCCACAAAGAAGTGAGGAAAGCCCGTGCAGTTCCACCACCACGGTTACGTATCCGGTGACCCGCGAGTCGAGCCAGCTGCCGGCGTCGGAATCAACCGCCCGGCCGAGCTTCCCGACGAAGTTGACGTTCTCATCGTGGGCACTGGCCCGGCAGGGATGCTGACCGCGGCGCAACTGGCCCAGTTCCCGGATATCACCACGCGTATTATCGAGCGCCGCCCCGGGCGCCTCGCCATTGGTCAGGCCGACGGCATCCAGGCCCGCAGCGTCGAGACCTTCCAGGCGTTCGGGTTCGCCGAACGCATCACCGCCGAGGCCTACCGCATCACCGAAATGGCGTTCTGGAAGCCGGACCCCGCTGACCATTCGCGCATCGTCAGGGCCGCCCGGGCAGTGGATGACCCCACAGGAATCAGCGAATTCCCGCACTTGATCGTGAACCAAGCACGCGTTCTGGACTACTTCGCGGAATTCATGGCTAACTCCCCCACGCGTATGAAGCCTGACTATGGCTACGAGTTCCATGGCCTGAAGGTCACCGGCGAGGGTGACTACCCGGTGGAGGTGACCCTCGGTTACACCTCCGGGGCCAACGAGGGTCAGGAGCGCACCATCCGGGCCAAGTACGTCGTCGGCGCGGATGGGGCACGCAGCAAGGTCCGCGAGTCCATCGGATGCCATCTCGCCGGCGACCAGGCCAACCATGCCTGGGGCGTCATGGACGTCCTGGCCGTCACAGACTTCCCGGATATCCGCACCAAATGCGCTATTCAGTCCGGTGCCGGCGGCAGCATCCTGCTGATCCCCCGGGAGGGCGGGCACCTTTTCCGCATGTATGTCGACCTTGGCGAGGTAAAACCCGAGGATCACGGCGCCGTGCGGAAAACGACCATCGAGCAGATCATCGGCAAGGCCAACGACATCCTCCACCCGTACACGCTTGATGTCCGGAACGTCGCCTGGCACAGCGTTTACGAGGTAGGCCACCGCCTCACGGACAGGTTCGACGACGTCCTGCCGGAGGAACGCGGCACACGCACTCCACGGGTGTTCATCACCGGCGATGCCTGCCACACCCACAGCGCAAAGGCCGGGCAGGGCATGAACGTCTCCATGCAGGACGGCTTCAACATCGGCTGGAAACTCGGACACGTCCTGGAAGGCCGCAGCCCCGAGAGCCTGCTGGACACCTACTCTGCCGAGCGCCAGGTGGTGGCGAAGAACCTGATCGACTTCGACAAGCAGTGGTCTACGCTCATGGCCAAGAAGCCCGAAGAGTTCGAAGACCCGGCAGAATTGGAGACTTTCTACACCAGTACTGCAGAGTTCCCTGCCGGTTTCATGACCCAGTACGCCCCCTCGATGCTCGTGGCCGAAGCGCAGCACCAAGAGTTGGCCACCGGCTTCCCGATTGGCAAGCGCTTCAAGTCGGCCCCGGTCCAGCGGGTCTGCGACACGAACCCGATGCACCTCGGCCACCACGCGAAAGCCGACGGACGCTGGCGCATATACGTCTTTGCCGACGCCGCCCCTGCAGGCGCCCCGGGACCCGTCGCGGACCTCGCCGAGTGGATTGCGAACTCGCCGGACTCGCCGCTGGCCGCTACGCCGTCGGACGCTGACCGCGACGCCTGGTTCGACGTGAAGGTGATCTACCAGCAGGACCACACCAACGTGGACATCAACGCCGTCCCCTCAGCGTTCAAACCTACCGTTGGACCGTTCAAGCTCACCTACCTCGAGAAGGTCTTCGGCACCGACCCCAACGCGGACATCTTCGAACTGCGCGGACTCAGCCGCGACGGTGTGGTTGTAGTGGTCCGCCCGGACCAGTACGTGGCAAACGTCCTGCCCCTGACAGCGACGGCGGAACTTGGCTCGTTCTTTGCTACCCTGCATTCCGGGCAGCGGGAA
Organism: Paenarthrobacter sp. 10L420; assembly: GCF_056395385.1. Taxonomy (NCBI): domain Bacteria; kingdom Bacillati; phylum Actinomycetota; class Actinomycetes; order Micrococcales; family Micrococcaceae; genus Paenarthrobacter; species Paenarthrobacter sp. 10L420. The sequence continues at coordinate 142,407 of NZ_JBFTJK010000010.1, read as the reverse complement.
AAGTCGACCACAACAGACGCCGATCTGGTCAGCCACCAGGCGTAACAACGGAGGCGGCTGCCGGGAGCCGGACCAGGTTCCCGGCAGCAAATCGCCGCCCTGTCGCGGTCCACTCCCAAAGCGTCGTAGGTGTCAGGCAGAATAGCCCTCATGGGGCGTTGGAGCGAAGAGAGAGTCATCAGCGCCGCCCCCGACGCATCGTCTTTGGCAGCGGCAAGAAAGCTGGCACATCCCGGCCCGTGGTCGGACTCAGGGAGCAACGACGTCCTGGTTTGGGGCAAATGCCAAGGCAGCGGAAAAACGCCCTATCAAGTAAGCGTGGACATCGTCGCCCCTGCCTACCGATGCTCATGTCCCAGCCGAAAATTTCCCTGCAAACACGCCCTTGCACTGCTTCTTCTGTGGGCACGGGGTGAGGCAGCAGAGGCCTCGGCCGAGACGGCGGACTTCGCGCAGGAATGGGCAGGCCAGCGCGCAGAACGTGCCACCGCCAAGGATCGCAGGAAGTCAGGGGAGGCATCGGATCCCGAAGCGCACGCCAAGCGGCTCGCTGAGCGCCAAGCACTCATGGATGCGGGAATCGCAGACTTCGCCCGCTGGCTGACCGACTTGATCCGGACCGGGCTTGCCGCCGCCCGCAACCAGCCCTACTCCTGGTGGGACGGTGTGGCGGCCCGATTGGTCGACTCCCAGTTGCCAGGCCTAGCCGAACAAGTGCGGACCATGGCTTCGGAGGTCCATGCCAGGACTGACTGGGCAGACCATCTGTTGCTCCATGCAGGCCGCTGGTGGGCGCTGACCAAAGCCTGGGCCGCACGGGACGACTTGTCCGCCGAGGAATTTGCAGATGTCAAAGCGGCCGTCGGTTGGGCCACTGCATCAGCCGACGTCAAGGATACTGAGGCATTGCCGGGCCCATGGCTGGTACTGGGAGCCCACCGAAGCGACGACGGTCGGCTCCAACAGCAGCGGACCTGGCTCCGGGGTCCCGATGGCACGGTGGTGGTCATCCTGGATTTTGCCGGGCAAGGTCAAGGGCTCGCGACGCCTCAACTCGCTGGCGCCCTGTTGGAGGTCACAGTTGCCCGCTACCCCGGCTCCGCGCCGCAACGCGCGATGTTCACCAGTCCCGTTGAATCCCAGGGACTGGCCACCAGCCTAGGTCCTGGCTGCACCATCGCCCAGGCCCTCGAGCAGCAGTCAGCCGCTGTTGCCCGCTCACCGTGGCGCGACCGCCAGCCTGTGCTGTTGGCCCGTGTCACCGTCCTGTCTGAAGACTACGGTTGGCTCGTGGAGGAGAACGGCAATGCCATTCCCTTGATGGATGCTCCCCTCGATTCGCTGCTGGCACTCACAGGCGGCCGTCCGGTAGATATTTTCGGCGAACTCGAGGATGGCCGCCTGCGGCCGCTGACCGTCGTCGTCGGTGACGCGGTGGTGACTCCATGACGTGGCTGGACGAGTTGACATGGTTGGACGGGCTACGCACTGCCGCGCTCGTAGGAACAGGCCGGCATGCCGCGCCGTCTCCGCCGGTTGAGCTGGGCGTGCGCCCTCCTGAGGGCTTGTCCCGTGAGGAAGAGGTGTTGGACCAGGCTGCCATGGCGGATGTCGTCATCCGCGCGTCCCGCATGCCCGCCCAGGCGCCCGCCGCTACTCTGCCGATGCCGGCGCCGCCTGATACGGAGCCCCAGGCCGTCGGAGAAGCTGCCCGGCTGCTGGAACTCCTGCTCACCCAACCGCCCGTCGGACTGGAGTTGAGGAACCAACTGGTAGTGGACTGGCTGCGGCTGGCAGAAGAATCACGACGCCGGGTCCCGCACCGCCTGCTTCCGGCGCTGTTCGCGTTGGCCGAAACCAAAGCAGCTGTCTTTAGGCGTTTGGAGCCAGCCATCGGAACCCGCGGCCGCTGGCTTCAAAGTCTCTCAAAAGCATCGGTTCCGAAGCCGGCCGATGAATCGTCAGAGCCCGGAAGCGACCTCGCCGTGGCCGAACTCGAACGTCTCCGAACCAGTGATCCTGCAGCTGCGCGCGAAAGGCTGGCGACCCACTGGAATGCCCTCAGTGCCCGGGAACGCGCAAATCACCTGGCTCTGTTGACCACGAACCTGGGCAGTGACGACGAAGAGCTGTTGGAACGGGCCTTGGACGACAAAGCGAAGAGTGTGCGCGAGGTAGCAACCGGATTGTTGGACCGACTCCCTGGCACTCTCCGTGCCGGGCGCATGGCTGCCCGGCTGCTTCCCCTGCTGCACCTGAAAGGGCTGTTGAACAAGCGGATCGATATCGACCTTCCGCCAGACCCGGATGAGCAAGCTTTACGTGACGGCATCCCGTCCAACCAACGCAGTGGTGAACCTGACAGACTGGCGCGATTGGACACCATCATCAGGGGTGCACCGCTGGAGGTGTGGACGTCCGTGTCCGGCCGCAGCCCGGCCGCAACTGTGGGACTCCTGGAACCAGAGCCCCGCGTCCTGGAGGGCCTGATCACAGCTGCGGTGAGCCGGAAAGACCTTGAGTGGATCCGCGCGCTGCTGACCGTCCGGACCGACGTGCGGCTGCTGGGTTGCCTGTCCCCCGGCGAGCGTGAGCAGTGGCTTGAACGGTACATCCGCCATGGCATTGACCAGCCCCTGACCCTGGTTCCGCGGTTGCGGGATCTGCCCCAGCCGTGGGGGTTTGGCTTGGCTGATGCGCTGCTCGGGCTGATTGCCGGCAAGAACGGTGGCCAATTGGCAGCCAAGCTGGCGCAGGTGCTGCCAGCCGCGCTGCCGCCGGAGGCCGCCGAGCAGTGCCGACGTCTTCTGGAGCGTTCAGACGAGGACGCTGCCCGGCGTCGGGTGCTGCGCGACGCTGTTCAATACCAAGCATTCCGACAATCCCTCACGGAGGCCTTCCAATGACAGATGCCCCAAACGGAACCGATGTTCTCCGGGCCCACGCCGAAAATGCGTACGCCGATGAGCTCAGCGTGCTGGCGGCGGTTGACGACCGGCCCCGGCCACCGAGCTGGAGGCTCTCTCCATGGGCGGTCACGACGTACATCCTGGGCGGCACCCTACCCAATGGTGCTGAGATCACGCCGAAATACCTGGGCTCGGAGCGTTTGGTGGAAATCGCAGTGGCTTCCCTTGCTACAGATCGTGCCCTGCTGCTGTTGGGTGTGCCTGGAACTGCGAAGACGTGGCTTGGCGAGCACTTGGCCGCGGCTATTTCGGGCGCCTCCACGCTGGTGGTTCAGGGCACGGCGGGAACACCCGAAGAAGCATTGCGGTATGGGTGGAATTATGCTCGGCTACTTGCCGAAGGTCCCTCGCGGGCAGCCATGGTTCCGGGACCTGTGATGCGTGCAATGGAGGCCGGCAGCCTGGTGCGGGTGGAGGAACTAACGCGCATCCCTTCCGATGTCCAGGATTCCCTCATCACCATCCTCAGCGAGAAAACCCTGCCCATCCCGGAACTCAACGAAGAAGTGCAGGCCCGTAAGGGGTTCAACGTGATCGCCACTGCGAACAACCGCGACAAAGGCGTCAACGAGCTCTCCTCGGCACTCCGCCGGCGGTTCAATACAGTTGTCCTGCCGCTTCCGGACACCATCGATCAGGAGGTGGAGATCGTGACAACCCGCGTACGTAGCTTGGGCGAGGCACTGGAGCTTCCGGCTGACTTGGCGGCCCTCTCCGAAATCCGCAGGGTGGTCACCGTCATGCGCGAATTGCGTTCCGGGGTCACGCAGGATCAGCGCACCACCATAAAATCCCCGTCAGCCACTCTTTCCACAGCCGAGGCCATTTCCGTGATGACCAATGGGCTGTCCCTCGCAGCCCACTTCGGCGACGGAACGGTCCGGGCTGACGACGTCGCGGCGAGCTTGGTGGGCGCAGTGATCAAGGACCCCGTGCAGGACAGGGTCATTTGGCAGGAGTATCTGGAAACCGTTGTTCGGAACCGACCCGAGTGGAAGGACCTCTACCGGGCTTGTCGTGATCTCGAGACGAACTAGTCGATGACTGACGTCCACATTCTGGGGATCCGGCACCACGGACCCGGCTCGGCGCACTCGGTGGCCGAGGCTTTGGCTACCCTGCCCCCCGATCTGGTGCTCGTAGAGGGCCCGCCTGAGCTCGATCAGGTCATTGCGCTCATCACCGATCCAGGCATGGTTCCTCCGGTCGCAGGGCTGATCTACGCAGTGGACGAGCCGCGTCTGGCTTCTTTTTATCCCATGGCCAGCTTCTCACCTGAATGGGTAGCCATCCGCTGGGCGCTGTCCACGGGGACCCCGGTGCAGGCCATCGATCTGCCAGCGGCACACACGTTCGGACTCAAGGTCGCCGCAGAAGCTGCTGAGTCGATTTCCACGCCGGATCAGCCATACCGCCCGGACGCAATCGGCATCCTGGCAGAAGCTGCCGGGTACAGCGACGCCGAGCGCTGGTGGGAGGACGCCGTGGAGCACCGCAACTCAAGCCCCGTGGAGCGTTTCGAGGCCTTGATCGATGCCATTACCGAAATCCGGGCACTGGACGACCGATCCCCCGATCATCCGGACGTCGTGGAGAACCACCGCCGGGAGGCGGCAATGCGGCGCATCCTGAGGGCAGCCATTCGTGAAGGACATAAGAGTATCGCTGTGGTCTGCGGTGCGTACCATGCACCAGCACTGGTGCCCGCCGGCTTTCCCTCCGCCTCCGCAGACAACAAAGTGCTCGCTGGCTTGCCCAAGGCCAAGGTCGCCGTGACATGGGTCCCGTGGACCTCGGACAGGCTCAGCCTACGGAGCGGATACGGGGCAGGTGTTACCGCGCCCGGCTGGTATCAGCATCTGTTCGCGCACTGGATGGCCCAGGATCCAAGCGTGGATGTGTCTACGACGTGGCTTGTTCGTGTAGCCCGGGCTTTGCGCAAGGAAAACCTGGACGCCTCGACGGCCTCCGTGGTGGAGGCGAGCCGAATGGCAAAGACCCTCGCTGCCCTCCGTGGGAGGCCAAGCCCCGGTTTGCCTGAATTGGATGACGCCGCCCAGTCCGTGCTTTGCGATGGCTCTCCCCTGCCATTGGCTTTGGTACACCGCGAGCTGACTGTTGGTCGGGACTTCGGCAGCGTGCCGGACTCCGTACCTACGCTCCCGCTGGCTGCTGACCTCGCCGCGGCACAACGCAAACTGAGGATGAAAGCCAGCGCCGTTGAAGAGGTCATGGTCCTGGACCTCCGCAAACCCAACCAACTGGCGCGGTCCGTGCTGCTCCATCGCCTGGCACTGCTGGGAGTGGACTGGGGCGTGCCCACTGACACCGGCCGCACCACGGGCACCTTCAAGGAAGCGTGGACCCTTCTCTGGAGGCCTGAACTCGCCTTGTCCTTGGTGGAAGCCAGCCGCTACGGCACAACAGTTGCCTCCGCCGCGTCGGCGTTTGTGACCGAAGAAGCCCAGGCCGCCGATAGCCTCCCTGTTCTGTCCGAACTGCTGGCAAACTGCCTGCTCGCGGACCTCCCGGACGGTATTGCCGGCGTCGTCTCCGCTCTTGCTGAACGAACAGCGCTCCAGCAGGACGTTCCCCCGCTCCTGGAAACCATTGCGCCTCTTGCCCGCACATGCCGGTACGGAAACGTGCGCGGGGTGGACGTGAGCAATGTCCGAAAGATCCTGGAAGCCACTGTCGTGCGCGCCTGCGTTGGCCTGCCCACAGCATGTGCAGCTTTGGACGACGACGCTGCCACCGTCATGCGCGGGGCGATCGACTCCGCCCAGGACGGGCTGTCCCTGCTCCCGGACTTGCCCTTGGACGACTGGCATTCAGCGCTCGCCGCGGTGGCACATTCGGACCGCATCCACGGCTCTGTGGCAGGTCGCGCTCTACGGCTCCTGCTGGAGGCCGGCCTGGTGGACGCCGACGACGTTGCTGCCAATCTGAGCCGCCGCTTGTCTGTCGCGGCCCCGGCACCCGAGGCTGCGGCCTGGTTGGATGGGCTGCTGTCCGGCGACGCCACACTGCTGATCCATGATCGCCGCCTCCTTCAGATTGTGGATGAGTGGGTGGATGGCGTGCAGGATGAGGTTTTCGAGGACGTGCTGCCGCTCCTGCGCAGGACATTCTCGGCCTTCAGCCGCCCTGAGCGGCGCGAGATCGGTGAGCAGCTGAGCCGTTCCGGCGCCTCGCGGGACACCACAGCAGGTACAAGCGTTGACTTGGCTGCCGCAGGGCCTGCCGTCAGGACGATGGCCAGAATTTTGGGCTGGGAGGAGATCACATGACAGATGGCAACTTTGAGGAGGATCGGGGGCGCGACCGGCTGGACCGCTGGCGGTTAGTGCTGGGCGGCAACGAGGCAGACGGCATCTCAAAAGCCGACGGCGAGCGCGTCCAGCTCTCGGCCGATGATGCCCGGCGTGACCAAGCTCTTGAAGAGCTATATGGCGAGGGTTCCAGTCGCCGAGGCGGGCTCGGGGCCTCGAGTCCACGCGTGGCTCGGTGGCTCGGAGATATCCGCGGATATTTCCCCTCTACCGTGGTCCAGGTGATGCAGGCTGACGCAATGGACCGTCTGGGGCTGCGGCAATTGCTCCTTGAACCCGAGATGTTGCGAACGGTCCAAGCGGATATCGCCTTGGTAAGCACGCTTGTTGGCTTGGGCAGGGTTATCCCCGAGCAGTCGCGCGAGACAGCAAGGTCTGTGGTTCGCCAGGTGACCAAGGAGCTTGAAGACCGCCTGCGCGCCAAGACCGTTCAGGCTGTCTCCGGGGCGTTGAACCGGTCCGCCCGGACCAGGCGTCCACGGCACAGGGATATTGACTGGAACAGGACCATTGCGTCCAACCTCAAGCATTACCAGCCCGAATACCGGACGGTTGTGCCCGAACAACTCCATGGCCATGCCCGGCGCAGCACGGAGATCCAGCGCGAGATCATCCTGTGCATCGATCAGTCAGGATCCATGGCGGAATCCGTGGTGTACTCCAGCGTCTTCGGTGCGGTGCTCAGTTCACTGCGTTCCGTGAGCACCCGTCTGGTGGTCTTCGATACTGAAGTCGTTGATCTGACCGAGGACCTGGATGATCCCGTGGACGTGTTGTTTGGGGTGCAGCTCGGTGGTGGTACCGACATCAACCGCGCCCTGGCCTATTGCCAGGATCAGATCACCAAGCCGACCGAGACCATCCTGGTGCTGATCAGTGACCTTTACGAAGGTGGGATAGCCGAGGAGATGCTGCGCCGTGCCGCTTCGATTGTTGGCGCGGGAACTACCATGATCGCCCTGCTGGCCTTGAGTGACAGTGGTCATCCTTCCTTTGACTCCAGCCACGCCGCAGCGCTCGCCGGGATTGGTGTCCCGGCTTTTGCCTGCACGCCGGACCTGTTTCCGGAGATGATGGCGGCGGCCATTGAGCGCCGGGACGTCAGCGAGTGGGCAGCGTCCCAGGGCATCCCAACCACATGCGGGACGTAGCAAACTCTGATGTAGCAAACTGTGCCCACGGGCTCTGGCGGACGCAGGGCAACGGGACGAGAATGGGCTTGTGGTCACCCCTCCCAGCGCTGGCGGCGACACCATGAACGACGCCGCCAGAAAGATTCAACGTGTCTATCTCACGCTGACGCTGGGCAACACGGTGGCTGCTTCCTTCATCTGGGGTATCAACACGCTTTTCCTCCTTGACGCGGGCTTGAGCAACCTTGAAGCCTTCGCGGCCAACGCTTTCTTCACAGCCGGAATGGTCCTTTTCGAGATACCCACAGGCGTTGTCGCTGATGGCTGGGGCCGCCGCACGTCTTTCCTGCTTGGAACGATCACGTTGGCGGCGTCTACGTACTTGTACTACGTGCTCTGGCAGATTTCCGCACCGTTTTGGATGTGGGCGGTGGTGTCAGTGCTCCTTGGCCTCGGCTTCACGTTCTTCTCCGGAGCTGTGGAAGCCTGGCTGGTGGATGCCTTGCGCTTCTCCGGCTATGAAGGTGGCCTTGAAACCGTTCTGGGCCGCGGCCAGATGGTGCAGGGTGTGGCGATGCTGCTGGGCTCGGTGGCAGGTGGCGTGATCGCCCAAGTCACCAACCTTGGCGTCCCGTTCCTCATTCGGGTTTTCGTTCTGGTTGCCATGTTCGCCGTAGCGTTTGGGTTAATGCACGACGTCGGGTTCTCACCTGAGCGGTCCACTCACCCCCTCCGGGCCACCCGCGCAGTACTTTCTGCCTCGATCGAGAACGGCTTGAAAAACCCGCCCGTCCGGTACGTCATGCTGGCCGCTCCCTTTAGTGCCGGCGTCGGGATTTATGTCTTCTACGCCCTGCAACCATTCCTCCTTGACCTGTATGGCGACCCGCGGGCCTATTCCATTGCTGGTCTAGCCGCCGCAATTGTGGCGGGCTCGCAAATCCTGGGCGGCTGGCTTGCGCCCCATGCCCGGCGTTTGTTCCATAAACGAACCTCTGTGCTGATCCTTGGCGGTCTGGCTGGATTCGTGATCTTGGTCGTCCTCGGCTTCACCCGGATCTTTTGGTTGGCACTGGTGCTGCTGGCACTCTGGGCCGTGGTGGGGTCCGCAGCAACTCCAGTCCGGCAGGCGTACGTCAATGACATGATCCCCTCGAAGCAGCGGGCCACGGTCCTGAGCTTCGATTCGCTCATGGGATCCAGCGGCGGAGTGGTGGTTCAGCCACTCCTTGGCCGTGGCGCCGACCTCTACGGCTACCCGGCCTCGTTGGCCATGGCGGGCATCATCGAGCTCATTTCGGTGCCATTCCTGCTGGCGAGCCGGAGGCAAGGGGCATCCGCAGACCGTGCCAACACCGAAGCCGTTCAGTCACCTTGAGCCGGCAGCGGCGTCAACAAGGCGTCCTGAAGCTCGGCGGTCACGCCCGGAGGTACATCGAGGTCCACGGCCAGGGCAAGAAGTGCGCGGCTGAAGTAGTTCCTGGCAGTGGCAGCGAGAGTGATGTCAGCAATTTCCCTGTCGCTGAAGCCCACATCGCGAAGGTGCTGCGTGTCGTCGTCGTTCATTGCAGCCGCATCGGTGCTGAGCCTGACCGCGTAGTCCATCATCGCGACTTCCTCCGGGGGCAGCCCGGCATCCCTGTAGTCCCGGGCGACAGCGAGTAGTTGCTCCTCATCAATGATGGCCAACGTCTTCTTCCCATGGGCCAACCGGCAGTGGGAGGAACCGATAGCCTGGGCGGCGGCGAGTGTCACAAGTTCGTATCGTCGCAAACCCAGCGATGAGACGATTGCCTTAACCAGCGCCTGCCATGCCTTGTACGCCTCCGGGTTTATGCTCATGGCCTTCGTGTGGCTCGGAACATAGCCCATCGACTGCAGATCGGCTTGGTAGATTTCGGCGGTGAGGCCTGTGGCCTCGGACTCGGATGGCACCTTGAGTATGGACATGGGCGCTATTGTGGCCCCCGGTCAACGGAATGTAAATGAGGCGGAAAGTCCCTCGGAATGACAGAGTGGGACTTCACCGTGAATTGTGGTGGAACCCAGATACTGAAAGCGTGGACAAGTAATGATCTCCCTCCGGCAGGATTCCCAAGGCTTCATCCGAATGAGCCGGCATTTTCCCGCCAGCGCCTCCGTATCCGTCACGTTTGCCGACGGCACCCAGAAGATGTTCCCGGGCAAGCGGCTGAACGAAATCTTCGACGACGCCTTGGCCGCGTTCCGGGCAGGAAATAACCTCGACTCCAAGGGCTTTGACCGGGGACCAAAAAAGAAGGTCCAGCAGGGTATCGAGTTCGTGCCCATCAGCCCTGACATGGCGTGAATTGCGCTGGGGCGGGTTTCATATCTGCCCGGGTTTTACTGTTTACCTGAGTTTACTTTTACCTGAGGCGTGACTGACGCAAAAGGGCGTCCATGGCCTGGCTTCGAGCCGCCCTTCGGGAATGGCGACGCCACAAATCGCGCATATACCGTACGTTCCATCCGAAATCCGCTGCAATGCGGCCTCAATCTGCTCCAGGCCGATACGGCTCTGGTCCAGCAGCGCCGAGGCCTGTGAGAGCTCGAAGGCGATGGTTGTGCCTTCAGGATCATGCTCGTCGTCGACGTTCGAGTCCTGGCGGGCAAGGCTGACTCCCGTGATGTCGCTGCGCAGCGCCTTCAGCAGCGCAAGCTTCCGGGCGCGCTCCTCCTCCAAGAGAACCCGGAACCGTTCGCCGTCGTGCATTTGCCCGGTCATGCCTGCCTCAATTCGCCATCAGGGTGTCGGCCGGTGCCGGCGGAGATGCCTGCCAGCATCTGCCCAAGCACCGTTGCGTAGTGTTCTTCGCTGCCGTAGCGGCTCATTGGATCGGCCACTGCAGTAGTAAGCGGGAAGGCCTGTGCCAGATCCGGATCCTGAAGGTCCCCTTCCAGCGACTCCCCTGCCCCGCGGGTCCGTGCAAGCACAAATGATGCCCAGCCATAGTTCAGGGCAATAATGCCACTGAATGTCGCAACTGCGGCGTCGCCTGTGATCCCACCCCGAGCCAGAATCCGCAACGCCCATTCCCCGATCGGCAACGCGTTGGGTCCAGGCAGTGGATGGGCGAAGAGGGACGCGACTGCCCATGGGTGAGTATTCAGCATGTCCCGGTGGTTCCGTGCGAACAGCCCCAGGTCCGTGATCCAACTTGTGCTTTCCGAGGGTGGATCCATGCGTCCCAGAACACGGTTCAGCAACGCGTCGACGAGTTCGTCTTTGGTGCTGAAATAGCGGTAGAGCGCCATGGGGGAAGATTCCAACTCCGCGGCTACGGCACGGATGGTGAGCGACTCGATCCCATCGGCGGCTACGCCTTCGGCGACATCAAGGATCTCTTCCACAGTGAGGGAGTTGCGGCGACGTCGGCTGCGGCGAGCCGCTACGGTTCCAGACATGGGTTGAACTTTCTGTTGGTTCCTATTGCGTACATCGTACACTAAGCGTAACGTACAACGTACACAACCACTTAATTACCCGGGAGATTCACCTTGTCAATCCTTCGCTGGATACCTTCATTCCTTGGATTTCCCTTGGGCGGCTGGTTGGCCTTCATGCTGGTCGGCTCAGCGGCCAACCCACCCACTGCCAGCGCGGCGGGTGCTATAGCCGGTGCACTACTCGGCGCGGCCCAGTACCTGGCCTTGCGCCCCGCTGTTAGTTGGCGGTGGATGGCCGCTAGCACCGTTGGGATGAGCGTCGGCAGTGCACTCGCCGCCATCGCCACGGGATCGTCGACGTCGTTGGGCGCCTTGGCCTTGACCGGCTTCATTGCGGGGGCTGCCGTGGGAATCGCTCAAGGCCTCGTGTTTCGCCGAGGCTTGCGTGTCGCCGCTTTATGGGCGGTGACCGCAAGTGCAACGTGGGGGCTTGGCTGGGTGGTCACTGCCAATGTCATAGTCGACGCCGACCGTGGTTACGTCGTATTCGGGACCAGTGGTGCACTTGTGGTCACTGTCGCTGCGGGCCTGGTACTCCGTCGTATCCTAGGACGCCGAACCAGTCCATCTGCTCCTCTGGCCGCAAGTGCCGGCGTGGGGCCAGTCGCACGGACCCAGTCGTGAACACCTCCGTCGCTGCCGGCGTGCTCCTGATGGTCATGCCCGTGGCCTTCAACGCCGCATTCGCAGGACTGGCCGCCAAGTTCGATTACCCGGACATCCTCCGCAGGCCATCGCACGAAATTCTGCAGCGCTTCCGCGATGGCGGGCCAGGGCTTGTGCTGCTCTGGTGGTCTTTCGCAATGACGGCCGTGTTGCTGGCGCCGGCGTCCATCGTGCTTTCCAGTGCGCTGGAAGGTGCGGATTCCACGCTGCTGGCGCTTGGGTCAGCGGCGGGAGTGCTGGCCGCCGTCGTGCAGTTCCTCGGACTCATCCGGTGGCCGTTCCTGGTGCCCTATCTTGCGCGGATGGCGAGCGATCCCAAGGCTACGCAAGCCCGCATGGAAGCAGTCGACATCGTGTTCCAGTCCTTCAATCGCTATCTTGGCGTAGCCGTCGGCGAGCATCTGGGTTACCTCTTCAGTGGCGCGTGGAGCATTTTGGCTGGTGTGGCAATGATGCAAAGCACCGCTGTTCCGGGCTGGCTGGGGACGGTGGGAATTGTTGTAGGCGGTGTGCTGGCTCTGTGCTCTTTGGAATTTGTCGGCCCCTTCGAACCCGAGGGGTTCAGGCTAGCCGCGGTATTGACTCCCGTGACCTACATTGTGTGGTCAGTGTGGCTGGTGGCAGTAGGGGTGTTCCTGCTGCTCTGACTAACAGCCGGGCCGCAATCGGTCTGGACAAGCCGTGGGGTGTGATGCCCTAATAACGTCATGGGGAACTACGCGCGCCATCCCGGAGTCGATAGTTACATGGACGCCCTCCCGGACTGGCAAAAAGCAGTTTGTGAGGAACTGCGGGACGTGATCCACAAGGCCGAACCGGACATCGTGGAGACGATCAAGAGACGGGTTCAGCCGTACTTTGTCCTGGAGGGAAACGTTTGTGCGATGCTCGCGGCCAAGAACCACGTCAACCTCTTTCTCTATGATGGCGCTATTGTTCCTGACCCTGCCGGGATCATTACAGCCGGGCACGATAACAAGACTGGCCGAATGATCAGCTTTTACGTCGATGACGAAGTACCTACGAAGCCCCTGATTGAGATGCTGCGACAGATTGCCGCCAACAATCGCGCAGGTGGGTGGCGGAAGATCAAAAACGACAGGAAGTTTGGGGACTGACGATGACGTTGAAAGAAACGATTGCCCGCCTCCGGGCCGCCCACCTCATGGTCCGCGACGCCAAGGAGTGGGACGAGCTGTCCATGAACCTGTGGGCGGCCTACGACGCGAACGACGAAGAACTCATTGAGCAGTTGCGGTCACCGTTCCTGCAGTCCTGGCGGACCGTCACGCGTTACGTGCTCCGTGACACGTTCGACGCAGCAGGCATCACGGTCGGCGAGCCAACGCATCCATGGGGAATTGCGACGCTTTCCGCGAAAGGAACCAGCTGCGAGCCACTCCTCTGCCGCACTGAAGGATTCCAACTAATCACGTTTGCCGAAATACTGTCCAGCTATTCGGATTCGCTGGAGCCGTTGTTCACGGCTGCCGGACAGGGGGACCGCTGATCAGCGTAGGTATGTACTCCAGCAGCTGTAGTTGACCATCGAAAGTCCTGCTGTTCACCATTTCAAGGGATACGTCGGGATACCCGTCATAAATCCGCTCCCTGCCGGTGCGGCCTGTGATCACGGGGAAAACAACAATCCTGTAGCGGTCCACGAGTCCGGCCGTCAACAAGGAGCGACAGAGGCTGAGGCTTCCCAGAGTGGTCAGGGCGCCGGTCCGGGTCCGCTTCAGCTCCTTGACAGCTTCCACCGCATCACCGCCCACCAGTTCAGAATTCGGCCAGGCCAGCGGTTCCTGAAGAGTGGACGAGAAGATGATCTTTGGCACGGCCGCCAGGCCGGTCAATGCCGCTCCCTCTTCCTCGGAGAAGCCGGAGTCTTCGCCCGCGGCCTGCTCTGACATGCTTGACATCACCCGGTAGGTGTTGGCCCCCATAAGAGTGGTGAACTCCTTCTTCCCTTCCTCCTCGAGCCAGGCAAGGTATTCCGGGGATTCCAGTCCCCACCAACCGGGCCAGCCCTCGGCGGAGGCATACCCATCCAGGGAAATGATCAAGTCCACCGTCAACTGCGCTGATGTCGCTTCTGTAGTTGGCTCGCCCATGTCTGCTCCTCACGAGATTTCGGGTTGTGCCTAGCATTGTCCTCCCGAAGGACGGTTTGCACCACGACTCACGTGCTCCTGATCTGGTCCAAACTCTCAAGCAGTCCGATCACCGGAATTTCAGGGAAGGCGGCGCGTTCTACCGCTGGATTGAAGGACGCCTCGCCCGATTCCATCCACAGGGCCGCCCTCGCCATCCGGGCCATAAACGGCGAAATCGGACGTGCGACGGCGGCCATCACCCGTAAGGCTGCCACTGGTATCCGCTGGATCGAACCCTTTCCGGCGTCCGCGAGGATAGCTTCCGCGAGCGTGTTGAAGGAGTGCGTTTCGGACCCCCACTCAACGGTCCTTCCATGCAAGGAAGGGCCGGAAAGAGCCAACAAAACAGCGGCTGCAGCGTCCGGCGTCGACGTAAATGTCACTGGTGCCCGTCCCGAACCGTAGACAAGCACCCTGCCCTTCGTGTGAAGGGGCTGGCTCATTGAATCGAGGAACTGCTCGAGGTTTGCTCCCATTCGGATCACTGACCACGCCATGCCCGAGGCCTTCAGCGCCTCCTCCGCTGCGTATTTCATGCGCAGGAAATCCAGAGGGGCATCCGGAGCTGCCCCATGCATCGACATCATGACCACATGCTCCACGCCCGCCCGGGATGCGGCATCGATGAGCCGCAGTGCGCCGTCGCGGTCCACACTGCGCGGGCTGCCGCCCCTTTTCAGCCCAAAGCCGGACGCCGCGAACACCACCTGGCTGCACCCGGCAACGGCCCGCCCGCAGTCCGCGCTTGAGGCGAGGGTCCCGCGGACAAGCTCGACGCCGTCCACAGACTTTCCTGGGAACGGCTGGGATTCGCCCCTGGCCATGACGCGCACGGAAGCCCCGCGCCCAACCAGCTCCCCTGTAAGGCGTGAACCCAGGCGGCCTGTGCCGCCTACTACGAGGATCATGACCCCTGCGATGTCGGAAGTACGGCCCCAGCCAGAAGACCCGCGCCCGCAGTGGCCTGGACGGCGTCGTCGATGTCACCTGAAGTACGTTCCACAGGTTCGAGATAGAAACGCACGGAGGCGATTCGCTCCTGGCGCACTGTAAAGATCGCGACGCCGGCAAGGTCCACCGGCGTGGCATCGCGCCTGGTGCCCCGGGCGCCCCATTCCACCCAAATGGTTCCGTGCTTGCCTTCTGCGGCGTCGGCGATTGCCGGTGTGAGATCGGGGATGCCAGCAAAAAGGCTGGTCCAGTTGGCGCGGACCTGGGCGCTGCCGGTGAAATTCCGTTCGGGATGAATCGGCGTGATGTTGACGTAGTCGTCGGCGAATTCGGCGACCAAAGCGTCAAGGTCGTGGCGTCCGGAAGCTGCGAACATCCGGCGAACGGGTCCTTCCGGAAGGCGCTCAAGTCCCTCCACGGTTGCCATGGTGACTCCTTGGTGCCCCGCAATTTTCCCCTCACGGGCGGGCAGGGCTGGTATCTTGAATTCAATACAGTTCTCTGTATTGATTGGAGTCTAGAAGTCATGGCAACCGGAATCAAGAGTCCCGGCGGAACATCCGGGACTCAACGCAGCTACGATGCAAGCCGTCGCCGCCAAGCAGCCGAGGCATCCCGGCTCACTATCCTCGCGCGCGCCCGGGAACTGTTTCTCTTGCAGGGCTTCGGCGCAACCACCATCGCCGAAATTGCCGGTGCGTCCGGGGTGTCGACGGAGTCCATCTACAAGAACTTCGGCGGCAAAGCCGGCCTCGTCCGGGCCCTCCACGAGCAGAGCCTCCTCGGCAAGGGCGGCGCGCCTGCCGAACAGCGCTCAGACCTCGCACAAGTAAGGGCAGATGACCCGCGGGAACTGATGGAGCAGTTCGGCCGGTTCACTGCAGAAGTCAGTCCACTTTCGACGCCGATCATCCTGCTCATCCGCGACGCCGCCGCAACAGGGGATGCCGACATGGCCAACCTCCTGAAGGACGTCGACGACGCCCGCCATCGCAGGATGCTGCACAACGCGCGCCAGCTGACTGCCCGCGGACTGCTTCGTCCGGGCTTGTCCCCGGAAGAGGCCGCCGACATCATGTTCGCGTGCACCACCCCCGAACTGTTCGAGAGCCTCGTCCTGAAACGAGGGTGGAGCGCAGAGCGGTACGGCCGGTTTGTCGCCTCAACGCTGACTGCAAATCTGCTCTGACAGGCAAACCTACTCTGATGCGTCATGCCGAAGCGCCGCTCCGCTGGGAAGACCCACCCCTGACGTGCAACGCTTGTTCCATGGACCTGGAAATCTCGCCTTCCCTCACGATTCCGGCCTCGGAACTGGGCTGGCGGTTCTCGCGTTCATCAGGACCGGGCGGTCAACACGTCAACACGACCGACAGCAGGGCTGAGCTTTCCTGGAACGTAGCCATATCGGAAGCGTTGACAGAAAGCCAAAGGGAGATCCTGCTGCGTCGACTGGAGAAGCGACTCGTCGACGGAGTCATCACTGTTACAGCCTCCGAGCAGCGCTCGCAGTTACGCAACCGCGAGAGCGCCCTGGCCAAGCTCGCTGACATTGTGGTGGCCGGCCTTGCCCCAAGGACTGTGCGCAGGGCAACGAAACCCACACGCGGGTCTGCCCAGCGGCATCGCGCGGCAAAAGTACAGAGGGCGGCAACCAAACAGCAACGACGGCGGCCCTCGCCTGAGTGACGAGCACTGGAATGACGAGTGCCTGAGTGACGCGCGCGACTGTGTGATGAAGCCGGTCCAGCCCGGGCGCTTGGGCTCACCTCTTTTGGCAATTGGTCGGGGATGGCAGCATACAGTCATGTCATCCATCCAGCGCATCAGGCCCGAGGGGCTTGTCTCCAGCCCCGCATTCAGCCACGTAGCCATCGTGCCTCCAAACGCCACCACCATCTACGTCGGCGGCCAGAACTCGGTCGACAGTGGCGGTTCGCTTATCGGCGAAGGTGATGTTGGAGTGCAATCTGCCCGCGCCTTGGCGAACGCAAAGACCGCGCTGGCGGCTGCCGGGGCAACCCTCAGCGATGTTGTGCAGTGGACGGTTCTCTTCGTGGACGGTGCCGACCTCGCGGCAGGGTATGGGGCCATCGCGGCAGACCTCGCCGCCGACGAGCCGCCCCTAGTGACAGCAGCGTTTGTGTCCCGTTTGGGCGTTCCCGGGGCGCTGGTGGAGATCAGTGCGGTAGCCGCCGTCGAGCGGTAAGAACAAGACTGCACTCAAAGTGCAGTATTATGCCTTATGACCACAATCAAAGGCCGAATCCCCCCGTGGCTCCTGACCGTCGCAGCAATGTTCTCCATCCAGCTCGGCTCCGCCCTCTCACTGGGGTTGATGCCAACGTTGGGTCCCCTCGGGACAGCATGGCTGCGCCTGAGTATGGGAGCCCTCATCCTGCTGGCACTGGCCCGTCCACCCCTGAAGACCCTGCGACTTCGTGACGCTCCGGTGGTTGTTGGCCTCGGCGTCGCCACCGCAGTAATGTCGGTGACGTTTCTTGTCGCCATGGAACGCATTCCCATGGGAACAGCGGTTGCCATTGAATTCCTCGGACCGCTTACGGTTGCTGCCTTGCGGGGTCACGGGGTCCGTTCCTTGATCCTGCCGGCAACGGCACTGGCAGGCGTCGTGCTGCTCACCGAACCGTGGGCTGGCCACGTGGACCTGCTCGGAGTCGGTTTTGCGGTGATGGGCGCCGTGGGGTGGGCCATCTACATCCTTTTGACCCAGCGGGTGGGTGATCGCTTCAATGGAATCGGAGCCCTCGCGCTGACCATTCCGATTGCAGCTGTAGCCGCGGCACCGTTTGGACTGCCGCAAGCCATAGGCCACATCACGTGGGAAACCGTGGCCGTTGCCGCCGCCTTGGCAGTGCTGATACCGGTTCTGCCCTACATTCTGGAAATGTTTGCCCTCCGCCGCATGACACACACAGCATTCGGGACTCTTCTGGCTATGGAACCAGCCATCGGCGTACTGCTCGGCGCGATCGTCCTGCGTCAGTTGCCATCGATGCTGCAACTCGCAGGTCTCTTGCTCGTCATTGTCGCCGGTGCTGCGGCGCAGCGCGGCGGGCGGCGGCAACAGCAACCCGTCGTACCGGCTCCTCTTCCAAAGAGGGGACGTACCGCGGGCGTTTGAGCATGGTTGGCAGCTTTTTTGGGCGTTTCGTCATCCTTGGCGGGCGATTCGCTTCTAGGGAACTGACACTCCTGGAACCGAGGCTTAAAGGACAGCACCACCGCCCTACCAAGGAGATCACGTGACTACCTACAATCTGGCCCTCATCGGCTTCGGAGGCGTCAACCGCGCTTTGGCCGAACTCATCCGTGACGAACCCCAGCGATTTGCCTCACTCGGATTCGAGCTTCGCGTCGTGGCCATCACCGATCTTGCCTTCGGCTCGCTCGTCCAAGGAGACGGGATCGACCTTACGGCCGTGCTCGCGATGCCCCGCGGAGCCTCGTTCGAGGGACTGCCAGGTGGCAGCCCGGATCCCCGCAACGAAGACGTCATCAAAAACAGCCCGGCCCACATCGTCGTTGAGGCTACCTTCACCAGTCCGATCGACGGCGAACCGGCAGTTTCGCACGTCAAATGGGCCATCGAGTCCGGCAAGCATGTGGTGACCACCAACAAGGGTCCTGTGGCGTTGCGCGGCCGGGAACTGGGCCAGCTTGCAGCAAGCAATGGTGTCCGTTTCGAATACGAGGGCTCAGTCATGAGCGGCACGCCCGTCATTCGACTCGCACACAAAATGCTGGGCGGCCTCGAATTGAACTCCGTTCAAGGCATCCTGAACGGAACCAGCAATTACGTCCTGGGTCGGATGGAGGCCGGGCTGGGCCTGGACGAAGCCATTGCCGAAGCCCAGGAGCGCGGATACGCCGAAGCGGACCCCACTGCAGACATCGGCGGCTCGGATGTCCGGTTGAAGGTCGCCATCCTGGCCAACGAGCTGCTCGGCGCCACCATCCACCCCAATGACGTGGAAACCACCGGTATTCAGGACATCAAGGGTGATGACGTCGCCCAAGCCCTGGCCAATGGCCTCCGCTGGAAGCTCATCGGCGAAGCCCGCCGCGAGAGCGATGGCAGCATCGTTGCTACTGTCCAGCCCATCGCCCTCCCGGCAGACCACCCGCTGGCTGGGATTTCCGGTGCCACCAACGCCGTATCCTTCAGCACGGATTTGCTGGGGGCCGTCACGGTATCGGGTCCTGGAGCTGGCCGCGTGGAAACTGCTTATGCCCTCATCTCCGACATCATCGCCGTCGACGAATTCGCCAAAGGAGCGGTCCGTGCCTGAAACAGCCATTGCCCACTCCACAACGGCTGCCGCTATCACTGATCTGGTGGTGTACGACAAGTTTGACGGTTCCGTGCTGGCGACCCTTCCCCAGTGCACGGAGGCAGACGTACGCGTGGAGCTCATCCGTGCCGCTGCGTCCGCTCCGGCAGCGGCGGCTATGCCCCGTCATGAGCGCGGCCGAATTCTGGACGCCGCTGCAGACCTGCTCCAGCAACGGGCGCAGAAAGTGGCTGGGCTAATCGTCGCCGAGGCCGGGAAGACCATCACGCAGGCACTCAAAGAGGTCTCCCGTGCGGTCAACACGCTCAAGCTGTCGGCAGCGGAAACCCGCCGTAACGTTGGCGAAGTAGTTCCCTTCGACTCCTTCGCCGGCTCCGAAAACCGCCAGGGATGGTTCACCCGTGAGCCGTTGGGGCTTATCGCTGCCATCACCCCTTACAACGACGCCCTGAACCTGGTGGCGCACAAGCTCGGGCCGGCGATTGCCGGAGGAAACACCGTCATCCTCAAGCCATCCCAGCTGACACCCCTGACGGCCATTCTCCTCGTGGACCTGTTGCGCGAGGCAGGCCTGCCGGCGGAGTTCGTCACTGTTGTCCTGGGCGATCGCGCCATCGCGCAAACCATCATCTCGTCCAAACTGGTTCGAATGGTCTCCTTCACGGGCGGCTTTTCCACGGGCCGGGCCATCGCAGCCAACGCCGGAATAAAGCGCCTGTCCATGGAACTTGGCGGCAACGCGCCCGTCATCGTGTTCGACGACGCCGACATTCCTGCCGCCGTCGAGGCCAGTGTTTCCGGTTCCTTCTGGGCCGCTGGACAGAACTGCATCGGCGCCCAGCGGATCCTCGTCCAGCGGTCAGTCTTCGAGACCTTCCTTCACGCCTTTGTTGCCCAAACGGCCGCCCTGACTGCAGGCGATCCCCGCAGCGAGCAGACCGACGTCGGACCCATGATCAGCGCCGCGTCTGCCGCTGAAGCGAAGCGTAAGATCGACGAGGCAGTGTCGGCTGGTGCGCGACTGCTCACCGGTGGCGCCTTGGATGGCGCGCTCCTGACGCCTGCTGTCCTGACCGGAGTCCCGCGCAACTGCGAGGCATGGAGCGAAGAATTGTTCGCACCCGTGGTCCTGGTGGAACCGTTCGACTCCGCCGAGGAAGCCATCGAACTGGCCAACGACAGCGAATACGCCTTGCAGGCCGGGGTTTTCACCAAGGACCTGGCCCGTGCGCTGGCCACCGCCAAGGCAATCGACGCAGGCGGCGTGATGATCAATGATTCCTCTGACTACCGGCTCGATGCAATGCCTTTTGGCGGCTCGAAATACGGCAGCATGGGCCGGGAAGGCGTCCGCTTCGCCTACGAGGAAATGACGCAGCCCAAGGTCATAGCGATCACTTCATGATGATCGTCTGACGCTACCGTCAATCAATCAGGCTGTGCCGATCCGGCGTTGCGTAACCACCTTGGTTCCGCAGCGCCGGAACCATTTAAGCCCAGCATGGTTCACGCCGTCTCAGCACGCTGCCTTAACGAGGCGCCTGCCTGTCGATGACTGTGGAGAGGGACAAGGCGGTGGTGATGTCGCGGACTCCAGGAAACTCTGAGACCTGCCTCCAGATTTCCTGGATGCGTGCGGCGTCCGGGGCCTCAACCCTGACCACGATATCCAGTTCGCCGCTGACAACATCGCAAGTTGCGATTTCAGGAATTGCCTTGAGCCCGGCAATCACGTCCCCGCCCCGCATCCTGTCATGCCGTTGGATCAGAAGCACGGCATTGACCGTTGGCGTGCCTTCTCCGGCCGATTCCTTGATGGTGTACCCGTGGATATACCCGTCCCGTTCAAGCCGCTCAATCCGTTGCCGTACCGCGTTGCGGGAGAGCAGCACCTTCTCCCCCAGCTGGGCAAGGCTGATACGGGCATTGCTCCGCAGCTCGGCCAGAATCTGCGCGTCTATCTCGTCACGTGGACTCTTCGGCACGGACGCTCCTGTCTGAGGGATGTGAACATGTGTTTGGGCGTCCTTCGATGCAGGAATGCCGCCGCGGCAAGCGTGTCCAGCAAATTGGCCGGTACAAACATATCCCATTGGTGTATTGCTTCTTGGACTGGTTGGCAGGGATATTGCCCACTGCACTCTAAGTGCATTATGCTGCATTGATGGAAGAAAACATCGCATCGCTCGCCTCAGCTATTGGCGGACGGGTTAAACAGGAGCGCCAGGCACGTCACTGGACCCTGGATCAACTGGCCGAAGCTGCCGGCGTCAGCCGACGCATGCTCATCAATGTGGAACAAGCAACCATGAACCCCAGCGTCGGCACTCTTCTGAGGATCAGCGCCGCGCTCGGTGTAGGTCTGCCGGACCTGGTCCAGTCCCCCGAGCCCAAGGGAGTCAAGGTGACACGAAAGGGTGAAGGTGCCCTGCTGTGGAGCAGTGAAGCAGGCGGACGCGGAGTACTCGTTGCGGGAACGGAACCGCCGGAAGTGATGGAACTCTGGGATTGGACCCTCGCCCCTGGAGACCAGCACGTCAGTGAGCCTCATACGCCTGGTACCAAGGAACTCCTGCAGGTTCTGCAAGGCACCGTTACCGTCGTCGCCGCAGAGCAGACGGTGGTCCTTGAGGCGGGCGACTCGCTGTCTTTCCCGGGAGACGTAGCCCATTCCTACGGCAACAACGGCCCGGACGCAGCAAGGTTCTCACTCGCTGTTTTTGAACGTGGAGTGGGATCGGCGCATCGAGAGGCGAACAATGCTTAGGGTTGAATACCTCCAGGAAATTCTCCACGCCGCCCACGTTGAACCTGCCGTCTTCGAACTGCAACCGGACTACAAAGCCCTCTTAATCGCCGTCGATGGTCTCGTGCCGGGTCCCAGCGATGATGCCAGCGATGCCCTGTTGCATCAGGCGGAGGCGGCAGCCCGGACGGCGCTCAGAGAGCAGAAGGTCGAGCACCTCCCGCATGTTGCCGCGTGGCGGAAGGCCTACCAATCCTTCGGAGCAAAGCCCAACCGCACCCGCAACAGCCTTGAAGCACTGCTTCGACGGGCTGATGCCGGCCTGCCCAGGGTCAACAGGCTCACGGACCTCTACAACGCGGTATCGGTACTGCACCAGATTCCGCTCGGCGGCGAAGACCTTTCCAGTTACAGTGGGGCGCCGCGGCTGATCCGTGCAACGGGCCAGGAGCCCTTCGACACGGTTGCCAGCGGCGAGCCCATTGTCGAACACCCCGATGAAGGGGAAGTTGTATGGTGCGACGTCGACGGCGTCACTTGCCGTCGCTGGAATTGGCGCCAGGGCCGCCGCACGCAACTGCGGGACGATACAACCTCGGCGTTGTTCATTCTTGATGCCCTCGCACCCGTGACCACCGAGGATCTCCTTGCCGCCGGCGAGGACCTCACCACGCACCTGCGCCTCCTGGGAGCTGAGGTCGTAACCGCCCAGCGGCTGATTGACGCCAGCACACTCGGGCACTGACCTCTGTTGCTTCAACCACGCCACAGCTTCATCCAAAGGAACCAAAATGAACCGAGCTCCCGACAAACACAACCGCGCCTCCGTCCATGACTCCACCTGGGCCGTCCACGGCGGAAACAGCATCGACAAAGGAACCGGTGCGCTCCGGACTCCCTTGGTCATGGCCAACTCCTATCTCCTTCCGGAGGACCCGTCGGACATGGACTGGTCCAGCGTTGACGATGGGTTGGTCTACACAAGGAACGCCGGGGCCAACCAGGTGGCCCTCGAGACAAAGCTGGCCGCAATGGAAGGTGCCGAAGCAGCAGCCGCCTTTGCAACTGGTGTCGCAGCCCTCCACGGAGTGTTCTTCGCCCTCCTGAAATCGGGTGATCACGTGGTGGTTTCCAACGTGACCTACGAGGCCGTTTACCGCCTGTTCGGTGAGCTTCTTCCGCAAAAGTACGGCATTGAGGCCACTTTCGTGGATGCGGATGACCTTGAGGCAGTAAGGGCGGCCATTCGTCCGGGCACAAAGCTGATCCACGCCGAAACCATCGCCAACCCAACAACGAAGGTTGCTAATGTGGCGGAGCTTGCCCGCATAGCCAAAGACGCCGGCGTCCTGCTGACGGTCGACGCCACGTTCACGCCGGCACCGTTCTACCGCGCCCTCGACGACGGCGCGGACCTGGTCATCCACTCGCTGACCAAGTACATCAACGGCCACGGTGACGCCATGGGTGGAGTCGTCGTCGGGCGCCGTGAGCTCGTCCAGCACATCAGGCACGATGCGATCGTGGACGCTGGCGGCGTTATTTCGCCCTTCAACGCGTGGATGATCATGCGCGGCTCCGTCACCTTGCCGCTGCGCATCAAGCAGCAATTCTCCAGTGCTGAAAAGGTGGCCGCCGTCCTGGAATCCGAACCACGGATCGCTTATGTCCTCTACCCTGGCCTGGCGTCCCATCCGCAGCATGAACTCGCCGGCAAACAGTTCGGAGGCCGGGGTTATGGCGGCGTCATGGCCTTCGCCGTTGAGGGGGACTCACGCACCCAGAACACCTTTGTGAAAAACCTGCAGGTCATCACTTCGGCAGTCTCGCTGGGCCACGATGAAACGCTGATCGTCCACGTTGGCCCGGACGCACGCGGTGGCTCGGAAAACTACCCGGAGTCATTCCACAAATACGGACACCTGCGCGTGTCCATCGGCCTTGAGGACCCGGAAGACCTTATTGACGACATCCTCAACGCCTTGGACAAAACGTTCGGGAAGCAGTAGCCCAATCGTCAGGCGTTTCCTGCGGTTGGGGAACGCTCACGACGGCGGTCAACCAGGGAAGCGCTCACAGCCACAGCAATAAGGGCGGACGCCAAAAGCAACGGCAGATGTGTCATTGGAACAACCAAGGCCCCTGCCAACGCTGTACCGGCAGAACCTGCAGTGATCTTCAAGGCTCCGATCCACACGAAGACCTGACCTCGCGCGCCAGCTGGTGCATATTCGCTGCGCGCGGCCAATGTTGCGGCGAAAAAGCAGGAGTTGAGCACCCCAGCGAGGGAGTAGACCACTGCTGCTACCGGGAACATCCCGGCGAAGGCTGCCCCACACAGCGCAACTCCAACAGCAGCGCCCAGCCAGGTCATGAGGTGGTCCGCGTCGCTTCGCAACGGACGGATCATGACACCGGCGGATCCTAGAAGCCCGCCAAGACCATATGCGGCCGTCAGGATCCCTGCCGCAGCTGGCCCGACTCCCAGTTCTGCAGTCGAAGCCACTGCGGTGATAGGCAACGCGGCGACGGACAAGGCGACGATGACGGTCATGTAGAGAGTGCGGCGCAAAGGCCCGGTAGATAGCATCATCAGCAACGTGCGTCCGGGGCGCGGTACCTCCGACGGAACCGACACTCGAGGAGAAGTGGGCAAAAGCCTGACGAGGGCGGCAGCGACAAACGTTAATCCGGCAAGAATCAATGCCGCCAGTGCCGGATTCGCCCAAGCCGAAACAGCTGCGACCAAAGAGGGACCAATGGTTCCGCTGATGCCATACGTTGCTACGTCCCATCCATGGGCGCGTCGCTGGCTGGTTCTGCTGCCGCCAGCGATCGCCGAGAGCCTGCTGCTAATACCGCCTGTCAGTAGTGGACCGACCAATCCGGACGCAATGAGCAGTAGAGCCGGGACGATTGGAGGAGTCAGCGGGTACAGCAGGACAGCGGCGGCCAGGGTAACTCCGTGCATGAGGCACGCCCAGGCGATCACCGTCCTGCCGTCCTGGGCAGTATCGAGAGTTCTGGCAACGAACGGACCGAAGAGGTGGGGAGCGGTGATGCAGGCACCCAGTATTCCGGCCAGCCAACCCGGTGCCCCGCTGGTTGTCACCAACAGGACAATGGCTACAACGGCTCCCCCATCGGCGCTGCGGGCCAGGGTGGCTGCAACGACATAGCGGGCCAACCCACCCGGCGATGTCTGCTCACCCGTAGTTGCGCTGCTGGTTTTGCGCCCGTCGATGAGGCTCATGTCCCCTCCAATCCACACTGGCGGATGGCAGCGGCAACTCTGTTGCGTCCTTCGGGATCCAGGCCACGCAGCGGCAAGGGCAAGGCTGAGGATGGAATGAGCCCCAGGTCTTCGGCCAGTGCCGCGGTGACACGGAGGCTCCCGTAGGTTCGGAACAGGGACCAGAGGGGCTCCAGCGCCGCGGAGGCTGCCATCGCATCGTGGCGCCGACCAGCCAACGCGTGATCGACTATTTCCCGGGCCTGGCGGGGAAGGATCCCGCCGATCACCGAGTACCAGAGGTCGCAGTCAGCAAGCAGTGCTTCGGCAGCAACCCAGTCTCCGCTGATACCCACAAATGTTTGCCCGGGCAAAGCTGCGCGGAGCTTGCCGAGCCTGGTGGCGATGTCGGGTGCAGCTGGCGGCGGAATCTTGATGGATGCGATTCCCGGGATACGGGCGATCCGGGCGTGCAGCTCGTCGGTGAAGGTAAAGCCCGTTGTGCCGGGGTTGTCATACACGACGATCGGAAGGTCTGACTCCGACGCAACGTCCTCATACAGCCCGAAAACCTCCGCTTCCGACAGCCGTTGATAGGACACCGGGGCCAAGAGCAATGCCGAGGCGCCAGCGGTATGTGCATCGCCGGCAAGCGTGAGGACGTCCCGGGTACGCACTGCCCCGACACCGGCCAAAACTGGCACGCCACCCGAAGCTTCTACGGAGGTTTCAAGGACCATGCGGCGTTCTTCACGGGAGAGATAAGCGTAGTTTCCAGTCGAGCCAAGAACACCGAGTGAATCCACACCGGACTGCGCCGCGCGGGCCACCAGCCGGGCAACGGTGTCCAGATCGACACTTTCACCGCTCATGGGTGTCAGGGGGAATGCGCTGAGGCCTTTGAACACTGGAGTCCTGCTTTCTTGTGGCTGTGGCCGGGCGCGAACACAGCAAATGGGTGACTACGCGTCTCATGCTGCCAAAGGTCTTGGTCCTACACTAGATCCAAGAAAGAACAACTCTGGAGGTCCAATGAGCGAATCGGAAATACCCATCGAGCTCGACAGGAAGAGTCCGGCCTCCCTGTCCGCCCAGGTTGCAAGCCAGCTCCGGACCGCCATCCTCGGCGGAGTCCTCCAGCCTGAGCACACGCTCCCCGCCACCCGTCGTCTGGCCAAGGACTTAGGGATATCCCGTGGTGTGGTGGTGCGGGCCTTCGAGCAACTCTCCGGGGAAGGGTTCCTGGAAAGCAGCGGTACTGGCGGGACCAAAGTAGCGGTCCGGCCGGACATCCAACAGCGCCCCAACGAAGCGAAGGCGCAGAGCAGCAGCCCTGCCATCGCCGACGTGATTGACCTGACACCCGGCCGTCCCTCCGGATCGCCGTTCCAGGACAGGGAGTGGCGCAACGCCTGGAAAAGGGCCTTGGCGGAGCAAGGAAACACGCATCTGCCGCCAGCCCTTGGAACGTTGGATCTTCGGGAAGCCGTGGCCGGTCACCTGGCGGTGTCGAGGGGTCTGGCGGTAGGCCCGGAGGACGTCATCATTACGGCCGGCACCAGTGATGCACTGCACTTGATAGTGGCCATGCTTCGCGGCAAGAGGAACAATCCGCGCATCCTGGTTGAGGACCCGGGCTACCCCACAGCCCGGCGGGTCATGAGCGCGGCCGGTGCCCAACTTCAGCTGCTTACCGTGGACGAAGACGGTCTGAAGAGCTCCCAGCTCGCCGGCCTCGATGTCATCCCCGACGCCGTCCTCATTACCCCCAGCCACCAGTACCCTCTTGGCGGCAGGATGGCAGTCCAGGAACGGCTAGGCCTGCTGAAGTGGGCGGATCGCCATGGCGTGCTGGTGCTGGAGGACGATTACGACAGCGAATTCCGCCACAGCAGAATGCCCCTGCCGGCCGTCGCATCCTTGCCCGCAGCTGCCGACGTCGTACTTCTCGGAACGTTCTCAAAGAACCTGAGTCCTTGGCTGCGCTGCGGATACCTGGTGGTCCGGGGCGATGCCGGGCAACGCCTCAAGGCCGTACGTGAAGCCTTGGATACTCCGGTGGCCGGGATCCTGCAGTCGGCCCTCGCCTATTACCTTCAGGGCGGAGGCCTTTCCCGGCACATTGCCCGCGCCCGGAGGGAATATTCGCACCGCCGTTCCCTGCTCATTGAGCGCTTAGGCGCGCGGACAGATGTGGAGCTTGCAGGCCTCGACGGTGGATTGCATGCAGTGATCCGCTTCGAACAGCCTGACGCGGCGGACGTGGCCGCGAAGGCGCTGGAACGGGGTGTGCGGGTCATCCCCTTGGCCGGATATTACGCCGAGCGGCCACCGGTGAACGGGTTGGTCATCGGGTATGGTGCAGTGTCCGACCTCCAGTTGTCCAAAGCCCTCACCATCCTTGGAGTCCTACTCGACGAGCATCCGTAAGCCAGGGGATTTGTTGCCTCCGTCATCGGCCTGAAGCTGCTGCCGCCAAAGACTCCTTTCAGCGCCGGGGAATATTGCGCAGGTTGCTCCGGGCCATGCTCACAGCTTCACCGGCTCCGCGGTTCAAGACCACTTTGGACATTGCCGTTGCGAAACCGATGACTTGTTGCCCGGAAATCTTTGGCGGGATGGACAGCGCATTGGGATCAGTAATGAGCTCCACCAGCGAGGGACCCGGGTGGGCGAACGCCTCCCGATACGCTTCCTCGATATTCGCCGGATCTGTCACCCGGACAGCATGGAAGCCCAAGGCCTTCGCGACGGCGGCGTAGTTGGCGTCCGGCACATCAACGCCAAAATCGGGCAGCCCGTCCACCAACATTTCCAGCTTGACCATGCCCAGCGTTGAGTTGTTGAAGACCACGACGTTTACCGGCAGTTGATGTGCGGCCACGGTAATGAGCTCACCCAGCAGCATGGACAAGCCCCCGTCGCCGGAGACAGAAACCACCTGGCGCCCGGGATAGGCAACCTGTGCACCGATCGCGTGCGGAAGGGCGTTGGCCATGGACCCGTGGAGGAAGGAACCGATCAGCCGGCGCGTGCCCAGCGGGTTGATATAGCGAGCCGTCCAGACGTTGCACATTCCGGTATCGGCAGTGAAGATGGCATCGTCCGCTGCCACTTGGTCCAGCAGGGAAGCAGCATACTCAGGATGAATGGGCTGTTTCTTTTCGACCTTCCTTGTGTACGCGCCCACTGCTTTGTTCATCAGGCGGTCGTGCTTCTTCAGCATCTGGTCCAGGAAGCGGCGGTTCTTCTTTGGATTCACCAAAGGCAGAAGGGCGGTCAGAGTAGGAAGGACATCTCCATGAACAGCAATGTCGACGTCGGTCCTCCTCCCCAGCCGCTGCGCCGCGCGGTCAACCTGTGCCGTCCGTGTGTCCGGCAGGAATTGGTCGTAGGGAAAATCGGTACCCAGGAGGATCAGCAGATCAGCGTCCTCGATGCCCTCCGCCGCCGCACCGTAGCCGAGAAGACCGGTCATACCGATGTCGAACGGGTTGTCGTACTGGACGAAGTCCTTGCCGCGCAGTGAGTGGCCAATCGGAGCGTTGACCAACTCCGCCAAAGCAATGAGTTCGTCGTGGGCTCCCTGGACACCCGCCCCCGCGAAAATGGCGACCTTACCGGCGTCGTTGATGGCGTCAGCCAGTTCCTGAACGCTCGACTGGTCCGGGACCAGGCTCGCTGGCCGGAAGATGGCGGGCAACGGCGTCGGCGCGGTGGCCTCAAGTCCGGCGATATCGCCCGGAAGAGTCACGACGGCGACTCCCCCAAGGGCTACAGCGTTCTGGATAGCGCTGTGCATCACGCGGGGCGCCTGCTCGGCGGTGCTGATCAGTTCCGAATAGACCGAGCATTCAGTGAAGATCCGGTCGGGATGGGTTTCCTGGAAGAATCCGCTGCCGATCTGCTTGCTGGGGATGTGCGAAGCGATGGCAAGGACCGGCGCCCCAGTGCGGTTGGCGTCGTAGAGTCCGTTGATCAAATGGAGGTTGCCAGGGCCACAAGAGCCGGCACAGACAGCAAGCATCCCCGTGAGTTGTGCCTCGGCGGCCGCGGCAAAAGCTGCCGCCTCCTCGTGGCGGACATGGATCCAGTCGATACCGCCTTTGGCCGAACCTCCCGTTTGACGCACAGCGTCCACTATCGGATTGAGGCTGTCTCCGACGATTCCATAAATACGCTGCACGCCGGCAGCCTGGAGTTGTTCGATGAGCTGGGTAGCAAGTTCCTTCGCCATGTGTGCAGACTCCCGCGATTGTGGTGGTGGGCTGACATGGTCAATATAGTCGCCCTTGCCCTTGGTCTAGCTGTGACGGTCTGGCTGTGATGGTCTAGCTGGGGCCGCCGATCGTTGCTAGCGTGGCGGCATGAACCCGTCGAAGACTCCGGCAGAGATTCTGGACATAGGCGACGCCGAAGTTCGCGTCTCCAATCCGGACAAGGTGGTTTTCCCCGAACCCGGACTGACCAAGCTGGATTTGGTCCGCTACTACCTTTCAGTTGCGGAGGGTGCGCTGCGGGGCGCCGGTGGCCGCCCCATGGTGCTCAAGCGCTTCCCCAAGGGCATCGACGCTGAGCCGTTCTTTCAGAAACGCGTTCCCGAAAATCATCCGGAGTTCATTGATACGGCAACTCTGCACTACTCATCGGGGACGTCGGCTGAAGAAACTGTCATCCGGGACGCAGCCGGTCTGGCGTGGGTGGTTAATCTTGGCTGCCTCGACCTCAACCCCCACCCCGTACGTGCCGAAGATCTTGACCATCCGGATGAACTCCGAATCGACCTCGATCCCATGCCCGGTGTGGATTGGTCGCAGATCGTCGACGTCGCGTATGTGGCGCGCGAGGTGCTTGACGACGTTGGGCTGGTGGGTTGGCCTAAGACGAGCGGCTCCCGCGGACTCCACATTTTGGTGCGGATCGCCCCGGAATGGTCTTATAGCGAGCTGCGGCTCGCCGCCGAGACCCTTGCCCGCGAAGTGGAGAACCGCGCGCCCGGGCTTGCCACGGCGCGGTGGTGGAAGGAAGAACGCGGCGAGAGCGTCTTCGTCGACTTCAACCAGAATGCGAAGGACCGGACTGTTGCCTCGGCATATTCGATCAGACCCAGGCCTGATGCCCGGGTCTCCACTCCCCTGACGTGGGATGAGGTCACGTCCACGAGGCCCGAACAATTCACCGTCCGCTCAGTGCCCGAGCGCTTCGCGGACCTGGGCGATCCCCACGCTGGCATCGATGACGCCGTGGGTTCTCTTGAGGGTCTGCTGGCCTTGGCCAAAGAACTTGGTCCCGCCGAAAAGGCACCTCGAGCCGGCGACGGGTCAGGCCGCCGGGTCTCAACGATGCCACTCATTGAGGTGGCCCGCACCAAGACAAAGCCCGAAGCGGCGGCCGCCCTCGATGAATGGAAGGCCCGGCACACTGACGTGGTCCCGGAACTGCACCCGGCGGATGTACTCATCGATGGGATGCGCGGATCGAGTTCGCTCTGGTACAGGGTCCGGGTGAACCTGCAGCACATCCCCGAAGCCATGCGCCCGCCCCAGGAGGATCTCATCGCCGACTACGACCCCTGGGCCGGCAAGGAATGGCCCGGTCGTCCAGGATCCTGACTACCCTTCCCCGATGTCAATGCCTGTAACCGGCATACCCGCGCGCTCGTAGGCAAGGGCCACGGTGCCCGTCGGGAACCCCTGCGGTGGTTGCGCGAACCGGAACGCTGCCGGCACACCGGCGCCGTCAGGGAACAACTTCTTTCCGGCTCCAAGCGTGATGGGGTAGAGGAAGAGGTTCAGTCGATCAACGACGTCGGCCTTCAGCAAGGAGCGCACGAGCTCGCCGCTGCCTATGACATGGATATCCTCGAACCGATCTTTCAGGGCAGCCACTTCCGCCACCCCGGACAACGCCGTCGTGCCCGCCCATCCAGGGTCCGTCAGCGAGCGGGAGACGACGAACTTGGGCAGTGCGTTGAACGTATCAGCGATCGGGTCATCGGCCCGGTTGGGCCAGTATCCCGCGAAGATGTCGTAGGTTTTGCGCCCCAAGAGCAGCGCATCCATGCGGTTGATTCCCTCGACGATCACCCGCCCGGTCTCTTCATCGGAATAAGCCGCCTGCCAGCCGCCGAACTCGAAGCCACCCTCACGGTCCTCATCAGGGCCACCCGGGCCTTGATACACGCCATCAAGGGTGATGAAAAGATCGACCGAGAGGATTCCCATCATGTACTCCTTCGCATGAGAGGCAACCGGATGCTGCCTCGAACCGTAGGCCGATCGGGTGGCCCGGGATCGACATCACTGCGAGCCAGACTAGCGACTCCGCCGTTTAGCCTCAATGGCCTTTAAAGGCCTCGGCCAGCCACCACGCGCCGCCGTCGGAAGCGATCCGGGCGTCAATGACCAGCGGCATATTCCTAGGACCCGCAACCCACTCCTCCACGGGGGCCAGATCCGCGACGCACCGGACTGTTACGGTGGCAGCACCGTAGCCTGCGGCGATGGAGGCGATATCTGTCGTGGGGAATCGAACCACTTCCAGGTCTTCATCATCTGCATCGAAGTGATGGACCTCGGCGCCGTACGCGGAATCGTTGTAGACAATCACCGCCATGGGAATCCGCTCACGGACCAGCGTCTCCAATTCCGAAATGGCCATGAGGAAGCCACCATCGCCGGTGCCCAAGACCGGAACGCGTTCCGGTTGGGCTTTCGCCGCGCCGATCGCAGTGGACAACCCCAGCCCAATCGACTGAAAAGCCTGGGTGAGGCAAAAGCCATACTCATCAGGAACGGACAGATAGGCGCTCGGATACCCCATGAAATTGCCGGAATCAACGGAAACAATGCGATTGTCGGGCAGGATCCGATCCAGCTCGCGGCTCAGCACGCGGGGATCGATGGTCCCCGCAGTGGACAGGTCTTCCGTGTCCACCGAGCTCCAGCGCGCATGGAGGGCTATCCGGTCAGCCATCTGTGGCGTACGCAGGCCAACCGACTGGTGTCCGGCAGAACGCAGTTCATTGAGCACAGCAACGGCTGTCTCGCCGCAATCCCCCAGTACCCCCAGGTCGATGGGCCGGTTTGCCCCCAAAGCCGAGTCCTCAAGGTCCACTTGGACCACTTTTGTTGCCGGGCCGATGAGCGAACCATGGCGCATCGTCCACATGTTCAGTGCACAGCCCCAACCGACGATCAAGTCAGCTTCGCGCACAGTGTCCGCGGTGAACGGCGAGGAGAATCCACCGGAAATCCCCAGGTTGAATGGGTCGCCGTTGAAGAGTCCATGAGCGACGGCGGAGGTCGCCAGGAGCGCGCCAGCGGTTTCGGCGAGCGCCGCGATTTCCGGCCCTGCTTCGCGGCCTCCACGGCCGGCCACAAATACGGGCTTCTTCGCGTCTTGGATGAGCTCTGCCAGCTTGGTGACTGCCGCCGCTGATGGCCTGATCCGCTGGCGGGGTTCCAAAGGCTCCAAGAGGCCGACTTCTGCCGGTGCCTCTGCACTTTGGACGTCTGTCGGCAGGGAAAGGACCACCGTCCGGCGTTCGTTAACTGCCGTGCGGTAGGCGCGGAGGGTGTCTGCTACTGCGCTTTGCGGTGAGTGGACCCGTTCAGCCACTGCACCGACGCTTCGGACAAGTGCATCCTGATCGATGGTGAAGTTGGACCTGACGGCCGATGCAGGTGTGTCCGCGGTTAGGACGATCATGGGGGTGCGGCTCTTCGCTGCCTCGCCGATTCCTGTTACCGCATTGGTCAGCCCGCAACCCTGATGCGTAGTGACGACTCCGACCTTGCCCGACATCCTCCCGTAGGCATCAGCCATGGTGGCTGCGCCGCCTTCGTGCCTTGCTGCGGTATAGGGAACTCCTGCCCGGCGCAGTGCGTTTGTCACGACGAAATTTCCGCTGCCCACTACTCCGAAGACGTGGCCGATGCCGAGCCGGGCAAGGGTGTTCCCCACGAGTTCGGCAACATTGTCAGAGCGGGATGCGGGGGCCAGTGCGGTGGAGTCCTCCTTGAGTACCGGGCCGCTGGTGGTGACGGTCATCGTGTTTCTCCTTCTTTGAGCGCGAACACGCGAGCTGGGCTCCCGGTTCCGCCAACGATTGGCAAGGGCGCAACGATGAGGGCTGCTCCGGTTGGGGGCAGTTGGTCCAGGTTTTGCAATGAGGTGATTCCGTACTTGTCGTTCCCCAGCAGGAAGTGATGGGCCGGAAATGGAGGTTCCTGTCCACCGGCGGCCCCGGCATCGATACCAACGGTTTCCACGCCAATGCCGGACAATGCAGACTCCTCGGCAATCCATCGGGCGCATTCGACCGTGAGCCCGGGAGAATGTGGGCCGTGCTCGTCCTTGTTCAGGAATCGTTGTCGGTCTTGGGAGCGCTTGTCCCACCCCGTTCGAATGAGGAGCCAGCCGCCATCGGGCAGTGCTCCGTAGGTTTCCTCCCATCGGAGGATGTGGTGACGGTCGAGGAGAAAGTCCGGGTCCGCAGTAGCCTCCTCGGTCGCGTCAAGAACGATGGCCGGGCCAACGAGCCGGGCGGGTTCGATCTGGGCGACGTCTTTGCCGTCACGCCCGGTGATCCAGTGCACTGGCGCGTCAAGGTGGGTGCCAATGTGTTCGCCGGTGTGGATGTTGTGATGCTTCCAGAAGGGTCCGGGGCTGTTGTAGGCGGAGACCTCCTCGAGGCTGAAGTCAATGAGGTTGGCGAAGGGCTCCGGCAGTTCCAGAGTTGGAGTGTTGATCGAGAGCCTGGTGGTCAGGTCAATGACATCAATTCGGCCGGTGGCGAGGCCGGTAAGCATCTGGCCTACGCTGCCCTGGCGCACGTCAATATTGCTGCTGGTATCCATGAGAGTTCCTTGGGGATGGGTTCGCCGTCGATGAGGGCGTTGGGGGTCCCGTGGCGGTGCGCAACAGGACTTGTGGCTGCGACATTAGCAGCACATTCATACGCACCGGAACAGCCTTTTTGTGCAAATCGCAGGGGTTACCCGGAAAGGCATAGCCCCTGGCAAAACCGGCATTCGACGTTCCCCTGAGCCCGGGGGAAACTGAAATCAGCAGCTGTAACGCCCATCACAATTGACCGTTTCGATCATGAAGCGGACAACCTGATCCGCAGAGTTCCGGCCAGGGCGATACGTCGAATTGGCCGGACGATTGCCAGAGTTTTCGCACTAAAGGAGCAACAATGTCCCATCAACAGCACACCATGCCGGGACAACGTCCCGGAGTACGTCGGTACGTTGTTGCCTCGCTCGTGGGCAATGCGCTGGAGTGGTATGACTTCTTCCTCTACGCCACTGCATCGGCAGTCGTCTTTGGTCGGTTGTTTTTCCCCTCCAACGTCGACCCCCTGGTTGGTACCATGGCCGCCTTCGCCGGTTTCGCCGTCGGGTTCGCAGCCCGTCCACTGGGCGGAATCATTTTCGGTCACATCGGAGACAGGCTGGGGCGCAAGCGCGCATTGGTCATGACGCTATCCATCATGGGAATCAGCACAGCTCTCATGGGCTTGCTGCCCACTTATGCGCAAGTAGGGCTGTGGGCCCCTGCCTTGTTGATCCTGCTCAGGGTCATCCAGGGCATCGCGGCCGGTGGTGAATGGGGCGGAGGCGTCCTGCTGATCAGCGAGAACTCCTCCACTACCCGCAGGGGCATGCTCTCCGCCTTCAGCCAGGGAGGAATTTCGCTCGGTTTTGTGTTGTCCTCCTTGGTCTTCTTTGTGGTCCAGTTGATGCCGGACGCCCAGTTCCTGGCGTGGGGCTGGCGCGTCCCGTTCCTCCTGAGCGTGGTGCTGCTGGCAGTAGGTGCCTACATCCGCTTCCGGCTACCGGAAAGCAAGGAGTTCACCGCCGCCAGCCACAGCAAGCAACACCGCCTCCCCGTACTTGCAGCCATCAAAACCCACCCCCGCGAAATCCTCGTCGCCATGGGACTTCGTGTGGCCGAGAACGGCGGCTCGTACATTTTCCTCTCCTTCTCCATTGCCTATGGAGTTCACGTGGGCGTGGACAAGGGCCTGCTGCTGATGGCAGTGGCAGTATCCATGCTTGTCTCGTTTGGCACCTACATCTTCTTCGGCCATCTCTCAGACAGGATTGGACGGCGTCCTGTCTACGCCCTTGGTGCAGTTGGCATGGGCGCCATGGCTTTCCCGTTCTTTTCCATGATTGATTCCAACACTCCCGCCATCGTCATCCTGGCCTTCCTCCTGGGCAATGGCCTCTGCCACGGCGCAATGATTGGAACGCAGCCGGCATTCTTCCACGAACTGTTCAACGCCGAGGTTCGTTATTCCGCGATGGCGATCGCCCACGAGCTCGCAGCGGTCTTTGCCGGCGGATTCGCCCCGTTGATCGCCACAGCCTTGCTTCTGCAATACGGTTCCTCCATCCCGGTATCCCTTTATGTGATTGGCCTGGTCCTGGTCACGCTCGTAGCACTGGCTTTCTCCCGCCATGGCATCAAAGCCGACCAAAAGGAAAAGGCCGGCCACGAGGCAGAAGTTCTCTCGTAGGCACCCAAAAGTTCTTCTGCTCTCCTGTCGTTCTTTAGAAAGGATGGCCATGACGG
This sequence comes from Paenarthrobacter sp. 10L420, assembly GCF_056395385.1. Classification (NCBI taxonomy): domain Bacteria; kingdom Bacillati; phylum Actinomycetota; class Actinomycetes; order Micrococcales; family Micrococcaceae; genus Paenarthrobacter; species Paenarthrobacter sp. 10L420. The sequence continues at coordinate 106,851 of NZ_JBFTJK010000010.1, read as the reverse complement.
TCTCCATCATCGGGACTGGACAGTCCTCCTACACCCGGCACCCTTCAGCAGGGACAACGACGTCCCAGGTTATTGCCCGGGCTGTGAGCAAGGCATTGCATGATGCTGGCCTCCAAACCAGTGACGTGGATGGGTTTGCGGTATCCAGCTTCACGCTCGCACCCGATCACGCCATCGATCTGGCCTGGCGCATGGGCCTTCGACTCTCCTGGCTGATGCAGGACACGAACGGGGGCGCCAGCGCAGGCGGGATGCTCCAGCATGCCGTCCGTGCCATAGAAGCAGGCGACGCCAACGTCATCGTCCTGGCCGCAGGCGACCTCATGGACCAGGCCGCGTTCTCCCGTCTTGTTGCCAGTTACAACAAGGCCACTGAAGACCATCTGGCACCCCTGCCGATGAATGGACCGAATGCACTCTTTGCGATGCTCACCTCCCGCCAGATGGAGCACCTCGGACTCTGCCGTGAAGATTACGGCCGCATCGCAGTGGCGCAGCGCCAATGGGCCATGGATAACCCAGCTGCTGTCTACCGCAAATCGCTAAGCATGGACGAATACCTTAACGCCCCGATGGTTGCCACCCCCTTGGGCCGGTACGACTGCGTACCTCCCGTTACCGGGGCGGACGCCGTTGTCCTGGTGGCAGATCGGAGCAAGGGAACTCCCCGTGCCAAAGTGCTTTCCGTAAAGGCCTCGTACAACTCCGACCAACAGTCCGACGACGGCTTGGCAACGGGCCTGCAAGCCTGCGGAACCAAGGGCTGGGAGCAGGCCGGGATTGGTCCGAGCGACATAGGCCTCGCCTGCGTCTATGACGACTATCCAGCCATGGTGGTGGCGCAATTGGCGGATCTGGGCCTACTTTCAGACCAGGACAACCCGGCCGACTTCATCGAACACCGAATTGCCACGCGCCTATTACCGGTCAACACCTCCGGAGGCCAGCTTTCGGCCGGGCAGGCTGGGGCTGCGGGCGGAATGCACGGACTTGTTGAAGCCGCCGCCCAGCTGATGGGGCGGGCTGGGGCCCGCCAGGTCACCGCACGCCACGCAGTCGTGAGCGGTTACGGGATGGTCCTGTACCGTTACGGGGCCTGCGCCACGATGTCGGTGCTGGAGGCAGCCCAATGAGCGCCGCCATCCAAGCCTGCCGTGGATGCGGGAGCCTCCTCTTTCCGGCACGTCTCATCTGTCCGCGCTGCCGACAGGATGACTTTTCGACGGTCCAGGCCGAGCACGCAGACGTCCAGCAGACAACGCAACTTGCCGACGGCACGCTTCTGGCCACATTGACCATCCCGAACGGGCCTCATGTCGTAGCCCGCGTGACCGGCGGCACGACGATGCCTGGTGAAAGCCTGCCGCTCACCAACAACCCAAACGCCGGCCCCGGCGTCCGGGCCTTCATCCCTGTCAGCTCAAACGTAAATGAGAATCAGCCATGAACCCTCAGGTAACAGACCCAAACCTCCGTCCCCTGACCATCCCGGAAATGCTCCTTGAACGAGCCCGGAAAGCTCCGACCGCGCCTCTTTTCCGCTGCGGTGAAATTCGTCGGGACAGCCAGATGATGGCCGACGCCGCTGCCCGCGCTGGCGGCCTGCTGCGCAGTGCCGGGATCGAGGCTGGTCAAACAGTGGCCCTGATGTCCTCAAACAGGACAGAACTGCTGGACTTCCTCCTGGGCTGCGCATGGATCGGCGCCGTCGCTGTCCCCGTGAACACGGCGAGCAGGGGCGAACAGTTGCGCCATGTCCTGACCAACTCCCGGCCGGCACTGATGGTGGCTGAAGCTGAACTGTTGCCACATATCGCCGCAGTTGGCCACATACCGGACCTAAAGAAGGTGTGGGTACTTGATGGTCCGACGGCGGACATCACCACCGCTTTCGAGGCCACCCCCGCTTTTGAGGTCACTCCGGTCCCTGAACCGGTTCCCGGAGTGGAGCCAGTGGAAACAGGACCGGCAGACACGGCTGCCATCCTTTACACCTCCGGCACCACCGGGGTATCCAAGGGTGTGCTGTGCCCTCAAGGGCAGTTCTATTGGTGGGCTGAAAATATGTCAGACCAGCTGGGTCTGAGGCCCGATGACGTGCTCTACACCTGTTTGCCGCTGTTTCACACGAACGCCCTCAATGCCTTCATGCAGGCCGTCGCTTGCGGAGGCGAGTACGTACTCGGCCCACGGTTTTCGGCCTCGCGGTTCTGGGCAGATGCCTCCTCAGCGGGAGCGACGGTGACATACCTTCTCGGCGCGATGGTCGGAATACTCGCTGGCAAGGAGCCGGGACCGGGTGATCGGAACCACCACATTCGCCTGGCCCTTTCCCCGGCCACACCTGCCCGGCTGGTCGAACCCTTCCAGGTGCGGTTCGGAGTGCTCCTCCTGGACGGCTACGGATCCACCGAGACGAACTCGGTGATCGGGTCCACGCCCCATCAGTGGCGCCCAGGGTACGTTGGCCGGGTGCGGCCCGGATTCTCCATCCGCGTTGTGGACGCCCACGGAGTGCCCGTTCCCAACGGGCATCCGGGTGAGTTGCTCATCCGCAGTGACCAGCCCCATGCAATGGCCACCGGATATCATGCCATGCCCGAGGCGACAACGAAGGCGTGGCAGGATCTCTGGTTCCATTCCGGGGACAGGGTCGTCCTGGAAGAGGACGGCTGGGTTCGGTTTGTTGACCGGATCAAGGATGTCATCCGGCGCCGCGGGGAAAATATCTCCTCAGTAGAGGTTGAGCAGGTTCTGCGGCAGCATCCCGCCGTCCAGGAGGCTGCCGTGTACGCAGTGGATTCCGAACTCGGTGAAGATGAGGTGATGGCCGCACTGGTCCTCCGTGAGCCTGTGGATTTTGCCGAGTTGTGCCAGTTCTGTGTTCCCCGGCTCGCTTCCTTCGCCATCCCCCGCTACCTGCGGGTGGTGGATGAACTGCCCCAGACCGAGAACGGCAAAGTGCGCAAGCAGGTGCTTAAAGCCGCCGGCCGGGAGGCAGCACAGTGGGACAGGGATATCACCTCCCCGCGGCGGGCGGCTGCTGTTGCTGCCCGCTGATTGATCACGGCCCGCTGTCGGTGCAGCAGCCCGCAGGAGGAGGACCCGTAGGATGAAGACATGGACCTGCGGGCGCTGCTGACAACCCACGTAAAGCTGCGCCACCTTGTTATTGTGCTCGCCGTCGCGGAGCAAGGCAGCCTTGTCCGGGCCGCCGAAGAACTCTATCTGACACAGCCGGCGTTGAGCCGGGCTTTACGGGAAGCCGAGCATGCCATCGGCGCGCCTCTTTTCGAGAGAACAGCGCGTGGGATGGTGCCTACGCTGGCCGGGGAGGCATGCCTTGAGCATGCAAAGGCGATAGTCGGCCATCTCAGCACCCTGCAGCGACGGGTGGAGGAACTGGCCGATCCGGCGTCGGGCCTTGTCAAGGTGGGCGCGCATGTCACAGGGGCCAATCTTCTGTTGCCGCGGGCCGTCGCCCGGCTCACTGGCGAAAAGCCACGGGTGGAAGTTCGACTGCGCGAAGCACCTCCCGAAACGCTGATCCAGGAACTGGGTAACGGTGACCTGGACCTGTTGGTAGGCCGGGTGACCGACCATCCGAGTACCGCCCGGCTGCGGCTTGTCCCGCTGTATCGCGAGGACTTCCGTATCGTCGCCGCTCCGTGGCACCCCGCCCACGCCATACCCGAAGTCTCCCTGCAGGACCTGGCAGATTACCGATGGGTGGTACCACTTGCCAACACGCCCCTTCGGGATGAGCTCGAACAGAACTTCCGGAATGCTGGACTGGCCCCTCCTGCGCAACAGGTCGAATCCGGCGCTCCGGCCACCGTACGTACGCTCGTGGTGGAGGCCGGGTTCCTGGCCCTCATGCCGGAGTCCATGGCCTTGGCTGAACCGGATGTAAAGATCCTCAGCCTTCATCTGAACGGGCTGGCTCAACAAGTTGGCCTATTGCTCCATCCAGATAGGCCCTTGGCCCCGAGTGCAGCACTCCTGGCAGAAAAGCTCAGGGAAGTCGGAGATGAGATGGCGCGCGAACTTTCCGAACGGTCCCTGCCTTCGACCGACGCCCCCAGGGAAGGCTGAGCGAAGACCAGCAACAAAGCCTTGTTCATTGTCAACAATTGACGATATTGTTGTTGCATCCGTCTGCGAAAGGCAGTCACAATGCGACAACGTCGTCGTGTATCACCCTGGAAGCTATCCAAGCCGGGGAAGGTTCTGACGCCATGCTGAGCTTGAGCGTCATCATCGCAGCGGCACTGGTGACCAGCTTCAATGCAGTCTCCCTCATGCCACGGTCCATGCCAGGAGGGCTGCGGCGTTCCAAGGACGGCTTCCTCCTGCAGCTCGGCGCGGGAATCCTCGCGCTGGCGTCCGTCGTGCTTGCCGTCAACATCCAGCTGGGCGCGTTCCAGTGACAGGAACGCCGCCTCGTACTTTCCCTCGCTGGATTGGGGCGCGGCGTTAGTTGGCGCAAAACGGCCATAAGTCAGCGAAGAACGGATAGTCCAGTCAGCCTGCGATCCGCAGAATTGTGGAACGTTCGCAACACTGACTGGAGGTGGCACACGATGTTGACTGAAAGCATCCAACAGCAACCGTTTGTAGCAAAAGACCTGGAAGCCTGTGAGGTCCCTCCGGACCTGAGGTCCGTCATGCGGCATTGGCCCTCCGGAGTCAGCGTCGTGACAACGGCGGCGGGTGGTCGACGGGCCGGCATGGTCATGAACAGCTTCGCGTCCGTCTCCCTGGACCCGGCCCTTGTCTCATGGTGTGTGGACAAAGCATCGTCCAGCATTGAGACCTGGATGGCGACAGATAACTTCTCCATCCACGTTTTGGGGAAGGATCTTGGGCACTACGTCCCCCGCTTCGCCCAGCGCGGCAAGGACAAGTTTGAAGGTCTCACTCCCCTTGTGGGATATACCGGCGCGCCTGCGTTGCCGGACGTAGGGCTGCGACTCGACTGCCGGCTATGGGCCCGCTATGAGGGCGGCGACCACATGATCCTGGTCGGCCAAGTGGACCACATAACGCAACCGGAGTCGTTCGATCCCCTGCTCTTTCAGCACTTGCGGAAACCGTAGAACAGCGCCTGACGGCTCATGACATCACCAACACTTTGACAGGACCAGAAAGAGGAATCATGCATCCCATGAACAGAAAAGACCACTTCAAGCTCGGACTATTCTCGGCAAATTGTTCCGGAGGATTGGCCGTCACAACGATTCCCGAAAGATGGGGAGCAACGTGGGAGGAAAACCTTCGGATGGCCCGCATAGCCGACCAAGCAGGAATTGATTTCCTGCTGCCCATTGCGAGATGGATCGGTTACAAGGGCGATACGAATTTTCATGGTTCAGTACTCGAGCCCATTCCATGGGCCGCCGCGCTCCTGGCCGCCACCGAAAGGATTTCTGTCTTTTCAACGGTTCACACAGCGTTCAACCATCCACTGGTGACGGCGAAGCAGATCGCCACCCTTGATGCGATCGGTGGCGGCCGTGCTGGACTGAATATCGTGGCCGGCTGGAATCAGCCCGAGTACGAAACCATGGGCGTAGATATGGCGGAGGCCCATGATGATCGCTACGGTTTCGCCCAGGAGTGGTGGGAGGTGGTGCGCCGAGCATGGCAAGAGGAAGGAATCTTTGATTTCGATGGGAAATTCTTCTCGCTCAAGCATGTTGAGGCATTGCCCAAGCCCGCCGGTGGAAAGGTTCCCATTCTCAATGCGGGTTCCTCCACGCAAGGCAGGAACTTCGCTGGCAGGAATTCGGATTTCGTCTTCACAGTGGTCGGCGGACCCGAGGACGGGTCGGAAATTGTCCGTTCCGTGAAAAGCCAGGCGATGGCGAATTACCAGCGTGAGGTGGGTGTTCTGACGCTTAGCCATGTGGTGTGCCGACCGAGCCAGCAGGAGGCAACGGACTATCTCGCGTATTACGCAGAAGAGAATGCCGATTGGGGTGCGGTGGACTACCTGATGAATCTGCAGGGTCTGCACGCGGAGTCCTTCACCAAGGAAATGTTGGGGACCATGCGATCCCGTTTTGCCGCGGGCCATGGCTCCTGCCCGCTCGTGGGCACACCCGATGAAGTGGCCGCTGAAATTGCCCGCTTCGCCAAGGCCGGTTTTGACGGGATGACACTTGCCTTTGTGGACTACGCGGGCGAGCTTGAGTACTTCGTCCAGGAGGTACTCCCGCGCTTGGAGAAGCTGGGCGTTCGCGAACCGGCACTTGCCAATGTATAGAAGCAATGACTATCGTCAAGCACACGCTATATGCCTTTGACGATGTTCGAGGAGCAGCTGGCGCGACCGGGATCAAGATCCCTTTCAGGGAAAGGTCATTACATGGACTCAGCTGGGGCGTTAGACGCTGTTTCATGTCAGTTGCCTGCGGACAGACCCCTTGAGGCACATGCTCTAACCCGCAGCACCTCGGCAGCAGTTGTCCGGGACTCTGTCAACAGCCTGACGTCGGATGAGCATCTGCTGGTTCCGCATCAGGGACGCGGAATCGACGGGACGGTCAACGGTCTGGTGGCGGGCGCCATTAGCCTGGTTTTTGTCTCGTACGGCACTGGGGTCACGATTGTCAGTCCGCCTTCGGGCCGTAGGGCGCTGCTTGTCATCCCGAGGGGTCCGATGCTCGTGGAATCCTGCGGCAACCAGTGGGTGGCGAACACTCCGTTCGCTTTGAGCTCCCATCATCAGACCAAGATGGTTCCGGATCCACTGCGCGGAGCCCTGGTTGGCGGCGTCGACGCCGATGTGCTGGAAAACTATTTGGCGGCTACGTCGAATAGGGTGCTGGTCAAGCCCATTTCCCTTGCCAGCGACGTTCCCTTACAGCTCAGCAATCCAAACATGGTTTCGCAAACCTGGTTGGAAGCCTGCCGCCAGCTGGACCAGGGCCTCGCAGGAGAATCTGTCACGTGGCTTGAGAATATCCTTCTTGCCACAATGTCCGCCGGGCTTGCTCCTTTCCTGGAGCCGGCTTTCGCCCCCTTGCCTGGCAACAAGGGGGCTCCGGCGTACGTTGAGTCAGCCTGCAATTACCTGGAGCAGAACCTGGGAGCAAACATCCGGATTGATGATGTGGCCTCCGCCGTCGGTATCAGTACAAGGCAGCTGCATAATGCCTTTCAGGCACACATCGGCCAGAGCCCCGCACACGTACTGAGAGACATGAGGCTGGCGCGTGCACGCCGGATGTTGGAGGGACAGGCCGGTCCAGTCGCGGCCACGGTGGCCGAAGCCGCCTTCGACGCCGGGTTCTCCCACCTTGGGCGGTTTGCCGCGTACTACAGCGAAAAGTACAAGGAATCCCCGTCAGTTACGCTCCAAAGATTGCGGGGGCGTCCATTGGCAACAGGCCTCTGAACCGCCGCAGCGGGTTGGTGAAGTGAGTCATTGAGGACCATCTCACGCTGGCACTTGAGCGAGCTTAGCGGCGAAGGCTCTCTGATGGCAGCTCGCCGAACGTGTCGAGGTAGAGGGCAGAGAAGCGCCCTTGATGGGAGAAGCCGCAGCGCTCAGCGATCGAAACAATGGTTTCCTGTCCGGGGGCAGCAGCAAGAAGCAATTCCCGGGCCCGGTCCAGGCGCACCCTCCTCAACAATTCCGACGGTGTTGCCCCCACTTCGGAGCGAAGAGCCAGTTGCAGGGTACGAACCGACACTCCCAGATTCTCCGCGATGTCTGGAACCGCCAGCTCCTCAGAGGCGTGCCGTTCCAGCAGTTCCCGGAATTGTCGTATCAACCGGCTTTCGGAAGCCGGACTGGAGCGGTCAGCCTTGGTCACAGGATTCATCGCCAGGAGCAGCCGTGAAACCATCGTGTCCGCGAGAAGCTTCTGGACGAAGCTTGGAGCCGTCCTTTGCTCCTGGCTGATCATGTCGTCGTGGAGTTCGACGACAGACCTCAGGAATGCCCGGCCGGCAGAGCCGGTGAGGTCCATCGCGTAGCCAAGTTTCACGCTCTTCTCCCGATCGCCGCTGCCGGGATCACGACCGTGCGGATCCTCGCCATAGAGTTGCGCCGCTACGGAAGCAAGGGCGAGGCGGCTCACGTAAACAATCAAATGCGGGGTTCCGCGATCCCACGTCATGGTGAAGGGGCGGTCGATCGGCGGTACTGTCGCGGTTTTGGGGCTGGACTCCACGGAGGATGAGCCCACTTCCATGTGTGCGCGGCCCGCGAGGGGAATCTGGATCAGATGGAAGTTCTCCAGGCCTTCCGGACTGATCCTGACGTCCGCACCATAGTCCAGGAATTCGATGCCAACATCACCGCGGTGCAACGAGCGCAGCTTCATGTCCACTGACGTCCCCCGGGTCTGCGGAACGAGATCGTGACCGCAGAACAAATCGGCGATTTTCTGGTGCGCATCATCCACGTCGGTCGTGGTCACTGTGGGGAGGCCCCTGAGGACGTCACGGGGAAGGATCCTCACCATTGCGCGTTCCTTCCCCGGTTTTCGTTTTTCGGATGAGCCCTGCGCCAAGCGGATAGACCCGTTTTTCGCCTGTGAATAGAGTCGCTCTTAGAACAAGTATGACGCACGTCATAGAAACGCAGCAACGAAACCCGACGGAAGGGGTGAGCAGAGATGAAGAACGTCAAGCTGGTCCATGACCGCCGAATCGAGTGGGAACGGACTCATCCGAAGCCCGCGCCCGGGCCCACCGTCAAGTAGGCACGACTTCCCACCCCATGGATTCACTACGAAAGGTTTGGCCATGTCAGCACTCTCGGGCAGGACCGCAGTCGTCACAGGCGGCGTCACCAAGATCGGCCAAGGCGTCGCGAAGGCGCTGCGCGATGCCGGTGCCACCGTTGTGGTCGCCGACATCGACGCCGACGGCGGCGCCGAGCTCCACACGCTGGGAAGTGACATCAGCTTTTCCCTCACTGACATCACAGATGACGCAGCGGTGGCGCGGCTCATGGACGATACGGCAGCATCCCACGGAGGCATCGACATCCTCGTCAACCTGGCCTGCACCTACAAGGACGACGGTGCGGCTTCGGACAGGAACGATTGGCTTCAGGCACTGAACGTCAACGTGGTGAGCGCCGTCATGGCAAGCAACGCGGCGCGCCCCTACCTGAAGGCATCCCGGCACGGAGCCATCGTCAACTTCACCTCGATTTCGAGTTCCGTTGCCCAGACAGGCCGCTGGCTCTACCCCGCGGGCAAGGCCGCACTGGTCCAGCTGACCCGGAGCATGGCAGTAGATCTCGCCGACGACGGCATCCGCGTCAATTCGGTCAGCCCTGGATGGGTGTGGAGCAACATCATGGACACCCTGTCCGGCGGCGACATAGACAAAACGGACTCGGTGGCAGCCCCGTTCCACGCGCTGAAGCGGGTGGGACGGCCAGAGGAGATCGGAGCCGTGGTCGCCTTCCTCGCCAGCGACGCTGCCAGCTTCGTCACAGGAGCTGATTGGGCCGTCGACGGCGGCTACTCCGCTTTGGGGCCCGAACGCGCCGAAGAAGCCATCCCACTACTCGCCGCCGAAAAGAGGTGACGACACATGAATGACATCAAGCTCGTACACATTGGTCTCCCCGGCTGGGAACAAACCCATCCCGAGCCAACGCCGAGGCCAGGCCAAATATCCTCCCCCATCATTTACGGATGCAGAGACAGCAGAAAGACAAGGTCAACACTATGACACAGCGCCACATCACCATCGTCGGAGCAGGGCAATCGGGCCTGCAACTTGGCATCGGTTTGCTTAAGGCCGGTTTTGCGGTCACCACGATCTCCAACCGCACGGCCGAAGAAATCCATGAGGGAAAAGTCTCCTCCAGCCAGTGCATCTTCCACGATGCCCTTGAGCACGAGAGGGCGCTCGGCCTGGACTTCTGGCCTGACGCTCCCACCGTGGACGGAATATCGTTTACGATCCCCCATCCTGAGGTTGCTGGTGAGAGGGCCATCAGCTGGGCCTCCCGCCTGGATAACCCGGCCAAGTCCATTGACCAGCGGGTCAAATTCCCGAGGTTCATGGAAGAGTTCGTGGCGCAGGACGGCGAGCTCGTGTTCGAGGACGCCGGTGTTGATGAACTCGAGCGGTACTCCCTGAACTCCGATCTGGTGATTGTGGCTGCCGGCAAGGGAGAAATTGCGCAGCTCTTCACGCGGGATGCGCAGCGCAGCGCCTATGACGCACCGCAACGCGCTTTGGCGTTGACGTACGTCACGGGAATGGAGCCCAGGGCAGAACACTCGGCCGTTTCCTTCAACTTGATTCCAGGGGTGGGCGAGTATTTTGCTTTCCCGGCGCTCACCACCACCGGTCCTTGCGAAATCATGGTTTTTGAGGGCATCCCGGGCGGACCCATGGATTGCTGGAAAGGCCTGACTCCCGGGGAACACCTGGAGACGTCCAAAAACATCCTGATGCAGTACTTGCCGTGGGAAGCCAGCCGGGCAGCCGACGTCGAGCTGACCGATCCCAACGGGTTCCTGCAGGGCCGGTTCGCGCCCACTGTCCGCCATCCCATCGCCACGCTTCCCAGCGGCAAGAAGGTCCTGGGACTCGCCGACGTCGTGGTGCTGAACGACCCCATCACTGGCCAGGGCTCCAACAACGCCAGCAAATGCGCGGCTTCCTACTTGCAGAGCATCGCGGCGCACGGCGAAGGTGCCTTCGACGCAGCGTTCATGCAAGCCACTTTCGAAACGTATTGGAACTATGCACAGCACGTAGCACAGTGGACGAACGCGCTGCTGGCTCCGCCGCCCCCGCATGTCCTTTCGCTTCTGGGAGCGGCCGGTCAGTCGGCCGAGATCGCGCACCGGTTCGCCAACGGATTCAACAACCCGCCGGACTTCCAGGAATGGTTCATGGATCCGGATAAGGCCGCTGCATATCTTGCAAGCGTGGGCTCCGCCGTACCCGCGACCTGACAGTCGCTCCACTACTCCTGGCAACAACGTTCCTCGAAGGAAAACCAGACATGCGAAAAATCGCAATCATCGGAGCCGGCGAATCCGGCGCCCAACTGGCCTTGGGCCTGCAGCGGGAGGGGTATGAAGTCACCCTGTTCTCGGACCGTTCGGCTGCTCAAATCCGTACCGGCAAGGTCATGTCCAGCCAATGCATGTTCCCCACCGCGCTGGCCGCCGAAGCGCAGCTAAGTTCAGCTCTCACCAACCTCTATGACGATGAAGTCGTGCCGGGGATCAGTGCCATCCGATTGCGTGTGGAAGGCGAATCCGGCTCAGGCGCCATCGAGTGGGAGGCGCCCCTTGAGGGGACCGCCCGCTCCGTGGATCAGCGGATCAAGAGTGCGGCCTGGATCGAGACCTTTGTGGCTGGCGGCGGCGATTTCCGTATAGAGAAAGTCACGCCGCGCATGCTGGAGGAGCTCGCTCGGGTCTACGAGCTGGCGATCGTTAGCACCGGAAAGGGCGAGATCGCCCAGATCTTCCCCAAGGACAGGTCCAAGTCCCCGTTCGACCGGCCGCAACGAGTGCTCGCCCTGAATTATGTCTCACTCGATACGGTGTCATTCGATTCGGTCTCAACCGATACATCCGCCGAGCCCGCCGATCAGCCCAGTGACAGCATTCGCATGTCCGTCGTCCCCGGCGTCGGGGAATTCTTCACCTTTCCCGGACTCACCGTGTCCGGGCCCTGCCAGATGATGGTCTTCGAAGGCGTCGTGGGCGGCCCCATGGACAAGTGGACCGATGTTACAAGTCCGGAAGAACAGCTGAGTCGATCACTGGAAATCCTGGAAGAGCATTTTCCCCACGAGGCGAAGAACTTCGCCACCGCAACGCTCACCGACGAGGGCGCAACACTCCTGGGCCGGATCACCCCGACCGTTCGCTCAGCAGTGGGCGAACTGGGCAACGGCCACCTTGTCTTCGGCCTGGGCGACGCCGTCCTGCTCAACGATCCCCTCACCGGGCAGGGGTCCAACAACGCGACGCTGGCCGCCAAGTACTACCTGGATTCCATCGTGCGGCGAGGGCAGCAGCCTTTCGACAAGCCCTGGATGGAACGCACCTTCGACGAGTTCTGGCGGGGCTGGGGTCAGTGGGCCGTGGCGTGGACAAATGACATGCTCAAACCCCGGCGGGAACACCAACAGGCCGTCCTGGCCGAAGCAGCTGATCACCCGGCACTGGCCGCAAGCATCGCTGGAGGATTCGATGATCCCCGCACGTTCTACCCATGGTGGTTCGATCCCGCAGCTGCTGCCGAGTTCGTGCAGGCACGCATGGACGAAGATTCGTCAGCCTTTGACCTGAGGGACTTCCGGGGCGCCCTGGGACAATTCGCCACGGGCGTCACGGTGGTCACCACCCTCGGAGTCGACGGACGGAAAGTGGGCATGACCGCCAACTCCTTCACATCCGTTTCCATGGAACCTCCGCTGGTGTTGTGGTGCCCCAGCAAGCGGGCTCCGAGCCTTGTGGACTTCGAGGACGCTACGCACTTCGCCATCAACATCCTTGCCAGTGACCAGCACGTCCTCTCGCGCCAGTTCGCAACGCCCGCCACAGACAAATTCGCCGGCGCGGAAACCACCGAGGGAATCGCCGGAATTCCGTTGCTGGACGGCGCCGTTGCCACGTTCCAGTGCCGGACCGTCTCACGACACGATGCCGGCGACCATGTCATCTACGTAGGCGAGGTGGAGAAGTACGAGAATGCTGGAGGGGAACCACTCCTGTTCCACAGTGGCAAATACCACGCCGCGACCAACCACCCGGACTTCTGAGATGACGGTGCCCTCCATGACGGACTCCACTGATATTGCCATCATTGGTTCGGGGATCAACTCCCTGGTAGCCGCCGCCGAACTTGCCATGGCCGGAAAGCGCGTCTGCCTCATTGAACAGGCCGGCAGGCTGGGCGGCTTCATCCATTCAGGGGAACGCACGCTCCCCGGGTTCATCCACGACTCCTTCTCTTCCTGGCATCCCCTGTTCGTTTCCGGGGGCGCTTACCAGGCTTTGGGAAGCGAACTGCATGCGAGGGGATTGGAATACTGCAATTCCGACGGCGCGGTGACGGCCAGCGTGGCAGCCGATCCAAAGACAGGTCAACACAGGGTGGTCGTGGCCCATCGCGACCCGGCACTCACTGCTTCGGCTTTGCAGGAGAACGGAGACGAAGGCGCCTACCTGGCGATGCTGGAGGACCTCGGCCGCAATGCAGGGACCATTTTCGGTGCCTTCGGTGCTGAACTCCGCTCTTTCAGGGAGGTGCTGGCGATCGCTGCCGGCGCTTTGAGGCGAGGAAAGGTCAAGGGTACCGAGGCTTTCGTCCGCGATTCAGTCATGAGCGGCCGCAACTACCTCCGCAGCCGCTTCAACGGATGGCAAACCGACCAGCTGTGGTCCCCTTGGCTCCTTCACGCCGGCCTCGGCCCCGACCAAGCGACCGGCGGCGTCATGCTTCCAGTCATGGCCTTGAGCATGCACAGCTTTGGCCTCCCGGTGGTGAAAGGCGGAGCCTCGAACTTCATCGCTGCTTTCGAGACCCTCCTGAGGGATAAAGGCGTCCGGATCATGCTGGACACGGAAGCCGAGGAAATCCTGGTCGATTCCAAGGGTGCAACGGGAGTGAAAACCTCCAACGGACTGGTCAGCGCACGGACCGTCCTGGCAAACGTGTCACCCCAGGCCCTGTATTGCAGGCTGTTGCGCAAGCCACCAGCCGGGTTGGCCGAAGCCGCCGCGCGTTACCAGAACGGCCGCGGAGCCATGCAGATCCACCTGGCCCTGGGCAAGCCGGTCCAATGGCTCGATCCCCGATTGGATTCCGTGCCCCTGGTTCACGTGAGCAACGGTTCGGACAGCACTGCAATTGCTTGTGCCCAAGCGGAGGCGGGGCTGTTGCCCACGGAACCTACCGTCGTCGTCGGTCAACAGTGCGCGCTGGATCCTTCCCGGGCACCCGCAGGCAAAGCGACACTATGGCTGCAGTTACAGGAAGTGCCCTTCTCGCCGGTGGCGGATGCCGCAGGGGCGCTCGAGGTGGACGGCGGCTGGACACAGGAACTTAAGGAACAGTACATGGAACGCGTCCTGACCAGGCTCGAACAATTCGCGCCGGGCACCAGGGCGTCCGTCCTGGCCTGGGACATCCTGGCACCGACCGATCTGGCCGCGGAAAACCCCAATGCCGTCAACGGCGATCCGTACGGTGGATCGGCCGAACTCTTTCAGAACCTCCTCTGGCGGCCCTTCCCCGAGGCCGCAAACCACAAAACCCCCGTCAAGGGCTTGTGGCACATCGGCGCGTCCACCCATCCCGGCCCCGGGTTATCCGGCGGATCGGGGCATTTGGTTGCTCAGAAATTGAAATGAACCCACACACATCAACCCGACAGGAGAACCATGTCTGTTCTAAATGAGCTCACCGCAGCCTTGTCATCCGGCGCCATCGACGTCGTCGACCTCACCACCCCGCTCAGCGGTGATACCCCGATTCTGAATCTTCCCCAACCCCTGGCCAATACGGTTGGGCTTTCGCTGACTCCCGTCAGCAATTTCGACGACGCCGGACCGGCCTGGGCGTGGAACGACGTCACGGTGGGCGAACACGCCGGGACGCACCTGGACGCTCCCGTCCACTGGATCACGGGCAAGGACGGGAAGTCCGTGGACCAGATAGAGCCGCACCGCCTGGTGGGGCCGGCGGTGGTGATTGACAAGAGCGCCGAAGCCGCCCAGGACCCCGACTTCCTGCTGGAGCCCGAACACTTCGAGCAGTGGCAGCAGGAGCATGGCCCCTTCCCGGAAAACTGCTGGGTCATCTTCCGCACCGGCTGGTCCACCCGCGGCGGTAACGCTGCGGACTTCATGAACGCTGACGACGCCGGTCCCCACACTCCGGGGGTCTCCGCGGCTGGTGCCAAATGGCTCGCCGGAAATGCATCCATCAGCGGCTTCGGCGTGGAAACGGTCGGCATCGACGCCGGCCAGGCAGCCACGCTGGACCCGATGTTCCCCGTCCATTCGTTCCTGCTCGGCGCGGACAAATACGGTGTGACGTCGCTGCGGAACGTTGACCGCCTCCCAGTCACCGGCGCGACGCTGGTGGTTGCACCCCTGCCCATCGTCGGCGGCACGGGAAGCCCCAGCCGCGTTTATGCGCTGGTTGAGAGCCCTGCAAGCACAGCATCGGAGCCGGTCGCATGAGCGAGCAGGTAAGGGTCTCCACGCTGGTGGGCCAGACTCTGGCAAAACTGGGAGTCGGTCACGTCTTCGGGGTGGTGGGTAGCGGCAACTTCGACATCACGAGCACGCTGATGAACGCCGGAATTCCGTACACCGCGGCCCGCCATGAGGGCGGCGCTGCCACCATGGCCGATGCCTACTCCAGGATGTCGGGCAAGGTGGGTGTGGTAACCACGCACCAAGGATGTGGCCTGACCAACGCGATCACCGGCGTCGGAGAAGCTGCCAAGAGCCGCACACCGATGATTGTGCTGACTGCCGATACGCAGGCGGCGGCCATCCGGTCCAACTTCAAGATCGATCAGGATGCACTGGCGCGCAGTGTCGGGGCCGTGGCGGAACGGATCCACTCCCCCGAAACGGCTGTAGCGGATACGGTCCGGGCCTTCCGAACAGCGGTGAACGAGCGCAGGACCGTGGTCCTGAGCTTGCCCTTGGATGTCCAAAGCGGAACCGCGGCAGACACGGTGAGTACCGTCGTCGTGCCTGTACCGGCGCGGCTTCGTCCGGATACCGGCGCAGTGAACCAGTTGGTGGAGCTGATCTCGAACGCGAAACGTCCCGTGTTTGTAGCGGGCCGCGGCGGCAGGGGCGCCCGGGATTCCATCCTGGCCCTGGCCCGGCATGCGGGGGCACTCGTGGCGACCTCGGCTGTCGCGAACGGGCTGTTCAACGGCGATTCCCACAATTTGGGCATCTCCGGCGGGTTCTCCTCTCCCCTGACCGCGGAGCTTATTACCTCAGCGGACCTGATTATCGGGTGGGGTTGCACCCTGAATATGTGGACCATGCGTCACGGCCGGCTGATCTCGGCGGGAACAAAAGTAGTGCAGATCGACGTCGAAGATTCCTCGTTGGGCGCCAACAGGCAGATCACACTGGGCGTGCTGGGTGATTCCGCCCTCACGGCCGAGGACGCCCTGGACGTCCTCAGGACGATCCAGCCTGCTGCGGCGGAAAAGTACCGCACCGAGCAGAACGCCCTGGCCATCAAACAGAGTGCACGGTGGCGGGACGTGGAGACTCCGGACCTTGGCACTGCGACGTCGATCGACCCACGGGTCATCAGCCGGGACCTGGATACCATCCTTCCCGCAGACAGGATCGTCGCAGTGGATTCGGGAAACTTCATGGGCTACCCCAGCCAGTATTTGGCGGTGCCGGACGAATTCGGATTCTGTTTTACCCAGGCATTCCAGGCGATTGGTATCGGCCTCTACACGGCCATCGGCGCTGCCATAGCGCAACCGCAGCGGTTGCCGGTCCTGGGCGCCGGAGACGGTGGGTTCCTGATGGGCATCAGCGAACTGGAGACCGCCGTCCGGCTTAAGTTGCCGCTGGTCTGCATCGTCTACAACGATGCCGCGTACGGCGCTGAGGTCCACCACTTCGCGGAGCACCACACGCAAGAGGAATTGGGCAGCGTGTCCTTCCCGGAGACGGATATTGCCGCGATCGCCCGGGGATACGGAGCCGACGGCGTGACCGTCCGGACGCTGGAGGACCTGCAGCCAGTGCGGGAATGGGTTGCCGCGTTCCGCGATGGCGGACAGGACCGGCCCTTGGTGATCGATGCCAAGATCGCCTCGGACGGTGGCTCCTGGTGGCTGGCGGAGGCCTTCCAGGGGCACTGATCCTGGGTGGTGCGTTGGAAAAGGGTTGGGGCGCAATGCTGCCCCAACCTTTTCCGCCGTTGCGTACTTTCACACAGTTCTTAAGGGGATGCGACTGCTACCGCATCTGGTTCCGCAGGTGATCCGACGACGGACAGCGCATAATCCTGGGCCCTCGGACCCAATAGCTCGTGCAGTTTGGTGAAGAGCTCCTGTGCGGCCAGTCCATGCCAATTTTCCGGCAGGTATTCTTCCGGGAGCCCAGGGTCCATATAGGGAAGCCTCCGCCATTGCGTGACTATGGGAACGTAATCCACAAAGGCCTGCTTCAGCAGTTTGGACGCCCCAGCCTCCTCCTCGTGGTTCTCCCAGCGATCGAGTACGGGCTGATGCCGTGCAATGAAGTCCGTGTACAGGGTTTCCAACGACGGCAGATCCCACCATTGGCCCACCTTCTCCTCCAGGTGGCCGCCGGTCAGATGGGTTGCCTTGAAGAGCTCCACGTAGTCCATGAGCGCGGCCCGCCGCAGCTGGTGTTCGACGTCGGACGCAAGATTTCCGGGTGCGATCCACAACCCCGGAGACACCTGCCCACAGCCAATACGGGTCAGGATGCTCCGGAGCTTGTGTCGCAAGTGCCGCTGTGTCTCGGGGACCGAGAAAGAGGCGAGGAGCCATGCGTCGTCTTTGTCCGCACGACGGGGAGCGAAAATCCGTTCGTCACCGGCATTGAAAACGTCCTCGAGTCCCGGCGAGAGTTTGTAGGCCGCAGAATTCCCGCGTTTCACGCTGACCAGGACTCCGCGTTTCTTCAGCCGCGAAACCGACGAACGTACGCCTGCTGATTCAACTCCCAGGTCCCCCAGGAGTTGTACGAGGTCCGCGATCGCAAACGTTCCGTCCTGATGGCGGGCATACAAGCCATAGACAGTGACGATCAGGTGTTGATGGCGCGGCGTCGGGGCAACGTCCGGCGCGGCGTCGGCCTTGGCCATTCAGCGCTACCTCTATTGGTTCAGGGATGGACTTAGGGTCTTAGGCTACATCCTGACTAGCCGCAGGTTCACGGCTCTACCTGCTGTACGTGCTGTATACGCACGGGTTTTAGTTCAGAGCGTGAACCAGACCCGGATGAAATCCACACCCTGCCCCAGATACAGGGGCTGGAGTGGAGGGCTGATTGCGCGTAAATTGGCGCCAGACTGGGCATCTCATCACGCGCGTCCAGAAGCACGGCTGAAGGTGGCAATCAGAAAGCGGAAGGAAACCAAGGTTGAGTGAAGTCATAGACCGGCTCTTGCTGGCGATGAACGCGCACGATCCCGAGGGCATGGCAGCTCTGTTCCACGAGAACTACCACAGTGAGCAGCCCGCCCACCCTGGCCGGACTTTCACAGGCAGGGGTCAGATGCACGCGAACTGGGCTGCGATGTTCGCTGGAATACCTGACTTTCGGACAGAATCGATCCGTTCCGTCGACGACGGAAACACCACGTGGACAGAATGGTCATGGAGCGGTAATCGTGCCGACGGGCAACCCTTCCAAGCCCGTGGGGTCACGCTCTTCGAAGTCAAGGACGGCCTGATCACGTCCGGGAGACTGTATATGGAGGACGTCGAAGGGGAGGTAGTGGGTATCGAGCAAGCGGTCGAAAATCTATCCGGGCGCCGGCCGGATCCGGCCGGGTCCTAAGTCGGGAAGGGGAACCTATGCTGATCTGCGCAACCTGCGCCGTCGAACGCGACGAGCCAACGCCCGAACTCTGCCCGATCTGCACGGACGAGCGGCAATACGTGCCCGAGGACGGGCAAAAGTGGCTTTCACTCGACGAGTTGGCGCAGGACGGCCAGCGGTTACTGCTGGAGGAGAACGAGCCCGGACTTATCGGCATCAGAACCGCGCCGAAAGTCGGGATCGGCCAAACTACCCAGCTTGTAGTGACACCAGAGGGTTCGCTGCTGTGGGATCCCGTTGGATTCGTTGACGACATCACTGTGAAAGCAATCCTTGAGCTAGGCCCCGTTGTGGCGATCGCAGCCAGTCATCCCCATATGTTCGGGGTGCAGGTGGAGTGGTCACGTCGGCTCGGCGGCGTCCCCGTGCTTGTGGCAGACGCCGACCGGCAGTGGGCTGGCCGTAATGATGCGGTCATCTCCTACTGGTCCGGCAGCAGGACCATCACCGAAGGGTTGACACTGCACCAGACCGGAGGCCACTTCCCCGGCAGCGCGGTAGCGCACTGGACTGCAGGAGCGGTCGGCAAAGGAGTCCTGCTGACCGGTGACAGCGTCTTTCCTAATCCAGACCGCCGCTCCGTCGCTTTCATGCGCAGCTACCCGAATCATCTGCCGCTATCGGGGGCAGTAGCGTTGCGGGTCGCCGCACAGCTGGAAGAACTCACGTTCGACAGGATCTACGGCAACTTCAACAACGTCATCGCCTCCGGAGCCAAAGCCGTTCTACACGATTCGGCCCAACGGCATGCAGCCTGGGCGCGAGGAGACTTCGACGACCTGACATGAAGATAACGATTACCCACTGAACCGAGAGTCTCGCCCCGAGACGCAGGATTGGCACTACTCTGAGGACTGTGACCAAGATTCCGGACTACCCCTTGAAGCAGAAGATTCCCGTGCTGAGCGACGTCGCCAAGGCAGCGGGGGTGTCCGTTCCCACGGTTTCGCGTGTTCTGACCAGCAGCAAGTATGTTGCACCGGAACTCCGCGAACGGGTAATGAAAGCTGTCGCCGAGCTCGGGTACCGGCCCAACGGGGCTGCCCGGGCTACCAGGTCCGGGAAACGATCGATGGTCGCCGTGTTGACTGGAGCAACTTCGAATTACGGTTATGCCAAGACCATCGAGGGCATCGAGAAGGCGGCTCGGGCCGCGGGCCTCTCAGTGATCATTTCAGTGATTGAGTCCGACGACGACGACGCCGTTAACTCAGCCATCGACCTCGTTCTTTCCCAGCCCGTGGCTGGCGTCATCATCCTTGAGTTCGACCGGCCGGGCCTGGCTGCAGTGAAAGCGTTCCCGAAATCTGTCCCCTTGGTCTCGGCCGGAGGCGGAAGCAGACGCACGGGAAAAACTCCGGCGGCGCTTCTGGATGAGCGCGGTTCCGGGAGGGATGCAACCAACCACCTGCTGTCGCTCGGGCACCAAACTGTCCATCACGTTTCAGTTCCGACGATGGGAAAGCACTCGGGCCGCACCGAAGGCTGGCGGGCAGCCCTGACCGCTGCGGGTGCCCCCGTCCCGCCGGTATTGCACGCAACCTGGGAACCGGCCAGCGGTTACCGCGTGGGGAAAGAGCTTGCAGCCAGAGATGACGTCACTGCGGTTTTCTGCGGCAATGACGATGTCGCCATTGGCGTGATCAGTGCCCTCCTCGACAGCGGCAAGCGCGTCCCGGAGGACGTGTCGGTGGTTGGCTTCGACGACCAGCCGCACGTGGCTATGTGGCGGCCCGCCTTGACCACCGTGCGGCAGGATTTCCGGGACCTGGGAGCTAGGGCTTTTGCACTTCTTGCCGCAACAGTGGCCACTGGCGAGGCTCCCGGTTCCTCGGCCGTTAAGCCCGAGCTCGTTATCCGGGAGTCAACTGCCGCCGTCAGTCCAACCACCACTCGACCCGCCAGCTAAGACTGGCGTGCCCGCCTCCAATGCTGATGGGAAGGATGACGGGGAGGGAGTTGTAGAGGTCGTGCTGGTTCCAGCGGTCGCCAATGTAGACGTGGGAAACACTGCTGGATCCGAGGACAGGGACTATGGCGCTGACCTGTGAATCAAACGTTCGGCTGCCGGATGGAGCGAAATCATGCCATTCAGACCATGGCCCCTCAAGGGAGGCGGCGGTTGCGAATTTATTGTCGTTCATGTTCCAGCCGGTCAAGTCTGATCCAAACAGATAATACAAACCATCAACGCGTACCAAAGCCGGCGATTCGTACGCATGGCTTCCATCATTTTTCAGAGTGGTGGAAAGAACAGACTCAACACTCAGATAGTCCGGCGCGAGGCGGTATAGACGCAACCCGTTTTCCCGGTCTTCAGACATCAGCACACCGAGGCCGGAGGTCTCCTGGTACACGCCAATATCGCGGCTTGAATTGCCGAGCGGACGGGAGCTCCTCAGGTACTCATAGGGGCCTATGAGTGATGTTGATCGGGCGAAACCAAGTCTGGCTTCGGCGTAGTCGGGTGAGTCGATATGCAGGAACATCACGAAATACCCCGTGGCGGAATTGAAAAGCACCTTCGGCCTCTCAACGATCCTTTGTGGACCCAGATCGCCGGCTGCTTCCCTGCGAAGGGAAGTCCCTTCGTGGCGCCACACGGCGAAGTTCTCCGTTGAGTAGCACTCAACGGAGGTAAAGAGTGGTCCTGCACTTTTTCCTTCACCCCATGCGTAGTATCGGCCCTCGTGAAAGAGCACGCCCACGCCATGGAGTTGGGCCACTTCACCGTGCTGGTCGGTCACTGCTGTGGCTGTTCGGACGGTTGCTGCCGTCTGTTGGTAACGGGTCATATCTACACCTGACTCTGGAGTTAGTGGAAGTGTTCTAAGGCGTGCAGGAGGATGAGTCTTGCGCTGTTTTCTTCGGCGAGCGTGACGTTGAGCGTCGCCGCACCGGCTACCGCCGGAATTACGACGGCGTCTGCCGCACCCCAGGGTGGATATGCCACCGTTGCGCGGGGGTGCTCTCCAAGCCAGGCAGGCAGGTCAATTGATTGCTGCTCTTCACCTCCCCGCCTGTGAACAATGACGGCAAGCGTGCGTTCTCCGAGCCGCGCGCCCTGGGCGATCCAGTTGTCCCGCCAGCCCGGCAGCCCCAAGGGGAAGGTTGGCACGCTGGATGAAATATCGGCGCGCATGGCCTTATAGGCATCAAGCCCCGCACGGATCACGCCCAACTGCCCGGGGCTGAGGGTATCGATCCGGCCCCCGAGGTGCACGCGGGAGAGCAGCGCGCTGGCGATCGAAAACGCCAATTGCTCATCACCCATTGACCCATCCACGGAGGCCCAAACACCGGACTGTTCGGGAGCGATGGCGAGTGGTGCGGCAGCTGAGATGGGCGGCGTCTTGACGAAGTCCTGCTGATCCGTCAGCGACTGGATGGGGAAGACGGCACCGGACGCGCCGTCGGTTCGGGATCCACCGGCCGCGCAACCTTCAACAGTCAGTCCGGGGTGCCGATCCATCACAGCGGACACCCACTCCAGATAGGCACGGTTGTGCTCCAGGAGCCCTGCACCAGCGGCACCGTTCAGGTCTGTGCCTGCGCCGATATCGACGTTGTAGTCCAGTTTGAGATACGCCAGATCGAAGTCCGC
The DNA here is from genome assembly GCF_056395385.1 of Paenarthrobacter sp. 10L420. NCBI lineage: Bacteria > Bacillati > Actinomycetota > Actinomycetes > Micrococcales > Micrococcaceae > Paenarthrobacter > Paenarthrobacter sp. 10L420. The sequence goes on along the minus strand of NZ_JBFTJK010000010.1, from coordinate 84,663 downwards.
CATCAACCGGTCGACCACCCCGTCCAGATGTGACCTCGCAGCAGGGTGACGCAAGTCCAGCTGGTAGCGTCCCCATTCCTTAATCCGCTGGCCACTGCGCACAAAGAAGGCCTCGGCAGGCAACTGCTCAGCGATTCGACTTCGCGCACCCACAACTTCAGGCTCCAGCCACAACCCGGGCTTCATACCGGCAGCCCGGACTTCTGCAATCAGGCCAGCCAGACCGCCGTCGGGGAAGCGGGTAACGGAGGGCTCCCACTCCCCCACCGAATCCCACCAGCCGCCGTTTTCGTCGTCGTACCAGCCGGCGTCGATACAGAAGACTTCAACGCCAAGTGCTGAAGCTGCTGCAATCAGCGGACGTTCCTTTGCGGTTGTGGGGTCCGACATAAGGCCGTTGAGGAAGTCGTTGTAAATAACGGGAAGCTCAACATTGTCAGTGTGAGGCCTGCGAATCCGGCGACGGTAGGCAGTAAGTTCTGCCGTGACAGCATCAATACCGCCGGCGGGCACCACAGCCACCGCCGCCGGAACGGTGGTGAAAGCTTCGCCCGGTTGGAGCGTCAGCGCCCACTGGTGTTCAGCGGCCGTTGGACCGGAAACCGCGAGGTAGAGGTCGTTGTACCGGTCCCCTAATTCGTAGTGCCAGGCTCCGTTGTGCTCTACCTGCCACGCAAGCATCGTCCCTGTTGCAAGATCTTCCAGGATTCCCATGGGAAGGTGTTCTGCCGTGGACCATGCACCGGTGGATGTCAACGCGATCCGGTTTTTGGAACCGACTTGCTCGTATTCCACCATGCCCACGTTGTACAGGCCACGCTCGGCAAGACTGGCACGCCGCCACCGAAATTCCCCGGACCACGGGTTCGCTGCCTGCCAAAGACCCATGCCCTCCTCCCACTCCCGGGAGTGGCCCAGCCCGGAAAGAACCAGGGAAGACACATATTCAAGCCCGACGGCGGATGCCCCGGCCCGTAGTTCAGTCCAGCTTCGCAAGACCGAGGACCCTGGCGCCAGCTCATAATAGACAGTTGCCTCAAGGCCGGTCTCCGGATCGCGGGCAAGCAGGCAGAGCCGGGCCACACCCTGGGTCTCGGATTCACGCACTTCGATGAGTCGCAATCGTTGGGCAGCAGCGCCGTCGACGTGCCGCTTGCCCGCGGTGCCATGCCGACCGTCACCAGCCAGTGCAATCTCCACAACGGGCAAGGACGACCGACGCAACCCTTCCAGGTCTGGCAGTGGAAGCTGTGCGTGCCCGATGGCAAGCAGCCTCGGAGCCATGTGCTCCCCATGGAGAACGTGCAAGGTCAGACAATCATTACCCCACGCCAGGACATCCCCTCCTTGGGGAACACCTGTGGTTGGCGGCTTGTTCTCAAGCTCTGAACTGGCGTGCGTAAGGGTCACGGTGCCCTCCAGGAAATGTTCATGGGTAAAGCTCTCCTTTTGTCAGTCGCTGAAGATGGATCCGACGGCAGCAGTGGAGCCGCGGATGATGAGTCTTGGTTTAACGGTGGAAGCAGTCGGCGGCTTGGGACCGCCGTCCAAGGCCTTTTCCAGCAGCCCGAACGCGCGGGAACCGAGGTCCTGGAAGTCCTGCCGGATGGTGGTTAGAGCTGGTCGCCACATGGCCACATGCGGCTGATCGTCAAAGCCCACCACGGAAACATCCTCGGGAATGCGCCTGCCGGATTCCACGAATGCCTTGATGACGCCAATCGCCACATCATCGTTCCCGCAGAACACAGCCGTAACACCACTTTGGGCGGCGAGCTTCCGGCCCACGCTGTAGCCGCTGGAAGGCTCCCAGGTAGCGTGCAGGATCCGGGGAAGAGGAATCCCCGCTGCTGTCAAAGCTGCCTTCCAACCCTCTGTTCGGCCGGACTGCTTCCCCATGGTGGGAACTGCTATATGGTGCACTGTCCGATGCCCCAGCGAAAGAAGGTGGTCGGTAGCATCCTTCCCGGCACCATGTTCATCGAGCAGAGCACTGGTGGTTCTGGTGGAACGCCCTGTTCCTCCGCCGGCCACCACCATGGGAATGGAGCGCGGAAAGACCCTGACGGCAGCAAGTCCGGGGCGATCGAATTCCAGGATCACTACGCCGGCCACGGGTTGGGAGAGGACGAGGTCGATTGCGGCGTTGACTGCTTCTTCGGCGTCGGATTCCACTACCGCGATGATGACGGACATGCCCGCCTGGCGCGCAGCTCTCTCAATGCCTTCAATGGTTTGGGCGTATCCATAATTGGAGGTAGCGCCCGTCAGAACCGCCACCATGGAACGCTTTCCGGACCTTGTGGCTCGAGCGGCCACGTTGGGACGATAGCCGAGGTCGTTGACTGCTTTCAATACACGGGTCCGGAGGCTGGGGGCAACGTACTTGCTGCTCGTCAAGACACGGGAAACCGTTGGAACGGAAACGCCGGCCGCCTTCGCGACATCCCCGAGGACCGGAGGTTTCTGATGCGTGGGGGTCTGCTTATTAGGGCTCTCGCTCATAGGACTGACTGCCCTGCCAGTGGCTGGAACTGAAAGTCCGTGAAGTCGGCAGTAAAGCGCCGCTCGCGCAGGTCCTGTGCGGCGACGCCGACGAAGGCCCCCGTGAACCGCAATGTGTCTCCATGATCATCGGACAATTGGAGGGCATTGAGTTCGGGCCCAATCCGTTGAAGCGGTTTACCCAGGTCGGACCAGAAGAATTGCAAACGTCCGCCGTCAAGAGTGGCTTCCAAACGGAGGGGAAAGCTCGATTCCACCACAACGGACCCGAAGGAATGCAGGCCCTTATACGGGTCTTTCTCGAACACTTCGAGAATCTGCTCAGTTGGTGCGTCGCAGTCAAGCAGTTCTCCCCCGGCTTCCCTTACGGTCGTCCTGAGGTAGAAGTAACTTGAGGTGTTGTAGTAGAAAATGAGTCCGGCGCTTTGAGTGAAATTGGTTGGTTGCGCTTCAACTGTCACCCCCGCCCTCAGGCTGCCGCTGGTCAAGCGGCGCGCCACCAGTGACTGCTCCAGGACCGAGTCCGTGCTGTATCGGCCCTTGAGGCGAAGCCATCCAGGCCGTTCCGAAAGGCTGGCCCACTGTGATGAGACGGGATGCCTCAGGGAACTCCAGGGCCAACCCAGAGTCAGGTGGCCATCATTGGTCATCGCTTCTGTGGCGAACCCGCCAACGGTGCCGGTATCAGCAGCCCGAGCGGCCGGCACCGACGTCGAAACCGGAGCGGCGGCGTCGAGCGTTGGTTTTGGACCTTCAACCGTCAGGGACGGATGCCAGCCATCCTGCTCCAGGCGCAACCAGCCGTCGTCAGTAAACCGCATTCGCTGAATGCACGTCTCGCGTCCAAGGATGGAATATTGCTTGCCGTCCTTTTCAGCCCACCGGCTAGCCAAATGTGCCAGGAAAAGGGTCCCATCCTCAGCGACGGCGATTTCACCGTGCCCGGCCTTTTGCAGCATGTGGGTGGGATCGTCGCGGGAGGTCAGCACCGGACCGTGCGGATCCGGTTCATAAGGGCCGAAAAGAGAACCGGAACGCATCATGGCGATGCCATGGTTCTGACCCGTTCCGCCCTCGGCGAGCATGAGGTAGAAGCGGTCCTTGAAGAAGTAGAGATTGGGTCCCTCGATGAGCTCGGCACGACGATGAATGATGCGAGGCTCGCCAATGGTCGCTGTCCCGGTTGCGTTCAGCTCCTGGAGGTCGATGCCGGCGAAACCTCCGCGCCCGGTTGGCCTGTGGTCCCATTCCATGTTCAATAGCCAGTGGCGGCCCTCGTGATGAAAGATGGATGGATCAAAACCCGTGGTGGTCACACGGGCAGGGGCCGACCAGGGACCGGCGACGTCGGCCGCACGTGTGATGTAGGTGTCCATGTCTTTGTGTGGTCCGCCGAAACTCCGGACCACGGTAAAGACCAGCCAAAAAAGGCCATCAGACCAACTCAACGACGGCGCCCAGACACCTGCCGAATCCCCTAGTCCCCTGAGTTCCAGAACTGCGTCCGGGCCGCTGAACGAGCCGGCAAACTCCCAGGTTTTCAGGTCCCGGGAGCGGTGGATCGGGACAATTGGGTACCACTCGAAGGAGCTGTTGGCCAGGTAGAACCACTCACCTGCACGGATAAGGGACGGATCTGGCGAGAACCCCGGCAGGACAGGGTTGCTGATGACGGTCACTATTTTCTCCATGCTAGGAAAGCTCTTCGGGGTGGGCGAACGGCTCGCCGTTGACGTACCGTTCCATTTCGGCCACCACGTGGTCCCCCATGCGGAGTAGTTCGGTGCCCATGGAACCAGCGATGTGGGGTGTGAGCATGACGTTGGGCAGCTCGTAAAAAGGATGGTCCGGGGGCAGCACGTCCGGCACTGCCACATCGAGGATCGCGTTGATCCGTCCGCTGGCCAGCTCTTTTTCGAGGGCTGCCTGGTCCAGGACCTCGCCTCTCGCCGTATTAATGAGCGTGGCGCCATCCTTCATTGACGCCAGTTCGGACGCCCCGATCATGGCTGTGGTTTCCGACGTGACGGGGACGTGGAGGGACACAATGTCGCTCCGGGTCATCAGCTCCTGCAGTGGAAGCAGTGTCACCCCCAGGGCGGCTGCTTCTGCCTCGTCCAGATAGGGGTCATGAATCACTACGTCGAGATCGAACGGCCGCAGCAGCTTGGCAACCTGGCGGCCGATGCGGGAAGCTCCCACCAGACCCACGGTTTTCTGGTAGTTTCCCGCCCGGGGAAATTCCTGTTCACGGTCTATCGGCGAACGGCGCTCCGCGTACATGCGGGCGCTTTCGAAGGCTTGTTTGTTGGCGAGCAGGATCATGGCCAGCGTGTACTCGGCGACGGGACGTCCATTCGCCTCACCAGCATTGGAACCCACAATTCTCCTGCCTGCGGGAATCGGCCCTATGTTTCCCGCGATGACCCCACCGGCATGGATGATGGCACGCAGCTTGGGGGCTGCGGAAAGGACGTCCCCATCGATTTTCGGGCATCCCCAGCCGGTAATGAGGACTTCGACGTCGGCAAGTGCTGCCTGGGCGCCCGGCGTCGAGAAGTCTTTGAAAACCGGTCCACGAAGGTCCACCAACCGGTCCAACGTGCTCATCGCGGCAGTCGAGAAGAGCTTGGAGAAGAGTTCAGGCGGTGCCATGACTGCCATGGCGACGGGCTTTTGTGTTTGAGGGGTCATATTCGTCAGGGCGCGAGCAAAAAAGCCGGTTGCGGTGTCCATGAATCTGTGTTCCATATCGCGCCGGATGAAGTGGGACGCGCCGTCGAATACCTCAATCGCGGCGCCTGCGGTTCGGGCGATCTGCTGGTGCTGCGGCGTGATCCCGGTTCTGACGGTGCCAGTGATAATCAGCGTAGGAACGCCCGATGCCGTGAATGATGCGAGCAACTCCGGCCATGGCGTGCTCGGAATGACGTTGCCGTTGCGCACGAGGTTTGTGTCGCAATCCTCCTGCGCCTTGCAACTGCGCTGAATCTCGGCCTCGCTCCAGTTGGGCCACTCGCGTCTCCTCATCTGCACACGTTCTTCCGGCGTGCGGGATTGAACGTCAACGAGGTGAGCGTAGGCGGCTTCTGCAACATCACGGTCCTGCAGCGTCGTCACTGGTAGCCGCCAGAATGGATCCTCGAGGAGGACACCCGCCGGGCGAAATCCGGCAGGTGGCCTTTTCAATGCGCTGGCGGCAACGGCGGCTGCCACGCCACCGCCGGCAGAGTGCCCATAGTAAAGAGCCGGGAGCTGTGCCACGTCCTGCAGTTCCTCCAACTCGAGGAGGTCCAGGACATCCCTGACCATGACATCCCCAGGGTGTTCCCGAAGCTCCTGTTCTGACCAGCGGGGCGAACTGCCGTGCCCGCGAAGATCCATTGTCAGGACTGCCCATTGCTGGGAAATCCAGTGCGGACGGGCAGCTTCGAGGCACTCTGCAGATTCCATCAGGCCGTGGATGGCGATGACGACGGCAGTGGCCGGTGACTCGGGCAGCGCCAACCGGTATGACAGCATCAGGAACCTTTCTCTTTGTCAGTTATTCAGGCAGGGTCAGGCTTGCTTTTTGAGATGGGCGTTGGCTTGCTTTTCCATCTCTTCCTGCAATTTCGCGACACCGGCACCGTCGGCTGCTTTTTTCAGCTTGTCCAATTGATCGTCTACATCCACCACACCGTAGAAGAGTGGGTTGGCGAACTGCGTGATGACGTTGGACATCGCCGCCACCTGCTGTTTCACAGGTGTGGTGTCCGGGATGAAGGAAGCAAAGGGGTCAAGAGTGAAGTTGTCGAAGTTCTGTGCCCAATCGAAGATCTTCTCTTCCGTGGGACTGATGGACATCGATTTCCTCTCCAGGCTGGACCGCCAGGACAGCGCATAACCCGGAAACGCGTAGTCGTTCAGGGGCTTGAATTTGTTGCCGTCTGCAGGTTCCCAGTCAGTGCCTTCAATCCCATACGTGATGAGGTCATGGTTTTCCTTGATGGAGAGCCAGTCCTGAAGCTGCATGGTCCGGTCCAGATTGCCGCCCTTGGAATTGACCACGACGAGATTGTCGGCCTGGAATGTTTGGTTCGGTTTTGCGGACAAGCCACCTGTGAGGGGCATGATATTGGCCAACGCTGCCTTGGGAACGGCCTTTTGCAGGGTGCTGAGTGAGTTGCTCGCGGTGCCATCGGTCATGGCCCAGCCAGCTGCGTACTTACCGGCGATCCATTGGCTCTTCAGGGTTGCTGCATCGGTGTTCAGCGCATCGGCGTTGATGATTCCGTCGTTGTAGTACTTGCGGATCCGGTGCAGGGTATCCACGATGCCTTCGTCGTCCCAAAAGGCCTTGGGCGCTGAGGACCCCGTCTTGGCCGCGTCCTTGGCGAGCAGGAAGAACATACCCTTTCCGCTGAAGGCGCGGGCGATGGTGTCCGGGTTTTCCCATGAGGAGGCATTGAACATTCCGGTGGGAACGGGCAGTGCGTGAAGGTAGCCACTGTTGGAGGCAGCCCCGTAAGCCACCGTGCCGTCGTTTTTCTGCTTCACGGCATAGAAGAACTTCTCGAGCTGGTCAAAGTCTGCAATCGTGGAGAAGCCAACGGAGTCGGCAATGTCCTGGCGAATGACGAAGTGCTGGACGCGTGCCGCACTGTTGACCTGCGGGATCCCCCAGAGCTTCCCGTCCCAGCTGTTGGACTCCAACAGTTTCTTGGGCAGTGTTGCACTGAGGTTCTTGTACTTGGCCACCTCGTTGGTGAGGTCTGCCAGGGACCCGCTCTGCTGTAGTTGCGCCATGTTCAGCCAGAGCGCCTGCAGGGCTGAATCGAATTTCTCTCCCGCCGTGAACTTAAGCAGGGACTGCTGCTGGTAGTTGGACCAGTTAATGAACTGCGCGTCCAAGTCGAAGCCGAGATCACTTTTGAGCTTGCTGTTCACCTTTGCCAGGACGGCATTCCACGTGGCCGGAGCAGTGCTGGGCAGGACTGCCACCGAGGTGCCTGTGACGGCGCCGCCCGTGGAGGACGATCCTGATGTACCGCAGCCGGCAAGCGCTGCCGCTGCTCCAAGTCCACCGGCCAGACCAAGGAAACCGCGCCGGGAAACTGATGAGTTGGGGATCATGTGCTGCACTCCTTTGTACGCTGGCATCGTGGGCCAGACACTTTGTGGGGCTAAAGAGTTTTTGGGGCTGGAGACTGGAACGAAGATCTGGTGTTTGCGGAGCGACTAGCCTTTGGTGGCGCCAAGCGTGAGGCCTTTGACAAAGTAGCGCTGCGCGAAGGGGTATGCCAGGAGGATGGGGCCGATGGTTACGACGGTCAGGGCCAGGCGGAGCTGGTAGATAGGGGCCACTGAGCCGGATCCGGGCAGCATCGCGGCGTTGGTGACGTTGGCGATGAGGTTCTGCAGCATCAGCTGCAGGGGGTACTTCTCCGGATCCGAGATGAAGAGCATGGCTGTGAACCATTCATTCCAGTAGGACACGGCATAGAACAGGCCAATGACGGCCAGGATGGGTTTGGACAGCGGAAGTACGATCTCAAAAAAGACCCTCAGTTCGCCCGCGCCATCTACCTTTGCGGAATCAAGGATTTCTTCGGGGAGCTGGCGAAAGAAGCTGACGGCTACGAAGACAAGGAAGGGGGCCATCATGTGCGGGAGAATGACGGCGAACCAGCTGTTCTGGAGCTGCAGCACCTGCGTTACCAGCAGATACAGGGGCACCAGACCACCCGAGAAGAGCATGGGAAGGTAGGCGAAGACCGTCAGCGGCCTGCTGATCCGGGGCATCCGGCGCGCAATGACCCAGGACAACGACGCCGTGGCGCACAGCGAAAGCGCGGTGCCAACCACAGTGATGAACAACGTGGCCGCATAGCCTTGGAAGAGGGCCGTACCGCTGAAAATGGCAACGTACGCATCCAACGAGAATGGTTCGGGAAAGAAGCTGTAGCCGCTGCGGGCAAGAGTGGACTCTTCCGTCAAAGAGCCTGCCACGATCATCCACAACGGAATCAGGGCAAAGAGGCCAAAGACTGTAACACCCACATAACTGACTGCCGTGAAGGGCTCAAGCCTGGTCTTTTTGGGTCCTTTGCCATGCGAAACCGTGGTCGGTTTTGCTGCCCGGGAGAACGACCCTTTGGGTGCGCTTACGCTGGCCTCTGAAGGATTGTCATCTGCTGTCACGGCGGGCGTTGTGGAGGTGCTCACAGGATGCTGCTTTCTTTCGAGTAGCGGCGTTGGATGAGCACTGCCGCTGTAACGAGGATGAATCCGACTACGGACTGGAAGAGGCCGATCGCGGCGGTGGTACCGAAGTCACCGATGGTCCTGAGGGAACGGAAAACGTAGGTGTCGATCACGTCCGTGGTGGAGAACAGTGTGCCGTTGTCGCCGATGATGGCAAAGATGGTGCCGAAGTCTCCGTAGAAGATCCTGCCGACGCCGAGCACGATCAGGATCGCGGCCGTCGGCTTCAGAAGTGGCATCGTAATGGACAATGCCATCCGCGCCCGGGTGGCGCCGTCGAGCATTGCCGCCTCGTAAACGTCCTCGGGAATAGAAGTAATCGCTGCCAGGAAAATGACCGACATGTAGCCACCCAGCTGCCAGACTTTCACGATGGTAAGGATCCAAGGCCAGGGACCTGGTTCTGTGTACCAACTGATCTGAGGAAGGTTGAACAATCCCAGCGCGTCATTGACTGCTCCCCCGTGGCCGCCTGCGCCGGCAAGTATGACCTGAAGGATGATGCTGATCACTATCGGGGACACGAAGTAAGGAAAAAAGATCGCAGACTGCATGAACTTCTTGAACAACCGGGCGCGCAGTTCATTGAGCATGATGGCCAGGGCGAGGCCAGCTCCCAAGGTTGCCGCGAGGAAGAGAACATTGAGGACAAGAGTGTTCAGCACAATGGCGGGAGCATCACCGCTTTCGATGAAGTACTTGAAATTATCCAGTCCGCTCCACGGACTGTTGAAAATCCCTTTGCTGACATCGAAATTCTTGAAGGCAACGATTAGTCCAGCCATGGGAGCATAGGCAAAAATCAGGAACCAGGCGATTCCCGGCGCCGCCAGAAGCAGTAAGACGCCGGAACCCCGGCTGCGGTGTTTTCGTGAAAGCTTGGCGCGTGCTTTAGGAACAGAGACCGCATAATCCGCGGTGTTCTCGTTGTGGGCGGTCATGCGCTGTTGCATGGCACACTCCCTTGACTCTAGAAGGTGGGACTCACGGTGATGGGAGACGATGCCACCGTGGCATGTTTCCGTACTGGCGAAGGGTTGGAAGGGATAGCGAGGAAAACGTTATCCCCTATCCTGCGGCGTGAATCACGGGCTGTCAAGAGGCTGCCCGTAGTCGGCGTAAAGGCGACTCGGGGATCTCCGGGATGCCATCAGTGCAGCTTTAGGAAAACGATTGCCTGAATGACTCTCCCCAGCTAAGCTTGCCGACATTCGACCCGTTGCGGCAGGCTGACTGCCGCCGGAACGGTGGTGAAGACCTTTCCGATCCGCCCGATGTCCCGAGCCACACGCAATTCGGCTCGTCTGCGAATACCCCGCCTGGCCCTTTCGTGTCCTGGGCCTACCCAAAGCGGCAGGCGAAATGTCCACGCCAGAACTGCACCACATCACTCTCATTACTTATCGATCCAGGAGGACCGATGAAGCATCCTCAAACTGTAAGGCGGTGGGCCCGCGTGCTTGCGCTTGGCGCCGCCGTCGCCCTCATTGCGCCGGCCGGAGGCATCCCCGTCTTTGGCAGCGCGGCCCCGGCCATTGCGGATTCCGGGCAGGAGGTGACCATTACCGAAAGCGTGGACGCGAGCGGCTTCGTCCACCCTGGGATTGGCGTGAGCGCCGATAGCCTTCGCAACGCCCGCTCCATGGTTAAGGCGGGCACGGAACCGTGGAAGAGCTACTACGCTGCCATGGCGGAGACGTCATTTGCAGCGAGGGACTTCCGCTCCTCAAATTCCAGCAGCATCATTGACCAGCCGGGCACCACTGCCTTCAACTCCCAAGGGGTGCAGAGCAAACTCATCCGGGACGCGTTCGGGGCCTACACGCAGGCCACCCTCTACGTCATTACCGGAGATCCGGTGTACCGGGAAAACGGTATGCGGATTATCCGCACGTGGAGCAATATGGACCCCTCGAAGTACGTCTACTATCCGGATGCGCACATCCACTCCGGCGTTCCGCTGTACAGGCTTGTCGCGGCAGCCGAAATTTTCCGATCCACCAGTGTTCCGGACGGCTACACGGCCTACGACCTGGGCTGGCATGACCAGGACACGAGCAAACTCAGCAGCAATCTCATCGTGCCGATGACGGAAACTTTCCTGCACACGAACTGGCGCTACCTGAACCAACACACCTATCCCTTGGTCGGTTCCATCGCGGGATACATCTTCACTGGGAACCGTGACCGCTATTCCGAGGCTGTCGAGTGGTACACGGTCAACGCTTCCACGTCCCGTCCGGAGCAGAACGGCTCCATCGCAGCCCAGTTCCCCCTCATATCGGCCGACGATCCCCTGAACCCCTATGGCTATTCCTTCGTTCAGCACCAGGAGATGGGCCGCGACCAAGCCCACGCCTGGGACGGCATCAACACCACAGGGGCAATCGCGCGGTTCCTGACAATCCAGGGCACAAAAGTGGATCCGTCCGCCGGCACAGTCTCCAACGCTCCCAATGCCGTCTCGCCCTACAAATTCCTTGGTAACCGCCTGCTCATGGCCGCGAACGCTTTCACTGGTTACATGCTCGGCTACGACACTCCATGGATCGATACCACCGGCGGACCGGGCCGAGTCTCGGAGGCATATCGCGGTCGCATGTACAACCCCATTGATGAGCTCTACAACGTCTACAAGTACCAGCTTGGCGTGGATGTTGAACGTGAGGCGCCCTATGTCGCCGAGCTGCACGCCAAGGCGGACGGGCCAAAGTTCTTCTGGGGCGTCGGCGCCTACAACTCCTGGGAAAGTAACCCCGATTACAGCCCGGAGTTCTGGCTGTCCCTGCCGCCCTCAGTTGCCGGTCAGGCCCGGCCCGTAGCCACGGATGCCAAGGTACAGATGGAGACGCGCAGCTCGGCAACGGATGGTAAGAAGCTTAAGGTCGTGAGCGAAGACGGACGAACTTTTGTTCAGGTCAACGCGACAGGCAACGGCCGCACGATCGCGGTGCGAACCCTTATGTACGTGAGCCGAAGCGGATACAGCCCCGTGGGTGTCCAGTTCCGAACCAACGGGCCGGCGACCCTGGCCATCGGGAAGGACCCGGCAAACCGGTTATCCGTCCCTCTTCCAGATACCCACGGTCAGTGGCGTTACGTAACCTATGACGTTGACGCCGAGAAGTTAACGGGCGTGAGCCTTGGTGGCGAAAACCTGGCCTACTTCACGGTTATGAGCCCGGGGGTTGATACACAAGTCGACTTTGACTATGTGAACCTCGAGGCCAAGACGCAACTGACTGTTCCGCAGTTTCCCCAGGACACCACAACAGCGCTCATCGGCCTGGCGGGAGCAGAACTCTCACGCTCGCTCGCTGCAACAGACGCCGGTGGCGATGCACTCCAATACTCCGCCGTAGGTCTGCCGTCGGGCGCGCGGCTGGATCCCGCCACAGGCCAACTCACATGGGCCGCACCAACCACAGCAGTTGGCGTACACACGTTCCAGGTCACTGCAGATGACGGAACGTCCGTGGCCACGCGTCCGGCAAAAGTGATCATTGCAGCGAACCGGCAGGCCGCCGTCGACACCGCGTTAGCGGGTTTCGATCCGAATGCCGTTTATGAAACGCCGTCCTTTTCGGCCTTTGAAAAGGTTCGGGCCGAGGTCCGCTCCGCCATGGACGCGGCCGACGACGCCGGCTTCCTCGATCAGCTCGTTCGTCTCCAGGACGCGGTCAAGGCACTCAAACTCCTCACACCCCGGCTGGCGAGCGACGGATCCATCGACTACCGCGGACTCGTCACCACCGACCCGGCAACCGTTCAGCCCAGAAACCTGTTGGACGGAAGCTTCGACACCACCACTGGAGACCTACGCTCACCGTTCACCGTCGACTTCGGACAAGGCTTCCAGGTTTCAGCGAAATCGTTCGGCCTCCAGGCCCGGTACAACTTCGCCAATCGTTCCCAAGGCGCAAACGTCTACGGCTCCCGGGACGGACGAACATGGACCCTGTTGACCGAACGTGAAACCACCGACACAACGGCCAGTGGGTTCGCGATGGAAACCATCCCCGTGCGCGCCGATGTCGCGGGGCAGACGTTCCGCTACTTCAAAGTCCAGGTGGATCACCCGGGCGTTGCTACTGATCCCGCGTATCCCGGCATCTCGTCCTTCAGCGAGTTCCATATCCAAGGGGAACGGCACGAGATGGCAATGGCTGTTTCCTCCCTGTCCATCTCCACCTCCAACCCGGACAGGAGCCTGGCGACCAACGGTGACACGGTGACGTTCAACGCCGTCGCAAATGAGCCACTGTCCGAACTGAAGGTCGTCGTCGAGGGACAAGCTGCGATCGCCACATCTGCCGACGGGATCAACTGGACAGCCGCCGCCCAGCTGCCCAACGACGTCGGATACGGCCGTGACGTGCAGTTCACCGTGGACTATCAGACCGCCTCTGGTAAGACCGGGACAACACTCACAGCCACCACCGATAACAGCCGGCTTGCCCTGTGGAACACCGCGATACAACGGGTTCCGGTGGTTCAAGGCTGGGTGAACGCCTCCACCCGGGCATGGCCCGGAACAGGTACAACGCAAGAGAACGCCTGGAAGATGTTTGACCACAACACCGCCACGTACACGGACACCACGACGGCGAATGGCTGGGTGACGGTAAAGCCCACCGATGCGACGCGCATTACCGCCGACATCGTCCGAGTGTACCCGCGAGCCGGCTTTGTGGCCCGCGGAAATGGAACTGTTGTCCAGGGGTCCAACGATGGCGGGGCTACATGGCAGACATTCCTGACGATTACTGGAATGTCCGCAGCCGACTGGTACGCCTTCACCCTTCCCCAGCGGGTCGACTACGCCCAGGTCAGGGTGCTCGATGAACACGGTGGCAACACCAACCTCGCAGAAGTGGAGTTCCTTCACCACGAGTAGCTAAGCAGTCCCTTGGTTTACACTGAAGCCATACCAGATCATCAGGTTACTTAGTGTCGGTGGCGGGGAGGAACGCATGGGCGGATGTCGAAGCTACGGTTGGCTGGCCCAGTCTCTTAAGCTGGGCCCCATGCGCAGAATATTCCCCGCCACTGCCGCCACCCTTCTCCTTCTGACTGCAACAGGCTGCGCCGTCGACACTGCCGGTGCAACCAAAGTCGCCGAGGATTTCCATCGTGCCGTGGATGCCTCGAACTGGGCTGCTGCATGCGATTTGCTCCAGCCAACGATCCGGGAAAAGTCAGAAGAGAAGGATGGCGGCGACTGCCAGTCCCACTTGGCGTCCGTACATCTTCGAGTCCCCGGTCACGTGGTCAAAACCGAAGCCTATGGCCGGGAAGCATTGGTGGAGTTCGAGGGAGATGCGGTATTCGTCGCTGTTTCCGGCTCAACTTGGCGTGTGACTGCTGCCGGATGCACGCCGAGGGAGGAAACCCCCTATTCCTGTGAAGTAGGAGGCAGATAGCAATGCGTGTGGTCTTTACTCTCTATCTCATTCTCATCTTCGGCGGGCTTGCCTATATGGCCGCCGTTGGACTGGTTCACGGATAGGGGGCGACGTGAGAACAGCTTTGAGGAACAACGGACTGAGTCTATTTTTCGGTCTGATCTTCATCCTGGCCTTGGCGGGTCAAGCCATTACTGGACAAGCCGTCTTCAACGAAGGTCAACTCACTGCCGGCCTTGATGAAATCAGTTTCACCCAATACATCACTTCTTCCAGCTTCGCCGTTGACGTGTCAGAAAACTGGCAGTCGGAGTACCTGCAGTTTCTCCTTTACATCACAGCCACCATCTGGCTGCTTCAGAAGGGCTCGCCGGAATCAAAAGAGCTGGACAAACCCGGCCTGGAATCCGACGAAGAACAACTCGTTGGCGAGCATGCCAATGCCAAGTCCCCCGCATGGGCCAAGGCCAAAGGTTGGCGTCTCACCGTTTTCTCAAATTCACTTGCTGGAACCATGGGATTGATTTTTATCCTGTCGTGGCTGGTCCAGTCCATCGCAGGTCACATCGCCTTCAATGAAGAGCAACTGCGCAACTTCCAAGAGCCCCTTTCATGGGCCGAATACCTGGTGTCGCCTGACTTTTGGAACCGTACCCTGCAGAACTGGCAGTCGGAGTTCCTTGCGGTCGGATCCATGGTGGTCCTGTCGATTTACCTTCGCCAACGCGGATCCCCGGAGTCCAAGCCCGTCGGCTCGGCTCATGATGACACCGGAACCACTGGCTGACCAATCCGGGAATACCTTGTGATGGGCTTTACGCCATGCCGCGCAGCGCGGTCCGGATTGAGTGGCTAAAGGCGGGCATCATGTCAAAGTCTGGATCGATGAGCCACTGAAGCTGGGTCCCGTCCCAGCTGGCCACGATGGAGGCAGCGGCGAGCTCAGCATTACAGCTTGTATCGATGAGTCCTTTAGCCTGATCCTCGCGAATGTGCGCCGTGAAGGCCTGCCGGAGGTTCGCATATCGGGTTGTGAACCATCCGTGCGCAGGGTGTCCCGGCGACGATGCTTCCGCACTGAGGACGGCCAGGAGGCGGAGCAGCTGGGGATGCCCGAGGTTATATTCCGCCAGCCAAAGGATCGCCTCGAGGAGACCGTCGGCAAGTCGACGGCGTTCGAACTCGCTGGCAGCTAACTGGTCCGCGTGCTCAAGCACGGCCTCGAGGAGCAGTTCCTTGCTCGGAAAATGGTGCATCAAGCCTGTGAAGCTTAACGAAAGGGCCTTTGCGATTTCCCGGAGAGAGCCACCCGCGTAACCGCGGGTGGCGAACTCGACGGTGGCGGCTTCGATGATTTGCCGCCGGCGGGCTTCCGTTTTCGCGTAGGTGCCTCGCGTAGCTCTTCTGGGGGTTGGCGTAGCGGAAGTAGTCACGTGGCAATGCTACGCGGACCGGGGGGTCAACCAGGTGGCAGACCCCCCGTCTACCGTCATCGGACGCGGCGAATCGGAACCAGTACCACCGCTGCCAGAACCGCTAGCGCAACCGCCATCCCGAACACCAGTTGGAATCCTGCAATCGATACGACTATCCCGGCCACGATAGGGGCAATGATCTGGGGTCCAGTATTGGCAATGTTCAGGATGCCCATGTCCTTGCCTTGGTTCTCTGCGTCCGGGAGAACTTCAGCAAGCAGCGCTTGGTCAACGGCGATATACATTCCGTAGGCGAAACCACCGACAGCGAGGAACAGGTAGAAGGCACTAAGGTCGGCGGCAAAGACAAGTGGAAGTTCGGCGGCGGCAAAAACCAACGAAGCGACGATCACGATTGGTTTGCGCCGCTTGATCCTATCCGAGAGCGGGCCCGAGATCAGCGTGGCGATTCCTGAAGAGATGGCCATGATCACTCCGCCGGTCCCGATCACGCCGCCCGCCTCAGCAATATCCAGTCCGATGTAGTCCGTGAGGACGAAGAGCTGGTACAGCAAGACCATCATGAACGACAGGAGAAGGAGGAAGCGGCCGATAAGGGCGAGCAGGAAATCCCTGTCCCTTGGCGGAACGAAGCCGCGCAACAGTGCGCCAATAGACAGGGGTTCGCGTGCGACGTCGCGGTTGTCCTTCTCACGCGAAAGGAGGACAAAGATGATCATTGCCACCGCTATGAGCCACGGCAGCCAACGGAGTCCCTCCCTCGGCATCGTGATGTAAGCGCCACCAACGATCGCGCCCAGGCTCTGCGCCAGCAGCTGACCGAGTCCGATGAGGGTGGAGGCCTTTCCAAGGTTCTTGGCGCTCACTCGTTCGGGCAGCACCGCGAACAGCGGAGCAAGGACGACAGCAAGCCCGATCTGGAGAACAACCCAGAGAACGACCAGGATGGCAAACTCGCTCGTGAACGACATCATCGTGGCGGCAAGGCCGAGCACGATTCCACCGCTTGCAATCCAGGGATTTCGCCGTCCGAAACGGCTACGTGTCCGATCGGACAAGGCACCGAAAACGATGGTCGCTATCATGCTGGCGATCGAGCCGGCCGCTGCCAGCGTGGCATAGAGTGCGACCTTTTGATCGGGATCAATCTGGGCCATCAGGGCGGGGATAAGGGCGCCAGCAGCACTGAACGGTAGCATCCAGCCAGCATGCGCCAGGAAGAGAAGTGGCCCGAGACGCCCTAGTCGTGGGGCCGGCACGGCGTCCTGAGACTGGCCTGGGGCTGAGGAAGTTATTGCCATTGGGGATGCTCCTTTGCATGGGACGAAGGTCCGACAAGGAAGACGTTAGCTCAAAAACAGTGCATGCGCTACATTTTGAGAAAAGTTCCTATATCCTGCTACTCTAAAACCGTGCACTTGCCACATTTTAACCAATGGAGGTCCAAATCGTGTCAACCGAAGTACTTCTCGAAATGAAGTTGAATTCGACGCATGTTCCCACGCTCGAAAGATCAACTGGACGGGCACGACTCATCGTCGATGGCTCGCCCATTCTGGTCCGAGGCGTCGAACTGCATAACTCGTCCAGTTCGTCCCCTGAAGCGTTCCGGAATGGACTGGAGTCAGCCCTCACGGTTGGCGCGAATACAGTCCTGGCACCGGTGTCGTGGGAGACCGTCGAGCCCACTGAAGGCACCTTTGAACTGGCCCAAGTTACACACTTGATTGAGTCGGCCCGCAGTGTTGGATTGCGTTTGATCATCCTCTGGTTCGGGGCTTGGAAGAATGGGGCCTCCACCTATGCTCCTGCCTGGGTAAAGAGGGACTGGACGCGCTTTACGCGATGCGTTCTGGAGGATGGGCGTCTCACTGACACCCTTTCTCCCTTCACAGAGGAGCCATTGGATGCCACGGCGTTTGCCGCACTGATGCGGCATATCGAGATGATCGACGGCGAGCAGAGAACCGTCCTCATGGTGCAGGTGGAGAACGAGGTCGGCCTTCTTGGAGCTTCGCGGGATCATTCCCATCCAGCCAATGCTGCATTCGCCAAACCAGTACCACAGCCTGTAGTTGATGCCCTGGCGAGCCGGCCACAAGAAGCACTGGGCGCCAATATCGCCATGTGGCCGGAACTACTCCCCTCCCCAGACCGCTCTGACGAGGCGTTCATGGCGTACGGAATCGCAACCCACATCGAACGGGTGGCACATGCCGGCCGGCAGCACTCGGCACTTCCCCTATTTGTGAACGCGTGGTTGGACAGCGATATCGACGTCGACCTTCCGGGTTTCGCTGTTGCTGGAGGACAGCGCCCCGGCATCTATCCAAGTGGTGGGCCGCTCCCCCACGTCGCCGACATCTGGAAGGCGTGCGCACCCTCCATCGATCTGCTGGCACCCGATCTCTATTTCGGGGACAGCCGGACAATCTTCGGCAACTTCCTTGATGCGTCCAAGGGATTGTTCATCCCGGAAATGCGGCGCGACGTTACGGGAGTCGGGCACATCTTTGAAGCGATCGGCGAATTCGGCGCCCTCGGCGTTTCGCCATTCGGCGTTGATTCCGGCAGTGCCGAGGACCTCCAAGCACTGGCTGACGCCTACGATCTCCTCGCCCGCGCCGATCCTCTTCTTAGCGACACCGCGTACTCCACTGGCCAACATCGCGGGTTCTTCCTCACAGATCAGCAGCCGCAGATCGACCTCGTCTTTTCGACTGTTCGAATGACCGTAACGCGGATGACTCCCATCGGAACCGACCCTATCGGCACATGCGCTTATGGGATCATCCGCCAGCTGGGATCCGATGAGTTCGCGGCGATCGGCCGCGGATTCAAAATAGCTTTCACCGCGATCGACGGAGAATCGAACATCGGCATGGAATCCGTGCAGGAAATATCCGGGGTGGCTGATGCCCGATCCGGACGTTTACTTAACGGGGATGAGACAGCAGGCGGCACTACCTGGATCCATCCACACAACGAACCAATGTCCACCGCGGTGTTCCCGATTCCCATGGGGCACATGCACACCGGCATCTCGATCTGCCGCATCTACCCGTATCCTCGGATGTCGCCCCAACTGGTTTGATTGGAGGGAAGCACACCCAGTCACGCCGCTGGGACTGCGCGCCGTTGAACTCATCCGACAGCAATCAGGCAGGTACCAGCATGCTCGACCTCCATCGCCTCACCCTCCTCAGGGAAGTCAAGCTGCACGGCAGCATGAGTGCCGCCGCCCGCGAACTTTCCTACAGCCACTCCGCCATCTCGCAGCAGCTCGGCTTGTTGGAAAAGGAAACGGGCGTGGTCCTTCTCGAAAGGGTGGGGCGAAACGTCCGCCTCACCCCGGCAGGCGAGGAACTAGTGCACAACACGGAGGCAATATTGGCCGCGATGGAACGCGCTGAGGCTGATCTTGCGACCTCCCATGAGCGGCCTCAAGGGATTGTGACCATAGCGGCATTCAGCACCATCAGCCGGAGCGTGATGCCTTTTGCGTTGGCGGAGTTGGCCCGAAATTATCCCGGACTCGACGTCAGGTTGCGACGCGAGGATCCCGAGCAGGCAGTCGTCCAGTTGGTCTCGCGGCAGGTCGATGCCGTGGTCAGCGATGCGTTTCCTGGAACAACAGTGGCGCCGCCCGGAGGAGTGCACACCACCGTGATCGGCCAGGACCCCATCCGCGGCTATCTTCCCCATGGCCTGGAGTTCGCTGACTTTGACGATCTAAAGGAGCTACGTTGGGCAGCAGAGCCGCCGCATACGGCCTCGTCACGATGGGCAATGCGCGTATGCCGTGAACTAGGCATTGAACCCGTGATTGCCTACGTGTCTTCGGATCTCCTTTTCCACTTCCGCATGGTTGAACAAGGCCTCGCCGCGGCCTTCCTACCTGACATGGTGGTGCGTGAAGCCGGCAGTGTTATGACACCCAGTTCCTGGCTGCCGGCAGATCAATCACGAAGCATCCAGTTCCTCGTTCGGTCAGGGTCCGAGCGCAGCGCTTCCCTTGTCGCCGTCAGGGAAGCGATAACCCAAGTGCTGCACGCCACCGACATGTAAGGAGCGCTTACATATACGCGTCAAAAAGGTTCGCTTTTATTTACTTTTCGTCGTAGATACATTGGCTTCAGGCAGGCCACTACTAAAGAGAGAACCGATGAGCCTCATATCCGACGTCACTACTCCCCTGATTGCGGCAGACCCCGTCAACCTCCAACACGCGGATGCCGTCATTCAATCCATCAGGCTTCCCAGCTCGGGCATCGCAGTCTACGATCCTGCGACAGGTGAGACCATAGCCCATGTCCCCGACGCTGATGTTGAGGCCGCACTGGAGGCTGTTGCGAAGGCCGACAACGCTGGAGCGGTGTGGTCCAAGAGCACCCTGCGCCAGCGCGCCAACGTCCTGCACGCCTGGTACGACAAGCTCGTGGCCCACACTGAGGATCTCGCTCACCTGATTTCGCGCGAAATGGGCAAGCCGCTGGCAGAGGCACGCGGCGAGGTCAAATACGGCACCGACTTCGTTCGCTGGTACGCCGAGGAAGCTGTGCGTCCCGCAGGAAACTTCCGCGAAACGCCGGATGGTGGTGCGAGCCTCCTGACACGCCGCTCCCCCGTCGGACTGGCGGTACTGATCACGCCATGGAATTTCCCGTTAGCGATGGCAACCCGAAAAATCGCACCCGCCCTGGCTGCAGGATGCCCCGTAGTCATCAAGCCTGCGACCCTCACTCCGCTCACGACGTACTTTGCTGTTCAACTCGCCATCGAAGCGGGGGTGCCTGATGAACTGATCCAGGTCATCACGACCTCAAAATCAGGCGCGTTCAGCGAAGCCGTCCTGCTCGATCCCAGAGTCAGGAAGGTATCCTTCACGGGATCGACGCCGGTGGGCCGTCAGCTCCTGAAGCTCGCCTCCCAGAATGTTCTCCGAAGCTCAATGGAGCTTGGCGGCAACGCTCCGCTCATCGTCTTCAACGACGCCGATCTGCAGCGGGCAGTGGATGGAACGTTTGCCGCAAAACTCCGCAACGGCGGCCAGTCCTGTATTGGAGCCAACCGAATCTACGTGCAGGACGGAATAGCGGATGACTTTGTAGCAGCGCTCACCGAACGCTTCGGCCAGGTCAGTGTGGGAAGCGGTCTCGGACAGCAGACGGGACTCGGCGCACTCATCGATGACCGTGCAGTCGCTCAAATGCAGGCCTACACCGAGAACGCCGTTGCCCTGGGCGCCACACTGCTCACCGGCGGCCACGGATACGATTCCGTAGGCAACTTCTTCGCCCCGACCGTCCTGGACGGCGTTACGGAAGATTCCGACGTCGCCCAGTCCGAGATTTTCGGACCCATCGCAGCGATACAGCGCTTCAGCTCCGAGGCCGAAGTAATCGACCGCGCCAACGCCACAGAATTCGGACTCGCCGGCTACGTCTTCACCGAGAACCTGGACCGCGCCCTTAATGTCGCCGACAGTCTCCAGACAGGGATCGTCGGCATCAACCAAGGCGTCCCATCCAACGCAGGCGCCCCCTTCGGAGGCGTCAAGCAGTCAGGTCTCGGACGCGAAGGAAGCGCCGAGGGCCTCGAAGAGTACGAGAACATCCGCTTCTACAACGTGGCGCGACGCGCCACCGCATAACGCGAGCCCGCTCCTATCTACATACCCCGTTGAGACCGGCGCCTGTTGGCGTCGGTCTCAACGTTTTTCGATAGATCGCCTTGAATCAGGTGGAAATGCACGACGCCGGCAGGTGCCTCCCGTGGCTAACTCTGAGGTTAGGCCTCAGGGGTTCCGGGAGCGTAGACGTCCAGGACATCTTCCAGATGTCGGCGCAGTCGCTTGACGATTTCGGCAAGGGTGTCCAGCTCTTCGGTGCTGAGCGCGTCTATGAACAGCTCGCGTACGAGCCGAAGATGTGGCGCAGACGACGCGCGGAAAGTGCGTGCGCCGTCGTCGGTCAGTTCCACCACGGCGCCGCGACTGTCGTTACTGGACTTTTTCCTGCAGATGAGCCCCCGACTCTCCATGCGCCCCAAATGATGGGAGAGCCTGCTCCGCTCCCACCCAATTCCTTCAGCCAGGGCGGAGGACCTGAGGCGATGCCCCTCCGCTTCGCTCAGCCTCAGGAGCACCGAGTAATCCCCCGGTGATACGCCGGAGGTGGCCTGGAGCCCTGCTGCCATCGCCTGCTTGACTTCCTCACTTGTCTCCACGTACTCACGCCAAATAGCAAGCTCATCGGCAGTTGGACTCCGCCTGACGCCGTTGCTGCTTTGCTTCATCACAATTTTTCCCCTCGCTTGACATGTCAACAATACCGGGTGATGATTGACGCGTCAATTAAGTAATTGACGTATCAATTAGTGAAGGGCCGTGAGCACGTGATCTTTGGTTTGGATACTTTCGGTGATATCCCCCTGGACGATGCAGGCATACAAGTGAGCCACGCCCGGGCCATCCGGCAATTGGTGGATGAAGTCGTGATCGCTGATCAGCTCGGCGTTGATGTCTTCACCGTTGGCGAGCACCACCGCCCGGAATATTCGGTGTCGTCCCCGGAAACTGTGCTGGCCGGGATGGCGACTGTTACCTCCCGTATCCGGCTTGGATCCGGCGTTACGGTGCTCAGCTCGGACGATCCGGTGAGGGTCTTCCAGCGGTTTGCGACCGTTGATGCACTTTCCAATGGTCGTGCCGAGGTCATCTTGGGCAGAGGCTCCTTCACGGAGTCGTTCCCGCTTTTCGGCTATGACCTAAAGGACTACGACAAACTCTTTGAGGAAAAGATTGAGCTCTTCGCACAACTCCTGAAAGAGAAACCCGTCACATGGAACGGCTCCACGCGCACGCCGCTGGTTGACGCGGATGTCTATCCGAAGACCGAACACGGGCTCAAGACCTGGGTCGGCGTCGGAGGCACACCCGCGTCCGTGGTCCGGACAGCAAAGTATAGCTTCCCTTTGATGCTCGCCATCATTGGAGGTCAGCCTGAGCGGTTCACGCCCTTCATTGAGCTTTATAAGCGGGCTTCCGCAGAATTCGGCACCACAGCATGGCCTGTAGGAATGCACTCCCCCGGGTTCATAGCCGACACCGACAACGAAGCCAAAGAGATCTTCTGGCCCCACTACAAAATAGTCCGTGATCGGATCGGAGCACTCCGCGGCTGGCCCCCCGTCCGCCGCTCAGACTTTGAAGCGGAAATCGAGCACGGCTCCATGTACATCGGATCCCCGGAGACGGTGGCCAAGAAGATCGCCCGGGCAGTCGCCGCAATGGAGATTGGCCGGTTCGACCTCATCTTCACCTCCGGAGCCCAGCCGATCAGCCACCGGCTCAAAGCAGTAGAACTCTACGGCAGCAGGGTAGTTCCCATGGTCCGCGAAATCCTTGCGGATAGTGACCACCCGGCCGGTTCGTAGTCACACCTTCCTCAAGAAGCCCATGGTCGACGCGGCGAAAAGCCAAAGGTCATCGTTAACCTGGCCCTGGCCATTCTTGCCGCTGGCGTAGCGATCTCCCGCTTCGGACCTTTCGGCTTCTAATGTTGTCTTGGCCTGGCTAAGGGCCGGACATCTGCATTGGCTGCAGTTGTCCGGTCCAGGCCGACGGAACCCTTGGGCACCAACCGCCAAGCGTTGGGGGGTCATTGGCAGTTATTTGGGTTCCGCTGCACTTAGTAAAGACCAACATGCAAACTTGGTGCACGAGTAGTCAGTACTCGTCTTTCGTCCCTATTCGCGGCCGCGCTACCTGTTACGCTCCCGCCACCTTCCAACATCACATTCGCGGCACGTTAATCCTGCCGTCCCGGAACGTCTGCCGATAGGTTGATACCCGAGGGCCTGCGTGGGTCCGCAACAGCCATGACCCTTACCAGGAATGGGCCTAAATGATCTCCTCATCACTGAGCAAACGAGTTCTTGCCGCTATGCAGGCGCTGTCGTTGACGGGCCCCGGCGTCATCGCTGCCCTGCTTGTGACCACTGTGGCTGCTGGCGGCGCTGCGCCTGCAGCGGCCGCAGATACCCGCCCCCTCCACCACATTGATATGGATGGAATCGTCTCCCTGATCGGAATGCCGTACGTAGGGTCAGAGCTTCGAATGGGTGCTCCAGCAGAATTCTCGGGCTGCG
Organism: Paenarthrobacter sp. 10L420; assembly: GCF_056395385.1. Lineage (NCBI taxonomy): Bacteria > Bacillati > Actinomycetota > Actinomycetes > Micrococcales > Micrococcaceae > Paenarthrobacter > Paenarthrobacter sp. 10L420. Next base: position 60,920 of record NZ_JBFTJK010000010.1, on the reverse strand, counting down.
ACAAGACTGAAGCAGCGCCTGCTGGCTACACGATCGAATGGCTCAGTAATGGAACCCCTCTTCCTCCAGAACGTCAGGTGGAACCGCTCAAAATTCTGCCTGAGGACCGCGGGAACCGACTGTCCTTCAACGTCTACGCCACGACTCCGGAAAAGCCACAATGCGGCGACTCCCTGCGGGGCGATGAAAACACCCTGCTGCACAGTAAGGAGACCGCACCAATTGCGGCCTCCAACCGGGCAACGGGTTGGACCGGGCGGGGCAACTTCGAGCTGCTGGGCCGTACTGACGACGGGGACCTGGTCCTCTATCCACGCACGTATACCTATGGTTTAGGAGCCTGCGACGCGGGACTGTGCCCCAGCTACGAGACAGCCCACTGGGATGAGCCGAGGCTTGTTGGCACCGGATGGGACATCTTCAACATCGTGTTCTCACCCGGCGATTTCGACGGCGACGGCAATAACGACATCCTCGCCCGGGACGCGAAGGGAGACCTCTACCTGTACCCGGGTGATGGCCACGGAGGCTGGCTGGACAGAACCGTCGTCGGCACGGGCTGGAACATATTCGACACGATCGTGGGCGCCGGCGATTTCGACGGAGACTCCATCAACGACGTGCTCGCCCGCGACGCCAAAGGCGACCTCCACCTGTACCCCGGCGATGGCGACGGCGGCTGGAAACAACCACAGGTTGTGGGCACCGGCTGGCAGGTCTTTGACAAGATCATTGCCCCGGGCGATTTAAGCGGAGACGGTGATGTCGACGTCCTCGGACGTGATGCCGCAGGCTACATGCACGAATACCGCTCCAATGGCCAAGGAGGTTGGGAAGGCGCAGGGACCTGGGGCCCTGGCTGGGACGCGATGTCCGAGATCATCGGCGTCGGCAGCTATACACACAACCTGGGCGAGGCTATACATTGGGGGCACACCGTGACCCGAAACGACACTATCGCCATCAACCCGGACGGCGACCTGCTCAAGTACAGCGGGTTCGTTCCCGCCAACGAAACCATTGGCACCGGGTGGGACATTTTTCGATCACTCATCTGACCGTGACCTTCCGACACTGGCCAACGGTCATCCGAAGAGCATCCAAGGGAGACTGACGCATGCGCACGCATTTGACGCACTGGGGAGCCTTCGAAGCCGAAAGTGACGGGAAATCTTTGCTGTCTGTCAGACCTTGGTCCCAAGACCCCGACCCCCGTGACCTCTTGGACAACATGGCGTCCGCACAACACCACCCGACTCGTATACTGCGCCCTGCCATTCGTGCTGGCTGGCTGGAACATGGACCCGGAAGCGGGTCTGGTCGGGGAAATGAACCCTTTGTTGAAGTTTCCTGGGATCGTGCAGTTGAGTTGGCCAGCGCAGAACTCGGGCGGGTCTACTCCGAAAAAGGCCCTTCCGCTGTGTATGGATGTTCATATGGCTGGGCCAGCGCCGGCAGGTTTCACCACGCGCAAAGTCAGATCCACCGATTCTTGAACGGGTTGGGGGGCTATGTTTCCGGCGTAACAGACTACAGCTACGGCGCCTCTGGTGTGCTTCTGCCGCACGTCATCGGTGCTTCGCCCAACCAGGTCATGGCTGGCGCAACCTCATGGGAAGTAGTAAGTGAGAAGACAGAGCTCTTCGTTGCCTTCGGGGGAATTTCCGAGAAGAACAGCGGAATTGCTCCTGGCGGAGTCGGACGCCATGTTGCAAGGGCCGCAATCCGGAAAGCAGTAGCTCGGGGCTGCCGCTTCATTGACGTGACGCCGATAAGCGACGACACGTACAAGGAAGCCGGTGCCGAGTGGATCGCGCCGATACCTGGAAGCGACGCCGCCCTGATGCTGGCCCTTGCGTATGTACTGGACAATGAAAAACTCGCCGACGAGAAGTTCCTCGCCCGGTATTGTGTCGGTCTTGATGAATTCCTGCCCTACATTCGGGGGGATGTTGACGGTGAACCAAAAAATCCGAGCTGGGCTGAAAAACTGACGAGGGTTCCGGCGATTCGAATTACCCAACTCGCACGTGACATGGCTGCATCACGAACCATGATCAATCTGAGTTGGTCCATGCAGCGGCAACAGCACAGTGAGCAGCCAATATGGCTCGGGGTGACCCTCGCCGCGATGCTTGGACAGATCGGGTTGCCTGGCGGAGGGTTCCAGCACGGTTACGGTTCCTCCGCAGATGTAGGACTACCTTTGGGTGTCTCCAGTGCGCCTTCATTTCCCCAAGGCGGCAATCCCGAGACTTCATATATACCTGTGGCCCGGATAGCCGACATGCTGCTCAATCCAGGAAGCCAGATAGATTTCAATGGCAAGCAAATCACCCTGCCAGAGATCGAGTTGATTTACTGGGCCGGCGGTAACCCGTTCCATCATCATCAGGACTTGGCACGATTCCGGAAGGCATGGGCCCAGCCAGCTACTGTCATCGTGAATGAACAGTTCTGGACCAGTACAGCACGCCATGCCGACATCGTGCTTCCAGCAACCATGTCGATCGAGCGAAACGACTATGGAGCGGGCCGAAATGACCCTTCGTTTTTCCCGATGCATGCACTGACTGAACCTGCCGGCATCGCCCGCGATGACTATGATATTTTCGCCGCAATAGCAGCAAAGCTTGGAACAGTTGACGCGTTCACGGAGAAACGCGACACGATGGGTTGGCTCCGCCACCTGTACGGACAATGGAGTAGCAAGCTCAGCGAACGAGGCGTCGAAGTCGTTGATTTCGACACATTCTGGGAATCAGAAAAGATCGAGATCCCCGTCATTGAACCTAGCCAGGTTTTGCTCTCGGACTACCGTCGGCATCCCGGGAAGTACCCGCTCGGAACACCGAGTGGAAAGATCGAAATATTCTCCTCGACAATTGCCGGTTTTGGCTATGCCGATTGCCCGGGCCACCCCGTGTGGATCGAACCTGACGAATGGCTTGGCTCGTCAAGCGACTATCCCCTGCACCTCGTTGCCAACCAGCCAAAGACAAAACTTCACAGCCAACTCGATGTAGGGGCCACAAGCCAGAAATCCAAGATCCAGGGGCGAGAACCCATACGAATGAACCCGGATGACGCGGCAGCTCGCGGCCTTGAAAACGGACAGGTTGTTCTCGTGCGGAATGGTCGGGGAAGTTGTTTAGCGGGTTTGACTATCAGTCCTTCTCTGCGGCGGGGTGTTGTTCAGCTTTCGGCCGGAGCTTGGTACGATCCGGCACCGAATGACCCCTCCTTTTGCAGGCATGGGAATGCCAATGTCCTGACAGCAGACAGGCCGTCCTCAAGCCTGTCACAGGCCACGACGGCGCAACACGCGCTCGTCGAGGTGGAAGCCTGGTCGGCCGAAATCCCTGACCTTGTGGTGACAATACCGCCCGTTTTGATCCGCGAGCGTTAGCATCTTCATCTAGAAGAAGCATTCCATGGCCAGGAAAGCTGGGCCAGGAACGGCAACGCCGAAGACCCTTGGGTCTCCGGCGGCTGCCCTTCGAACATTCAGTGGCTAGTTTTGCGTAATCGTTACAGGCACACCGGTGCCAGCGGCCTCGCAAATGGTCCGCTCTCGTCCGGAGGCGTCAACTGCGGTAGCCTCACCAAGGACTGCCGCCGCTACCGGGCCAACGTTGACACCACAGATGTTGGCCGCAATTCCAACCACTGCTGCCACATTGACGTCGTTGAGGACTTCCACGTCCACATCCCCGATGTTGACGTTAACCAAGCCGTCTTGGAACGTGGTGTTCCTGGCTGCTTGGGATGGGACAGCTACAGCTCCAATGAGAAAAAGCGATCCGACTGCTGCTGTGGTGATTCTGCGCATGATGGACATTTTTGTACTCCCTGGACTCGTCCGTTCTTTCCCCAAGTCATCCCCAGAAGCTGGAATACCCACAGGTATGCCAACAGTGTCACGTGGAAAGACGGACATCGTGGTTTTCTTAGGTTCCGCCGGTTGCGGTAGAGAGGAGCGGGGGCCGGCTTGTCGGACTGCATCGCCCGACATGCCACTGTCACTGGCCTTTGAAGAAGAATCCCATACCAACCCCAATATTGCTCTTCTGTTTTCGAGCCTAAAGGTAAGTATGCTTAGTGTCAACGATTTGAGGCGACTTTAGTAAGTATGCTTATAAATTGTGGTGCTAGCTTAAAGCAGAAACCCCCTCTCGCGAGGGGGTTTGCCGGGCGTGAAGGTAGACCCGAAGTGGGTTCCAAGCCTCCAAGCAGCGGGAAATCAGGGAAGTTTCGGTTCAGGCACCTGGAAGACCCTACGCATCGATCACCATGTCGGTCCGCGCTGTGGAGCAGCAGGGCAGGAACTTGCCTGCATCAATTTCCCTAGCCCGGATCCCGCCCTGGTGGTTCATTTCCACTTCACCGGAAAGCTTAACGACCTTGCACGAGCCGCACATGCCTTCCTTGCAGTTCGCCCCGATCCTGACGCCCGCCCGCTGGGCCGCCCCCAGGATGTGTTCGGTGGGGTCGATGCGCACATTGATTCCGGTGCGCATGAAGGACAGCGTGAGGCTTCCCGTTCCGACTGTGTCGAAGCTTGAAGCATCCGGGGACGCGGCCTGCGGCGCCGTGTCCGAACCGCCGTCGAGGGTTTCCGCACTGGGCGCATCCGGATCGATGGTTTCCAGCGGCAGTCCCCCGGCCTTCAGGGTTCCCTCGGCGTCGTAGCCTGGCTCGTAGAGCCCGAACGCTGTGGGCTGGCTTTCGTAGTAGTCCTCCGCGGAATCGGCGATTTCCTCCGCGATTTCCTCGGCAATGTCCGCCGCTAGCGCGAGCTCCGCCTGGTACTCAAGGATCGTCTGGCGGTCTCCCGAAAAGAATTCCATGTAGATGGAGGTGTCGTCGACGCCGACCTTCCCCAGGAGCTCCGTTGCGGTGTTCAGGTAACCCTCTGGACCACAGGCATAGACCTGGCGGCCGTTGGCGTCGGGGGCCACTTCGTCCAGCATGGAGGCCGTCAGCCTTCCGGTGAGTCCTTCCCACCCCTCAGGCTTGCTGCGGTCGCCAAGGGAGTAGAAGACCTTGACCCGCGAGTCCACGGAGGCGATGTAGGCCAACTCCTTGTGGAAAGCAAAGCCTCCAGCCTCCGCGCCGTGATAGAGCACGACGACGTCCGCGTGCCCGGGCAGGGAGTGGATGGTCCGCACCATGGACATGATGGGGGTGATCCCTGCGCCGGCAGCCAACAAGAGGTAGCGTGCCCGGCGGTCGGCATCGGGCAGGTGAAATGCCCCAACCGGGCCGAGCATGTCCAGGACGGTGCCGGCTTTGATGTTCTCGTGCACCCAAGGAGAGACAAGGCCAGTGGCGTCCCGTTTGACTGTGATGTTAAAGGTCCACGGCTGAGTGGGCGAACTGGACAGTGAGTAGCTGCGGTCCACCGGATCCTGGTCCTCGCCGTTCACGGGAAAGGCAACGTTCACGTACTGCCCCGCACGGAACGCCAGTGGCGCACCGTCACAGCGGCGGAACACGAAGGTCATCATGCCGCCCACCTCGGGAACCACCTCAACACATTCGGCCATGAACTCCTGCGGATGCCAAGGACCCAACGCGCGGGCAGCGCTGGCGGGACCCTCGGTGCTTCCCATCACCCTGTTCCAGGGCATCTCAAGACCGCGAATGCGCTGCGGTTCCTGGACTGCCGTCTCAGTGAGGAGTTCAATCATGCCAGGTGCTCCTGGACACGCTGCACGTACCAGTTAATGAATGCCTCCACCTGGTATTCGCTCTTCATGTACGGGCCGGGCTCGTAGGCAGGGCTGCCGGCGCCCGTCTGGCACAGCTCCACGAACGCCTTGTCCTGCAGATTGGTCTGCTTCCAGGTGTAGGTGAGCTTCTCCAGGTCGTAGTCGACACCTTCCACGGCGTCATCGGCTACCAGCCACGTGGTGCGGACCAGGGACTGGTGCTCGTTGATGGGGAAGACCCCGAACGTGATCACGTGGTCGCTCTGGAAGTGGAACCAGCTGTTGGGCTGAAGGTGCATCGAGCAGCGGCCAAGCCGGAAGTCCGGCAAATCGCCGAGCAGCTTCTTGGAGAGCCTGTGCCCATCGGGCGAGAACGATTCGCCGTCGCCGTCCAACGATTCCCGGGAGATACGGATTCCAGCAATTCGGGTGTCGAGCTCTTCTACCACCTCGTAGGGAAGGCCATAGCGGCGGCAACGCTCCTCGAGCGATGCCTGTGCTTCCTTGTTGCGGTCCCACACCTCTTCAAGGTGGGCCGGGATCAGGCCCTCCGTCAGGCCCCAGGTGGGGAAGAGGGAACAAGCGAGTTCCGGGTGTCCGTCGCAGTGGTAGCACTCACGGTTGTTCTCCATGACGAGCTTCCAGTTGCCCTCTTCAACGATGTTCTGCTGGTAAGCGACTTTCGTCTTGGACAGATCGTGGGGTGCGATGTAGGGCTCGAAGATCTTGGAGGTCTCGTCAAAGTCGGTGGGCGGTTCGTCCGCAATGCAGACGAAGATCAGTCCGGCAACCACGCGGCTGTGGGCGCGCTTGAGGCCGAAGCAGCCCTTGTCGAACTTCGTCTCCCCCGGCGCCGAGGCATGGATCAGGTTGCCCTCCGGGGAGTATGTCCAGGAGTGGTAGCCGCAGACCAGGTTGCCGGTTGACCCGGCGGGCTCGGTCAAGACGCGGGCGCCGCGGTGGCGGCACACGTTGTGCAGGACGTTCACGCCGCCGTCGTCATTGCGCAGCACGATCAGGGAGTAGGGACCATAGTCGACGGTGACGTAGTCGCCCGGCTCCGGAAGTTCCGCGATGCTGGCGGCAAAGATCCAGTGCTGGCCAAAAATGGCTTCCATGTCGATCTTGAAGATCGTGGCATCGGTGTAGAAAGGCGCATCGAGGGAATATCCCTTGCGCCGGAACTCGAACAACTCGCTGATCTCTGCCAGCTGCTCTGCAGGCAAAGATGAAGCGAGTTTTCCGCGTGAATTGAGGGGCAAGACTGGAGCAGACATGTGTTTCCTCCCGGGAGGCCTGGGTTAGCGTGCGATTCATGGCGACCAAGGGTGCTTGGGTGCAACCGATGTTGTATTCAAAATCCTTGTAGTCATGAGATTAGGGACGAATGAGCTGCAACAAAAGCGCAACATTTAGAAGATAACCATGCACAATAGGTGCATGATCGATGCGAGACTCATCACACTTCGAGTGTTTGCCCGCTGCGGCACCATTGGCGCCACCGCGGAGCTCACAGGCTATTCTCCCTCCGCAGTCTCCGCGCAGTTGCGCGAGCTCCAGCGCGTGCTTGGAATGCAGCTGCTGACGAAGGACGGCCGGGGGGTGCGACTGACCGCCACTGGCCGCTTTCTCGTGGCGGGTTCGGACACCCTCATTGCCGACTGGGAGAGCCTGCGTGCAGCCGCCATGGAGGCTGGCGACCAGGTGCAGTCCCATTTTGGCCTCGGCGGATTCTCGACGGCGGCCGCCCAGTTGCTCGCGCCGCTCGCCGCGACCCTTCGCTCAACACGTCCCCTGCTGGAGGTGCAGGTCCTTGAAGCCAATCCTGCCCGCTGCTTCGACTTGTTGGTTGCCGAGCGAATCGACCTCGCGGTCATTGTTGCCATGCAGTCCGACACTTACGCTGAGGACGATCCCCGCTTCGAACAGACCGTCCTGCTCGATGACCCCCTGGACGTGATCATTCCCTCTGACCATCCGTTGGCGTCGCGGGAAACAGTGACTCTCCAAGAGCTGGCCTCGGAACCCTGGATCACCGAGGCCGCCGGCTCCACGTACCATTCCCTCTTCACCGCGGCGTTCACTGCAGCCGGGGTAACACCACGAATTGCCCATGAGGCCGTTGAGTGGGAAACCCAAATCGCGTTCGTGGGCGCGGGGCTGGGCGTGGGCCTGCTGCCGCGACTGGCGCCGCTGCGTAGTGCAGAAAACGTAGTCCGCCTGCGTATCACCGGAAGGGGTAAGCCCTCGCGCCGCATTGTCGCCGCGGTGCGGCGCGGCAGCATCACATCGCCCCTGATCCAGGAGTCGCTCGGCATCCTGCAGCAAAGCGCCCATCGGATTCTGACTGCCCGTCCCGAAGACGATCTCTGAAGTCTTTGTCTGGTCGCCTCGCCTAACGTAGCAAGCGCGGAGTAACGCGCGTTATCGACAGAGTATGTGATTGAGGTTACCCGCGTTACTCCACGCGGTCAATCACCACGTTTGATTCGGAAAGCGTCACCTAAGAGGGCTATAAGAAACCGTTGACTTGTCCGATGGACTTGCCATAGCTTCTGACACTGACAACGTTGTCTAAGTGGGGATAGGCACGCCGCGATGAAGGGCGACCGAAAAAAACAATGAGAAAACTCAAGATCAAAAGCATGCGGGTAGCAACGTCTGCGTTTACGTTGGCGGGACTGACGCTTACGGGCGTCATGGCTGGTGTGACACCAGCCTCCGCGGGACCAGAGGTGGGAAGTGAGCAATTTCGGCCTGCTTACCACTACACACCCGCGAAGAATTGGATGAACGATCCCAACGGGATGATTTTCCATAAAGGTGTCTACCACCTCTTCTACCAGCACAACCCCTCCGGCAACACGTGGGGAAACATGTCCTGGGGCCATGCGACGTCCAAGGACCTGGTTCACTGGCAGGAGCAGCCCCTCGCTCTCCCAACCGACGCACAGGAAGATGTATTCTCCGGCAGCATTGTGGTTGACAAGGACAACACAACCGGCTTCGGGACGAAGGAAAACCCCCCGCTGGTGGCCATCTACACCAGTGCCTACAAGGAGCCCTCCCCGCACCGGGGCCTGCAGGCCCAGTCCCTGGCGTACAGCCTGGATGACGGCCAGACCTGGACCAAATATTCAGGAAATCCTGTGCTGAACCGCAATTCAGCCAACTTCCGGGACCCAAAGGTCTTCTGGTACGACAACCCGTCCGGCGGCGGATATTGGGTCATGACCGCAGTCGAATCACAGGATCACAAGGTCCTCCTGTACAAATCCGGCAATCTCAAGGACTGGACTGCCCTCAGCGAATTCGGACCCGCCAACGCCAGCGGCGGCCAGTGGGAATGCCCTGATATGTTCCCGCTCGCGGTGGATGGGGATACGAACAACATCAAGTGGGTCATGGTCGTCAACATCAACCCCGGCGGTGTCGCCGGAGGCTCGGCTGGACAGTACTTCGTGGGCAACTTCGACGGCACCACGTTCACCTCCGAAACCACGAAACCAGCCACAGCGGCACCGGCCGGCACTGTCCTGGCCGGCTTCAACGACGGCACCTACAGCGGCTGGACCGTCAACAACGAACCCGGCAACTGGAAGAACGGCCCTTTCGGCGACGCTCCCGCCGCCGGTTCCCTGCCCGGTCAAAATCCGGTGACCCAATTTGGCGGCACAGGACTGATCAACTCATTCAACGACGGCGACTGGCCGCTGGGTTCCATGCAGTCACCAACCTTTACCGTGACCGACGACTACCTGAATTTCCTCATAGGCGGCGGCAAGCACCCTCGCGTCTCCGACAAGCTGGACAACACCCCGCCCCCAGGAGAACTCAAGTTTGACGGCTTCGAGGTACCAGATGGCACAACGCTGGCCGATGCCGGCTGGACCGGCACAGGAGACCTGACCCCCAACTTCCAGCCGGCCACCAGCGGTGGGGACTTTTACCTTGGCGCCAAACGAATCAACACGTTCGAAACCGGCACCGTACCCGGTGATGACCGTCAGGGTACCCTGACATCCCCTGACTTCCCCATCACGAAGAACTTCATGAGCATGCTCGTTGGGGGCGGCCACCGCTCGGCGGACTCCGGTCAGACCCTGGCCGTCCAGCTGCTCATCAACGGCAATGTCGTCCGCTCCCTGGCGGGCGATAACGCCGGACTGCTGAACTGGAAAGGCTGGGACGTTTCGGAATTCGCGGGCCAGAATGCACAGCTGCGGGTGGTTGACCAAGCTACCGGCGGGTGGGGTCACCTGACCCTTGACCACGTCATGCTCACCGACACCCCCGCCGTCCCCAGGTCCGATGAAGAAACGGTGAACTTGGTGGTCAACGGACAGGTGGTTCGTACGGCCACAGGCAACGACAGTGAAACCTTGGATTGGGCCTCATGGAATGTCAAGGAATTCGTTGGGCAGCAGGCACAAATCAAGGTTGTCGATAACAACAGGTTCGGCTGGGGGCACATACTCGCGGACGAGTTCACCGCAAGCTCCACAGCAGCGACGTCCCGTCTGGAGTCCTATGACTGGCTGGACTACGGACGCGACTACTACGCGGCCGTCTCCTTCGCGAACATGCCCGACAACAAGCGGGTCATGGTGGGCTGGATGAACAACTGGGACTATGCCAACGACATCCCTACCAACCCGTGGCGCAGCGCCATGTCACTGCCCCGCGATGTGCAGCTGACCCAGACACCTGACGGACCACGACTTACCCAGAGCGCCGTCAAGCAAGTGGACGATCTCGCGCAAAAGCCCAGCTACGCCGATAAGAAGGGCGGCGCCGTCGCGGCCGGAACAACGTCGCTGCCGGCGTCGACTTCGGGCCAGGTCCAGCGTGTGGACATCACCTTCGCCCCCGGCACCGCGAAGAAGTCCGGCATCACCGTGCAGGGCGACGGCAACTCCTCCACCATCATCGGCTACGACGCCATGACCGGAAAGATCTTCGTTGACCGAACAAAGTCCGGAAACACCGCTTTCCACTCGGCATTCTCTTCCGTGGATGACGCCCCTGTCGCCTTGGACACTAAGGGCAATGTCACCCTTCGGATCTACGTGGACCGCTCATCAGTAGAGGTGTTCACCGGCAACGGTCTGCAGACCATCACCGACCAAGTGTTCCCGAACGCCGGAGCTGACAAGATGGGACTCTTTGCAGAAGGCGGCACCGCGCAGCTGAAGTCGCTGACCGTGACGCCAATGGAACAGTCGATGTTCCTTTCCGGAAAGAAGTAACACCCGTGGGTCCCCTGGCTGCCAACAGTGCAGTCCGGGGACCCACTACGTCATGGCCGTAATACGACGCGGTGGTACCGTCACAAAGCAGCTTCCCTCAAGGTGACCTTTTCCCTTGGCTACGCACCCAGCCCGCCAATTATTTGGACCGCGCAAGCCTCGCTCCTGGTGGCTGGACGTTCGTGTTGAAACCTTGCTCGCTGGCAGCCTTAGTTCAAACAGCCAACACTCTCGCCGGCAGCAGGCACCCCAGGGCCTTTCTAATGCCCAGACTCATCGAAGCTGTTGGCCATCGTTTTTATTTATTTCCAAACCTTGACAGGCTGAGTGAGATACATCACTGTTGCGTATTACGGGTGATGTTGATGCATGCACAACCAGCCGTATGTAGATCAAGTCCGTTCGCAGCAAGAAGATTCACAGTGCCCTAGCGACATCGCGCAAGGATTTGCCCGCGGGCGTCTGGAGCATGACGTCGATGTAACCCAGCCTTCCCCAAGCCGAGTGGGTTGACTTCGGCGAAAGAACAAGCACCAAAACGTCCACTCGAAGCCCGGCCATTGGTTCGAGCCGCCATAAGCAGGAGTACAGCAATGAACAGCCCCGACATCTCAGTACGGAACCTCTGGAAGGTTTTTGGCGCCGCTGGCGAAAAGGTCCCTGGCGATCCCCAGCTTTCGTCCCTTAGCTCTGCTGAACTGTTGGCGGCCTCGGGCTGCGTGGCGGCCGTCCGAAACCTGAGTTTCGACGTCGCAAAGGGTGAGGTCTTTGTAGTCATGGGTCTTTCGGGATCCGGCAAATCAACCCTTATCCGCTGCCTCACACGGCTTATCGAACCCACGTCAGGGCAGGTAATGGTGGACGGCAAGGATGTCCTGCAGGCAGGCGTTGGGGAGCTGCGGGAGCTGCGCCGGCGCAAAATGTCCATGGTGTTCCAGCACTTCGGACTCCTGCCCCACCGGACGGTTTTGGACAACGTCTCCTACGGGCTGCAGATCCGTGGGGCGGCCAAGAACGAGCGCTACGGCCGGGCTCGCGAAATCATTGAACTGGTTGGACTGAAGGGGTACGAACAGCACTATCCGGACCAACTGTCCGGCGGGATGCAGCAGCGCGTTGGCCTTGGCCGGGCCTTGGCGGGCGATCCAGACACTATCCTTTTCGACGAGCCCTTCTCGGCACTGGATCCCCTCATCAGGCGTGACATGCAGGCCGAGGTCATCCGGCTCCACAAGGAAATGGGTAAGACCATGGTCTTTGTCACCCATGACCTTTCCGAGGCACTCAAGCTCGGTGACCGCATCCTGATCATGCGCAATGGCGAAATGGTCCAGTGCGGCACCGGGGATGAGTTAGTGGGATCCCCCGCCGACAAGTACATTCAGGATTTTGTGTCCGAAGTTCCCCGCGCGGACGTTCTGACCTTGAAGTGGATCATCCGTCCCGTGACGGATGGAACGCCCCTGGATGCTCCGGTCCTCAGTTCCGGGATGATCATCCGGGACGCCATATCAGCGGTGATGCATTCCTCCTGCCCTGTCCTCGTGGAGGACGAAACAGGCAGGATCATCGGGCAGATCGACCGTGACAGCATCCTCTCAGTGCTGCAGCCAGCGGAAGCAGCGGCCTGATGACTACGCTTGTCCGGGACCAGGAAAAGGTCAAGCCAACATCGACCCCTGTCAAGGAACCGCGCCGCCGTCCCAGCCGCCGCACCGTTCTGCTGGTGGGCGCGGGCGTCGTCTGGATCCTGGGATTTCTGATCCTGCACGGAACGTCGACTCTGACTTTGCCTGCCTCCGAGCTGACTGATCTGCATCGCTCGCTGAACCAGTTCAACGCCTGGGTCGCTGCCAACCGCGCGGACAACCCGATCTTCCTGTATGTCTTCACGCCCCTGCGGGCAGTGGTGGACAACGTCGCCAACCTCTTCATCACGCTTTTTGCCGCAAGTTCCACCGGTCTGCGACTGCCAGAAATTGGCTGGTTTGGAACCGTAGGACTGCTTGGCTGGATTGCATTCGCAGTCGGGAACGCCCGCGTGGCCCTCCTGACGGTAGCCGTCTTTACCTTCTTCGGCTTCCAAGGGCTGTTCGTCGAGGCCACCTACACGTTCGCCCTGGTCCTCACCGCGGTGCTGCTGACACTCCTGGTCGGAATCCCGCTCGGCATCCTCGCCGGCGTCTCCACGCGCGTCGCAACAGTGATCACGCCGGTACTGGACTTCATGCAGACTTTGCCCACGTTCGTTTACCTGGCACCGTTGGCGCTCATCTTCCTCATTGGCCCGGCCTCGGCCGTCATTGCGACCGTCATCTACGCCGCGCCTCCGGTCATCCGCCTTACGGCCCACGGCATCCGGAGCATCCCGGAGAACACCCGGGAGGCATCGGACTCGCTGGGTACAACGGGCCTCCAGCGGCTGCTTACCCTGCAGCTTCCCATGGCCCGGCGGACGGTTGTCATGGGAATCAACCAAAGCACCATGGCGGCTCTATCCATGGTTACTATTGCGGCACTTATTGCCGCTCCAGGGCTTGGCCAGGTTGTTGTCCGCGCGTTGCAATCGCTCGACGTCGGCACTGCAGTAAATGCCGGCCTCTCCATTGTGCTGCTAGCGATCGTGCTGGACCGGGTGACCACTGCGGCCAGCCGCCGGGCGGAACCCGGCGCTGCCCGGAACGGCCGGATCTCCCGCAGGAATCGATACATAGTCTTGGGCGCCACGCTGGGCCTGGCCCTGGTCATGGTCCAGTTGTCCAGAAGCTCATTGTGGGCCGCGGCTTTCCCCAAAGACTTCAACATCGGCCCGGCGATCGTTCAGGCCGTAAGCTCGGCAAGCCAGTGGATGCAGAACAACCTGTCCCTGTTCACGGTGTCCCTGCGGGAATCCATCACCACTGGAATCCTTAACCCGTTCCAGTCCCTGCTCACGGACACGCCCTTCTACATCCTCGTGGGCGTCATTGCCCTGGCGGCATACGCATTGGGCGGCTGGAAGCTCGCCGCCGTGACCACCGCCTGCCTTGGTGTCATCATCTACCTCGGCCTATGGAGCGATTCCATGGTCACCCTCGCAGGAACGCTGGTGGCCACCGTGCTGGTCATGGTCCTTGGTGTGGTCTTCGGAGTCGCCATGGGCCGTTCGCAAAGGGTGGACCAAGTCCTCCGGCCAATACTCGACGCCGGCCAGACGATGCCCGCGTTCGTCTACCTTGTTCCTTTCCTGGGACTATTCGGCGCTACCCGTTTCACGGCGATCATCGCAGGCATCATCTATGCAGCTCCTGTCGCCATCAAAATCACCGCCGACGGCATCGCAGCGATCTCCCCCACCGTCCTTGAAGCTGCCATTTCCAGCGGATCAACGCCATGGCAGGTCATTACCAAGGTCCAGTTGCCGATGGCAAGGAAATCCCTGGCACTCGCCGCCAACCAAGGGCTGATCTACGTCCTTGCCATGGTGGTCGTGGGTGCCCTGGTCGGTGCAGGCGGACTCGGGTACGACGTCGTCGCCGGCTTTGTCCAAAGTTCCCTGTTCGGCAAGGGCCTGGCCGCTGGCCTTGCCATCGTGTTCCTCGGCATCCTGCTCGACAGGATGACCCAGGCTGCTGCGGCAGCCCCGATACGGAAAATTGCCTCGGCCAAAATCCCCTCAACCTAGTCCCTCCAACGAACAATCCAGCCCGCCATACTCCCACCCCCAACAAGGAGACCCACCAAATGAAAAAAGTCCCACCGCTGTTGAAACGAACTATCCCGCTGATGGCAGGAGTCGCCGCGGCCGCTTTGCTGCTGACAGGCTGCGGGGGTGCTTCCGTGAACCAGGTGGCCGCCGCCCCCGCAAGTGGCGGGGATGCACCCTGCGGAGCTGTTAGTGTCGCGATGAACGCCTGGGTCGGCTATACGGCCAATGCCGCCGTGTACAGCTACGTAGCGAAAAACCAGCTTGGTTGCACCGTGGTGCAGAAGGACCTGAACGAACAGATTTCCTGGCAGGGTTTCGCCTCCGGTGAGGTGGACGTGATCATGGAAAACTGGGGCCATGCTGACCTCACCAAGCAGTACATTACGGATCAGAAGGTGGCTGTAGACGCCGGTGCCACCGGCAATGAAGGCCACATCGGCTGGTATGTACCACCATGGATGGCAGAGAAGTACCCGGACATCACGGACGGGAAGAACCTGAACAAGTACGCCTCGATGTTCACTACTTCCGAGTCCGGCGGAAAGGGCCAGGTCCTGGACGGCGACCCCGCTTTCGTCACGAACGACGAAGCCTTGGTGAAGAATCTGAACTTGGATTACAAGGTGGTGTTCTCTGGCTCGGAGGCTGCCCTGATTCAGTCGTTCCGGACGGCGGAACAGAACAAGACGCCGTTGCTGGGCTACTTCTATGAGCCACAGTGGTTCCTGTCCCAGGTTCCACTTAAGAAGGTCGCCCTGCCGGCCTGGACCGAGGGCTGCGATACCGACGCGGAAAAGGTCGCCTGCGATTACCCGACCTATACCCTCAACAAGGTCATTTCCAAGAAGTTCGCGGACAGCGGCTCACCGGCAGCCAAACTGGCCAAGGGCTTCAAATGGACCAACGATGACCAAAATTCAGTTGCCACGGATATCCAGGGCGGCATGACGCCCGAGGCCGCAGCCAAAAAGTGGGTGGACGCGCACCAGCAAACGGTGACGTCCTGGCTTAGCTAAAGAAACCGGGCGACGGCGGCACTCGGGCGAGTGCCGCCGTCGCACTGTTCTTCAGTGGTTGGCTTAGCGGGCTATCCAAGAAGCCGGCTTGTCCATACCGGATGACATCGCGGTGGTGTCGTTCGATGGGTCAAATTCAGCCCTGCTCTCTGTAACTTTGCCGGGTCACGCCCTCCGGAGCGCCGCAGCCCCTTCTGCGAGCTGAGTGATTTGCTGCCAGTCCTGATTTTCAATGGCGCCGCGGGGGGTGAGCCAGCTGCCTCCGACGCAGGATACGTTGGGCAGTGCGAGGTAGGACTGCGCAGAAGCCAGACTGATGCCCCCGGTGGGGCAGAACTGAACGGCCGGAATGGGTGCCCCGATGGCGGAGAGGTAGTCCGGGCCGCCGGCGGGTCCCGCCGGGAAGAACTTCATGGAGGTCAGGCCTCGCTCCAGGACTGCCATCACTTCTCCCACGGTGGCGACGCCCGGCAGCACAGGGATATCCAGCTGCAACATGTGGTCCAGCAGGAACGGTGTCACGCCGGGGCTGACCAGGAACTGGGCGCCCGCGGACACGGCATCGTCGGCCTGCGCCGGAGTGAGGATGGTGCCGGCGCCCAGCAGGATGTCCGGCACTTCGTTGGCGATGCGCTTCAGTGATTCAAGCGCGCTGTCCGTTCGGAGTGTCAGTTCGATGATCCCGACGCCGCCCTCGACCAGTGCCCGTGCCAAGGGGACCGCATGCTGCGGATCGTCGATCGTGACTACAGGGATAACAGGGGAAACATGCAGGACACTGGTTGCCTCAGCCATGGGTGATCTCTTTTCTCAGGCCATCCAGCCCGGTGTCGATGATGCGGTACCAGTGCGTCAGCAGGTCGATGAAGGTGGTGTTCGCCGCGAGCTCTTCATCGAAGATGCTGCGCACGCCCAGGAGGGCCGGTACTACGGTGACGGCGGATCGCCCTGGGGGCAGGGCCGCGTGCAGCTCGTCCGCGAGTGGATCGTTCAGGTCCGTGGCAGCAGTGGTGGCTACGTGGTGCATCCACGCGGCCACGGCAAGAGACGCCCAGCGGGGTTCGCGTCCGGCGTCGAGTCCGGCCCGGGCGGTGGTCAGCAGGCGGAGGCCGATTTTCTGGGACCCATCGCTGCCCACCTTGGCGGTGGTGTGGCCCAGCGCCGGGTTCGCGAAGCGTTCCAGGACCTGGGCGCAGTACATTTCGCCGTCCAGGCCCGGCGGGAGGCTGATGGTGGGCAGCGCGTCCTCGCTCATCATCCGCCCGCAGGCAAGCCGGAAGGCGTCGTCGCCGACGGCGTCGCTGATGGTCGCCTTGCCGCTGGCAAGGCCCAGGTAGGCGAGCATCGAGTGGCTCGCGTTGAGCAGGCGCAGCTTGGCCTCCTCCCAAGCGGCCACATCGCTGCTGAACAGCGCTCCGGCCTGCTCCCAGGCGGGCCGGTCCCCGGCGAAGTTGTCCTCGACGACCCACTGCATAAAGGGTTCGGCCACCACTGCGGCCTCGTCGCGGAGTCCCAATTCATGTTCGACGGCGTCAAGGTCCCCGGCCGTTGTGGCCGGTACCATCCGGTCCACCATGGTGCTGGGGAACGTGACGTTGTCCTCCAGCCAGCGCAGGAGCGGTCCGGATTCGGCCTCCGGCAGGGCCGCGGCGAAGGCCCGCACCAGCGTGCCCGTCAGCTCACCGTTGCCCGGCAGGTTGTCGCACGAGACGACCGTGAGCGGTCCTCCGCCGGCCAGGGCCCGCTTCTGGATGCCGCGGGTGACCTGTCCTATGGCGGTCAGTGGCGGGTTCCCGGCAAGATCGCACTGGACCTGTTCGTCCGCGAGGTTCAGTGAACCGGTGTGTGGATTGATCCGGTAGCCCTTTTCGGTGACCGTCAGCGTCACCACATGCGTGCTGTCCGCCGCGATCCGGTCCACCACCGCTTCCGGCTGGTCCCGCCCGGAGATGGCCTCGACAATGCTGGATACCACGCGGAGCGGCGCGGCACCGCTCCCCCGCTCATCGACGCAGAAGAGTCCGTCCTGCGGGGTGAGCTGGCGGGCCACGGTGTCCGAACGTTGGGTTACCCCGATGATCCCCCAGCTGGAATCGCCGGTGGCGAGCATGGCTTCTTCGGTGAACACCGCGGTGTGGGCGCGGGCGAAGGCACCCAGGCCCAGGTGGACGATCCCTGGCTGAATGGTTCCGGGGGCCAGCAACGGCTGGTGTTTGCCGGTGCCGGCCAGGGACGCGGCGCTTAGGCGTGCGATGGCGCTGCTCCTTCCGGTGCCAGACCGATGGAAGCGTGGGCCCTGGTCTGCTCAAGCGTGGGGATGAAGCCGGTGCCGCCCTTGCCGCCCACCACCAGTGAAGCCGTCGCTGCACCATATCGTGCAGCTACAGGGAGGGGGTCGGCAAGGACCAAGCGGGCGGTGAGAGTGCCGGCAAAGGCGTCACCTGCGCCCGTCTGATCCACCACAGCCGGCGCCGGAATCGAGTCGATCCAGGCTTGGTCCCCGCCTTCGCCGTCCAGTTGGATCCCGTCGGCGCCGCAGGTAACGGCAACGTTCCGCGCCCCCAGGCTGCGCAGTTTCGCCGCTGCCTCCACCGGGGTAGAGCAGTTCAAGAGTGCGGACGTTTCACCCGGAAAGGACGGGGTGATCAGGAAGGCTCGAGGCGCCAACTGCAGCAGTGCCGCCGTCGCCTCGTCTGCCGAGGTGAGCCGCGGCCGGAAGTTGGGGTCAAAGACGAATCGTTTGGCCACGGCTGCAGCCTTCATGACGGCTGCCCGGGACGATTCCGAGATGGCGCAGGCGATGCCGCCCGCCACCACGGCGCCGGCGGCGGCGAAAACTGCAGGGTCGACGTCGTCGGGCCCCAAGGTGGAGCCGACGCTGCCGGTGCGGGCGTACGAGAACTCGCGTTGCCCGTCCGGGTCGCAATGGACGAGGTAGACACCCTGCTGGCCGCGGCGGAACGTCAGCAAATCGGCGGAAATGCCGAGCTCCAGGATCCTGGCGACGATCGCCCTGCCGAGATCGTCGTCGGTAAGGACCGAAAGCAACCCAACACGGGCACCTGCCGCAGCAGCGGCGGCGGCGACGTTCAGGGCGTCTCCGGAGATGCCGAGCTGGGCAGGCACTCCGTGCCCAAACGCCACATCCGTAGCCACCTCAACGAGGATCTCCCCCATTACGACGACATCGAACGGTGGGTTGTTGATATGCGTTGTTGTGTGGTTCACCAGTCGTGCACCGATCCGTCCAGCCGCCGGTTGATGGGAAGGTACTTCGGATCGAAGGGGAAGCGGGCAGCAGCTTCCTCGTTGAATTCAACGCCAATGCCGGGGACGTCTCCGGGATGCATGTAACCGTCGCTGAAGGTGTAGGACGTGGCGAATACCTCGTTGGCCGGCTCCCGGTGGCCCATGTACTCCTGGATGCCGAAGTTGGGGATGCTCATGTCCACGTGCAGCGCCGCGGCGAAGGAGGCCGGCGAGAGATCGCCGGCGCCGTGCGAGCCGGAGCGTACACCGTAGAGGTCTGCGAGGGAGAAGATCCGGCGCAGGTGCGTGATGCCGCCGGCGTGCGAAACGGAGGTTCGGATGTAGTCGATCAGCCGTTCGGTGATCAGCTGCTGGCAGTCCCAGATCGAGTTCAACACCTCGCCCACGGCGATCGGCGTCGTCGTGTGCTGGCGGATGAGCCGGAAGGCGGACTGGTCCTCGGCCGGCGTCGGATCCTCGATCCAGAAGGGCCGGTACTGCTCCAGCGAGGCGCCCAGCCTGCCGGCCTCGATGGGGGTCAGGCGGTGGTGCACGTCGTGCAGGACGTGCACGCCGTAACCGAACTGTTCGCGCACATGCGCCATCATCTTCGGCGCGAAGTCCAGGTACGCCGTCGTTTCCCAAGCGTCCTCCTGCGGGACGTTGCCGCTGGCGGGCTCGTAGAGCTTGCCATCCACGGGCGCGATTCCGTAGGTCTTCTCCAGGCCCGGCACGGCGGCCTGGGCACGTATTGCCTTGTAGCCGAGGTCCAGGTGGTGCTGGAAGTCGGCGCTGAGTTCCTCCAACGTGGAGCCGCTGGCGTGCCCGTAGACCATGACGCCCTCGCGGGCGGCGCCGCCGAGGAGTTCGTACACGGGCATGCCGGCAGCCTTGCCCTTGATGTCCCAGAGCGCGACGTCGATGGCGGCGATCGCCGTCATGGTCACCGGGCCGCGGCGCCAGTAGGCACCCTTGTAGAAATATTGCCAGGCGTCCTCGATGCGGCGCGCGTCCCGGCCGATCAGCAGCGGGCAAAGGTGCTCGGACAGGTAGGACGCCACGGACAGCTCGCGCCCGTTCAGGGTGGCGTCGCCGATGCCGGTGATGCCGTCCTCGGTTTCAATAACGAGCGTGACGTAGTTCCGTCCGGGCGACGAAACCACTACCCGTGCGTCGGTGATCTTCACTGGTTGGTCCTTCAGGTGTTTGTTGGGGGTTGTCAGCTGGCGGTGAGACGGAGCATGACCTTGCTGCTTCCGGCGGCCGGATCCGCGGAAACACGCATGGCTTCCTCCGCTTGGTCAAGATCGAATTTGTGGGTGATAACCGGTGAGACATCCAGGCCTTCGGCCATGGCCTGCAGAGCGTCGGTGATCTCGTCCACGAACCGGTAGGAGCCGATCCAGGTGATCTCGCGCGTCACCAGGTCACCCAGGGCCGCGGGGGCGGGGGCCCCGGGCAGGTTGCCCACTTGGACAATGGTGCCGCCGCGGGCGGTAGCTCGCAGGACTCCGCCGAGCACCGCCGGGATCCCGGTGGCTTCGAACACGAGTTCCATGTCCTGCGGGAGGGAACCGTCGCCGGAGAGGTTCAGTACCTCGTCGGCGCCCATGGCCTTCGCGATGGCCAGTGATGCCTCGCTGATGTCCGTGGCGATGACGTTCCTGGCGCCGGCATGCTTGGCTGCTGCGACCACGAGGGAGCCGATGGGGCCGGCACCGTTGACCAGGACGTCCCGGCCCGAAAGGTTTCCTACCCGGCTGACGGCATGAAGGGCGACGGCGAGGGGTTCGGCCAGTGCGCCGTGCAGCGTGTCCACGCCCTCGGGCAGCGGCCGGATCTGCGAGGCGCGGGCGAGCTTGCGTTCGCTGAAACCGCCGTCAGTGTGGGGGTCGAAGGCGGCAGAGCCGAAGTACCGGATCTGCGGGTAGAGGTTGGTCCGGCCCGCCAGGCGCTCCGGCATGCTGCCGTCCCCCACCAGTTCTGCGGGGTGGACGGTCACAGGCTGCCCGACCTCGAGGTCGGTGACCCCGGCGCCCAGCTGCGCTATCCGGCCGGCCACCTCATGTCCCAGGACGAGCGGTGACTTCAGTGCCGCCGTCCCCGACGCTCCGTGGCGCCAGTACGAAAGGTCTGATCCGCAGATGCCGCCCCATTCGACGTCGAGCACTACCTCGCCCGGACCGGCAACCGGCTCCGGCCGGTCATCGATGCGTAGGTCGTTGGCTCCATGGACTACAACGGCTTTCATACAGCGTCCTCGAGGCGGACCAGGTCGCGGCCACGGACTTCGGGGCCAACGGCAGCGGAGACGAGGGTGATCAGCGAGTAGCCGATGAGCATTGCGGCCAGCGGCCACCAATGTCCAGTGACTGCGGTGAGGGTCGCCGCCAGCAGCGGTCCAATGGCAGTGGCCAGGATGCCACCGATTTCCTTGGCAAGGGCCAATTGGGTGAAGCGGGTCCGGGCTCCGAAGAACTCGGCCATGGTGACGCTCTCCATGGCGAACAGGCTCAGCACGCCCAGGTTCAAACCAATGACCATGGCGATGGTTATGGCAGTGGCGTTGCCGCTGGTGATCATGAGCATCATCGGAATGGCGTAGAGGGCAGTGAGGGCGCTGAGCACCAGGTACAGAGGGCGGCGGCCGAAGCGGTCACCGAGAAGGCCAACCAGCGGGATGGTGACGAAACCGAGGAGGGAGCCATACATGATCGCGTTCGTGCCCACGCTCTTATCCGTGAGCAGGACCGTCGCCAGGTAGCCCACAAGGAACGTCTGCACCAGTCCGGAGTTGCCGGCCTGGCCAAAGCGCAGGCCCAACGCGATCAGGAAGGACTTGCCCTTTTTCTGGTGCAGGGCAGCTTCGATGGTGCTGGTTCCGGCGAGCTCGGGTGCTTTGGCGGCGCTCTTGATCTTGTCCTTGGTGAGGGCCACTCCGTCAACCACGTCAGCGCGCTGTTCGAAAACCGGGCTTTCCTTAATGGAGCGACGGATCCAGACGGCGAACAACATGATCACGAAACTGGCAAGGAACGGGATGCGCCAGCCCCAGCTCAGCAGGTCCTCCTGCGAAAGCGATCCGACCAGGATGGCCCACAACGCCGAGGCGCCGAGAGTTCCGGAGTTGGTGCCGAGGCAAACCAAGGAGGAGATGATCCCGCGTCGGCGCGCCGATGCGAACTCAGCCAGCATCACCGTGGCGCCCGCGATTTCTGCGCCCGCGCCGAAGCCCTGAATGAGGCGCAGGGCCACCAGGAGGATGGGAGCCCAGATGCCCACCATGGCGTACGTGGGAAGAACACCGATCAGGGTGGTGGAGGCACCCATCAACGCGATGGTGATGTACAGGACCTTCTTGCGGCCAATCCGGTCACCCATGCGGCCGAAGTAGACGGCGCCGAACAGGCGGGCAACGTACCCCACGCCATAGGTGGCCATGGCGGCAATCAGGCCGACGACCGGGCTGACGTCCGGGAAGAAGAGTTTATTGAAGACGATGGCGGCCGCCAGGGAGTACAGCTGGAAGTCCATGAATTCCATGGCCGTTCCCAACCAGCCCGAGACGGCCACCTTGGCCAGTTCGCGGGTGGGTTTTGTTTCAGGTTTGATGGTGGGCGGCGAGATGCTCTCGGTCATCTGGTGCTCCTTTGCAGGCGATGAAAAACGAAGGGGAGAGTAAAA
This sequence comes from Paenarthrobacter sp. 10L420, assembly GCF_056395385.1. NCBI lineage: Bacteria > Bacillati > Actinomycetota > Actinomycetes > Micrococcales > Micrococcaceae > Paenarthrobacter > Paenarthrobacter sp. 10L420. The sequence continues at coordinate 38,320 of NZ_JBFTJK010000010.1, read as the reverse complement.
CGGCTGAAGCTGGACTGGATCACTTTGTTATGACTCGCAGCACCTCGCTTGCTACTACCATACAAGCACTACCATTCTAGTGTGTCAACCATTTAGTATGGAGCTATGGCAACTGGGAAAAGAGGCACGGCGCCTCGGGTGTCCGTGAGAGATCAAACCCTTGAGACGATTCGGCGTCGGATCATCTCTCTCCAGCTACCCCCTGGCGAGCCGCTGTCGGAGAATGAATTGGCTCAGGAACTGGGCGTGAGCCGGACGCCGGTCCGCGAAAGCCTCATCCTGCTGCGGGAGGAGGGCCTCATCCAGGTCTTTCCCCAAATCGGTTCCTTTGTTTCCCTGGTGGATCTTGGCCGCGTCTCGGAAGCGCAGTTTGTCCGGGAGGCCATCGAGTGCGCCTCCTTGCGCGACCTGTCCGTAGATGACGAAGGCATTGCCGGACTCCGGCTGATACTCCAAAGCCAGACAGAAGCCGATGCGCAGAAAGACATCGAAGAGTTTTTCCATCTGGATGAAGAATTCCACCGCGAGCTTCTTCGGCTCGCCGGACATGAGTCCGCATGGTCCGCAGTCAACTCCGCCAAGGCGCATCTGGACCGCGCAAGGCGGCTGAGCCTGCTGGACACCAGGCCCGTCTCAACGCTGATCCAACAACACACTGCTGTGGTGGATGCCCTGGAAGCCAACAACCTCGTTGACGCGGATAATTCGTTGCGCCTTCACCTGCGGGGCGTCTTCGAGGACGTCCAGCGGATTCAGGAGACCACCCCTGAACTCTTCTCCGACGGCACCGTTGCCCGACCCGGTCGTCGGACCGTAGCCCGCCTTTCCTGAGTCGCAGTTCCGCCGTTCGAAAACACGACATCCGAGCTTCATGGGGAATATAGTCTGAGTGCACTCAGTTATGAGTGTAATCACTGTCGCATTCATATCGGCCGAGCACCGGCTAAACGGCAGCGAGGCTCTGCTTTACCGCAAGGACTGACCCCATGACCTTTTCCCCCCTATGGCAACCGTTCACTCTTGGCTGCCTGAATCTCTCCCACCGGCTTGCCCTGGCGCCAATGACCCGAAGCCGTTCCAACCCCGATGGCACGCCGGGCGACTTGGCTGCTAAATATTACGGGCAGCGCGCCTCATTGGGATTGATCATCACCGAGGGCACGCAGCCGTCGGCTGATGGACAGGGCTATGCGAACACGCCCGGTATCTACACCCCTGAGCATGTGGAGGGCTGGCGAAGCATCACTGAAGCAGTTCATGCCCGTGGTGGGGCGGTGTTCATCCAGCTCATGCACGTGGGTCGCATGTCCCACCCGGACAACACTCCACACCACCGACAGCCGGTGGCACCCTCGGCAATCTCCGCAGACCAGGAAATATTCACGCCTTCCGGACCACAAAAGACGCCGACGCCCCGCGAGCTGAGCGCCGAGGATATCCAGAGCACCGTAGCCGACTTTCGCCACGCCGCAGCTTCGGCCATCGCAGCCGGCGCCGACGGAGTCGAAATCCATGGAGCAAACGGCTATCTCTTGCACCAATTCCTCTCCCCCAATGCCAACCATCGCACCGATATTTATGGCGGATCTGTGGAAAACCGGTCCCGGTTCGTGATCGAGCTCGCCCAAGCCCTGGCCGACGAAATCGGCGCGGACAGGGTTGGCATCCGCCTCTCCCCCGCTATGCCGTTGGGCGGAATCGACGAGGGAGACACGGGCAGTGTGCGCGTTCAGTACCGGCACCTGGTCGGTGAGCTCGCGGCCCTGAACCTGGCCTACCTGCACCTTCACCATGTGGGCGATGATGAACTGCTCCGGTCGCTAAGGGATATATGGCCAACGGCGGTGCTTGTGGTCCGCTACGGACGTAACCGCGAGCAGATCGCCGACGACGTTGCCGCCGGACTCGCTGACATTGCCCCGCTGGGCCGTTTCGCGCTGGCCAACCCCGACATCGTCGAACGACTGCGCTCCGAGGCCCCCCTGAACGAGGTGGACCCCTCCACGCTCTACGGTGGCGGAGAGTTCGGGTACACCGACTACCCGGCCCTCACCACCGTCTAACTTCGTACGCTCGGTTGCTGCACATACACAGCAGCAGAATCCGCGCTGACCGGTGCGGATGGTCTCCCCTACAAGAAAGTTCGTGAAATGTACTCATTCAATGGAGCAGTCGTCCTCGTCACCGGGGCTAACGGCGGCATCGGAACGCACTTCGTCCACGCGGCCCTCGCTCGCGGCGCAAGCAAGGTCTACGCCACTGCGCGCACCCCCCGCATCTGGGAGGACGAGCGGATCGTCCCACTCACCCTCGACATCACAGACCCAGCCTCCATCCAGGCAGCAGTAGAGGCCGCGGGTGATGTCAGCGTGTTGATCAACAACGCTGGAACCAGCGTGGCGAGCGCAGGCATCCTCACCCATACCGACGCGGAAATCCGGACCAATGTTGAGACCAACTTCCTCGGCCCGCTATTCCTCGCCCGCGCCTTCGCTCCGATCCTGTCGGCGAAGGACGAATCCGCAATCATCGACATCCACTCCGCCATGAGCTGGTACGCCGTGGGTGGGATTTACAGCGCCACGAAGGCCGCTCTCTGGTCGGCCACCAACTCATTACGCCTGGAGCTTGCCTCCGACGGCGTCCACGTGGTTGGTGTTCATGTGGGCTATGTTGACACTGCCATGGCTGCGAACGCCGTCGCTCCCAAAATGGATCCGGCTGATCTGGTGACCACGGTGTTGGACGCGGTCGAAGCCGGTGAGTACGAGGTTCTGGCCGACGAGACGTCCGTTCAACTTAAAGCAGCACTCAGCGCGCCCATCGAGGCCCTCTACCCACAACTTGCCCGCAGCAGTACGGCTGGCCGGCCCCAGCGGACCTGATCATCTACCCCGGCTCCGGACAGGGTGGTATCTTCCAGTACCATGCCAGGGTCGGACCCGCCGTCGTCGAATTTCTTGGCACCTGACCACCACACTCGCGAAAAGAAGGCACAAATGGGCTCCCCACCTTCACCCATCCAACCGCATGTGAAAAAACACTTCAGCTCCTCGATCCTGCTATGGGTGCGCAGCGATCAGTCCCGCCAAGCCGGGATGGACTACTGGAAAGGCCCGCACTCCGGCATCATCGCCGCCACACCAGGCATGGAGGAATACCGGCAGATCCACCTCGCCGAACACAACCCCGGTCTATGGCCTGCAACCACCGGGGTGGAGACCGCCATCCCTGCGGACCGGAAAATTGACGGTATCGCGGAAGTCACCTTCCAATCTGCACTTTCGCCGCTCAAAGGCCGGAAGCAGACCGCTTTGGCCTATAAGGACGAGGTCAACGTGTTCCGCCGCACCCTTCTCTACGCCGGGCTGCCGAACACTTCACGCTGGTACGACGTCGCGTCCCCGACAGAGACCGTGGGCTCCCGTGCGATCATCTACCTCCGCCGCCGCCACGGCGTCCGCCCGGTCGAGTTCCGGAGGTTCGTGAAAAAGGGACTCGTTCCCGCCCTGGCTGGTACTGGGGTACTGAAGGAATTGCGCACTCAGTCATTTTTGCCCTGGATAGAGAAGTTGTGGGATACGCCGGACGTCTCCCACGACAACCCGCCGGACCAGCGCTTCCACGCATCGGTGATCATGGGATTCGCTGACCCTGCGGCCCGTGACGCCTTCTTTGGCAGCACCGCTGTCCACAACCTGTCCCTTCAACTCAAGCAAGTTGCCTCCGCGATCCATGCCTACGACGTCGCAGCAGCACTCACGTATGTCAAGCACGGCCAAATCCTCCCCCACTACGAACAGTAGTGGTGGCGCAGGAAGCGCGGCTCCTGCTCGGCCAGATTTCGACTAGAGCGAGGCGCCTCCGCAGATGACGTGGTTCTGGCCTGTGATGGATTTGCCGTGGGGTCCCAGCAGGAATGCGGCCAGGGCGGCGACGTCGTCCGGGTCCACTAGTGCACCAAGGGCAGGCATCTGTACTGGTGTCGCTGCCCGGCCGGGGTCGTTGAGCATCGGCGTGTCAGTTGGGCCCGGGGAAAGCACATTGACGGTAATCCCCCGCGGGGCGAGTTCTTGCGCCCATGTGCGGCCCAATCCCATCAACGCAGCCTTGGTGGCGGCGTAATGGCTCTTGCCCGGGGACCCTGTGGAAGTGCGGCTTCCGAGGAGTACTATCCTGCCGCCGTCGGGCATGGAGGGCACAAGGGCATTCGCCAGCACGCTGGCGGCAGCCACGTGAACGGCGAACATCCCTGCCAAAGCCGAGGGATCAAGGGCTCCCAGCGGTGCAGTCCTTTGGAACCCGGCGGCGTGCACCAGCGCATCGGCAGGTCGAAGTCCCGCCGCTGTGTCGGCCAGCGTTTGAGGCTCGGAAAGGTCCGCTTGGAGCCAGTCGAACTTCCCATCCAGAGAGGTGGCGCTGCGGCTTAGCCCGGTCACGGCCCACCCGTCGGCCAGCAGCCGGCGGGTGATGGCCAGGCCAATTCCCGAGCTGCACCCTGTGACTACTGCGTGCTGCTCAGCCGGCATGGATGGACCCGTCCTCCAGGCCTCCGGGCGTTTCAGTTCCCTCGTACGCCCATTGCGGGTCAACCCGCACGAATTTGATGGCCTGCCGGAAGTATGTGTAGGCGATGTTGAGGGCGCCATTCGGCCCTTGATGGATGGACGGGTAGGAGTACTCACGGTTCAGGCCGTCACGGGAGTTATTGGACAGGCAATATCCATCCCCCACGTCGAGGTTCCGGCGGATGGGCCAGGTGCGGCCGGAGTCTTCCGAGATGGCCAGCGTCATGGGTGACCTGGGTGTGCCCCAGAATGCGCGGCGGCTGTCATCGCCAGGAGACGCGCTGCCGGGAACCGGTTCGGCTAGCTGGCCCTGCTCGTCGGCCAGGCCGTCGTCGTCAATTTCGTCGTAGAGCGACAACCGGCGTTCCGTGCCTTCCTCAGCCCGGCTGTGGTTGTAGACCAAGGCGAGGCGTCCGTCGGTGAGGGCGGTGAACTGGATGGAGGAGTTGTTGTTCGGCAGTTCGGTGGGGACGGGCTCCGTCCAGGTGGTGCCGCCGTCGGTGGAGCGGGATTCATGGATTGCGTCGGCCCACCGGCTTCTGAACAAGGCAAAGAGGCTGCCATCGCTTAGTGGCTGGATGTTCATGTGGACACAGCCCAGGCTGCCAGGAAGCACGTGCTCGGTCCAGCTTGCCCCGCCGTCGTCGGAGATCATCACTGCACTGTCGTCACTGTGTCCCACCCATTTCTCCCCCGGTGTGGTGATGCAGCGGAAGATCGGTACAAGCATGCGGCCGCCCGGCAGGACCACAGGTAGTTGGCGGACGAAGACGCCACCCGTTTGGTTGGCGGGGAACAGCGTTTCCACCTCGCCCCAGGTGCGGCCACTGTCGATGGATTTACGACGGCGGACCTCCGCGGTGTCCTGATTGCCAGCCTTCTGGGCGGTGTACAGCAGCCAGAGGGCCTCCCCCTCACCTCCAAGGGCGGGGGCGGCAAACAGGATGGGGTTTTGCTCCGACCGGGACGAATCGTCGGACAGTTTCTCAGGCGCTGACCACTGACGGGCTCCGGGTTCCAGGGTGGAGAACCAGATGGAGATGTCCGGCACGCCTTCCTGGGTTCCGCCGAACCAGACGCAGCCGAGCCGGCCGTCGGGAAGGGTCAGGAGGTTCGCAGCGTGGCTTTGCACGGTGGGCGCCGGCAGGTAGGCGAAGTCCACGCCGTCCGCCCGCTTCACGGTTCCGTCCGGGGTGATGGTGCTGTAGGCCTCGTTGAGGGTGTTCTGCATCGGTTCAGTCCTTGGTGGTGGCGGCGTCGAGGTGGGACTTGGCGATTTGTTCCAGATGCGCCAGGTCCGAGGACACGGTGGCGAACGTGTAGCCCTGTTTCAGGCGCTGGTTGGCCACAGCCCCTGCGGGAGTGTGGATGCCGGCAGCAATGCCGGCGGAAGCCGCTGCTTCGGCAATGGTTTCCAACGCGGCGTTGAATTCTGTCTCGACGGCAGGGTCTCCGGGGTAGGCGCCGCCGACGGCGATGGCGAGGTCTGAAGGGCCGACGTAGATGCCGTCCAGGCCAGGGGTGGCGCAGATTTCCTTGACGTTGGCCAGACCGTCAGGTGTTTCGATCATGGCGAACACCAAAGTGGCGGCGTTCGCATCGGCGGGCTTCGGTCCGATCCGCAGCGCCGAGCGCATTGGCCCGTAGGAGCGGCCTCCCATGGGTGGATATTTGGCGGCAGCGACAGCTGCAGCAGCGTCCGCGGCGGTGTTGACCAGTGGGACGATCACGCCGACGGCGCCGGCGTCCAGCGCCTTGCCTATAGCGGTGAGGTTGTTGTCCTCCACCCGGACCATGCCGACGGCGGTGTGCCCGGCATCGATTGCCATCAGCCCGGAGAGCACACCCGAGTAGCCGAGAAGTCCGTGTTGGGCGTCCAAGGCTATGTAGTCGTAGCCGAGCCGACTGATGCGTTCAGTTGCAACGGGCGCGTCCAGCACTGCCCAGTAGCCCACCACCCGCTCACGGGCACGGATCTTGCGGGCGAATTCGAGGGCCAGTTCGGAGGTCATGAGCATCCTTCAATCATTTTCGGTTCAGAGGTAAGTAACAGTCAGCGGTTGTACGCCGGCATAGGACCGCGAAGCGAGGTGCCCACGGCATCACAGGCTTCGACGACGTCAGTCGGCAATGGCCCGTTGGCCACGGCTGCTATGTTGGCACGAAGCTGCTCAACCTTGGAGCCGCCTAGCAGCATGGAGCCGACACCCTTCCGGTAGGCCAGCCAGCGCAAGGACAGCTCGGCCAGCGCTATACCACTGCCGTCTGCGATGCGTGACAGCTCTTCGATGGCGTCGAACAGCTGACGGTCCCAGTACCGTTGGGTATACATGGCCGCCAGTTTCGAATCGCCGTACCTGCCCTCGGTGGGCTTCGCGTCGAAGCTGTGTTTTCCGGTGAGGAGTCCGCCGCCCAAGGGGTTGTAGACCATGGTGTGGACGTTGTGGGTGGCCGCGAATTCGAGGTATTCCTCCTCGAGTCGACGCGCCACCAGGTTGTAGAGCTGTTGGGCGACGACGGGCTGCGGCGCTCCCACTTCACGCGACACATGAAGGACGTCGTCGATCTGCCAGGCGGCGAAGTTGGAGACGCCCAAGGCGCCGATCTTTCCTTCGGCTACCAGTTCGGCCACCGTGGAGAGCGTTTCAGTCAGCGGCGTGGCACGATCCGGCTGGTGCAAATAGAACAAGTCGATGGTCTCCACGCCGAGCCGGCGCAGGCTGCCTTCCACGCTGGCGCGCAGTGCAGCCTTTGACAGCGGCGGTCTCCCGCCGGCGTCAGCGTGCGGCATGCCCGCCTTGGACGCCAGAATAACGTCCCCGCGCCGCTCCTTCAGGAGACGGGACAGGATTTCCTCGGTGGTTCCCCCGACGTATGCGTTGGCTGTATCTATCGTGGTGATGCCGGCGTCGAGCGCTTCCTCCACCATCCGCCCGGCGGTGGCCTCATCCGCCGTATCTCCGAATGTCATGGTGCCCAGGACCAGCCGGGAGATGGGAAGTTTCAGGCCCTCCACGTGGGTGCCTTCGGGATGCTTGCTCATTGGTTGATTCCTCATGATTGCTGTGTCGAATATCCAGGTGTCAGGCCTGGTTGGCCAGGGCCAGCGAGCGGACCAAATGGCGCGGTTTGAGGCCCGTCATCGTGGAAGGATCAAGCGCCGCACGGCGTAGTTTGCGGGTGTAGTCCTCCTTGGGGGCCGTTAGGACGTCCGCTGTGGAGCCGTGTTCAACGAGTTTGCCCCGCTGCATCACCATGACGGTATCGCTGATTTCCTGCACCACGCCAAGGTTGTGGGAGATGAACACGTAGGTGATGCCTGTTTCGTCCTGGATGGACTTCAGCAGTCGCAGAACCTGAGCCTGCACAGAGACATCGAGGGCACTAGTGGCCTCGTCGCAAACCAAAAGTTCCGGCTTGGAGGCAAGGGCCCGGGCGATCCCGATCCGCTGGCGCTGGCCACCCGAGAATTCGGACGGATGTTTATCCAAGGACTTTGAAGGCAGCCCCACCTGATCCATAAGCGAAGCCGCGGCCTTATGCCGTTCTGTCTTGGAACGGACGCCCTGGAGCTTCAGCGGCTCGGCCACGATTTCCTGCGCGCTCATGTGGGGGTCCAGCGATCCGTAGGGATCTTGGAATACCATCTGGAACTTGGAGCGCAGGGGTCGCAGCTTCGCCTCGCTCATGCCGGCGATGTCCGTCCCGTCCAGGGCGATCCTTCCGCCGCTGGGGGTGACAAGCCGCATCAGCGCTTTGGCCACTGTGGACTTGCCGCAGCCGGATTCACCCACGACGGCGATCGTCTTGCCTTTGTCCACGGAGAAGGACACATCATCTACGGCGCGGAACGTTCCGCCGGGCACGTGGTAATCCACCACCAGGTTTTCGACGGCGAGGAACGGCGTGGTCATGGCTTGGCTCCGGTTTGTTCGATGGATGGATTGGCATTGGTTAGCGGTTCTTCAGTGCGGGAAGGCACCACCAATAGGTCAGCAGACGTTTCGTCCCACGGTCCTAAAGCCGGCACGGCTGCCAGCAGGCTCCTGGTGTATTCGGTGGCGGGGTGGTCCACGATTTGTTGGACATCGCCGGACTCCACAAAGGCGCCGTCTTTCATCACGTGGATTCGGTCCGAGATGAGTCTGGCCACGCCAAGGTCGTGGGTGATCATGAGGATGCCGATGCCGCGCTGCTCCTGCAGTTCCAGGAGCAGGTCCAGAATTCCGCCCTGCACTGTGACGTCCAGGGCAGATGTTGGCTCGTCCGCCACCAGCAGTTGGGGCTCGCTGGCAAGGGCAATGGCAATAAGTACACGCTGCAGCATGCCGCCGGAGAGCTGATGCGGGTACTTCTTCAGTTGCTTCTCAGGGGTGGGTATATGCACCTGCTCCAACAGGCGGACGGCCCGCGCCTGTGCAGCGCTCTTGTCCTTTGTCGATGCTGCGCCCGCGATCCTGATGGCCTCGATGAGCTGGCTGCCGATCGAGTGGACCGGGCTCAGCGCGGTCATGGGGTCCTGCGGAATCAAAGCCAATGTTTTGCCGCGGACCTTGTCGATGGCTTTGGGGTTGGCTGTGACGTCAACGCCATCGATCAACACTGTTCCGGAGAGCACCGCCAAGTCCTCGGGCAACAAGCGGAGGATGCCCATCGCCGTCGTCGACTTGCCGGAACCGGACTCACCGATGATGGTGACCGTTTCGCCCCGGTAAATGCTGAAGCTGACGGAGTCAACGGCCCGCACTATCCCGGCGTCCGTGATCAGTTCCACTTGGAAGTTGCGGACCTCGAGGAGGGGCTGTTCCTGGGAGGGAAGTTGTGCGGTCATGTCAGGCACCCTTCTTCTTACGGCGGGGACGGTCGCGGAGGCCATCGCCGAGGAGGTTGACGCCCACCACCATGAGCACGATCACCAAACCGGGCAGTGTAACCATCCACCAGGAGGTGGTGATGTAATCCTGGCCGTCGGAGATGATGCGGCCCCAGGTGGCGAACGGGCGCTGCGGGCCGGCCCCCAGGAAGCTGAGCGCGGACTCGAGCAAAACTGCTTGGGCGAGCAGGAGCAGGACCACCAGTGTTGCCTGCTTGATCACGTTGGGGATGATGTGGCGGATCAGAATCTGGATGCGATGCAGGCCGAGGATCCTGGCGGCGGATACATAAGGTTTTTCGCGTTCCACCAACACCATGGAGCGGGTCAGGCGGGCGACTTCGGGCCATTGGGCGATGGCGATCACGAAGGTGATTACCGGGATGGACGGTCCGAACAATGCCACCACCAGCAGCAGCATCATGAGCAGCGGCAGGGACATCTGGGCTTCAAGGAGGCGGGAGACGATGGTGTCCACCCAGCCGCCGAAGTAGCCGGCGGCTGCGCCCAGGATGATGCCGATGGCACCGGAGACAAGTACCGCCAGCACACCGATGGTCAAGGAAACCTGACCGCCGTGCAGGACGCGGGAGAGCAGGTCACGGCCCAGTTGGTCGGTGCCGAACAGGTGGCCGTCCGTGAACGGCGGCAAACGCCGGGCGGCCAGGTCCTGGAAGTTGGCATCCGCAAGTGGAAGCACCTGGGCAAGCACGATGGGGATCATCACGAGCAGGGTGCAGATGGTTCCGACGATCAGCTTCCATTTGGCTGCGTGACGACGGTGGGTGGCACCTGCCTTGGCGATGTCCGCCTTGGTGACGGCGCTGGGACTCGGTTGCCGGGCGGAGTGCCCGGCGGCTGTAGGCGTTGCGGTGTCGCTGAGGCTCATGCTGTTGCCGCCTTTCCAAGACGAACGCGGGGATCGAGAAGCGGATAGGCGAGGTCGATGAGCAGCTGCACACCCACCGCCAGCAGAGCAGTGAGAAGGACCGTTGCCTGGATGAGGGGGTAGTCGCGCGTTTCCAGGGCCCGCACAATCAGGGATCCGACGCCTGGCCAGGCAAACACCACCTCGACTACCACCACGCCATTGAGCATGGCGGCAAACCGGGTGCCAAGTGCGGTGAAGACAGGGATGGCGGAGTTCCCCATGGCGTAGCGCCAGGTAAGGGCGGAGGCACGGACACCCCGCGAGCGGGCCACTGTGAGATATGGGGCCGCAAAGTTGGCGGTCATTTCGCGCCGGACCATTCTGGAGATCAGGGCGATTTGCAGGATGGCGATGGTGATGGTGGGCAGGACCAGACCACCCCACGTGGCAAAACCGGAGGCGGGGAAAATCGGAATGAGGACCGCGAACCCTGTCAGGAGCATGATGCCTGTCCAGAAGTCGGGCATGGACTGTCCGGCGATTGTGAGTACGTTGACTCCCAGTTCACGGCCGGTGTCAGGGCGTCGTGACATCCACACACCCAGCGGAATGGCGATGACGGCGGTCAACAGGATGGATGCGGTGGCAAGGGTCAGGGTGTAGGGCATGCGTTCCGCCACCACTTGCATTGCCGGTGCCTGGAACGAGTAGGACTGGCCCAAGTTTCCGGTGAACAGCTGCTGGAGGAAGATCCAGTACTGCTCGAGTACGGGCCGGTCCAAGCCGAACTGCTGCCGTACGGCAGCAAGCTGCTCGGTGGTGGCCAGCGGGCCTGCGTAGGACACGGCAGGATCACCGGGAGCCAAGCGGATGAGGATGAAGACGGTGGATACCGTGAGGAAAACGGTCAGCAGACCCTGTCCCAGTCGTTTCAGGATGTAGTTCGTCATGGCTTAGGCCTCCAGCCGTGCATCAACGAGCGGGTAGGAGTTGGTGGGCGCCAGATTAATGCCGGTCACCCGTTCGCGGTGAGCGAGCACGGATTTCGGCACGAATGCCCAGGCGCAAGGCCACGTGTCCCAGATAGCCTGTTGGGCCACGGCCATCAGTTCCTGCCGGCGGGTGGGGTCAACTTCGGAGGAAGCCGCTTGGATCTTGGCTTGCACTTCCGGGAAAACATAGCCCTGATAAGTGTCGCGCGTCGCTTCCTTTTCGGGGGTTCCGGCATACATGCCCTGCATCATCGTGATAGCAAGGCCGGTGGGACTGCTGAACCCGTTGCCCAGCAGGTCCCAGTCACCTTGTTTACCCTGGCGCCAGGCCAGAATGTTGCCGCCGGGTTCGAATTGTTGCAACTCGGTTTTCACGCCGATGGCACCGAACATTTCAACCAAGGCCTCCATCACGGACGTGTCGGAAGCGAACTCCCCGGTCTCCCAGATGATCTTCAACGTGAGGTCGGTGACACCCAGTTCCATAAGGCGAGCCTTCGCCTTAGCGGGATCGTAGGTGTAGGTTCCGGTCTTGTGGTAGCCCGTGAGACTGGACGGCGTGACGCCCTCCGCCTGGCTGACGGAATCGACCAGCACGTCCTTCACCAGCGCTTCACCGTCGATGGCCCAGCTCAGTGCCTCACGGATGCGGACATCGGCCAGGGGGTGCCCGGCGGGCTTACGGAAGTTGTAGAAGATCTGGTTCAGGCGGAGGCTGGATGCTTCCTTAAGTTCGACGCCGGGAAGTCCGGCAAGCTGTTCGCGTGAGTCGGGCGTGATGGAGTCGATGATGTCCACTTCGCCGCTGCGCAATGCGATCACGCGACTGGACTCCTCGGGGAGGAACCGGACTTCGACGTTCTCAACCTCCGGCTTGGGCCCCCAGTAGTTCTCGTTGCGGGCCAAACTATAGGTACCGGCACCGCGGTTGAACTTCGTAACCATATAGGGGCCCGTCCCAACTCCCTCCTGCAACTCCTCCGGCTTGTTCTGCGCGGCCGGCGTAATCAGGATCATGCTCATGAGGGAGTCCAGGATGGGAACCGGGTTTTTGGAGACCATCTTGAACGTGCGGTCATCAACCGGCATGACTTCGGGAAACTCGGGGAAGAAACCGGCTACAAAAGAGCCCTGAACCTGCTTGTACATCTTCAGCGCAGTAGCAACGTCCTGGATCTTGACCGGGCTGCCGTTCGAGTAGCGGATGCCCTCGCGAAGCGTGACGGTCCATTCTGTGGGACCGGTCATCTCGAAGCGCTCGGCCAGGACAAGGACGGGTTTGGTTTCGGGACCGATGGCGGTGAGACCCTGGCGGACCGCGCGTTGAACGGTAACAGCTGCATCGAACTGGTTGAGCTTGTTGTCCAGGCTGACCAGAGAGCGGTTGAGGGCCAGGGTGAGGGTGTTGGGACCCGGTAGGCCGGTGGGCCCTGCGCAGCCAGCGAGGCTGCTGGTGCCCAGCAGAAACCCGGCTGCCGCGCCAAACTGCAGCAGGCGGCGGCGGGAAATCTCACTTCCTTGAGGAAGAACGGTCATCGTTGACCTCTCAGTAGATCGGGGACGGCTGCCTGCCGATTTGGCTGCGCCGGATGTTGTGTCCATCACTCTGCCATGGGTGCGTACATTGCGCAACCCATCTAGCGCGATTCGCGCAATCTGTGTCATGATGAGTGCATCCCGTATCCGGCGGGTCAGCGACTACGACGTGGAAAGGAGCAACGTGCCTTCCGTATTTGTGCAGGCCGACGATTTCTCCGGAGCGGCCGAGGTCGGCTTCTGCTTTGCGAACCAGGGCTTCTCTACGCAGATCCGCCTTGGCCTGCAAGACGGCGACGCCTCCCTACCGGGGAACGTCATCGATGTCCTGACCCCAGACGTCCTGGTCATTGACACCCATTCCCGTGGACTTCCTGAGCACTCCGCCGCAGCCCTTGTCAAAGACGCCTTCGCAGCAGCGGACACGCGGATCGCCTTTAAGAAGATCGATTCCCTCTGGCGCGGGAACGTGCGCGCCGAGATCGCTGCACTCACTGAACTGGGCTATCACACCGTTGTTGTCGGCGCCCTGCCTCAGCTGCAGCGCTCGGTTATGGACGGAATCCCGCTTGTCCAGGGGATTCCCTTGGCTCGGGCGGGCCTCTGGCATGCGGAACCGTCTGTACCGCCCAATGACATTCCAACCCTCCTGAACCCTGCGGATCCGGGCTCTGTTCACACCCTGAACCTCGCCGCGGCGCGGTCCGGCCTTCTTCGGGAAAGGTTGGCACACCTGCTCGAAGCCTCATCCCCCGGCCAAGTGGTGGTTGATGGAGAGACTGTTCAGGATCTCGAGTACGTTGTCGACGCACTGCTGGAGATGGGCTTCACCGAAGACGGTCGCCGGGTGGCGCTCGTGGGGAGTGGCGGAACCGCTGGAGTTCTTGCACAGCGACTTGCTGCAAAAACTGCGCGAAACGCGCACGACAGGATTTCTCCTCGCGCGTATGCAAAACCAGTCGCGCCTGAGCTGCAGCGGGAGGCGAAACCGGTGCTCGCCGTCGTCGGCTCGGCTTCCGAAAAAGCACAGGCGCAACTTGCGCAGCTTCAGGCCCACGGCTTTTTGGCAGTTCCACTGGAGCCACAGCACGTCGACGTCGCTGACGCCCATGCCTCCCAACTGGCCCAGGTTCGGCAACTACTACACGCGGGCAACAGCGTGGTCATCATGCTGACCGAGGCAAAAGTGGAACCATCGCAGGCGGTGCGGATCGTCAAGGCGCTGTCCGCTTTCGCAGCCGAGGCAGCACAGGGCACTGGCGCTGACCTGATTCTCACCGGCGGTGAGACAGCCCGCGAAGTTCTTGACGCCGTCGGCCTCCGAACGCTTGTGCCGTTCGCTGCCGTGCAGCACGGGGCGGTGGTGAGCCGCGCCGACGACGGGACGCTGGTGGGAACCAAGCCCGGCAGCTTCGGCGACGAACTGGCACTTCTGCAGCTTTATGACGAAATCCGGGAGCGCCGCGATGAGTCCACGCGCGCACCTGCCAACAACCTTCCAAGCAAGACTTCCAAAAGATCTGGAGCAGACATGACAACCACCGCAACGAGCAACAACGAGCAGAACGCCCTCCCTTATGTGGCTGTCACTATGGGCGATGGCGCCGGCGTGGGGCCGGAGGTTGTAGTCGCCGCTGTGCTGGATCCCCAGAGCAACGCCGAATGCCGACCCGTGGTCATCGGCGATGCCCTGCGGCTGCGGCAGGCCGCAGACATCCTGGGCATCGAAGCGGACATTCACAGCATCGAGAATGTGGAAGACGCCGTTTTCACGCCCGGCCGCGTAAATGTGATCGATATGGCTCTGCTGCCGGAAGACCTGCCATGGGGTCAGCTCTCGCCTGCGGCCGGACACGCCGCCTATGAGTACATTCGCGTTGCCAGCGAGCTGGCCATGTCCGGGAAAGTACAAGCCATCTGCACCGCGCCGCTGAACAAGGAGGCCCTGCACTCCGCCGGGCACATTTTCCCCGGACACACCGAGTTGCTGGCACAGCTGACCGGCACGGAGGAAGTATCCATGATGCTCTCCACCCCCAAGATCCGCGTCATCCATGTGACCACCCACATCGGACTGGTGGATGCGATCCGCAAGATCAACCCGGACCTGGTGGAGCGCACCATCCGCCGGGGACACGAGGCACTGGTCCGGGCGGGCATCCCCAACCCGAAAATCGGAGTCTGCGCCATCAACCCGCACGCCGGTGAGAACGGCCTGTTCGGCCAGGGCGAGGAAGCGGAGAAGATAGAACCCGGAGTCAAGGCCGCGAAGGCCGACGGCATCAATGTCGTGGGCCCATTGCCCGCGGACACGCTGTTCTTTCTGGCCGGCCGGGGTGACTACGACCTCGTGGTGGCGATGTACCACGACCAGGGGCACGGCCCTGTCAAGGTCCTGGGTATCGAAGCCGGCGTCAATATCACGGTAGGCCTGCCGGTGATCCGTACGTCCGTGGACCACGGCACCGCGTTCGACATAGCAGGCAAGGCAATCGCCGATTCCCGTTCCATGGTGGAGGCGCTACACCAAGCAGCGGAGATGGCTACCCGACCCAGCGTGGCCGTGTAGCTGCACATCGTGGGGTTGCCGGGAGTTGCCACTCAGCGGAACTAGCATGGGTACCACTGCAACAGGAGGGAAACCGGCGATGCTGAGCGCAAATGCGCGGCGCGAGGAGATTTACCATCTCGCCGTGACAACAGGTTTGGCGTCTGTGGAGGAACTGTCCGCCCGGTTCGAGGTGACAGCGTCTACCATCCGCCGCGACCTTGCCCTCCTGAACGGACAGGGCAGGCTGGCCCGCACCTACGGCGGCGCCATGGCATTGGGCGCGCACCCTGAGGCGTCGCTGCGCCAGCGCACCGGGGAAGCATTTGAGCAAAAGCACGCAATCGCCCGGTTTGCGGCGTCGCTCATCCGGCCAGGCGAGAACATACTGCTCGATGCCGGCTCCACCGCCGGTGCGTTGGCACACGAACTGCGCGGGTTCGACAAACTATCCGTGACGACGCCAGGCATCAACACCATGCAGGAGTTGGCTGACTCGGAGGGCATCGAGGTGGACTGCCTTGGTGGCCGGCTGCGTAGCGTGAGCCAAAGCTTTGTAGGTCCGCTGGCCGAAGCGGCCTTGGAACGCATGAGCTTCGACCGCGTGTTCCTCGGAGCCGACGCTGTCACCGCCGAAGATGGCATCTGCGAGGCCGACCACGCCCAGACCCGGCTGAAGGAACTCATGGCACGACGCGGTAACAGTGTGTACGTGCTGGCGGACTCATCCAAACTGGGCCTACGCCCGTTCCACGCATGGGCGAAGCTCCCACTCCCCTGGACCCTCGTTACCGACGACGGCGCGGACCCGGCGCAGCTGCAACTGTTCCGCGACGCCAGGGTCAATGTCGAGGTGGCCGCAATCTCAGGTGAAGGCCGCTAGGCCTCTCGGGACTCGTTGCTTTTTACCGTATAACCATAATGTTTTACTCCCCAAAACCCTTGACCTAGAAGTGGCGTGCCCATATGATAGTACGAACGTAATCTAAAACTTTAGGAGAATTCGATGACACAGGCTCAGCAGGTCGCGCTCGTAACAGGCGCCTCCTCAGGCATCGGCAAAGCAACAGCGATCGCGCTGGCCGCCGCAGGTTTCCAGGTGATCGGAACCGCGCGTGACTCCTCGCGGCTCACTCCGCCTCCAGGCGTGGCCTACCTGGATCTAGACGTAACCAGCGACGACTCGGTCGCCTCAGCGGTCCAGCAGGTGATCGAGCGTTTCGGACGCATCGACGTCCTGGTCAACAACGCCGGTGTCGGCTCAACCGGCGCAGCCGAGGAGTTCTCGATCAGCCAGACGCAGGACATCTTCGACATCAACGTCTACGGCGTCATGCGGATGGCAAAGGCGGTCCTTCCGCACATGCGCGACCAAGGCCGTGGACGCATTATCAACATCTCCTCCTTGAGCGGATTCGTCCCCAGCCCGTTCATGGCCCTCTACGTCTCGACCAAGCACGCGGTGGAAGGGTACTCCCAATCGCTGGACCACGAGGTCCGCGACTACGGGATCCGGGTCCTGCTCGTTCAGCCAGGCCCGATCAACACACCGTTCGCGGGCCACAGCGTGCTGGCCGATACCCCCTTGCCGCTTTATGCGGCGGGACGGCGCAACTATGACGAGCTGATAGAGAAGAACCTCAGCAACGGCGACGACCCTGCCGTCGTCGCCAGGGTGATCGTCGCAGCGGCCACCGATCGGAACCCCAAACTCCGGCGCACCGCCGGCACGACCGCCCGGACGATCAACGCGGTACATCGGGTCGCCCCTGCCCGCAGCTTCGACCGCGTCATCCGCAAATACAACCGGATGCCGAGCTGACGCGCGCCTTTCCCGTATCCGAACCCGGCACGAGATCTTTGATGTCCCCGAAATTGATGGAGTAACCCATGGTGAAGTACTCGAAGGAACACAAGCAGGAGACAAGGCAGCGGATCATTGCCACCGCCGGTCGACGGTTCAAGAGCGACGGCATCGACGGTTCCGGAGTCGCGACGCTCATGAAGGACGCTGGCCTGACCAACGGCGCTTTCTACGCGCACTTCGCGTCCAAGGACAGTCTCGTCGCCATCGCCATAGGCGACGAACTTCGCACATTGCATGCCAACATCGTCGCGCTGGCCGAGCCTGGCAGGGCAGGCCTGGAGCAGATCGTTCGCTGGTACCTGTCGGCCCAACACCGGGACAGCCGCGGCGACGGTTGCCCCAACGCAGCGCTGCTCGATGAGATCGGGCGCTGCGGCGAGGCAATACGGCAGGCTTACACCGACGGCGTGCTGATAGTCATCGACGGCCTCGCCGCCCGCATGGCACCCGAGGATCCGCTCTCGGCCCGTGTGAAGGCGCTCAGCTTGCTCGGTTTGATGGCGGGGACACTGCAACTCTCCCGCGCCCTGACCGACCGGCAGCTCTCCGATGACCTCCTCGAGCAGGGCGTCCGTAATGCCTTGGCCCTGGTGGCCGAGCCTGGACAATGACCACATTTCGGCGACAAGCCCCAGGTACGCCCGGTGACCTCCGCCTCCATCAGACAGGAACACCATGACTAAGCAACCCTTCAACCCGGAACTCCGGGCCGCGAGGTTCCTCCCCCGCACCATCATCACCCCTCGAACGCTTCCCACGCTCCGTGTCCTCACCAAGCTCACCGGAAGCACTCGGCGGACGGACGCGCAAGTCATTTCCGTAAACGAGGACGTGTCGGTACACGTCTTCCGGCCAGCTTCCGCCCGCCCCGGGACTCCGGCGTTGCTGTGGATTCACGGCGGAGGAATGGTGCTCGGCGACGCGGCCCAGGACAGCCGCTTTTGCCGCCGGGTCGCAGATCAACTGAACATCGTCGTCGTCTCCGTGGAGTACCGGCTCGCACCCGAACACCCGTTCCCGACTCCCCTGGAAGACTGCTACGCCGCACTGCAATGGCTCGCCCGCCAGCCTGACATCGACGCCGGACGCATCGCCGTCGGCGGCCAGAGCGCCGGCGGCGGTCTGGCCGCCGCGCTGGCACTACTGGCACAGGAACGCGGCGAAATTCGTCCGGTCCTGCAACTGCTGTCGTACCCAATGCTTGACGACCGGACCATCTCCCGCACAGACATCGACGCGAAGCACCTTCGCATCTGGAGCCCGGGTAGCAACCGATTCGGCTGGCACGCCTATCTCGGCCAAGCAACCGCGAACGGCGACGTGTCTCCGCTGGCCGCGCCGGCCCGCTACAACGATCTCTCCGGTCTACCGCCCGCATGGATCGGCGTCGGCACCAACGACCTCTTCTACGACGAGGACGTCACCTACGCCCGGCGACTGCAGCAGGCCGGCGTCGAATGCACCCTTCGCGTGGTGCCAGGCGGCTACCACAACTTCGACTCCATGGAACCGAAAACCGACATCTCCAGGGCGTTCGTCCAGGCCCAGATCACAGCACTGGACGAGGCGCTCTATGGTCCCCGAACGGTCGATTTTCCGCCTGCCCATGGCGCCGAAATTTCCGGACCGCTCCGGGATTGGTAAACGGCCGGAACCTGGCCATTGAACAGCACCGGCCCACAAGGCATTGTTGGAAGCGACAGCTCCGGAACCAACCAAAGGAAGATGTGACGTCTGAGATGAATGATTCCCCAACGCTGGACGACGGAACCTCTGAAGGTCATGACTCGTCGCTGTCCTTTAACGAGTGCTGGAATTTGCTGGCTGCGGCGACAATAGGCCGCCTTGGCCTGGTGGTGGATGACCACCCCGAAATCTTCCCGGTCAATTACGTTCTCTTTGACCGTCACATCGTTTTCCGCAGCAGCCCCGGACGGAAACTGTGGGGAGCAATGGCGTCCAGGCCCGGGGTTTTGGAAATCGATGGGTACGACGCCGCGACAACGGAAGCCTGGAGTGTCGTCGCCCGCGGTGAAACAATTCTCATGACAGATCCCGACGAGACAGCGAAGGTCGATGCGCTGGGACTTGAACCATGGCAACCTGGCCCCAAGGATAACTACATCCGACTGGTACCCCGCGCCCTGACAGGCCGGCGGTTCAAGGTCAACCCACCCGACGTGTGGCAAACCAAAACAAATGATGCCCGACGTGCCTCATTCGAATAGATCCTCAGTGGACAGGCCTTCTCAGGCCGGCGAAGGGGTTCATGATCATTGATCGGACCGTCGTCCTGGAGGTGCGCCGGCTTGCTCCGCGGCGCGGGCGGCCATCGCCCGGGCGACATGACTCCGCGCGTGCTCGACGGCCGGGGCCAGGTCCTCGAACAGGTGTTTGTGGTGGCGTAGGGATTCCAGCACTCCCACCCGCGTGACCAAGGCAAGGTGCCGGGCCTGGATTCCCTTGATCAACACTGTGATTCCGCGCCGTTCCAGTGCATTGACGATGTCGGTGATGACCCTCGCCCCAGTAGCATCCAGGACTTGGAGTTGGGACATGCGGATAATGACTGCGTCAACGTTGCGGATAGCACTGACGCGTTCCAGAACACGCTCGGCGGCGCCGAAGAACAACGCCCCATCCAGTCGAAACACGGCAATGTGTTCATCCCCGTCTTGGACAGGACCGGGAATTTCCTCACGGTGCACGCCGCTGGACTTGACCATCGTGCGCAGGGCAAAGAAGGACGCGACGGCGATGCCGATGGCCACGGCCTGAATCAGGTCAAAGGACACGGTGATCACGGCAGTGACAAAGAAAACGACAGCGTCTGCCCGCGTGGACCCGATCACACTGCGCAGGGTGGCCACGGAAACCATGCGGGTGGCGGTGATCATCAGGACACCGGCCAAAGCAGCGAGCGGAATCCGCGAGACTGGACCCGTAGCAAGGTAGACAACGGCCAGCAGGACTACGGCGTGGATGACGGCGGACAGTCTGGTCCGGCCGCCAGAGCGGATGTTCACTGCTGTGCGGGCGATGGCACCGGTGGCAGGCATACCGCCGAAAAACCCGGAGCAGATAGAGGCCAGGCCTTGGCCCAGGAGTTCGCGGTCCGCATCATAGGGACCGGTGTCAGAGATCGAGGCGGCGACCCGTGCAGAAAGCAGTGACTCGATCGCAGCCAGCGCTGCGATCGTTGCGGCCGGGGCTGCCAGCGCTGCCACAGTGCCCCAGTCAAGGGCGGGGGCGACTGGGGACGGCAGCGCGCCAGGAAGTGCGCCGATCCTCGCCACCGGAAGGTCCAGAACCTGGGCAGCGACGCTGGCCACGATGATGGCGAGGAGGGAACCGGGAATTTGCGGATGGATCCGGGGTGCTGCGACCATGATCACGGCGACGAGTACCACCAGGACCACGGGAGCCCAGACAGCGGCCAGCGACGTCGTCGCCAGTCCCTGGACAGCCGAGACGGCCGCGTTGCTGCTTGACCCGGCGTGCACTCCGAACGCAGCGGGCACCTGCTGGAGGAAGATGATCAGCGCGATGCCCAGTGTGAATCCTTCGATCACCGGCCAGGGCAGCAAGGTCACCACGCGGCCGAGTTTAAGGACACCAGCGACGATGACGATGGCCCCGGCAAGGACCGACACCGCCGCCAACGCGCCGATGCCGTGAGCTGCGATAACCGGGCCCAGGACAACCACCATGGCGCCGGTCGGCCCGGATACCTGAATATTGGACCCACCAAAAACAGCCGCAACAATTCCGGCGATCACCGCGGTAATCAGTCCACTGGCCGCTCCGGCCCCGGAGCTGACTCCAAAAGCCAGAGCCAATGGCAGCGCAACGATTCCAACGGTAAGCCCGGCAACGAGATCCCCCTTCCACGACCGGGGAAGTTCCGCATAGTCCCGCCAGGACGGCAGCAGCGCCCGGGCCGCGCGAAGGGCGGTCATCGCGGGGCGCCGGAAGGGGCTGACGCAGAAAGGGTCGCCGTCGAATGTTCAAGCTGCTCGCGGGTGTTGTTCAGCATGTCATGTAGCAGTTGCCGGGCCACCGCCAACAGTTCTGCGACCTGCGGGTAGGCCAGGGAATAGAACATTTGCAACGCCCGGCGTTCAGCGGTGACAAGGTGGTAGCGGCGCAGCACGGACAGGTGTTGGGACAGGTGGGATGCTTCCAGACCAGTCTCGGCCAGCATGTCGGTCACCGATACCTCCGGAGCTGCGCTCAGCAACTCCAAGACCCTGATCCTGACTGGATGCGCCAAGCCTTTGAAGAGGTTGGCCTTCACCTCATACAGAGGCGCCCGGAAATCTGAAAGTTCATCCATGCTTGCCTCTCGCCCCATGATGGGAGCCGCCTGACTGATTGATGGTTTCATCATTCAGTGTAACAGCGGTAAGCAAACTGCCTGCGCCCCAGCCAAATCGCCCCTTGCACTCCTCATGCTTTGTGATACGTTTTAAGGGTAATTCGTATCAAATATCGTACCCGCGTCGGCATTGATCTCCCCCTGCTTCAGCCGCTGACGCCATGCCTCACCCAAGGCACACTGCTACACATTAACGCTGACCAAGCGGACACAGCTAAGGCTTACGCCAGCGCTGATCGTTCGAGTTCTCAAAGGAGAGACTCATGAAGCACATTTATGAACCTAACGTCACGATGGCATTGCGGGACGGAGTGACTCTGGTTGCCGACATCTGGCGCCCGCTCGAGGGAACGGCGCCGACGCTGCTCGTGCGGACACCGTACAACAAGCGAATGCCATATATGTACGGCGGTCAGGGATCGCCGCACCCCGGCCTGATTGCACTAGTGAACGCTGGCTACGCGGTCGTCTTTCAGGACGTGCGCGGCACGTACGGTTCCGAGGGAGTGTTCGAGCCCAAGATCAACGAGATCGCTGATGGTCAGGACACGGTGGCGTGGATCATCAGGCAAGGCTGGTCCGACGGCGCGGTCGGCATGTACGGGGGCTCGTACATGGGTATGACCCAGTGGGCCCTTGCCATCAAGGAAACGCCCGGTTTGAAAGCCATCGCCCCAACGACCGCAGCCACGGACTGGTACTCAGAACTCTGGTACTCCAAGGGTGGTGCCCTGTCTTTGAGCCTTGACACCCTGTGGAACGCCATGATGTATGCCGGCGAAGAACAACGGGACCTCGCAAGCGGCAAGACGACTGACCCGAGCGCGTTGATGCGGCTCGGCGGCTCACTCCTGAACCCGCTGTCACTCAACGATGACACTCCGGTTGCAGATTTGCCCGTGATTGGGAAGGGGCGGTGGTTCGACGATTGGCTGGCCCATCCCGACTTCGACGGCTACTGGGCCGCCCAGGACTGGTCCCCCCTGGTCAGTTCGACGACCGTCCCAATATTGGCCACCGGCGGCTGGTACGACCTCAAGATCAACGGAACGGTCTCCGACTTCGTCCGTGTCCGCACCCAGGGCGCGTCGGAGACGGCACGTGAGGACTCCCGCCTGATTATCGGGCCGTGGGAACACGCAAGCTTCACGGGGCAGTTTGCCGATCGGTACTTCGGGATCCTTGGCGCTGGCGATGCCACAGAGTCGCATATCGCCTTCTTCGACCAGGTACTTCGCGGCTTGACACCCGAATCCGCCGCCCCCAGGGTGCGGATCTTCGTCATGGGCATTGATCAATGGCGTGATGAGCAGGATTGGCCGCTCCCCGACACGTCCTACACGGATTACCACCTGCATAGCGGCGGGTCGGCCAACACCCGCCACGGCGATGGCACCCTCAAGTCCGCGGCATCCTCGATGGCGGGCCACGACGAATTCCAGTACGATCCACGGGATCCACTGCCCACCGCCGGTGGCGCCCTTCTTCCGAGTGTGCCGGGATTGGTAGGACCAGTTGACCAGAAGGTTGTGGATGGCCGATCCGACGTCCTTTGCTACACCGGACCCGTCCTCGAGGAGCCCATTGAAGTGACCGGCCACGTGGAGCTCAAGGTGTTCGTCTCTTCAAGCGCCGTGGACACGGATATCACCGCCAAACTCGTTGACGTCTTCCCCGACGGACGCGCAATCAACCTCTGCGACGGCATCCTGCGTCTGCGCTACCGGAACGACCTGTCGAACCCCGCGCCCCTGACCCCCGGTGAGGTTTACGAGGTGACCGTACCGATGGCGGTGACCTCCAACGTCTTCCTGCCCGGTCACCGCATCCGACTCGATATTTCCAGCAGCAACTTCCCCCGCTACGACCGGAATACGAACACCGGAGGCTTTATCGCCCAGGAGTCTGTGGATCAGGCGGTCGTAGCGACCAACCGGATCATGCACGGATCCGAACATCCCAGCCGACTCGTCTTGCCCGTCATCAACCGCTAGGAACCGCCCGAGCCCCGGCCGTCGTCGAACATTTAACGTTCGACGACGGCCGGTGGACAGTTTGGGAGGGCACGGCGGCAAGCCGAGGCGCCAAGGAAGAACTGAGGTGTACGGGACATGATACGTTCGTACTCCCAAGTTCAGACAAGGAGGGCTCGTCACATGATGCCTCAAGGTGCCACGTCGGCAATGGGCCGCGCCCGTCGATCCCGGAAGACCGACGACGGGTCCAGGAGCCAGGAATTACTGGTGGAGCTTGAGGCTCTCTTTTTGGCTGAGGGATTCAGCGGTTTGACGATCGAGGAGCTCTGCAGCCGGCTTCGATGCTCCAAAACTACGCTCTACTCAGTGGCCAGCAGCCGCGAGCAGATCATCCAAAAGGTTACAAGGCACTTTTTTGAACGGTCTACCAAAGCCATAGAGGCTGGAATTACCGCTGTCGAGGATCCCGCAGACCGGATAATTCGCTATCTTGCGGGTGTCGGCTCCGCCATGAGTCGTAATTCGCGCGCCTTCTACCTCGACATGATTACTTACGAGCCAACCGCGGCGATCTATCGGTTGAATTCCCGTGCCGCTGCCCGAAAAGTTCAAGGCATGATCGAAGATGGTGTGGCCTCGGGAGCGTTCCGGGCCGCAGATGCAGCCCTGGCTGGTCAAGCCATTTCTTTGCTGATTGACGGTGTGCAGTCCGGCGAGCTCCTGGAGGCGACGGGACTGACTGCAGGTGAGGCGTTCACGGAAATCGGCGAGCTCGTCATCCACGGATTGACGGCTAAGCCCCAGTAATTATGCGGGGAAGGTGGGCGAGCACCTTCCCCGCATCGGGGTCTGTTCAGCGTATGGAGGACCCGATCGAGATGCCTCCGTCAACATCGAGAACCACACCTGTGATGAATGCCGCTCCCTCGGAGCCCAGAAAGGCTGCTGCTTCCGCGATGTCCGAGGGGTCACCCGTGTGCATCATCGGGACCTTATTGATGAGGAGGTTCCGTGCTGCATCGTTCATTGATGCAAGCATGGGCGTCTCAATGAGCCCGGGAGCGATGGCGTTGGCAGTTATACCGTCACGTGCCCCTTCCAAGGCAAGCGTTCTCGTCAGCCCCACCACGCCAGCTTTGGCCGCTACATAGTTGGACTGTCCGAAGTTACCTCTCCAGGACATCGACGAAAACGAGATGATTCGGCCATAGCGGCGTTTCCGCATCCCCGGGAATACGGCACGGGAGCAGTAAAAAGCACCTTTCAGACTGACGTCCAGCACGTCGTCCCAGTCCGCGTCGCTGATTTTCTCGATGCGATTGTCCCGGATGATCCCAGCGTTGTTCACCAGCACATCGACTGCTCCCAGGGTTTGTTCCACTTCCGAGATCCATCCATTCACCGTGGACGAGTCCGTCACGTCAACCACATTCTGGCTGACGGTGGCGTCGCCGTGGACCTGGATCTGGTTCATGGCCTCGCTGAGCAATACGTCGTTGACGTCGGCCAGCGCCAAGGAAGCACCCTCCGCTGCAAAGCGGCTGGCCATAGCCAATCCCAGGCCTTGGGCAGCCCCTGTTATCGCCACGGTCCTGCCTATATATCGGCCGGTCACCGGGGTCTTGTGGGTTTTCAAGGCGTGTGTCTCCTACTTTTGGTTGAGCCTGCGTGCTGCCAGGAACTGGCGGAGCGCATCTGGAACATTGTTGTCACGCCAATTGGCCTGGAATGCTGCGAGTTCCAGATCAAGGGCGTCTGAATCGTCGAGTTCGACAATCGACGCAAGCAGGTTTTTGAGATTCTGCTGCGCCGGCGAGTCCCTGGCGGCGAGCTGGGCAGCGACCTCGGCGGCCCTCAGGTGCAACTGCTGATATGGCACCACGTCATGCAGCCAGCCAGTTGGTCGCAATGCTTCCGCTGTCATGGGCTGACCGCTGAGGTGCATCCACCGTGCCGGGCTCTTTCCAACAGCGCGCTCCAGACGAACGCTGGACCCTGCCCCGGGCGTCAGCTTATTGTTCAGGTGTCCGTCGCCGACCAGTGTTCCTTCAGCAGCAATGACGACGTCGCAGGCTAAAGCGAGTTCAAGACCGCCGGCGATTGCGTGTCCGTGGAGAGCTGCAACCCAGGGCTTGGGGCTTCGCTCTATAGTCGTGACGACGTTCGAAAGTCGTTTGAGGAATTCCACCACGCCGGCTTCGCTTTCGTCCTCAAGTGCAAGGAAATGCCGGAAATCCCCGCCAGCACTGAAACTTTTGCCTTTCCCGGCCAGCACGACGACGGCCGTCCCTGGATCATGGGCGATATCGTCGACTTGAGCGGCCAAGGCGTTCGCTAAGGCGCCATTGAGAGCGTTGCGCTGGGCTGGGCGGTTCAGGAAGAGCCACCGGACCGCTCCCCGTTGTTCGACTTGGAGATGCTGGGACGTCACAGCTGCCCTGCCTTCTCCACCTCGGAACGTCGCTGCTGCCTCAAGACATAGCGTTGGATTTTGCCGCTGGGTGTCTTCGGAAGCTCTTGGATGAAGTGGATGGATCGGGGGTATGCATGAGCGGCATAATGGTTTTTCACAAATCCTTGAAGATCCTGCCGAAGGGCGTCAGACGGCTCCCACCCATCACTGAGTACGACGTAGGCTTCCAGCACTTCTCCCCTATCCGCGTCGGGAGCGGCGATCGCAGCGCTTTCGGCGACGGCCGGGTGTTCGCTGAGCATCGATTCGATCTCAAACGGGCCGATCCGATAGCCGGCCATGATGATGACGTCGTCATCGCGGGATGCGAAATGGAATGCTCCATCAGCGTCCCGATGGCCGAGGTCGCCCAAGAGATAGAAGCGCCCATCGCGGGTGAATCGCGATGCTGTCTGCGAGGGGTCCTGGTAGCTTCGGAATGTCATCGCTGGACTCTTCGCGACATCGATTGCCACCCGGCCCATCACGCCCGGCGCGAGTTCCATGGCTTCGTCTTCACCAAGCACCGTCGCCGCCCATCCGGGAAGCGGGTAGCCCATGGATCCCGGGACAACCTTGCGGGCGATCGCGGGGTGGTGGACGTTGCCGAAGACCATACCAACTTCTGTCTGGCCGAAGTGGTCGTGGACCTCCAGGCCCAACTGTTCCCCTGCCCATACGTTGACCTCCGGCGTGAGCGGTTCACCCGCACTTGACAGGCGCTTCAGACGGGTGCGCGATGGGAGGACCGGGAAATGAGTGCCTAGCGCCCGGTATACGGTGGGGGCCGCCGTCAGGTTTGTGACTCCCAGGTTCTCGATGATTTTCCATGCAGCAGTGGGCTCAAAGGCTCCGGCCTGCAGGATCGCCCCCGTCCCATTCGCGAGCGGGGCAACGATTCCGGCATATAGGCCGTAGGCCCATCCAGGGTCCGCTGCGCACCAATACACGTCGTCGCTGGCGACTCCGAGCCCGTATTTAAGGTAGCTGTGCCATCCTGCCGCCTGTCGCAGCGGGTGAATGACACCTTTGGGGGAACCCGTTGTGCCGGATGTGAACATGTGGACGAGCGGGCCGTCGGGACCCTGAACAAAAGTCTCCAAGTCATTGGAGGAAGCGGTAGCCAGCAACGTTTGGTAGTCAACATCTTCGGGCTCGCTGGCTCCATCGACAACGACGACCTTGATGGGGCTCCCCGTGAGGTCCGGAAGCTTCCCGCGTTGGGCTGTGTCCGTAATAACCAGGCCTACCTGTGCCGTATGGATCCGAAATTCGACGGCTTTGCCTGCAAAGGCGGTAAACAACGGTACGTACACCGCGCCCAGTCGCCATACCGCAAGCATTGTGGTCACGAGTTCGGGGCCCTTGTGGAGAAGAGTGGCGACGCGGGTGCCAGGCTGCACTCCGAGGTCGCGAAAGCCGTTGGCAAGCCTGATCGATTCGTTGTGGAGTTCGCCGTAAGTGACCGCTTTTGCCGCTCCGTTGTCTTCGACTACCGTGTAGGCCGTTGACTCCGGATCATGGCGGTCGCAGAGAAGCCAGGCAGCACACGCACTTTCGTCCACATAGGGGCCGCTGATATCGGTGAAGAGGTCTACGTCCAATGTGATCACCCTTGATCTGTTGAGTACGTTTTTTGGTACGTTCGTATCGTAGATCGAATCATAATATTTGTCGAGTGCCTGGACGGCCTGCACGTTCCTTGCCGCTGGGGTTCCCACGATCAGGAGCACACGTTAAAAGCAAAGACCCCCTCGACGAGGGGGCCGGGCGCTCAGCGCAAGAATTTGATTCGGGCCTATACAGCGACTCGTTCCTAACCAGATGAAGAGGCCGCCCTGGCCTCGGCCGATGCCTCGAGTGTGTTGCTTTCGCCCTTGACCGAGGGCATGGCGATAACGGCGACCACAGTGAGTATGGCGCTGACCAGCACGGCGATGAATACAGCGGTAGATGCCGTCACGATTGTATGGGGATCAGAATCTCCGCCGGGAACGCGGGCGTATATCGCGTTCGCGACAGCCCCGAAAACGGCGACGCCGACAGAGCTGCCGATCGAACGTGCAAAAAGATTGGTACCCGTAACTACGCCTCGCTCATTCCATTCGACACTGGTTTGGGCGGCAATGAGGCTCGGGGTCGCCACCAGCCCCAGGCCAAGCCCGACGACGAAGCAGCCCGCAGCCACCACAAAAATGTTGGGCGCAGGCGCAGTGAGAGCAAGAACAGCTGTACTCAAGACCGTGATCGTGACACCAATCAGGGCGGTCTTCCGGAACCCGATGCGGAGATAGAAACGGCCCGCTTGGGATGCACTGATTGGCCAACCGATGGTCAGGGCAGCCAAAGCGAGCCCCGCGATGATTGGGGAGGTCGAGGTGGCTCCTTGAAGGTACGTGGGAACGTAGGAGGTGAGGCCGAACATGACCGCACCGATGCCAAAAGAGGTCATCGCCGTCGTCGCCAGCAGCCGACGGGACACTACCCACGCAGGCAGTATCGGCTCCGTTGCCCTCCTTTCGGCAAGCACAAACGCAGCGAACAGGACAGAGCCGGCAGCAAATATCGCGATACTTATGGGAGAGTTCCAGGCCCATGACTGGCCACCGCCGAGTGCCCCAAGAATGAGCAGGCTCAGGGAAAGTGACAGCAGGCCCGCCCCCAGGAAGTCCACACGGTGCTTGGCCCGCTCAATATTCTCGTGGAACAAGCGAATCAGCATCCAACCCGCCAAGAGGCAAAGTGGAATGTTCACGAAGAAGATCCCACGCCAGATGCCCAGCGAGGCGAACACGCCTCCGGAGGTTGGGCCAACAACCGAGGAAAGGGCCCAAACACTGGCAAGGTAGCCCTGCACTTTAGACCGTTCGGCCACAGTGTAGATATCACCCACGATGGTCATGGCCATCGGCAGGACTGCTCCGGCGCCCAGACCCTGAAGAACCCGGAATGCTATGAGGGCGGGCATGCTCCAGGCTACTCCGCAGAGGATCGATCCGAGCAGGAAGAGTCCGATACCGCAAAGGATAATCGGTTTACGCCCAACCATGTCTGAGAGCTTCGCGTAGACCGGCACCGAGATAGCCTGCGCCAACAGGTAAGCGGAAAAGAGCCAAGGAAAAGACGTGAAGCCGCCGACGTCACCCACAATTGAAGGAACCGCCGTCGCAACAATCGTCGAATCAATCGCCACCAGACCCGTTGCGAGCATCAAGGCGATGAGGATAGGTCCTCGCCGCGACCGAAACCCGACGCCCTCAGAACTCTCTGTCGTCATGAAAACTCATTTCCTTTATCTCCGTGTGCGGCTCGCACGGAAGAATTCTGCGAACTAATGGCAGTGCGATAATTTTTCGCACAGATCCGTTCTTGTTTAAGGCTAGTGCCCGGCCCATGGCCAAGCCATAGCCGTCCGCGTCAACAACCCCCGAATATGCGCCAACCAACTTCTGGTCCGAGCTCTGCCCTGTCCGCGGCAGCGTCCGGGTGGGCAGAGTCGGCGACAGTTGGCTGACGGTCAGTGTGTGAGGTCTCGGCCCTTGGTTTCCGTCAGGAAGAACACACACACTGCTGTGATGACCCCGGCCACCACCAGATAGAGCGCGACGGACCAGGAAGCCAGCGTTGCTGCGTACAGGGCCGTTGCGATCAGTGGCGAGAACCCGCCGCCCAGGGTCTGTCCGAATTGGTAACCCATCGAAGCACCGCTGTACCTGAATTTGGTAGCGAAGAGCTCACTGATCAACGAGGCCAGCGGGCCGTAGATCATACCGGCCAAGACAGTGCCACCAGTCATTGCCACCGTGATCAATACAGGGTTCTTGGTGTCAACCAGGGCAAACATAGGAAATGCCCAGAGAGCGAAGGCAATTCCCCCTGCGAGTATGACGGGTCGACGACCCACCTTGTCGGAGATTGCTGAGCTGACCCAGTCGCTAAGGCCGTAGAAGACGAAAGCGATGGTCAGAGCGATAAGGCTTACCCCCGCGTCAAGCTTGAGGCCGATGGTGATATAGCTGAGCAACCAGGTCACGAGGATGTATGCGAGCGTGCCGAATCCAAAACTGATCCCAGCTGCGAGGAGAAGCTCCTTGGGGTTGGACCTCATGACTTCCAGGATGGGTTTGCGGGTGGTCTTACCTTGAGCCTCTGCGGCTTTGAACACCGGGGTCTCTTTCAGGCGCAGCCGAATAATCAGGCCCGTCACCACGAGGATGATCGACAGCAGGAACGGGACCCGCCATCCCCACGCTTCGAAGGTCTCAGCTGGCATGAAACTCAAAGCGAAGAGCACGCCGGTGGACAGCAGTCCGCCGATCGCGGAGGATGCCGGAATTAACCCTGTATAAAAACCGCGCCTTTCCGGCGGCGCGGTCTCACTCACCATCAGAATGGCACCCCCATACTCGCCTCCGAAGGAGAAGCCCTGCACGAATCGCAGCATCACGAGGAACATGGACGCCCAAAAGCCGATTGCGGCGTAGGTCGGAAGTAGCCCGATAGCAGTGGTTGAAAGGCCTGCGATAAGCAGCATGGCCACCAAGACCCGTTTCCTGCCATGCAGGTCGCCAACATGTCCCGCTACCAAACTGCCAAGAGGCCGGGCAATGAAACCGACGGCGTAGGTGGTAAACGATGCAAGTAGTGCTGCAGTCGGGTCGAAGCTCGGGAAGAACAGTTTTCCGAAGACCAGCGCGGCCACCGATCCGTACAGGACGAAATCATATTGCTCGATGATGTTGCCAACGACGCTACCGGCGACAGTACGGCGCAACAGCTTCTTCTCTTCTGGTCCGAACTTTCTGGTTTCTGCGGGTAGGACGATAGATGCGTCCTTCTCCCCGATCGATTGATTTGTCAGCAGGGCCTGGGACTTCGTCGTCCGCATAAGTTCTCCTGGGTGTTTTCGCCGGCGCAAAAGCGTAGCCGGGTTGCAAGTGGGTCCGGCCTGAAGATTCTCTTCATCGATCAGGTCGGTATGCCGACGCTACTTCGGCCCAACATGCGGCGTCAAGGAAAACTTTCGCGCTAAGTATCAAGCTCTCGTATTGCGATACTTCAGTTTTTGTCTTGGAGCAGTCTCGACCGCAGGGCAACCCTGGTCAAGGCATCCAAAGCCGCAGCGGGGTTTGCGACTCGTAGGCTTTTCCCTGCGGAAAGGACACGAGCTCGAATTGCATCCCCCACGGGGCCAGGAAGTAAACCCAACGCTGCCCCTTGCTCGCGCCGGAGCTCAGGGTCGGGTCCCCAAGCACCTGGATGCCGTGACCCTTGAGGTAGTCGACAGCTACATCGAGGTCCTCTACGTAGAAGGCGAGGTGATGACCTCCGATGTCGCTGTTGCGGGGCTGGTCCAAGCGTTGATCCGGCGAGGAATAGTTGAAGACTTCAAAATTGGATCCATTGAAGCAGCGGTAGAAGCGTATTTCCACCAGCGTTGCCTCCGGATGGACGTTGAGCGTGGTCCGCATCAACACGGGATCCTGTTCTACTTCTCCAGCCGCATGTCTCTAGCGATCAAATATCTCTGGGTGATCAAGCAGCGCAATGCGGGTTTTGCGGACGTGCATCGCCAGCAGTTCCTCTGCAGAGCGGATGTCACGCCGGCGGATTGCTGCCACGAGGAGCCGATGCTCCAAATTCGTGTCTCCGAGCCCCTCGGGACCGATCAGCTGTACGTACGCGCGCCGATAATGCTGGGTGGTATTCCAGAGTCTCTCGACCATCTCCAACAAGGTTGGCATGCCCGCATCCTGAAAACTCAACAGGTGGAACTCCCGGTCGAGTTCAACGAAGTCCTCCACCACCGTGCAATTTTCCATCTGCTCCGCCAGCTCGCTGAGCCGATCCATGGTTTCGGCACTGACGCTGTCAATGGCCTGCCCCAACGCAAGCGGCTCAATCCGTTCGCGAATCAGATACGTCTCCTGGCACTCAGCGAGGTTCATTGAGCTGACCCAGGCACCCGAGGAGGCGACCAGCGTGACGAGACCATGCGATTCAAGAATGCGCAACGCTTCCCGAATCGGCAGCCTGCTCACGCCAAACTCTTCCGCAATCTGCTCCTGGCGGATCCTCGTGCCAGGCGCGAGATCGCCGTCGAGAATCCTCTGACTCAATTCGTTTGCGATGCGCTGACTTGCAGCACCCGACTTCTTCAACAGAACAGCTTCGATGGCCATAGCTACAGCATACGGACTCAGCGGCAATGGATCCATTCGATGATGTTTGGCGTGAAAAACGCGGTCGTATGCATTGCATTGGATCCATTTGCCCCTCTATGGTTGTACGAACGCCTCAAAGCCATTTCACGTTCGCCACCTGGGAGCCATAGATGTCAACCACCACGCCTTTGACCTACTCGACAGAGTGCACAGAGCTGCGGACAACCCGTAAAGACTGGGATGCAGCAGCTCCGGAGTTGCTCGAATCCATGCTGGTGCAGATGCACACCATTCGAATTTTCGAGGAAATTGTCCTGCAGCTGGCAGGTGAGGGCCTCGTACACGGCCCCGCCCACTCCAGCATCGGTCAGGAGGGTGCCGCCGTGGGATCCATTCTGGCGCTGAGGGGCGCCGACGGCGTCAACGGCACCCACCGCGGCCATCACCAATTCCTGGCAAAGGGTCTCGCCTACCTGTCCCCGAACGGTATGTCGATTATTGACGGGATAAAGAACGACCAAGTCACGGAGTTCATCCGACGAACGATGTCCGAGATTTTGGGTCTCAAAGCCGGTTTCAGCGGTGGTCGGGGCGGCTCAATGCACCTGCAGTGGCTTGAGGCCGGAGCATTGGGTACGAACGCCATTGTGGGTGGCGGAGTGCCGCTTGCCGCAGGCAATGCCTGGGCACAGCGCCATGACGCAGAAGTCCACGACGGCGGCGGGCCGGCTGGCGGCATGGGCGTCACGGTGACCTATTTCGGCGATGGCGCCTCAAACATAGGCTCGACATTGGAGACGCTGAATCTTGCCGCTGCCTGGCGCCTGCCACTGTGCTTCTACATCGAGAACAACCTGTATGCCGTTTCGACCCATGTTGCCGACGTGACCGGTGAACCTCGGCTGGCGGCCCGTGGCCCTGGCTTCGGAATCAGATCCTGGCGCGTGGACGGGATGGATCCCCTCGCCGTCTACCTTGCCCAGAAGGCAGCCGTGGATCACATGCGCGCGGGCAAGGGAGCAACCCTCATCGAGGCGGAAACCTACCGCTATTTCCATCAGAACGGCCCGTTCCCCGGTAGCGCCTTCGGCTACCGGACGAAAGAGGAGGAGAAGCAGTGGCGCGATCGCGACCCGCTGGCCAAGCTGGCCGTCGAGATGACCCGGCGCGGGCTCCTCACCGATGAACAACTGAGCGATCTCACCTCGCACATCACAGAGCACATCACCCGGATTGTGGACGGAATTACGGAGAAGGACCCGGAAAGCACCAAAGGCGCCCGCCGCATCCGCCCGACGCTTTGGCCCGATCCCACAGGGGTGGACACGGACATCAGGAGCGAACCTGCGCTGACAGGATCAACCTCCGGAGAAGGCACCGAAACCGGCACCGAGGAGCGCCGCTTCGTAGATGCAATTGCAGATGTACTGGGGCGCCGGATGGACGTTGATCCGGGTGTGTTGGTCCTGGGCGAGGACGTTCACCGGCTCAAGGGCGGCACCAACGGGGCAACCCGCGGGCTGAGGGACGCCTATCCCGACCGGGTCCTTGGGACGCCTATCAGTGAGAACGCCTTCGCAGGCCTGGCAGGCGGACTGTCCATGACAGGGCGCTACAAACCAGTTGTTGAGTTCATGTACTCGGACTTCCTGTGGGTCGCCGCTGACCAGATTTTTAACCAGATCGGCAAGGCACGGCACATGTTCGGCGGCCAGTCCGCGATGCCCGTGGTTCTGCGCTCCA
Source organism: Paenarthrobacter sp. 10L420 (assembly GCF_056395385.1). NCBI lineage: Bacteria > Bacillati > Actinomycetota > Actinomycetes > Micrococcales > Micrococcaceae > Paenarthrobacter > Paenarthrobacter sp. 10L420. The sequence continues at coordinate 4,352 of NZ_JBFTJK010000010.1, read as the reverse complement.
AGGTTGCAATGGGAGCAGGTTATGGCTCCCAGCATTCCATGGACCCGGCAGGTATCTTCGCCAACAACCCGGGCTGGCGAATCGTAGCGCCGTCAACTCCGCACGACTACATCGGCCTGATGAATACTGCGCTGGAACTCCAGGACCCGGTGCTTGTGCTTGAGCACGTCGACCTCTACGGGACCAAGGGAGACATACCCGCTGGAAATCTCGACTACCAGTTGCCCGTTGGCAAGGCTGCCGTGCGTCGCGCAGGCGAAGGCGTCACCGTACTGAGCTACCTGAACATGGTGGACGTTTCCCTCCGGGCTGCCGGGCAGCGAATGGATCTCGATCCCGAAATCATTGATCTCCGGTGGCTTGACCGAGCCTCCCTGGACTGGGACACGATCGGCGCCTCAATCCAGAAAACCAACAACGTCCTGATCGTCGAGCAAGGCGCCCGGGGCACCTCATATGGCGGCTGGCTGTCCGACGAGATCCAACGCAGATTCTTCGACTACCTCGACCAGCCCGTTCAAAGAGTTACGGGCAGGGAAGCGGCGCCGAGCATATCGAAAGTCCTTGAGGCTGCCGCCAATGCCGATATCGACGACGTCCTTGCCGGCTTTGACGAAATAGCCCGCAACCTCGGCCGTTCCTGAACCGGCTCCCATCAAAGGATATTCACCATGGCAACCATCATCACCATGCCGGCCGTCGTCGCAGACGCCACCGAAGCAGCCCTCCAGGACTGGCTCGTGAAAATAGGCGACACGATCGCCGCCGGACAGCCCATCGCCGAAATTGAGACTGAAAAGGCCACTGTTGAGCTACAGGCTGAGTTTCCGGGCACCATAGGAAGGCTGTTAATACAGCCGGGAACTTCCGTAGGTGTCGGTGAGCCCATTGCCGTGCTCGTGGAAGCCGGGGAAGATGAGGCGTCCATCGACAAGCAGATCGCCTCCGCTGGCGGCGCCTCGCACAGCATTGCAGAGCATCTAGTTCCGGAGGACACTGAAGCCCCAACAACCCGGGATCCGCGGCGTGGGGCTCCGGACTCCAGCCCTGAAGCGTCCAGCAAGAATCAAGGACCGGGCTCGCGCATCTTCGGGTCACCCCTGGCCCGAAAGCTCGCAAAAGAAATGGGGATAGACCTCTCAGCATTGGAGGGTTCCGGACCCAACGGCAGGATTCTGCGCGGCGACGTTGAAGCTGCCGGAAGGCATCAAGCAGTGGGGCCACAGCCCGTCCCCAGGGTGCAAGAACCCGCTCCCGCTCCCCCGATGGCTTCATCGCAGACGGGAGCGCAAAACTTCCAGGACGTACCACTCTCCGGCATGCGCAAGGCCATTGCCAGGCGGCTGACCGAGTCCAAGACCAGCGTTCCCCATTTCTATGTCTCCATTGACGTCGAAATGGACGCGCTCCTGGCCTTACGCAAACAGATCAATCAGGACATGCCCGCCCAGGGACAGAAAACGACCGTCAACGACCTCGTGCTGAAAGCCCTGGGAGGCGCCCTCGTGGACGTGCCCGCTGCAAATGCTTCCTGGCAAGGTGAAGCCATCCGCCGTTATTCCACAGTCGATGTCTCTGTGGCCATCGCGACCACGGATGGCCTGCTGACACCGGTGGTCCGCGGCCTGGAAAACCTCTCCCTCAGCTCTGTGGGCAGGCTGATGGGTGACTACAAAGAACGTGCCGCCGCCGGCCGGATCCGGCAGCAAGAACTCGACGGTGGGTCCTTCAGCCTCACGAACCTGGGCATGTATGGAACACGTGAGTTCTCGGCCATCCTGAACCCGCCCCAGGCAGGGATCCTGGCCGTCGGTGCGGCGGAACAGCGCGCCGTGGTGCGCTCCGGCCAGTTGGCAGTTGCCACGGTCATGAGCTGCACCCTCTCCGCAGACCACCGTGTTATCGACGGCGCGGTGGCAGCCCAGTTGCTGGCTGCATTCAAGGCGCGCATAGAGAACCCGCTCAGCATTCTCCTGTAGTCCATCCATCGACTTAAACCTGTTGCGCAATGACGCGGCATCCATCGAAAAGGTCCTATCCATGACTCAAGTAACAGCCGAGCCCGACGAATTGCAAGAGGCCGTGCTGCAGCCATCCCTCAAGTCCGCGGGCCATGTCATCGTTGATACGCTGGCCGCCCATGGCATCAAGCGGGCGCATGTGGTGCCGGGCGAGAGCTTCCTTGACGTTCTTGACGGGCTCCACGGCTCCCCCATCGAAACCATCGTTTGCCGCCATGAGGGTGGAGCCACATACATGGCCGAGGCTGATGGGAAGATGAACCAGCTGCCCGGGATCGCAATGGTTACCCGTGGACCCGGCGCTGCCAATGCCCATGTTGGACTGCATACAGCGTGGCAGGACTCAACGCCCATGGTTCTGTTCGTGGGGCTGATCCCCTTCGCCCACAGGGATCGCGAGGCCTTCCAGGAATTCGATATTAAGGCCTGGTTCGATACGGGCGCGAAGCGTGTGATGGTCTTGGACCACGCGGCACGCGCTTCCGAAATCGTTGCCGAAGCCTTGTTCGCGGCGATGAGCGGACGGCCTGGGCCTGTCGTCGTCGGCCTTCCCGAAGACGTTATCCGTCAGCAGATCCCCGCCGAACTCCATCCAGCCATCCCAGTCGCCACCGGCGGAATGACCACCGTGGACGCGGCCGCGCTGGCCGATGCGCTGGCCGCATCCAGCAAGCCACTGTTTGTGACGGGTGGGAACGACTGGACCCAGGAAGGCGCCGACCAGCTCACGCGCTGGCTGGAAAAGCATCACATCCCGGCTGCGGCTGAATGGCGCACCGAAGGCACCATCCCCTTCGATTCGGCGTCCTACGTAGGCCCCATCGGCTACGGCAGGCCCCGCCCCACCTATGATCTGCTGGAAGAAACCGACCTGCTGATCTTTGTGGGCACGGTTCCCGGGGATGTTATTACCAACGGATTCCTCTGCCGCCAGGACTGGGCAAAAAAGAACTTCCTTGTCACCATCGACCCCTCGCTCCGTGGCCGCTCGGGTCCGGTCTCCTACCAAATCCTGGCCAAACCGGACGTCTTTATCCGTGACCTGGCAAAGATAGATCTTCCCGTCAAGGATGAATGGGTGAACTGGACGTCGAAAATGCGCGGGGAGCAGGAAGCCTTCGCCAGCCTGCCCCCGGCGACGCCCTCGGCTGGCCCCGCACGGATGGATACACTGATGGCCAACCTCGTCCCCACGCTACCTGCTGACGCCATGGTGACCCTCGGTGCCGGGGAGCACACCAACTGGGCCCATCGCTACTTCCCCACCCAGCGGTATGCCTCGATGATCAGTGCCCGGAACGGTTCCATGGGCTACTCGGTCCCCTCCGCCATCGCCGCATCCCTGGAATACCCAGGCCGGCGTGTGGTGACCATTGCCGGTGACGGCGAATTCCTGATGAATGGCCAGGAACTCGCGACAGCCGCCCAATACGGCGCCACTCCCTTGGTCATCGTCATGGACAACCAGGAGTACGGCACCATCCGCACCCACCAGGAACGTCACTACCCGGAGCGGGTGTCAGGGACCCAGTTGAAGAACCCGGAATTCGCGCTCATGGCGCAGGCCTTCGGCGGCTTCGGGATCAAGGTGGAACTTGATGCTGACATTCCTGCAGCCATCAAGGCTGCTCTGAAAGCCATAGACGAGGACCGCGTGTTTGCGCTCATCCATCTGGTGGTTGAGCAGAGAGTCAAAGCCTACTAACCACCCATCAGCCATCGGCTCACTTGAGCCGCTCAAACCCTCAACTTTTAAGGACTTCCCTTCATGACAGTTTCTGCGCTTTCCCCTGCCGTTTCATCTGAACGCGAACCTACGCTGCTCGCGTCCGTGCCTACCGGTTTGTTGATCGGTGGGCAGTGGCGGGATGCGTCCGACGGCGGGACGTTCGATGTGCACGATCCCGCCACTGGGGAGGTGCTCGCCACGCTCGCCTCGGCGACCAGCGCCGACGCTGTGGCCGCGTTGGACGCGGCCGACGCCGCCCAGGCCTCTTGGGCGCGGACCGCGCCCCGGGTCCGGGCCGAGATCCTGCGCCGTGCCTTCGATTTGGTGACTGAACGGGCTGAGGACTTCGCTTTGCTGATGACCCTGGAAATGGGCAAGCCCCTGCCCGAAGCACGCGGCGAGGTCAGCTATGGTGCTGAGTTCCTGCGTTGGTTCTCCGAAGAAACGGTCCGTGACTACGGCCGTTACCTCACCACGCCCGAGGGCAAGAACAAGATCCTGGTCCAGCACAAACCCGTCGGACCCTGCCTGCTGATCACCCCGTGGAACTTCCCGCTGGCGATGGCCACCCGCAAAGTCGCTCCCGCTGTCGCGGCAGGCTG
>NZ_JBFTJK010000009.1:0-189209 GCF_056395385.1 Paenarthrobacter sp. 10L420 | reverse complement strand
GCCCGGTCCCATTCCGAACCCGGAAGCTAAGACCCACAGCGCCGATGGTACTGCACCCGGGAGGGTGTGGGAGAGTAGGACACCGCCGGACAATCATTAACAGGGAAAGCCCCGACCACGACGGTCGGGGCTTCCCCCATTTAACCAACGATTAAAGCCGCTAGAGTCGCATGATGACCCTGACCCGAATCTTGGATGTCGCTTCTGGAAACGCAGTGAACGGGAAAGTCCACCTTCGGACTTTGTCCTTGTCCGACGTCGGGCCCTTGGCGGCCGCGTATACCCGGAACGCAGAGCACCTCGCGCCCTGGGAACCACGGCGCAGCGAGGCTTTCTATACCAAGGCCGGGCAAGAGGCCGTCGTTCGGAGCAAACTGAACCAATATGCCGCAGGCACGGAAGTGCCGTGGGTAGTTCTCCATGACGGGGAAGTCATTGGCATGATTACTTTGACGGGCATAGTCCGCGGACCGTTCCTGAACGCCAACCTGGGTTATTGGGTCGACCAAGCGTTCACCGGCAAAGGCATTGCCACTTCCTCGGTGCAGGCCGCTCTCTCCATGGCGGGTGACGAACTGGGGCTCCATCGTATCCAAGCCGCCACCTTGGTGCACAACGCAGCCTCGCAGGCGGTCCTTAAGCGATCCGGCTTCGAGCGTATCGGTCTGGCGCCCTCGTATCTCCACATAGCAGGCGAGTGGCAGGCCCACGTTTTGTACCAACGTATTCTCTTCTAATCGACGGCGGTCGAACGCTCTGAAGCCACGATGGCTAGCGGCGTGCTATTCCCGGCGGTGGCTGTCGGCGTCGTGATTTCGTACGCGTGACTGGAGGCCTATTCAACGCCGTAGCGTACGCCATGTGGGGTCCGCACCCCCAAAAACCCTGAAAAACCGGTGATTTTGGTCAAAAAAGCGCGGAAACACGCGGAATTTGCTGGCCATGGCGGTGCAAGCTGGTAAGTTTTCGAGCAGTGGCTTGCTCGCATTCCGCTTGAAAGCTCAAAAAACGTATTAGTCCAGGAGGACGTAAATGGCTAAGAACCGTAGTGAACTCGTTGCAGAGGTAGCAGGCAAGGCTGGCACGAGCCAGGCAGCCGTCAACTCCGTGCTCGATGCACTGTTCGAAGTTTTCGAGACTTCTGTCGCCGCTGGCGAGAAGATCACCATCCCGGGCTGGCTCGCAGTTGAGCGCACCGACCGTGCAGCACGCACCGGCCGCAACCCGCAGACGGGCGAAACCATCCAGATCGCCGCTGGCCACAGCGTTAAGCTGACCGCAGGCTCCAAGCTGAAGGCTGCTGTCGCCAAGAAGAAGTAATTCCACTTCGGCGAACGCCTGAAGGGGCGGCAACCAACTGGTTGCCGCCCCTTTTGCCGTTAACAATCACTTGTCCCGCACACCAAGGCGGCATCCGCTCGCCCGTCCCACTTCTCCTCCCCAAATGGTTCCCGATTCGCAGCCCAGCCAGACGTAACGGACAATGGATAGGTGCCATCAGCAAGAAGCTCCGCAAGTGCCCCATCGCCTGTTCCCAAGCCGGGAGCGCGGGGAGGCAATGCCGTCACGGGCATTTCCCTCCCATGGCAGCTTGCTGGACTGGCGGTGCTCTTCCTGACTTTGGCTGCGGCCCTCATCTTCTCCGGGGCTTCTGCTGCCCGCCAGGTCTCAGACCCCGGAGCCCTGGTCCGGTGGGGCTTGCCGTTCGCGAAAGCTGTCCACAACGTTTCCATAGCCACAGTTATTGGTGGCCTGATCTTCGCAGTTGGAATCCTGCCCAAGAACCTTAGAGCGTCGCGATCCCGTGAAAAGGATCTGGAGGCTCCGGAACATCCGGCTTTTACACGCGCCCTTGCCGTTGCTGCTGCGGCGGGCGCCGCTTGGACGCTGTCCGCTGTAGCGGTCCTGGTACTGACCTACGCGGATGTTGCGGGTCAGGGACTCTCCGGTGACGCCGAATTCACCCGCTCGCTGGTGTACTTCATGACGGACATTGAGACGGGCAAGGCCTGGCTGTCCATCACCATCATCGCCGCTGTAGTCACCACAGCGCTCTTCGGCGTCCGATCGCTGACTGGCCTCGCCTTTACGCTGCTGCTTGCCTTGATCGGGCTCATTCCGCCAGCTCTGATCGGCCACTCCTCCAGCTCCAGTGATCATGAAGGCGCCATCAACTCGCTGGGCCTTCACCTGGTTGGTGTCTCCGTGTGGGTGGGAGGCATCATCATGCTCGCCGTCCTTTCCGGATTACTCGCTGGTTCGAGGAGCCATGGAACCAGCGATGTCACTGAGTCGACGCTTCGACGGTTTTCGGCCCTGGCAGGCTTTGCTTTCGTCTTGGTGTTTGCGTCCGGTGTGATAAACGCAGCCATCCGCGTGACGAACCTGGGCGATCTGTTCGGCTCGGCCTATGGCCAGATCATCCTTGCCAAGGCACTTGCCACCCTGGTGCTGGGTGGCATTGGTTTCATGCATCGTCAGTGGGTCATACCTCAGTTGGGGAAGAGCGGTTCGATGTCTGCCCGCAGGGTGCTGTGGCAGCTGGTTCTGGTTGAGCTGCTGGTGATGGGCGCGACGTCGGGCCTCGCCGTGGCGCTGGGGCGCTCGGCCCCGCCGCAGCCCACTACATACGCACCGGACGCCTCGCCGGCGTTCATCCTGTCCGGCTATGAGATTCCGCCTGAACTTACGCCAGAGCGCTGGCTTACGGAATGGCGTTTTGACTGGCTGTGGGTGGGAGTCGCCTTATTCGGGGCCGTGTCCTACATCCTCGGGATCATCAAGATTCGCAAGCGCGGGGATAGCTGGTCCTGGTTCAAGACAGTGAACTGGATGATTGGACTGGTGATTCTCACCTACATCACCTCAGGTCCGCCAGCGGTTTATGGTCGCGTTCTGTTTTCTGCCCACATGGTGGATCACATGGCCCTGACCATGGTGGCACCAATCTTCCTGGTGTTGGGTTCGCCCGTGACCCTTGCACTGCGTGCGCTCCCTTCCCGAGGCGAAGGCGCCCACGGTTCGCGGGGGCTTAGGGAGTGGCTGCTCCTGTTCGTCCATTCCCGGTTCTCGCAGGTGGTGACTCATCCGCTGTTCGCGGCTGCGAACTTCGCGGGATCCATCGTGCTGTTCTACTACTCAGACCTTTTCGGACTGGCGATGCGTGAGCACGTCGGGCATGAGCTCATGAATCTGCACTTCCTGCTGACCGGCTACATTTTTGTGCTCAGCATGATCGGCAGTGATCCTTTGCCGCGCCGGGCGCCGTACCCCATGCGCCTGCTGCTCCTGCTCGCAACCATGGGGTTCCACGCGTTCTTTGGCGTGGCCATCATGGGCGGTACTGGCCTGCTGGCTGCTGACTACTTCGGCAACCTGGGCCGGACCTGGGGTGCCTCGGCCATCGCAGACCAGCAAATGGGAGGCGCTGTAGCTTGGGGCATTGGCGAAGTTCCCACCTTGCTGGTGGCAATCGGCGTAGCCGTGATGTGGTCGCGCTCGGACGAGCGGGAGACCCGACGGGTGGATCGCGCGGCCGACAGGAATAACGACGCCGATCTCAGTGCTTATAACGATATGTTTGCCCGGCTCGCTGACCGCGACGCCAAATTGGCTGGCCTCCCGGCCTCAGCCGCCCCAACTGCCCTGACCACCCCAAATGCCCAGACTCCAACCGACAACGCAGCCCCAACCGACAACGCAGCCCCAACCGACAACGCAGCCCCAACCGACAGCGCCTCATCAGGACACACAACAGACAGCGTTGAGCGGGCAAGCAGCAAGACCGAACGAAACACGAAGCTGGAAGGACGCTGATGAGCGAAACCGTACGCACCCAACTCCGGGTCCGGGCCTCCGAACTGGAGGGCCGCGGCTGGCTCAACACGGGCGGCAAGTCCCTTGACTTGGAATCCCTGCGCGGCAAAATCGTGCTGCTGGACTTCTGGACGTTCTGCTGCATCAACTGCCTGCATGTCCTCGACGAACTCAGGCCCCTCGAGGAAAAGTACTCTGACGTCCTGGTGACAGTCGGCGTACATTCGCCCAAGTTCGAGCACGAAGCTGATCCTGTTGCCCTTGCAGCTGCTGTGGAACGTTACGAGATCCATCACCCGGTCCTGGATGACCCTGAGCTGGCCACGTGGAAGGCGTACACAGCCCGTGCTTGGCCCACGCTCGTTGTTGTGGATCCGGAGGGTTACATCGTGGCGCATCTTTCCGGGGAAGGCCACGCAGACGGCCTCGCTGTGCTGCTTGAGGAGCTTGTGGCCGAGCATGAAGCAAAGGGGACCCTTCACCGGGGCAACGGTCCGTACGTCGCTCCTGTGCCGACGTCGGGCACTTTGCGCTTCCCGGGCAAAACGACCCAGTTGGCCAACGGCAATTACCTCGTCGTCGACTCCGGTCACCACCGCCTGGTGGAGCTCCACCCGGACCTGAAAACCGTTGAGCGGGTTATTGGCTCCGGGACCAAGGGCTACGCGGACGGCCAGACGGACACGGCCCAGTTCAACGAGCCGCAAGGCATAGCTGTTCTTCCGGCGGAACTCGCTTCCACGCTCGGATATGACGCCGTGGTCGCAGATACCGTTAATCACCGCCTTCGGGGTGTGACGTTTAGTTCAGGGCATGTCCGGACTGTTGCCGGCAACGGTGTGCAGCGCTTGCTCGATGCCGGCCCTGCCCGTGTGACCGAGACGGGCGCGGGTACCTGGTCCGAACACCACGACGGCGGTCCGGCTGACTTTGCTGCCGACGCAATCGACGTCGGGGTGCTTGGCCTCGGTACGGAGGTCTCCTTGTCCTCGCCGTGGGATGTGGTGTGGAGCGCGAAGCTGCAGCGTGTTGTCATCGCGATGGCGGGAACCCACCAGATCTTTGCGTTCGATCCCGTGACCAACCAGGTTTCCATCCTGGCGGGCTCGGGCCTGGAGGGGCTGTTGGACGGCGCCGCGGAGGATGCCTGGTTCGCGCAGTCGTCCGGCCTGGCCATCGATGCCGATGACAACATCTGGGTGGCCGACTCGGAGACTTCCTCGCTGCGACGTTTGGTGCTTAACGAATCCGGCGTGACAGTGGAGACAGCCGTCGGCCAAGGCCTGTTCGACTTCGGATTCCGTGACGGCGACGCCAGCGAGGCACGCCTGCAGCACCCCTTGGGGGTCACGGTACTGCCCGATGGTTCCGTAGCGATCGCCGATACTTACAACGGTGCCGTTCGCCGGTACGATCCCGCGACGAAGACCGTGTCAACGTTGGCGCGTGGCCTGGCCGAGCCGAGTGACGTCGTCGTGGTTAACCACGGCAACAGTGAGCCGCTGCTGGTGGTGGTTGAATCAAACAAGCATCAACTGGTTTTGGTACCGATTCCCAAGGAAGCCCAGCAGGTGGATGAGGGCGCGTCACAGACGCACCGTCCCAAGAGCCCCGTGACCCCTGGAATCCTGGAGCTGGCTGTTCGCTTCAAGGCTCCCACTGGCCAGAAGCTTGATGACCGTTGGGGCGATCCGACGCAGATGAAGGTCTCTTCCACGCCGCCTGAGCTGCTGGTCTCCGGCGGCGGGACATCGGTGGGCTTGTTGCGCACCATCGAATTGTCGCCCGACGTGCCCGAGGGCATCCTTCACATTACTGCCCGTGCGGCCGCCTGCGATGGACCTGAAACCGCGGACGGAGAGATTCCGGACCACGCGGCCTGTCACCTGTACCAGCAGGATTGGGGCATCCCTGTTATTTTGCAGGCTGATGGCGAATCAGAGCTGGTGCTTGATCTCCGCGGCATGGACTAAAGCCTGCTGAACTGGCCCGGGTTTGACCCTTGAAGGGGGAGGACCTGGGCCTTTTCATGCCCTCAGCCTTCCAGGACTGGGCCAGTCGCGCCCGTGAAGTCGTTGCAAAAGTTGATCGTGGGGCGGGTTCCCTGATCGAAACCTTGGCGCGTGTCCTGTTCAGGGATGTGGGGATCCGGACCGAGAGCCAGGTCTTTATCGACGGCGTAGGGAACTGTGGAGTGCGCGGGGGGCCTAGAACGTCAGCATCGGGGTGACGGTCACGGTGTTGTTGTCAGTGTCCAGCTGGGTGGTGAAGCTGAAATCGTGCTCCACGTTGAGGTCGTTGACCAAGCCGGTGAACAAATTGATCTCGCGGGCGGAAACCCTTGCCTTGCCGTTGAGCGGGGCTACAACCCATTTGCCGCCGAAGGGCTCAATGGTGATCTTGGGGTACTCAGTAATTTCCCATTTGATGGTTCCGTCCACAACTCGTGCATTGCTGGCGTGGTAGAACGGGCAATCAGGTTGGAGGCGCTGCTGCTCGGTGGCTTGGGCGGCACAGGTGTCCAGGAACTCCCGGACTTTACCGGCAACGGCTTCGTTCAAAGCCTTGGTTGACCGGGTCTGCAGGTTCAGGGGTGCCTGGCCGCCGTCGCGGTTTGAAACGAGGGCCGAGGCAGCAGGAGCTTCGAAGTAGGTGCCGTTCAGGCTGGCTTCGTACTTGCCGGGGTAGAACACGGCAAAAGTGTTGTGACCATTGGGCATGTTGACGGGGACGCCGTTGAGCGCTGCCTCATTGGAGTTCACGACGGTGACTTCAAGAGTGGGAAGCGTGGTGGGAACGAAAGCCCATTTGCCAAAGAACAACCATTGCGTCCCGGTGCGCTCCATCAGGAATTCGGTGTGGAGACGGTTGCCGTCCAAGGTGTAATCCACGGGAACGGCAACACGGTTGCTGCCCCTGGACTGGGCGTTTCCGAGTTTGATGTCGGACAGTTTGGAGGCAGCAGTTTGCAGGGCGGTGCCATCCAGCATGGCGGCATTTGCACTGGGAACTTTTGCCCGCAACAGACCCAGGGCTTGCTCGCCTTCGCCCTTCTGCAAGGCTTCCAAATACTCCCGGACAGGCTGTTGCGGACTGGCCACGGAGGAGCTCACCAAGTTGATGCAGACGATGGCTCCGGCCGCAGCAAGCATCAGACCGAGCAGCCATCCGGCTGCGGTCCTGACTATCGCTTGGCTCAACTGCACGCCCTTTACGTTACCTGCCACGGCGGCGATAGCTGTGCAGGAGGGCATCAGCGTGACCTGCGAAGACCCTTCCCAGAGGGCCCGACGCCGGATGGCAGCGAGCTTTTGCCGCCGCCCGGCGTCGGGCTTTTGACAGCCAAAACGGCTAGCGGCGGCGCCGTGAGGAGGTACCGAAAACGCCGCGCATGAGGTCGCGCCCAAGCTGTGTTCCCATGGAGCGGACCATGCTCTTCAGACCGCCGCCCAAAGCCCCGCCAAGGGCCCCGGCGAGATCGCCGAACATGCCACCATCCTGCTGGGCTGACTGCTGGGGCACTGGTGCCGGTGCCGGAGCCGGCTCCGGAAACGAGGAGGGCTCCGGCAGCGAGGAGGGCGAAGGCGCCGGACGGGAACTCGGGCGGCCGAGGATCTCTTCCTCAATGCGCCGCGCTTCGGCGTCGACGTCATAAGGCGTACCCCCGGAAGCGCCAGAACCGGAAGCGCCAGGACCTGAAGCGCTGGCCGGAACCGGTGGCAGTCCTGGTGCGGCGTCGCCGGTGGAGGGTGCAGCGTTGCCATGGAGTTTCTCGTAGGCGGACACGTTGTCTACAGCGGTCCCGTACTTGACCAGAAGCGAGGACGAAGCGACAGTGCTGCGGATCAGGTCATCGGCGCTCGGGCCCATCACGGATTCGGGGGCACGCAGCCGGGTGAGCGCAACAGGTGTGGGGGCACCTTTTTCGTTCATAACCGTGATGACGGCCTCGCCGATACCTGCGGAGGTGAGTGTCTCTTCAAGGTCGTAATCGCTGACGGGGAACGTGGAGACCGTGGCTTTGAGGGCCTTTGCGTCCTCCGGGGTGAACGCGCGCAAGGCGTGCTGTATCCGGTTGGCGAGTTGGCCCAGGACATCGGCGGGGACGTCCTTGGGTGTCTGGGTAACGAAGAAAATGCCGACACCTTTGGAACGGATGAGCCGGACCGTGGTGGTGATGGCCTCGAGGAAGGCCTTTGAGGCGTCGTTGAAGAGAAGGTGGGCCTCGTCCAGGAAGAACACCAGCTTGGGTTTGTCGAGGTCGCCGGCTTCGGGGAGGTCTTCGAAAAGGTCGGCGAGGAGCCACATAAGGAACGTCGAGAACAGCAAGGGCTTGGTCTGCAGCGTGGGCAGCTCAAGGCAGCTGATAACGCCCCGGCCGTCGGGGGCGGTGCGGAGGAGTTCTGCGGTATCGAACTCCGGTTCGCCGAAGAACTTCTCCATGCCCTGGGCCTCGAGTGTGACGAGTTCCCGCAGGATGACTCCGGCTGTGGCTTTGGAGAGTCCGCCAAGATCCTCCAGCTGTTCCTTGCCCTCGTCCGAGGTGAGGAACTGGATCACGGCCCGGAGGTCTTTGAGGTCGATCAGTTCCAACTTGTTCTTGTCCGCAAAATGGAAGATCAGTTGGAGGCTGGATTCCTGGGTGTCGTTGAGGTCCATGATGCGCGAGAGCAGGATGGGCCCGAACGAGGTGATGGTGGCGCGGATCGGGATTCCATTGCCGTCACCGCCCAGGCTGAGGAATTCAACGGGGAAGTTCTTTCCCTGCCACTGCTGCCCCAGCGCCGACGTGCGCGCGCTCAACTTTTCACTGCCCGTTGCCGCCGTGGCCAGTCCGGAAAGATCTCCTTTGATGTCCGCGAGGAAAACCGGAACACCCGCCGTCGACAACTGTTCGGCAATCATGTGAAGCGTGACCGTCTTGCCGGTACCGGTGGCGCCCGCAACCAGGCCGTGGCGGTTCATCATGGCCAAGGGGAGCCGGACCTGGGCCTCCTTGTGGATTTCACCGTCCACGATCGCCGCGCCCAGCTCGATGGTGGCACCTTGCAGGGCGTACCCCTGCTGGATGGTGGCAAGTTTTTCAGCAGTTGTTGCGATGGGTTTGTTGGCCATGCGGATAGCTTAGCTGGGCCGGGCCAGATCCTTGCTGAAGGCCAAATGCTTGATGTCCTCGGGGTCGGCAGCGAGGTCGAAGAGCGCTTTATAGCCCGTGGCGAGGTACAGATTCCTGGCCTCGGGCTGGCGTGGACCGGTGGTGAGGTAGAGCTTCCTGTAGCCCCGGCGTCGTGCTTCATTCTCCAACTCCGTGAGCACCTTCCGTGCCAGGCCGCGACGGCGGTGCGCAGAGTGGGTCCAGATCCTCTTGAGCTCTGCGGTGTGCTCGTCGTAGCGCCGGAATGCGCCGCCAGCCACGGATTCGCCGTTCTCCTGGATGATGATCAGTGCTCCATGGGGCGCGGCAAATTCCTCGGCCGGGTACCTGTTCAATTCCTCCGCAGCGCCGCCGGTGCCGAAGAGTGTCCCGTAGCGCGTGTCGTATTCGACGGCGAGTTCGTCCAGGAGCGGGCGGACGCGGGGATCGCGCATGGGCAGGCTGAGGACGGAGAGGCCCGACGTCGGCAGGGTTGGCGTTGTGGTCATGGCAGGCCTTTCGTAGTTGGAGCCCAAGTAGGTAGCAGTTAAGCGCGTTTTGGACGGTCAGAACGCGCTTAACTGCGACTCAGTTGGGCGGGCAGCAGCAACGGTGGTCAGGATCTGCCGGGCCAGGGCATCGTTCTCCCGGAATGGTGCCGCATTGGTGTTGGGGCGGGCAAACGCTCCCGCGCCCCAACCGGACGTCCACGGTCCCACCGCAAACAAAGTCTTCTGTGCTGTACCAACAGGGGACAGGACCTGGTGATTCCCGGAGACCAGGAGTTTGCCTGTGGAGTGGGGACCCTCCGAGGTGATTAGCCTCTGCTCGGTGCCCCATCCGGCGTCGTGCAGGTCTGCCAAAGCGGGATTCGCCGAACGTTCCACGGACGCTGAGGGCAATCGTGCCTCGATGTACGCGGACGCATCCACCACCACGGGTGACTGGAATGAGCCGGCTACAAATCGGCCAGTTGATTCGTCGGTGCGAACCCACATTCCCGGCCCCAGGAACTTCAGGAACCCGGCGCGGTGCAGCGCGAGCATTTCACGGAGACGGTGTGACGGCGGCCCGGAATCCACGAAGCTGAAGAAGCCGTGCCACCAGCCGTGGATCGCCTGTTGGGACCGTGCATTGAGCCGCTCCTGCGGGACCAGCCGGCCAAGGTCCATGTAGACGAACAACAACGCGGTGAAGAGCGCGAGCGTCTCGGAATGGTCCGGGCTGGTTCGGAGGGCGAGATCGTGTTGGATGTACGCGGCCACCGAACGCTGCACCGCCTCATGGTCCGCGAACGCGCAACCGCTCAGGGGGTGGTCCAGGGCCTCCAGGTCCAGCCGCAGCGCGGCATCAGGGATGGAGAAAGCAGCCAGCTCTTCCCGGGCAGGGCTGTACCAGTCGACTGCATCGAATCGGGCCTCGAATTCCTTCCAGCTGCCAGACACACGCGCTGGGTAGCCGGTGAAGAGCTCCCGATAATAGGCATAGCCGGCATCCTTGGCGATCAACGGCCACAGCTGTGAGCGGAAGTCCAGTTCCTGATGGTTCGCCAACAACGCATCAACTGCCTCGGCGGTGAAGTACCGCGGCCGGCTGAACGGCTCGCCGCGCACAACGGAGGAAATCTTGGAGTGGTAAGGCACGCCGCGTCGTGAACCTACCCAGAGGCTCGGTTCGGCGCCGGAGGGCACGTACTTAAGTTCGCCGTCGGCTACTTCCTCGAAGCGCCCGCCGCGGCCCTCGAACAGCAGCACCAGGAGATCCACGAACCCGAGCCCCATGCCGGATACGATCACGTCCTGGCCGGCTTTGATGCCCGAGTAGTCCACGTCCGTTGTGTACGACGGCGGTGCATGGAACCCACCGTGGCGGGCAGCGAAATCGCTGAGGCGGGCGGACTCGTCGTCCGGCAACGAATCGGTATGGCCCAGGGCGTAAACCACGACGTCGGCCAGCACCTCGGCGCCGGAAGCCAACCGCACGCGGTGCGCGCCGGCGTCGGACGCTGTGGGACCGTGCACGGAAGCGGAAACTGGCGTGACCGCTGTAGCCGTGTCCCGGTAGACCGTCACAGTGACATCGGGCCCCATGGCGGCGACTGACCGGCGGAAGAACCATTCGAGGTATTTGCTCTGGAGCTGCCGGGTGGGAAATGAAGACGGTGTGAGGGACTGGAGTTGCGCCAGCAAGTGCGGCTCCAGCGCCGGGACATCGCGGATGCTCCCATCCAGCACACCTGCTGCCCAGGTGGCCAGGCCGGGGCCGTCAACGGGAGGACCGTCGCACGCCACGGACGCGTCGGTGAACATGGTGACGTCCGCAGCGGTGGAGTTCAGCAGCAGGCCCGGGCTCTGGTCATAGCGCCAGATCCTCCCGGAGCCCGGCTCGTACGGCTCCACAATGTGAATGTGCAGCGGCCCATCGAATAATCCGGGCCGGCTCGCTGCCAGCCTTTCCAGCACGCCGGCCGTGCGCGGGCCGCCGCCGATGAAGGCGATGGCGGGAACTGGTGACGGCATGGAATCTCCTGAAAATACATCGGGTGGTGCAGCCCAATCTAGGGAGGCGATGCCGCCCCGGTCGAGGAGCTGGTAACGGCCGTTCACTGCGCGTCATCCAGCGTTAACGGGCGCAAAATTCGGACTCATATGGCGTTGCGTGAAGTCCCGTGAACCCGCGCTAAGTCCAGTGAAGAAGTGCAAATTTCCGCCTTGCTGGCTGTCCTGTGCGCACCTAGATTGGCAGCCATCCGATAGTCAACAACCGATCTGAAAAGAGGTGGCGCATGAGTGCGATCGCACCGCCTGCCACGGCAGAAACTGCACCTGCCACCACGGATTACTCCGACTACAAACTGGTCCCTGCCCGGCACCCGTGGCGATGGGTGGGTACTGTCCTGGTGGCTGCGGGCGTCGCAGCCATTGTCTGGTCGCTTGTCACCAACCCGCGTTGGGAGTGGGGAGTGGTGGCGCAGTGGTTCACGGCCCAGTCCGTGGTGAATGGCCTGGTAGAGACGCTCAAGCTCACGGCGATCTCCGGAGTTTTGGGATTCGTCCTGGGATTCATCCTTGCCCTCATGCGCTTGTCCGCGTCGCCGCTGCTGGTCTCGGTTTCCTGGACGTTCTCCTGGATCTTCCGTTCCACGCCCCTGCTGGTCCAACTGCTCCTTTGGTACAACCTGGGCTACCTCTACGAGAAGATCAGCCTGGGCATCCCCTTCACGGATGTCCGCTTCTTCGAAGCCCAGACCACCACGCTGATCAGCCAGTTCGCTGCAGCAGTGCTGGGCCTGACCCTCAACCAGGCCGCCTACTCCGCGGAGATCATTCGTGGCGGCATCCTCTCGGTGGACCAAGGCCAACTCGAGGCAGCTTCCGCACTGGGCATTCCCGCCTGGAAGCGCTCCACACGGATCGTGTTGCCACAGGCCATGCGCGCCATCCTGCCCAACGCTTTCAACGAGATCATCGGCCTGGTCAAGGGCACCTCGATCGTCTACGTCCTGGCGTACTCGGAGCTCTTCTACACGGTCCAGGTCATTTACAACCGGACCCAGCAGGTTCTGCCGCTGCTGCTGGTCGCAACACTCTGGTACGTCGTTATCACGTCCGTGCTCAGTGTCTTCCAGTACTACATCGAACGGCACTTCTCCAAGGGTGCCTTGCGGAACCTGCCCCTCACTCCATTGCAGAAGGCCCGCAGGTTCTTCGCCACCCACGTTGCAGTCTCACAGACCAAGGAAAGCCGATGAGCATCCTCGCCGCGCGCAAAGAAACCACGACGGCGGCCCAGGCTGCCGACGAAACGCAGGCTGACGCCTCGGCTGCAGATTCGGCCAGCCCGACGTCGGCACAGCCCACCTTGAGGGACAAACGCGCCACGACGGACAACACCACCACCCGCGGACAGGTCGATATCACCAATGTCCGAAAGTTCTTCGGCACTACCGAAGTCCTCAAGGGTCTCTCCTTGTCCGTGCCACCGGGCGGTGTCGCGGTGATCGTGGGCCCCTCCGGCTCCGGAAAGTCCACACTGTTGCGCACCATCAACCACCTGGAGAAGGTGGACGGCGGCTTCATCACCATCGACAACGAGCTGGTGGGCTACCACGTCCGCGGGAACAAGCTCCACGAACTGCGTGAGAAGGACATCCTCAAGCAGCGCACCAACATCGGCATGGTCTTCCAGAGCTTCAATCTTTTCCCGCACCTCACCGCCCTGGAAAACGTCATCGAGGCGCCAATGGTCGCCCAAAAGCGATCCAAGACTGAAGCCAGGAAGCGTGGCCTGGAACTCCTGGAGCGGGTGGGCCTAAAGGACCGGGCCGACGCCTACCCAAGGCAGCTCTCCGGGGGTCAGCAACAGCGGGTCGCGATTGCGCGGGCACTGGCGCTGGACCCCAAGATCCTGCTCTTCGACGAGCCCACCTCAGCGTTGGACCCCGAACTGGTTAACGAGGTTTTGGACGTCATCCGCGAACTTGCCAAGTCAGGGACCACGTTGATCATCGTGACCCACGAGATGGGTTTTGCCCGGGACGTCGCGGACACCGTGGTGTTCATGGACCAAGGTCAGATCGTTGAGTCCGGCACGCCCCAGGAAATCTTCGGCAACCCCCGTGAAGAACGCACCCGAAGTTTCTTCTCCAAGGTCATCGAACCGGCTTTCAACATCTAGGAAGAAGTCCTCCATGCTTCGCATCACCCGCACCAAACTCCTGGCACTTGCTGTACTGCCCGCCGTCGTACTTCCTGCGCTGGCCGGATGCTCCGATCCTGGCGCTTCGGCAGCTAAACCCGGGAGTGAAGCCGCAAAGAACGGCGTGGTCTACAACACCTCAGTGGACCAAAACCGTATCCGCGGTGAAAAGGACACCGCTGCAGCCGCCAATGTTCCGGCCGCGATCGCCAAGGATGGCAAGCTGACCGTTGCCACCACCGCGGGTTCCATTCCACTGACCTTCCACGCGACAGACGACAAAACGCCGATCGGTGTGGAGGTGGACATTGCACAACTCGTGGCCGACAAACTCGGCTTGGAATTGGACCTCCAAGTGACCTCGTGGGAGAACTGGCCCTTGAAGACCCAGTCCGGTGATTTCGAGGCCGTGTTCTCCAATGTGGGCATCAACGCCGCGCGGGTGAAGCTGTTCGATTTCTCCACCTACAGGGCTGCATACATGGGCTTTGAGGCTAAGAAGAGCTCCACCTACGACATCAAAGGTTCTGACGATATCGCGGGGCTGAAAATCTCCGTGGGCTCCGGCACCAACCAGGAGAAGATCCTGCTGGCGTGGAACAAGGAGCTTGAGGCCAAGGGCAAAACCCCGGCGACGCTGCAGTACTACTCGTCCGACGCCGATACGATCCTGGCATTGTCCTCCGGCCGCACGGACCTGAACCTGGCGCCCTACCCGTCGGTGACGTACCGCGAGAATACCCGTGACGACCTCAAAGTAGTGGGCAAGGTCAACGCCGGCTGGCCGTCGGAAACCCTGGTTGCCGCCACCACGCTCAAGGGCAACGGGCTGGCCCCAGCCATCACCGATGCCCTCAACTCCACCATCAAGGACGGATCCTACGCCAAGGTCCTGGAACGCTGGGGCCTCTCCGAAGAAGCCCTGCCCGAGTCCAAGACCGTTACCGAGGCAAGTTTTGGGACCGGAAAATGAAGTTCCAGGTCCTTGACATCATTCCCCACCTGAAGAACCCGGTGACGGGGGAGATCGTCTCCACTGCCGACCGTCTGAACCAGGTGGTGGAAACGGCCCGCCGGGCCGAGGAACTGGGCTTCGACAGCTTCTCCGTGGGGGAACGCCACGCCGGTGAGTTTGTTTCCTCGTCCCCGGCGACGGTCCTCGCCGCCATTGCCGCAGTCACTCAACGAATCCGGCTTCAGACCGGCGTCGCTGTCTTGTCCGTCCTGGACCCTGTCCGGGTGGCCGAGGACTACGCCACGATCGACCAACTGAGCCGCGGCCGCTTGGAGCTGGTGATCGGCAAAGGCAACGAGGTGTTGCAGTACCCGCTCTTTGGCCTGTCTTTGGACGACCAGTGGGAGTTGCTCGCTGAGAAGTACGCCCTGCTCCGCACCCTCTGGCGCAAGGAGAGTGTCACATGGTCAGGCCGCTTCAGGTCACCTCTGAGTGAACCAACCACGACGACGCCACGCCCCTTCGCGGGCTCGCCGCGGATTTGGCACGGCTCGGCTACAACTCTTACGTCAGCGGCGCTGGCGGCCAAGTGGGGCGATCCGTTGTTCACCGCGAACGCCATCCAGCCCCGGGAGAACTACAAGGTCCTGATCGACCACTACCGCGAGGAGTACCACCGCCACGGTCACGATCCCCGGCATCAGTATCTGGGCTCAGGCAGTGGGGCCGGCGGTGTGTTCATCGCCGACACCACGCAGGAAGCCATCCGCCAGTACGGACCCGTGTATGAGGCGCTGACCGCCAGCCGCAACGTTCCGGGCAACAACTCACCCTTCCGGGACATCCAGCACGCTGTGGCCGAGGGGCCCGCCCTTGTGGGCAGCCCGGAGCAGGTGATCGACAAAATCCTCAGCTACCACTCGCTGTATCAGCATGACCTGCAGTCGATCTCCTTGCCCACCACGCTGCCCTTCGAACAGCAGCTCGACATCCTGGAACGCTTCGCGCTGGAGGTCATCCCGGCCGTCCGCGCTTCCGCGCCGAGCACCCTGTGGGAATCCGAAGACCCGTTCGCCGGACGACCCGCGTTCGCCGGCACCACCGAACCCGACGCCGCAGCAACAGTCACAGCAGACCACGCCATTAGCAGGACGGACAACGCACATGTCTACGCACATTGAAACAGTTACCCACGCCTCAAGCGCCGCCGGGTCCTTCGCCGAGGAGTGGCAGGAGTGGCACGCCGCCCATGAGCGCCAACGGGCATATCCGCACGGCTTCCTCGCCGTCACCCATCTCCACTGGCTGGACAGCAACCCGACCCGGTTGGAAGGTGCCCATGGTACCTGGAGTGTGGAAGCCGACGTCGTACGCGTTGTTCTGGAACCAGGCGAGAGCCTGCAGCAGGACGGCGTTGAACTGAACGCCGACTCTGGTGCCACACTGGAATTCGGCCCCATCGAGGAGCGCGACGGCGTCAACCTGGTCTCCGGCGACACCGTGATCGAGGTGGCCAAGCGCGGCGGCAAGTACATCGTGCGGCCACGGAATCCGTCGAATGCCCTCTTGCAGGAGTACCAGGGCACGCTCGCTTACGCACCGAATGCGTCGTTTGCTGTTGCCGGTACGTTCGTGCCGTTCGAAACACCGCGCCCCACCACAGTGGGTGCCGCGGTGGAGGGCATCCAGCATGTTTACGAGGCCCCGGGCGAGATCCGTTTCAAGCTCGCGGGCCAGGAATTGGCGTTGACGGCGTTCAACGGCCACGCCCCGGGTTCGCTGTCTGTGCTGTTCACGGACCAGACCTCCGGCAAGACAACCTACGTGGCCAACCGCTCGCTCTCCGTGGTCCCTGCGGCTGATGGCTCCGTGCAGCTGGACTTCAACCGTGCCGTCAACCTCCCCTGCGCCTACACCGACCTCGCCACCTGCCCGTTGCCGCCCGCCGAAAACCGGCTTCCCGTGGCCATCGAAGCCGGCGAAAAGATTCCCTACGAACGGCAGGACCAGAAGTGAGCACCTTCGAAGAACGCAAGGCCGGGTTCCTGGCCATTGAACTCGACGGCGCGGGGTACCAGAACCTTGCAGCCGCCGTCCTGGCAGCGGAGTCCGCTGGTTTCCACGCGGCAACCTTCGCCGACGCGCCGGCCCCGGGGCGGGTTAACGCCCTGCAGCGTGCAGCCTTTGCCGGGCCGGTGACGCGGAACATTGCACTGGTACCGGAAGTCGACACTGTATATACGGAGCCCTTCCACATCTCCACGCAGCTTGCCAGCTTGGACTACGTATCCGGCGGGCGCGCCGGGTGGATCGTCACCGCAGCGGCCTCGTCCGAGGCCGCGGCCGCCGTCGGGCGTTCCCATGTGAGCGGCGAAGCGCTGGCGCAGGAAGCGGCGGCGTCCGTCGAAGTCGGCCGCCGGCTCTGGGATTCGTGGGAGGACGACGCTGCGATCCGCGATGTCGCCACGGGTCGCTACCTTGACGTCGACAAGCTGCACTATGTGGACTTCGAAACTCCTGCCGATTTCGCCGGTCCTGCTTACTCCATCAAGGGTCCGTCCATCATTCCCCGGCCGTTGCAAGGTCAGCTGCCTGTGCTCGCCGCCGCCTCCTTGGTGGGCGAGGGCTTGGTTCCGCTAGATTCCGTGGATGCTGTGCTGGTTTCTGCTCCGACGCCCGAACTGCTCGTTGCCGAGGTTCGCGATGTGCGGGCCCGGCTTGGAGCTGCGGTTGCGATTGTTGCAGAGCTCGACGTCGTTCTTGACTCGCGCGGGCAGCCTGCCGCTTCGCGTTTCGCTTCCTGGGCGGAAAGCGGTTCGTCTGCGGAAGCAGGCCGGGCACGGTTTGTTGGTTCGGCGACCGGTCTGACTGACCTGCTCGATTCTCTTCTCAAGGAGGCCGACGGCGTCCGTCTCCACCCCGCCGTCCTGGACGTGGACTTGGAAGAACTGTCCCGCCTGGTGCTGCCCGAACTCCGCCGGCGCGGGTCTTTGCGGGCGCCTCTCCAGGATGGAACGTTCCGCGACCTGCTGGGCCTGGAACGTCCGGCGAGCCGCTACGCGAAGACGACCATTGCAGCCGTTGGCTCGGAAAACTAAGGGGATCACCATGACACAGCACAACCGTGCTATTTTCCAGCCGACGGGTCAGATCCAGTTCGGCATCTTCTTCCAGGGCGTCAACTCCGGCACGATTTGGAAGGCGCCGGAGTCGGGTTCGCAAACCGACTTCGAATCCTTCCGCCGCATCGTCCAGACCGCCGAGCGGGGGAAGTTCGCGGCGTTCTTCCTCGGCGAGGGATTGCGCCTGCGCGAACACCTCGGCCGCCCACATGCCTTGGACGTGGCGGGCCGGCCCGATGCGCAGACCATGCTGGCGGCCCTGGCAGCAGTGACCAGGAACATCGGGCTCGTAGCCACGCAGAACACGACGTACAACGATCCGGCTGACCTTGCACACCGCTTGTCCTCCCTGGATCTGATTTCCGGTGGAAGGGCTGCCTGGAACGTGGTCACAACGGACAACGCCTGGACCGGAGCGAACTTCCGTCGCGGGGGATACCTGGACCACGCCGACCGGTACAAGCATGCCGAAGCATTTGTTGAGACGGCCAAACGCATTTGGGACTCGTGGGAGACCTCGTCGGGGCCGGCCCGACCTGTGCTTCATGAGGGTCAGCACTACACGGTGGACGTCACCCCGCGGTTGCCCCGGAGTGCCCAGTACCGTCCCGTGCTCTTCCAGGCCGGCGACTCCCCGGACGGCCGCGACTTCGCAGCCCGACAAGCAGACGTGATCTTCTCCGCCCACCCCAAGTTCGATGACGCCGTGGAGTTCCGTCGCGACATTGTGGCGCGCTCCGTCGCTGCCGGCCGCGGAGCCAACGCGGTGCAGATTATGCCGGCCAGCGAGTTCATCCTGGCCGCCACCGATCAGGAAGCCCAAGAGAAGAAGGCCTGGGTCCGCAGCCTCCAGATTGGGCCGCAGCAGGCCATTGCTTATCTGGAACAGTTCTGGGGCCGCGAACTCACTGAGTACGATCCCGATGGTCCGCTCCCGGAGATTGATCCGGTGGTCGAGGAGACATCGGAGACGCGCGGCAGCGGCTTCCATGGCGCGAAGGCGCGCCAGCTCGCGGACCAGTGGCGGGCTGAGGCCAAGGACAAGGGCCTCTCAATCCGCCAGTTCGTCACGTCCCGCACAGCGCGCGTGGACGCCACCTTTACCGGTTCCTATACCGCCATCGCCGACCACCTCTCTGAGTACGCCCGCGTTGGCGCAGTGGACGGGTTCAACATCTCACCGTGGCTTATCCCTACTGGCCTGGACGACATCGTGAACCACTTGGTACCCGAACTTCAGGAACGCGGGGTCTACCCTACGGACTACCGCGGAACCACGCTGCGCGAAAACCTGGGGCTTGAGACACCCGTGCGTACCACTGAGTCGGTGCCGGCCTGATGTTGGCGGCATTTGTTGCTGGATCATTCCTTCGGCGTCTCGGAAGGCGCCCGGATCCACGCGGGTTCCACCGTGTGGATGGTGGAATGATCCAGCAAAATCGAGCAGCAGTGGTTGACGAGTCGAGGGCAACCATCCGCTTGCAGTTGGCGGTGTGGGGGCAAACGCTCTAAAGGCAGGAAATTAGAGGAGTTCCTTGAAGACATCCCAACCGCGGCCTACGGGACCATAGGGTCCCCAGAGGACGGTGGTGGACGCTCCGGCAGAATAGGTGACCAAATCTCCGTTCCCGTTGATGGCAGCGAGGTCGTTGTACTTGGAGTGCGAAAAACTGCCGAGTCCTGCTATCTCGGAGAAGACATCCCAACCGCCGCTGATGAGGGACGATGGCTGCCAGCCGCCAGCATCATCAGCCGGGTACAGGAAGAGGTGTCCGTTGCCGTCCCTTGCATAGACTTCCACGGGGCCATCGCCGTTCATGTCGCCAGCAGTGATGATCTTGTTCATCATCTGCCAGCCTTGGCCCACCTTCGTGGGGGCGAGCCACCCTCCGTTGCCATCGCCCGGGTAAAGGAAGAGATCTCCAGCCGGATTTCGGGCAAGGACATCGTTGGTTCCGTCGCCATTGAAATCACCCGGTCCGACGATCGCGTTGAAAACGTTCCAACCCTGGCCCACCTGTTGGCGCTCAAGCCACCCACCCTCGCCATCACCCGGATAGAGGAAGAGGTTGCCTGCCGCATCCCTGCCGAGGAGGTCATTGAAGCCGTCACCATCGAAGTCGCCGGGTGAGAAAACGATGTTGAACACGTTCCAGCCTTGGCCAACCTGCACGGGCTCATCCCACGCACCCCAGTAGGTAGGGCACGCGCCCTCGCAACTTCCCTTGTAATAGGTGTAAGTCCGCGGATACAGGATGAGGCGGCCATCGTGGGTTCGGGCGAGTGGTTCGAAGTTGCCGCGGCCGGTCCAGCCCATGGCCCTGCTGGAGGCTTTGATGGGCAGTGTTTCCGGGCTTACCTGGGAACCCGTCGGACAACCCGACTGGCCCGGGGTAAGTGGGTAGACCTTCATCGAAATACGGTGGCCCTGGTCTTCGGGAAGGACCTGCAGGGTTTCCCCCTGCCGCTCAGCAGGAAGCGGCACGCCATCCCTCAACCACTCCAGGGTGATGCCCTCACCCGTGCCGTCCGGATTCCTGCAAGCGGAGTAGTCGTAGTTGTACTGGCGGCGCAGTTCCGCGCCGACGTACGGTACGCCGTCGATGTAGGGTGTCGGCTGGGACGCGGCGACGGAGGGTGGTGCTCCGGCGGCCAGCAGCCCTGCTGCCAAAGCCATGGCAATCGCCATCGCTGAGCCCGTTGTGAATCGTTTGGTGCGCGCTTGAACGTCCCCCATGATGTTCCCCCCGGAAGCTGGCGTCGATGTGTTGACGTTACCGCACTTGGGGTGCGCTGGTCAGGGGTTGCCGGGTCCGGAAGTCTGCTGATTAGGGGATGCCCCCCGCCAGCATGAAGACGTCGATCTGGTCCTCGGATTCCAGAACAAAACCATGCCGCTCATACAGGTGGCGCGCCGCGCTTCCCTGCAGCACGTTCAAACGGAAGGGCCTCTCATCCACGGAGGCCGCCATAACGTGCCGAAGTACGGCACCGCCCAGCCCTCTGCCCTGATGGGCTGGAGCCACATAGAAGTGCTCAATCCAGCGGGCGTCCGGCTCTTGGCGAACTGCGATCACCCCGGCATCCACGCCTGCAGTGTGGATCACGTAGGTGTGCTCCGGCTGGAAGGCTTTCAGGAAGCGCTCCCGGACGCGCACCGGATCCCAGCGACCCAGCCGTTCGAGGTCGGGACGCATCACCACGGCACGAAGCTCGGCGATCCAGATGGCATCGGAACTGTAAGAAGGGCGCAAGGTGAACTCTGGAGGCACGTCTCCCAGCCTAGATGTTTCAGCGCTGTTCCTGACACCTCCTCTTCCGGACCCCTCCTATTCCCGAACAGCGTCTTCGCTGGCCCCGTCCCTGATTCGCTGGGTCGCCACCCAACTGGCGAGCACTTTCAATGCGTCCTCCGAAGGTGTGCCGGGATCTGCGGTGTACACGTTGATCCTCAGCCCTGGGTCTGCAGACAGCTCGAGGGCTTCAAAGCTCAGGTCAAGGTCACCGACGATGGGGTGGTGGAGGCGTTTACGGCCCGTGCGGTGGTACTTCACATCGTGCCTGGCCCACCTGACCCGGAATTCCTCGCTGCGTGTGGAGAGCTCCCCAATCAGATCAGTGAGGTCCTTGTCGTAGGGGTTCTTCCCGGCGGTAGACCTCAGCACAGCAACAATATCGTCCGCGCTGCGCTCCCAATCTGCGAAGAATTGGCGTGCCTTGGGGTTGAGGAAGGTGAATCGTGCGCTGTTTGGCGGGGTGGTTTCTTCGGCCATCAGGTCCATGTAGAGAGCTGCGCCAAGTTCGTTGGCAGCGAGGACATCGCCGCGGTCGTTCCGAACCCACGCTGGTGCCGCGGTGATGGAATCAATGACCCGCTGGACGCTTGGCCGGACCGTCTTTGGGCTGTGCTTCCGCCTCACCCGAGGCGCGGCCGTGGCCGCGCGTGCCAGGTCGAAGAGGTGCGCTGTCTCGGCGTCGTCAAGCTGCAGGGCTCGGGCGAGCGACTCAAGAACACTATCCGAGGCTCCAGAGAGGTTTCCACGTTCGAGCCGTATGTAGTAGTCGATGCTCATCCCGGCCAGCATTGCTACTTCCTCGCGACGCAGTCCTGCCACGCGGCGGTTGCCCCCATAGGCCGGCAACCCTGCGGCGTCGGGCTTGATCCTTGCACGCCGGGAGGTCAGGAACTTCCGTACGTCCTCGCTATGACTCATGAGAGCAACGCTACGCCGTCAGAAAGGGAGCGAGGGAGGGCCTGGTATTACTTGGGACGCCCAAGGGGGTAATGACGGGCACTCCCACAGCCCCGCAGGCCTGCATAGCGTGGACACCATGACTATTGAATTAACCCTCAACAATGGCGTCACGATGCCGGCACTCGGCTTGGGCGTCTTCCAGAGCGCACCCGAGGAAACCACCGCCGCCGTCGCGGCAGCCCTTGCCACCGGCTATCGGCACATTGACACCGCCGCAGCCTATGGAAACGAGCGGGAGGTGGGCCAAGGCATCCGTGCATCGGGCCTGCAGCGGGAGGAGGTCTTCATCGAGACAAAAGTCTGGGTCAGCGACTTTGGCTATGAGCAGACGCTGCATGCATGGGACAAGGCAGCGGGCAAGCTCGGTGTCGATTACCTTGACCTGTTCATCCTGCACCAGCCCGCCCCGGACCGGTTCGAGAAGACCATCGAAGCGTACAAGGCGCTTGAGCGACTACTCGAGGAGGGGCGCGTCCGCTCGATCGGTGTCAGCAACTTCATGCCGCACCACCTCAAGGACCTGCTCGCCTCCACCGACATCGTGCCTGCGGTAAACCAGATCGAGCTTCACCCCTACTTCACGCAGCCCGATGTCCAGGACGCGGATGCGGCAAACGGTATCCTCACCCAGGCCTGGTCACCCATTGGCGGAATCACTTTCTACCCGGGCTGGGGCGGAGACCGACGGAACGTGATGGAAGATCCTGCCATCGCAGTCATCGCGCGGACCCACGCCAAAACACCCGCCCAGGTGATGATCCGCTGGCACTTGCAGCAAGGCCGCTCAGCCATTCCCAAGTCGACCAACCCACAGCGCATCGCGGAGAACTTCGATGTCTTTGACTTCGAGCTCAGCGCTGAAGAACTCGCGGCCATCGACGGTCTGGATCTCGGCGTCCGCAATGGCCCGGATCCGGATGTCGCCCGCCCGGAGCGCTTCGCCCTGGTGATCCCGGAGGCCTGAGCGCCGAACCCCCGTAAACCCGGAACGCAGAAACTTCCAGCCCCAGCACCACCGTCCGAACCATAGGATGAAACGGACGAAAGGTGCAGCACACGATGGTCACACGCGAAGAGGTAGAAGCAGCGTACTCACGGACGGCAGGCTGGGTAAGGCACACACCGGTGGCTGAGAGCGGCAACCAAGAGCCTTATCACCTGTGGTTCAAGTGCGAGTTCATGCAGCACACTGGCACGTTCAAGGCGCGCGGTGCCTTCAACCGGTTGCTTACGGCCCGGGAGAATGGCGAACTGAACCCGGAGATTGGCATTGTGGTGGCCTCCGGGGGCAACGCGGGCCTGGCCAACGCCTATGCAGCGTCCAAGCTCGGCGTCCCTGCTACGGTGTTCGTCCCCGAGGCAGCGCCCGCCACTAAGGTCCATAAGTTGTTCGCCAGCGGGGCCCGCGTAGTTCAAGGAGGCTCTGAGTACGCCGAGGCCTACGCTGCGGCCGTGAAGTTCGCTGAGGAAACCGGCGCCGTCTACTGCCATGCGTATGACCAACCCGAGATTGTGGCCGGCGCAGGCGGCGTTGGCTTGGAACTGCTGGACGAACTGCCCGACGTCGATACCATCCTCGTTGCTGTTGGCGGCGGCGGGTTGATGGGAGGCATTGCGGCAGCGGTTGAAGGCCGGGCCCATGTAGTGGGCGTTGAGCCTGAAACGGTTCCCACGCTGCACACGGCCTTGGCCAAGGGAGAGCCCGTGGATGTGGCCGTTTCCGGTATCGCCGCGGATTCCCTGGGCGCCCGGCGGATCGGCGAGATTGGATTTGGTGTTGCCCGACGGACGGGCGTGCAGAGCGTACTGGTCAGCGACGAAGACATCGTCCAGGCCCGCCGCAAGCTGTGGGAGGAGTACCGGATGGTGGTGGAACATGGTGCGGCCGCAGCATATGCCGCCCTGCTTTCCGGCGCGTACGTGCCCAAGGATGGTGAGACGGTCGCGGTCATTCTCTGCGGCGCCAACACCGATCCAGCACACTTCTAGCAGGATCCAGCGCAAGAATCCCCGCCGGTTGGTGTCCGGCGGGGATTCGACGTCGGCAGGTGTGCCCTGCCACAGCGGTTCCTACTTCTTGGGCAGGCCTGCCGGGTTCAATTCGGACGTCGGGATGGCCTCGGAGGACAGGCCCCAACGGTCCAGGATCTTGCCGTAGCTGCCGTCCTTAATAAGGTGGTTGATGGCAACCTGCGCTGCCGCAGCAAGCCCGTTGTCCTTCTTGGTGGTGAAGGCGATCTCAGCTTTCAGCGGCCAGCCGCCGTTGAGCGTGCCCACTTCCTTGGTCTTGCCATCCTTGGCCGCCTTGTAGGCGGCGGAGGCGTTGGGCCCGAACGTCAGGTCCGCGCGTCCGGACTGGAGGGCGAGCTGGGAGGCGGAGTCGTCGTCGTAATACTGGAACTCAACCGGCTTCAGACCGTTCTTTTTGTTCTCCTCGTCCCACCGCACCAGGATGGCTTCCTGGTTGGTGCCGGAGCCGACGATCACGCGCTTGCCTGCGACGTCCTTGGCCTCCTTGACCTCGGAAATGTCGGAATCGGACTTGGCGTAGAAGCCCAGGAGGTCATTGCGGTAAGTGGCGAAATCGAACTTTTCCTTGCGTGCTTCGGTGACTGTGACGTTGGAGAGGACGGCCTCATACTTGCCGGATTCGACGCCGAGGGGCCAATCGGCCCACGCCACCGGCAATACTTCAACCTGCAGGCCAAGGCTCTCGCCGATGGCGTACGCGAGGTCAACCTCGCTGCCGATCAGGGTCTTGTTGTCCGTGGCGAACAGGCTCAGCGGCGGCGTCCCACCGGTTGAGACCACCGTCAGTTTGCCATCTGCCTTGATCGCTTCCGGAACGAGGGCTGCCGCCGCAGAGTCCACGGTCACCTTGATGCGGTCCTGTTCGGGCGACAGATTGAACTCTTTGGCCGCGCTGGAGGATGCCGGTGAAGAGCCCGACGACGGTGCTGTCGCCGCCGTCGCGCCCGGATCCGAGCAGGCCGTGAGCCCCAGTAGAGCCGTAGCGGCGAGCGCCGCGGTCAGGCCGGTCTTGGCTGCAAAACGTGCCATGGTTTCCCCTTATTTTTCCCAGATTGGGACGTCGTATGCGTGCTTGTTTGCTGCAACTATCCGGCAGGGCAGGAACACGGTCAAAGCACTCTGAAACGCTGGGATACAGGGGGTAATTGCGGTTAATCGGGAGTCGAACGAGGTCACAAACTTTCTGGGGAACCGGCCGCGACGCAACTCACAGAAATAAGCCGGGGGCCGCCGTCGTTGTCGCTAGAGTGCCCGCCAACCAACAGTGCGGTGCCGCGAAACGTACCGAAAGGCATTCCCCGTGACTGTTCCTCTTTCCATCCTGGACCTGGCAACCATCGGAAAGGGCCAGACCGTAGCGGAAAGCCTCGCCGGCAGCGTGGCCATGGCGCAGAAGGCCGAAGAGCTGGGCTATCGCAGGGTCTGGTACGCCGAGCACCACAACATGTCAGCGATCGCCTCCTCGGCCACGAGCGTGCTGATTGCCCACGTCGCCGCACACACGAACACCATCCGGCTGGGTGCAGGTGGCGTCATGCTTCCGAACCACTCGCCTCTGACTATTGCTGAGCAGTTCGGCACTTTGGAGACGCTGCACCCGGGACGCATCGATCTTGGCCTTGGCCGGGCTCCGGGCAGTGACCAGAACACCATGCGCGCGCTTCGCCGCGACCATACGTCCTCGGATGCTTTCCCGCAGGATGTCCTGGAACTGCAGGGCTACCTCACTGGACCTACCCGCATCCAGGGTGTCGAAGCGACTCCGGGAAAGGGCACCAACGTGCCGCTGTACATCCTCGGTTCATCGCTGTTCGGAGCACAGCTGGCTGCGCAGCTTGGGCTGCCCTACGCCTTCGCTTCGCACTTCGCGCCTGCCGCCCTGCAGGACGCCGTGGCCATTTACCGCCGGGAGTTCAAGCCATCGGAACAACTATCGGAACCGCACGTGATCGCAGGCGTCAACGTCACGGCAGCTGACAGCAATGCCGAGGCGCAGGCGATCCACCTCGCCGTGAAGCGCGCCCGTGTCTCCCTGTTCTTCGGCGGCGGCCGACAGTTCACGGATGACGAAGCGGACATGGTCCTGGATTCCCCTCAAGGCCAGCACATCTCCCAAATGATGAAGTTCTCCGCCGTCGGTACGCCGGACGTTGTGCGCGACTACCTTGACGAATTCGCCAAGCACGCTGATGCGGACGAACTCATCGTTGCCCACCAGAGCATTGGCACCGAGGAACGCCTGAGCTCGGTGGAGTTGGTTGCCGAGGTTGCGGGGCTTGTAACGGCGTAGGCGCTGGCATCGAAAATAAATTCGAAAGCTTTACGCATTTGCAATGATTCAGGCATGACGCCGAAACCCCACAGGCGGAGACTATAGCTATCCGCAGTGGAAGGATCCGCTATGCCCACGCCCTTAAATCAATCAGCCGCAGACTCCGCGCTGCTGATGAACTCGCTGCCGCTTGGCCTGCTCCGGACCTTGCTCCGGACGGACGCGCAGCAGGGCATCACGCCGCAGTTGATGGCGGAGCTGAGGGCCATTGCCCGCGTGCCGGGCCTGCTGGTGGCGTGCAACTACGGCGGCACGCTCTGTGCAGCTGAAGGCGTCTCCACCGAAACTCTACCGCTGGATAGTGCAGCTGTTGCTCTCCGTGCGCTCGCAGCCCTCCCGAACACGCATACGGCCATCATTTCCGGCCGGTCCTTGCGCGACCTTGCTGCCGTGTCCAGATTGCCGGCTGAGGTCCATTTGGTGGGCTCGCACGGCGTTGAGTTCGACATGGGCTATGCCTACAACCTGTCCCTGGCCACGGAAACCCTGCTCCAGCAGGTAGCCACGGCATTGACTGAGGCCGTCGCCTTCGAGAAAGGCGTCAGCATCGTCCGCAAGCCGGTGGGCGTTGCTGTCCACACCCGGCCTGCGACGCCGGAAGTGGTGGAGCGCGTTATTTTCCGTTCCCAGCAGATCGCCATTGAGTATGGGCTCTACTTCATCATCGACGGCTCCGTGCTGGACCTCACCGTTGAGCAACCGGCGAAGGGCCAGGCCTTGGAGCAGCTTCGCTCCCGCCTGGGGGTGAGCGCTGCGCTCTACGCGGGCGACGCAGCAAGCGACGAAATGGCGCTCGCCACCTTGCGGGGCCCCGACCTTGGCCTTCACGTCGGCCCCGGAAGTACGACGGCGGCACACACCATTCCGGATCCGGAAGCCTTTGCGCGTGTGCTGGCTTTGTTGTTCGAACTGCGGCGGGCATGGCTGTTTGGCGAGGACGCCGTGGGGCTTGAGCGGCATTCGATGATCGGGAACGGCACGTCGACTGCGTTGCTCACCCCTGACGCGAAGGTTTGCTGGATGACCCACCCCTTGCCGGATTCGGGGTCCCTGTTTGCCCATATCCTGGGCGGTGACCCGGCGGGCCACTTCAGTATTGAGCCAGTCAAGCGTTCGCAAGTACTCGCTCAGCGCTATGTGGACAACACCATGATCGTGGAGACCCGCTGGGCAGACGTGACAGTGACGGACTATCTTGAGCCCGCACCGGAAGGCATCACCAGCCTGGTCCGCGTTCTGTCCGGCACGGGCACCGCGCGGGTAGTGTTCGCGCCCCGGCCGGACTATGCCACTGCGCCGTTCAGCATGGAGATCCGTGGCGAGGAAGTCCACATCATGGGCACCTCGGATCCCATCATTCTCTCGGCGCCCGGAGTTGCCTTCCAGATCACCAGTGATGGCAGGTACGCCACCGCCACCGCAGAAGTGCCACTCCAGTACGGCCCCGTTGTGCTGAACCTGCGATGCGGTGATACAGAGCCGCCACGGGCAGACCCGACTGGGGAGCCGACCCGACGTGCCACCGTCGGGCAGTCCGCCCGGGAGTGGGTCAAAGCGCTGCAGCTACCCACCATCAAGACCTCGCTGGTTCGGCGCTCGGCGCTGGTTCTGAGGTCGCTGGTGCACGAGCCCACGGGTGCTGTCCTTGCCGCGCCAACCACATCGCTGCCGGAGGGCATCGGCGGGACGCGCAACTGGGACTACCGGTATTGCTGGCTGCGCGACGGCTCCATGACCGTTAATTCCTTGGTCAGCTTGGGCTCCACCGACGAGGCCGACGGGTTCCTTCGCTGGCTTGGCCGCATCCTGGAAACTGCTCCCGGGCCGGAATGGCTCCACCCGCTGTACTCCGTGACGGGTGCTCCGCTGTCCACGGAAGCGATCGTCGAGAGCCTCCCGGGCTATGCCGGTTCGCGTCCGGTGCGGATCGGGAACGCGGCCGACCACCAGGTGCAGTTGGACGTCTTTGGGCCGATTGCCGAGCTGATTCACGATCTTGGCGAGCGGCGCGGCTACCTGCCGGATGAGCACTGGTTCCTGATGGAGCAGATGGCCCACGCCGTCATTGCCCGTTGGCACGAGCCCGATCACGGGATCTGGGAAGCGCGTCGACCACCACGGCACCACGTGTACACCAAGGTCATGTGTTGGGTGACGCTGGACCGGGCCTTGCGGACTGCTGCCCTGCATGGTCGCGTGGCACACGAGGACTGGGCGCCTATTGCGGCCAAGATCCGCAAGGAAGTCCTCCGGAAGGGCTGGGATTCATCTGCGGCCTCGTACACCGTGGCCTACGACAGCCCCGACCTGGATGCCGCCGTGCTGCATATCGGCTTGTCCGGCCTGCTGGATGTCCAGGACCAGCGGTTTCTGGATACCGTAACGGCTGTTGAGCGCGAGTTGCGTGTGGGTCCCACCGTTTTCAGGTACAGGTACGACGACGGCCTGCCGGGTTTGGAGGGTGGCTTCCACATCTGCACCACCTGGCTGATCGAGGCATACCTTGCTGTTGGACGCTTGGATGATGCGCTTGAACTGTTCAACCAGCTGGTGGCTTTGTTTGGTCCTACAGGCCTGCTGCCGGAGGAATATGATCCTGCCTCGGAAACCCACCTGGGTAATCATCCACAGGCGTACTCGCATCTGGGCTTCATCCGGTGTGCGCAGCTCCTGGACCATTACCTGGCCAGCGCAGACGTGGAGTAACCCAAGTAGGGGACAGATAACGCTCCTCCCAGGCCTGAGTAGAGCGTTATCTGTCCCCTACTTGGGCCGGACGGCGCTAGGTGAGGAGCAAGGCCACGGCGATCATCGCGGGCACCGCCACGATCGTCGTGATGAGCACGGTGTCCTTGGCTACTGTGATGCCGGCGCGGTAGCGGGTGGCTGCCACGAACACGTTCTGGGCCGTCGGGAGCGCCGCCGTCACCACCACGGCGAATAAGGCGTGACCATCCATCCCTAAGGCAAAGCGGGCAAACATATAGGCGATGGATGGGTGCACGAACAGCTTGAACCCGCTGGCCAGCAGTGTGTCCAGGCGTCGTCCCGCGTCCTTCTGCAAAGGCCGTGATCCGTTCAGGCTCATGCCGAACGCCATCAACATGGCGGGAATCGCGGCGCCGCCAATCAAGTGGATCGGCTCCAGAATGAGGGTGGGCACCTGAAAACCCGTTCCTGCCACCAGAAGCCCAAGCCCTGAGCCCACGATCATCGGGTTCTTCACGATCATGAGCAGAAAGCGCAGGGGAGTGGTGCGGTGGCTACTCGTGCTGGCGTCCAGGGCCATCAGGTACAGGGGCGTGAAGAACGCGAGCTGGAAAATCAGCAGCGGCGCCACGTAGCTTGCATCACCCAGCACAAAGACCGCAATCGGGATGCCCAGGTTCGCGGAGTTCGCCAGTGAGGCACTCATCGATGACATCAGGGCTTCGGGCAGAGTGCGCTTGAGCCAGAATTTCACGATCAGGAAGAACAGCAGGCCCGTGATGATGGCACCCACTGCGGTGACCAACAGCGGGGCGGCAAACACCTCGTGGAACTTCGCCTTGCTCAGGGTTTCGAACAGCAACGCCGGGCTTGCGACGAAGAATGTCAACGAGCTCAGGACCGTGCGCGCATTCTCACCCAGGATCCCGCGGCGCCCAACGAACATGCCCACCAGGATGATGGCCCACACCACGAAGAACCCGGACAGGACGCCGATCATGAGGGCGTGCGGGCGGGGAGGTGGTGGGTCACGAACAACAGCCTAGCCACATCGCCGTGCTGAGTAAGCGTTTTCTGGCGAGAGTTCCGTCATACGGACACCCAAAGCGCGACGTCGGCACTCACATGGGTACCGACGTCGAGATTTGGCTTTTGGCCGGGTTAGCTCATGTGCGCGGCGTTGCTCAGCGCGTGCGGCGGACGCATCAGCCCGGGTGTGTGGCCCTCCGCGGGGTCGTTTCCGAGCTGGAGGATCTTGTTGTCCTTGCTGACATGGACAACCCTGGGCTCATAAGCGCGCGCCTCTTCGGTGGTCATCTCGGCATAGGTGATGAGGATGACGACATCCCCCACATGAACCTGGTGGGCAGCCGCGCCGTTGATCCCGATCACGCCGGAACCGCGCTCGCCGGCGATGGTGTAGGTCTCCAGCCGGGCGCCATTGGTCACGTCAACGATGGAGACGAGTTCGCCCGGAAGGATGTCAGCCGCGTCCAGCAGGTCAAGGTCGACAGTGACCGAACCGACGTAGTGAAGATCGGCATGGGTCACCGTTGCGCGGTGGATCTTGGACTTGAACATTGTGCGGATCATAATGCGATCAGTTTAGCGCGGCACCCTCATCCGGCGCTGTGACGTACCAGACGTTCGGCGGGCGTCGGCGGCGTTGCTTGTAGACAGGTACAGATTCAAAAGATTCACAACATTCATAGACATTCACAGGAGCTGGACAAGGAAGCAGCCCCGAAACACCCTATTTCGGTTGTTTCGGGGCCGCCACCAGTTCAAAACGGTCAGGAAGGTACGCCGCTGATCGCCTGGGCCGGCTCGTACCGTTCGAGATTCGTCCCGGCGGCCACCAACGCGCGCAGTTCAGGAAGCCCACCTTCCACCACACCGGCAGCGCGCGCCTGAACCAGGACGTTGCCCAGTGCAGTCGCCTCAACAGGTCCGGCAACCACCGGCTTGCCCGTGGCGTCAGCCGTCAGTTGGCACAGGAGCCGGTTCTGCGAACCACCGCCCACAATGTGAACCACATCCACGCTCCGGCCCGCGAGCCGTTCAGCGTCCGCCAGCGTGCGGGCGTAACCACCCGCGAGGCTGTCCATGATGCAACGCACGACGGCGGCAGGCCGGTCCGCGAGCACGGCGCCTGTGTTCCGCACGGCTGCGCGGATGCGGTCCGGCATATTGTCCGGGGCCGTAAAGGCCGGGTCATCGGCGTTGATTCGTGGGCCGCCGGTGGGGAGAGCCGAGGCTGCGTCCAGCAGTGACGTCAACGATTGGCTGAACCC
This sequence comes from Paenarthrobacter sp. 10L420, assembly GCF_056395385.1. Lineage (NCBI taxonomy): Bacteria > Bacillati > Actinomycetota > Actinomycetes > Micrococcales > Micrococcaceae > Paenarthrobacter > Paenarthrobacter sp. 10L420. The sequence continues at coordinate 157,862 of NZ_JBFTJK010000009.1, read as the reverse complement.
CTGTGCCGCCCAAGCACGCTGGCACTCGCTGAGCAGCCAGAGCCCACCGACATTACGCAGGTACCGGATAGTTCCATCCACACCGCGTTCGTTGGTGAAGTTGGCCTTGCGGCTTGCCTCGCTCAGCACTGGGCTGTCCAATTCAACACCCACCAAGGACCACGTTCCCGAGGAAATGTAGGCGAAGTCCTTTTGCTCGGCGGGCACGGCGGCCACGGCTGAGGCGGTGTCGTGCGATCCAACCGCAACCACCCTGGTGTCCGCGGGCAATCCCGTCTTTTCGAGGATGCCAGGCAGGAGGGTGCCCACGGTTTCACCAGGCTGAATGAGGGGAGGGAAGATGTCTTTCGGCAGGCCGAGTGCATCCAGGAACTGTGTAGCCCACTCTCCCGCAACAGCATCAAAGAGCCCTGTAGTGGAGGCGTTTGTAGCCTCCGTCCGGCGCTCTCCCGTGAGGAGGAAAGCGATCAGGTCCGGGATGAGGAGAGCCTGGCGCCCTTCCAGTGTGGGCTCGCACGCCAGCTGGTACAGCGTGTTGAACTGCAGGTATTGCAAACCCGTTGTGGCATACAACTTCTCCGGGGAGATCGCGGCATGCACGCGTTCCACCGTCGCGCGGCTGCGCTCGTCCCGGTAGCTGTACGGCTGCGCGGTGAGTTCGCCGGCGTCGTTCACCAGGCCGTAGTCCACAGCCCAGGTGTCGATGCCGATGCTCACGATGCGCTCGCCATTCCCACGCGCAACGGCAGCGGCGGCCGTCAAGCCCTTGAGTACCTCCGCGAACAGGGCGTCGAAGTCCCAGCGGAGGCCGCCGTCGAGCTCCACCACTCCGTTAGGGAAGCGGTGGATCGTCTCGAGCGACACGCCGGATTCAGGCGAGACGCGACCGAGCATGACGCGGCCGGAGGAGGCGCCAATATCGACTGCTGCGAAGACTGGCTTCGCAGGTGAACCGTTGCTCATGCTTGGCCTTATCGCAGGAATGCGGCAGCCACGCCCGCGTCAACGGGGATGTGCAGCCCGGTGGTGTGGGACAGTTCGTTGCTGGTGAGCACGGAGGCTGCGTTGGCGACGTGTTCCGGCAGCACCTCCCGCTTGAGCAGCGTGCGCTGGGCGTAGTACTTGCCCAGTTCCTGCTCGTCCACGCCGTACACAGCTGCGCGTTTGGCGCCCCAGCCGCCAGCGAAGATGCCCGAGCCGCGGACCACGCCGTCAGGGTTGATGCCGTTGACGCGCACGCCGTACTCGCCCAGTTCAGCGGCGAGTAGACGGACCTGATGGGCTTGATCGGCCTTGGTTGCGGAGTAGGCGATGTTGTTGGGGCCGGCGAACACCGAGTTTTTGGAGGAGATGTAGATGATGTCTCCTCCCATGCCCTGCTCGATCATGACCTTGGCCGCGGCCTTGGACACCAGGAATGAGCCCTTGGCCATGACGTTGTGCTGCAGGTCCCAGTCCTTTTCGGTGGTTTCCAGTAGGGGCTTGGAGATGGACAGTCCGGCGTTGTTGACTACCAGGTCCAGGCCACCGAAGGCGAGCACGGCTTCCTGGATCGCTGCTGCGATCTGGGCTTCGTCCGTCACGTCGGCCTGGACGCCGATGGCGACGTCGGGTCCGCCCAGTTCCGCGGCGACGGCCTGGGCGTTCTCAAGGTTCAGGTCGGCAATCACTACGCACGCGCCGTCGGACGCCAAGCGGGTTGCGATCGCCTTGCCGATGCCCGACGCCGCGCCGGTCACCAGCGCGATGCGGGTGGCGTGGGACTTGGGCTTGGGCATGCGGGCGAGCTTGGCTTCTTCCAAGGCCCAGTACTCGATGCGGAATTTCTCGGATTCCTCGATCGGCGCGTAGGTGGAGATCGCCTCAGCACCGCGCATCACGTTGATGGCGTTGATGTAGAACTCGCCGGCCACGCGGGCGGTTTGCTTGTCCTTGCCGAAGGAGAACATGCCGACGCCGGGGACCAGCACGATGGCCGGGTCGGCGCCGCGGAGGGCGGGGCTGTTCTCGTCGGCGTGACGGTCGTAGTACGCCTGGTAGTCCTCGCGGTAGTCCGCGTGCAGGTCCTTCAAACGGTTGACGGAATCCTCGATGGAAGCATCGGCGGGCAGGTCCAAGACCAGCGGCTTGACCTTGGTGCGCAGGAAATGGTCCGGGCAGGAGGTGCCCAGCGCGCCGAGGCGCGGGTGCTCGGCGGACTCAAGGAATTCAAGAACGACGGCGTCATCACTGAAGTGGCCCAGTTGCGGCTTGTCCGTGGAGGCCAGGCCGCGGATCACCGGGGCGAGGGCGGCTGCCTTGGCTTTGCGCTCAGCTTCGCGGAGGGCGCCGTAGCCGGGGAGCTTGGCGCCGAAGGGCTCGGCCTTGCCGTTCTCCGCGATGAACTTTTCTGCCTGGTCGATGATCCACAGCGAGTTGGCCTCAGCCTCTTCACTCGTGGCGCCCCACGCAGTGATGCCGTGGCCACCCAGGATGGTGCCGATGGCCTGGGGGTTGGCTTCCTTGATCGCGGCGATGTCCAAACCGAGCTGGAAACCGGGGCGGTGCCACGGAACCCACACCACTTTGTCGCCGAATACCTTGGACGTCAGCGCTTCGCCGTCCACCGCCGTCGCAATCGCGATGCCCGAGTCTGGGTGCAGGTGGTCAACATGCGCAGCGTCCACCAGGCCGTGCATGGCAGTATCGATCGACGGCGCAGCGCCGCCCTTGCCGTGGAGGCAGTAATCAAAGGCGGCCACCATTTCGTCTTCACGCTCGACGCCGGGGTAAACGGACTTCAGTGCCTGCAGCCGGTCCAGCCGGAGTACAGCGAGGTTCTCCGCCTTCAGCGTGCCGAGGTCGCCACCGGAGCCCTTGACCCAAAGGAGCTCGACGTCCTGGCCCGTGACTGGGTCCTTCTCGGTGCCCTTGGCGGAGGTGTTGCCGCCGGCGAAGTTGGTGTTCCGCTTGTCCGCGCCGAGGCGGTTGGAGCGGGAAATCAGGTCTTCAACGGTCTTGTTGGTCTCTTGCACGTTCATGCTTTATGCGCCCCATCCGGCTTGCTGGCCGCCAGCGCGGTCCTCGTTGATTTTCTTCTGGTAGCCGCTGGCCTTGTAGGCAGCGATCGGGTCGGCGGGCAGGCCGCGGGATTCACGCCACTCCGCAAGGACAGGGCGGACGTCGGTGTAGAAGGCATCGTTGAAGATGCCGTTGGCGGCCAGAACATCCCCGGCACGCTGGGCCTCGGACAATGCTGCGGTATCCACGAGCAATGCGCGGGCCGTCATTTCCTGGACGTTCAGGACCGAGCGGATCTGGCCCGGGATCTTCTCTTCCAGGTTGTGGCATTGGTCCAGCATCAGGGCAACGCCTGAATCTTTCCCGAAGCCGCCGCCGCGGATCACCTCGTACATGATTCGGAACAGCTGGAACGGATCGGCTGCGCCCACAATGAGGTCGTCGTCTGCGTAGAAGCGGGAGTTGAAGTCGAAGGATCCCAGCTTGCCCAGCCGCAGAAGCTGCATGACGATGAACTCGATGTTGGTACCTGGCGCGTGGTGGCCGGTGTCCAGACAGACGAAGGCCTTCTCGCCAAGGGCAAGGGTCTGCGCGTAGGAAGTGCCCCAGTCCGGAACATCGGTGTGATAGAAAGCCGGCTCGAAGAACTTGTACTCCAGGACCAGCCGGTGCTCGTCGCCGAGGGCAGCGTAGATCTCCTGGAGGGATTCCGCGAGGCGGTCCTGACGGCCGCGCATATCGTCCTGGCCGGGGTAGTTGGTGCCATCGGCCAACCAGATCTTCAGGTCCTTTGATCCGGTGGCATGCATGATCTGGATGCACTCAAGGTGGTGGTCGATCGCCCGGCGGCGGACAGACTCGGTGGAGGAGGTCAGGGAACCGAATTTGTACTCGTCGTCCTGGAATGTGTTGGAGTTGATGGTGCCCAGTCCAACGCCCAAGCCTGCAGCGTATTCGCGCAGCGCAGAGTAGTCATCAACCTTGTCCCACGGAATGTGCAGCGCGACTGTAGGCGCCAGGCCCGTCAGCTCGTGGACCTTGGCGGCGTCGGCGATCTTTTCCTGGACGGTGCGCGGCGTACCCGGAGTGCCGAAGACCTTGAACCGGGTCCCCGAATTTCCGTAGGCCCAGGATGGAACTTCGATGGCCAGTTCTCCCAAGCGGCCCAAGGCCGATTCGGTGGCGGCCGATTCTGTGGTGTTCATGCTTGTTCCTTTTGCTGGGTTGCGACGGTGCTGGCCTTGGCCAGTTGATCCTCAAGATTGAAAACTTCTTCGACGATTTCGAAGCTCTGGTCTGGAGGCAGGTCGCTGTTCGAGAACAGGGTTGCCATCTCGGCCTGCCAGCGGGCGTTGACGTCCGTTATGGCCATGCGCGCCTGTGCGGCCTGGTAGTCATCGCATTCCAGGTACCCGATCAATTGGCCATCGGAAGCCAGGAAGAGCGAGTAGTTGTTCCATCCCGCATCCTTGAGGGCGTGCAGCATCTCCGGCCAAACGGCTGCGTGCCGGCGCTTGTATTCGTCCATCAGCTCTGGCTGGACGGAGGAGCGGAAACAGACCCTCATGTGCGGTTCTCCAGGTCACTCGTCTTTGAATCGTTTCATTTGTTACGATTCAAATTACCCTCGTTAGAAGGAGGGTGTCAAGGCGTTTCCTGCAAATCGATGACAACCAGCGGAGATTGGAAAGCATGTCCCAGACAGCGAGCATCAAAGACGTTGCCACCCACGCCCAAGTAGCCGTGGGAACTGTTTCCAACGTGCTGAATTATCCGGACCGCGTATCGCAAAGGACCAAGGAGCGCGTCCTCAAATCCATCGCCGAACTCGGTTTCGTGCGCAACGACGCCGCCCGCCAACTCCGCGCAGGCCAAAGTCGGACCATCGGACTGATTGTGCTGGACGTGGGCAACCCGTTCTTCTCCTCGGTTGCCCGTGCCGCCGAAGATGCAGCCACAGCCCTCGGTAGCGTGGTGTTGGTAGGGGACAGCGGCCAGGACGCTTCCCGGGAAGCGCATTACATGGACCTGTTCCAGGAACAGCGGGTCCAGGGCCTGCTGATCTCGCCTGTAGGGGACGTTGGTGATCGGATCGATATGCTCCGCGAACGTGGCGTGCCAACCGTTCTGGTGGATCAACTCGCCGACACCGACCGCTGCAGCTCAGTCTCGGTGGATGACGAAGAAGGCGGATATCTTGCCGCCCGGCACCTGCTGGACATGGGCCGCCGTCGTCTGGCCTTTGTAGGTACCCCTTCAATCCGTCAGGTTGCCAACCGGCTTACCGGCGCGCAGCGGGCCGTCGCCGAAGTAGCAGGGGCAACAATCGAGGTCTTGGACTCCGCTGGACAGACAGTCCTGGCCGGCCGCCAAGTGGGCAACGACCTGGTGGAGCGGTCGCCAGTCGAAAGGCCGGAAGCCGTTTTCTGTTCCAACGACCTCCTGGCGCTCGGCGTCATGCAGTCGCTGACCATGCTCCGAACTGTGAAAATCCCCGAGGACATCGCCCTGATTGGCTACGACGACATCGACTTCGCCGTCTCCGCCGTCGTGCCCTTGTCCTCCATCCGCCAGCCAACGGAGGCCTTGGGCCGCACGGCGATCGAGTTGCTGGCGGAGGAGCAGGACAGCGGCGGAACCAAACACCGGGCCGTGGTGTTCACGCCGGAGCTCGTGGTGCGTCAAAGCACGGCCGGCGTACCCAAGTAGGTCGCAGCAGTGCGCGTTATGAGCGGTCAAAACGCGCACTACTGCGACCGAGTTGAGTAACTACAGGGCGTAGATGCTCCACGCAGCGGTGTGCTCAGCGCCGGGTTCCAGCCGGATCAGGTCCGTGCCACTGTTGAACGCGTCCGGCGGGCAGGTCATTGGCTCTACGGCCAAGCCCAGCCGATTCGGAAGTGGTTCCGGCTTGTCTGCCGTATGGATCTGCAACCATGGGCAGCTTTCGTCCCAGGACATCCCGACGCCGGTGCCCGCCGGGTCGCGCAGCGAAAGCCGCGCCAGCCCGCCGTCGAACGCTATTCCTGTGAACGCATGGTCGATCTCAGTGGTGCCAATGGCCCGCGGGGTCCGGAAATCGAAAGCGTGGCCCTCAACTTCCACAACACCAACCGGCAGCAGCCTGTCAGGGGTGACCTCAAGGAAGCTATCTGCAGCAAAATCGAGGACCCACTGAGCCAGCGGCGAAGAACCGGCCACCAGATACGGGTGTGGGCAAACGCCGTACGGTGCTGGAGCGTCGGCTACGTTCAAGGCAGTTAGCCGCGTGTGCAGCCCGGCGTCGTCCAACATGTACTGAGCCGAGAGCTCAACCGCGAACGGATATCCCGGCGTGGGCCCCACCGTGCAGGTCAACGTGAGTGAACCGGCGTCGGACTCCTTCAATGCCCAATCCAGCGGGAACGCGAGGCCGTGCAAGGATGTGCCGCGGTCCGGTTCGTTGACGGGTACATGATGCACCTTGCCATCGAAACGGTAGGCGCCATCCGCAATCCGGTTGGGCCACGGCGCCGCGATAATTCCCCGGTAGTCCGGAATCGGGCCACCCTCGGGGAAGGGAACCACGAGGTCGCGGCCCTGGAACTGCAAAACACGCAGCGCCGCGGCCCGGGCCGTGATGACAGCCCGGTAGCCGCCGGACTGCAGGGTGAATTCGGTGCTCACAGGCCGCCGGCCAGCTTGTAGTAGGCGGCGTTCCAGTTCAGTTCCTTCTTGAACTGTTTGATGGTGGTGTCCTCGTCGATGGTCAGGAGCTCGGTCTTGGCGATTTCGGCGAAGTCCTCGAACACCTCCAGGCCAACCTGCGTGGAGAGTACCGTGTGGTGGGCGGCACCGGCAGTGAGCCAGGCTGCGGCCGACGTAGCGAAGTTGGGCTTGGGCTCCCACAGTGCGCGGGCCACCGGGAGGTTGGGCAGAGGCTGGTCGAGATCGACGACGTCCACCACGTTAGCTACCAGGCGGAACCGATCGCGCATATCGGACAATGCGACGACGATGCCGGGGCCTGCGTCCGTATCGAAGACCATGCGAACGGGGTCTTCCTTGCCGCCGATGCCCAGCGGGTGGATCTCCACGCGCGGCTTCTTGGCGGTCAGCGAGGGGCAAACCTCCAGCATGTGCGCGCCCAGGATCTTCTCCGAGCCGGGCTCGAGGTGGTACGTGTAGTCCTCCATGAGCGAGGCACCACCGGGCAGTCCGGCGCCCATCACCTTGGCAGCGCGAACAAGGATTGCGGTCTTCCAGTCGCCCTCGGCGCCAAAGCCATAGCCGTCAGCCATGAGCCGCTGGACTGCCATGCCGGGAAGCTGGCGGAGTTCGCCCAGGTCCTCGAACGACGTCGTGAACGCGGCTGAGCCGTTCGCTTCCAGGAAGCTGCGGAGCCCGAGTTCGATCCTCGCGCTGTAGCGCAGCGATTCGTGGCGCGCGCCGTCTTTTTGCAGTTCGGGAACCACCTCGTAGAGGCGCTCATACTCGGCAACCAGGGCATCGACGTCGGACTCCGCAGCGCCGTGAACGGCATCGGCGAGCTCGTTGACGGACCAAGTGTTGACCGAGACGCCGAAGCGCAGCTCGGCTTCGGTCTTGTCGCCTTCGGTGACGGCGACGTTGCGCATGTTGTCACCGAAACGGGTCAGCTTCAGCGTCCGCACAGCGGCCCAACCTGCCGAGGCGCGCTGCCAAGCGCCCACCTGGCGGGCGATCTCAGGATTGCTGACATGCCCGACGACGGTCTTCCGTGGCACGCCGAGGCGCGACTGGATATACCCGAATTCGCGGTCCCCGTGGGCTGCCTGGTTCAGGTTCATGAAGTCGAAGTCGATATCGGCCCACGGCAGGTCACGGTTGGCCTGCGTGTGCAGGTGCAGGAGCGGCTTGCGCAGGGCGTCCAGGCCCTGGATCCACATCTTGGCCGGGCTGAACGTGTGCATCCAGGCGGTCACGCCGATCACGGAGTCGTTCGAGTTTGCTTCCAGCGCAGTGCGGCGGATGGCGTCGGAATCCGTGAGGACCGGCTTCCACACGAGTTTGACCGGCACGTCCGAGGAATCGTTGAGCGCGTTGGCAATCTCCTGCGATTGCGAGGCGACCTGCTTGAGGACATCTTCGCCGTAGAGGTGCTGGCTTCCGGTGAGGAACCAGACCTCGTACTGATCAAGGGACGTGGTGTTGGCGCTGGGCATTTTCATGGCTCCTGAAAGTGTTGAGACGTCCGCTTTAGCGGCCGTAGACGTTTTGGTAGCGGTTGTAGAGCGAGTCGATCTTGGCCTGGTCAATGGGCAGGGGTTCGCCGAGTTGGCGGGAGACATGCACCGTCTTTGCCACTTCCTCGCACATCACGGCTGCTTTCACCGCGGACCTGGCGTCCTTGCCGATGGTGAAAGGTCCGTGGTTCTGCATGAGCACGGCGGGGGAATGAGAGTTCTTGAGGGTCTCCACGATTCCCTGTCCGATCGAGTCGTCTCCGATCAGCGCGAACGGGCCTACCGGGATCGGGCCACCGAATTCGTCGCCCATCATTGTCAGCACGCAGGGGATCTCTTCACCGCGGGCGGCCCAGGCCGTGGCATAGGTGGAGTGCGTGTGCACCACACCGCCAACCTCGGGCATGTGCCGATAGACGTAGGCATGTGCTGCAGTGTCAGAGGACGGCGAGAGGTCCGGGTTGCCCCAGTCAACGGTTCCGCCGCTTCCGATGTTGATGCCCCTGACGGGAGTTCCGTAGAGGTCCGTGACCACCATTTGCTCGGGCGTCAGGTCGTCATAGGAGACGCCGGAGGGCTTGATGACCATGAGATCGTAGCCAGGGATCCGTCCGGAGACGTTGCCCGCAGTCCAGACAACCAGCTTGTAGCGGGTCAGCTCAGCGTGGAGGTCGCAGACTTCGCGCCGGACTTTTGCGATGGTTTCCAAGAGCGTGCTCATGCGTTGACCCCTTCTGTGATGGCCGTGTGGGCAGCGCGCTGAATTGCCTTCAGGCGATGCATGACGCTGTTGGTCCCGCGGCCGAAGTAGTCGTGCAGGGTGCGGTATTCCTGGAAAAGTGCCTCGTAGGCCCTGACATTTTCAGGGATCGGCGTGTAGACAGCGCCCGGGGCAGCTGCCATGGATGCCGCCGCTTCGCGGATGTCCTTGTACTTCCCGGCAGCTACAGCGGCGTGGATTGCCGAGCCGAGGGCGGGTCCCTGCTCCGAGCCGATGGTGGACAGCTGCAGGCCGGTGATGTCTGCATAGACCTGCATCAGGAACTTGTTCTTCAACAGTCCGCCAGCCACGATGAACTCCTTCACCGGTACTCCGGAATCACGGAATGCATCCACGATGGTGCGGGTGCCGAAGGCCGTGGCCTCCAGCAGCGCGCGGTAGGTGTCCTCGGGCTTGGTCGCAAGGGTCTGGCCCACTACGACGCCGGAGAGTTCGTGGTCCACCAGCACTGAGCGGTTGCCTGAGTGCCAGTCCAGGGCAATCAGGCCGTGCTCGCCGATTGCCTGCTTCTCTGCGAGTTCGGTGAGGTATTCGTGGATGCCCAGGCCTTTGGCGGCTGCAGCTTGGTGGTAGTGAGGGGGGACGCCGTTCTTGGTGAACCAGCCGAAGATATCGCCCACTCCGGACTGTCCGGCTTCATAGCCCCACAATCCGTCCACGATGCCGCCATCCACGACGCCGCACATGCCCGGGACTTCGCGCAGGACGTCACCGTTCATGACGTGGCACGTGGACGTGCCCATGATGGCCACGAGTTGCCCCGGCTCAACAGCGTTGGCTGCAGGGGCACTGACGTGGGCGTCAACGTTACCGACTGCCACTGCGATTCCGGCTCGGAGCCCGGTCCAAGCCGCTGCTTCTTCCGTCAGGTAGCCTGCGGCGTCGCCCAAGCGCCCGATGGTGTGCTCCAGCTTTTCCGAAACGAAACCCTTGAAGTCGGGGTTCAGCGCGGCGAGGAAATCCTCCGACGGGTACTTGCCGTCCTGGTAGATGCCCTTGTATCCAGCGGTGCAGGCATTCCGAACGTAGCTGCCGCACAGCTGCCAGATGATCCAGTCGGCCGCCTCAACCCAATGGTCCATGGCGCCGTAAACTTCGGGATCTTCCTCGAGCAGCTGCAGTCCCTTGGCGAACTCCCATTCCGAGGAGATCAGGCCACCATACCGGGGAAGCCAGGCCTCTCCACGTTCCTCGGCGAGCTTGTTAATGCGGTCGGCCTGCGGCTGCGCGGCGTGGTGACGCCACAGCTTGACGTAAGCGTGGGGACGGTCCGCGAAGCGTTCCAGTTCGTTCAGCGGAGTGCCGTCCGCCGTCGTCGGAACCATGGTGCAGGCGGTGAAGTCTGTAGCGATGCCCACCACATGTTCCGGGTTGATTCCGGCATCGGCGACGGCGTCCGGTACCGCGTTGCGCAGGACGTCGCGGTAGTCATTGGGCACTTGGAGCGCCCAGTCGGCGGGCAGCCGCTGGCCCGTAGCGGGCAGTCGGTCGGACACGACGGCGTGCGGGTATTCGAACACGCCGCTGCCGAGTTCGGCACCGTCCGAGACGCGCACGACGACGGCGCGACCAGACAAAGTGCCGTAGTCCACGCCGATGACGAACTGCTCGTCGAGCGGGAGGTTTTCAGTGGTATTCATGAGGTCTCCATCCGGCTGGCCAAGGCCTCATTGCCGGGGGTCGGGGTGGAAGAAATGAAGAAGGTCTGATGCAATTGTTAGCGCTCACAACTTTGATGTCAAGAGGATGCGCGTCATGTGGGACTGTTTCAGGCACTCCGACCCAAGTAGGTCGCAGATCAGCGCGTTTGAACGTCCAGAACGCGCTCTGCTGCGACCTACTTGGGTTTAGTTAGCGAGCCGCGCCGTCGTGGACCGGATGACCAGGCGGGGCTTCACCGTCACTGGCGTACCCGTGCTGCCGGTCTCCAGGCGATCAAGCAGCAAGCCGATGCAGCGCTGGCCGAGTTCCTCAAAGTCCTGGGCCACGGTGGTCAGCGGCGGGATGAAGTAAGCGGCTTCGGGTTGGTCGTCGAAGCCCACAACGCTGATATCGGAGGGGACCTGAACGCCGGCTTCATTGAACGCCCGGAGCACCCCGAGAGCCATTTGGTCGTTGGCCACAAACAACGCCGTCATGGAACGTTCGGCCGCGATTTTCAGGCCCTCGCGATAACCGCATTCGGCACTCCAATCGCCTTCGATCAGGGCCGCTGGTTCCAGGCCGGCCTCACGCAGGGCGTCCCGCCAACCCTCGGTGCGGGCAACTGCGTCAATCCAATCAGCGGGCCCGGAAAGATGCCCAATGTGCTTGTGCCCCAGCTCAAGGAGGTGCTGGACCGCCAGACGGGCTCCCTCGCGCTGGTCCACAGTGGCGCCGCTGAGGTGCTCGTCGCCGAGAGAGCCCACTGCCACAAGGGGCACTTGAGCGGTGATGTCCTTGAGGACGTCAAAGGTCCCGGGATGCGGCACTGTGACAACTATGCCGTCCACGCCTTGGTCCATGAAATGCGCCATGGCGTCCTTGATGGTCTCTGGCGTGACGTCCCGCAAGCCCGCGACACTGACAAAATAGCCCGCTTCCCTGGCCGCCTGCTGCACTCCAAGGAGGGTGTGGGATGGGCCGTACTGCGCCAACTCGCTTCCCAGGACGCCGATGGTCTGGGAGCGTCGGGTCACCAGGCTGCGGGCAGCGGTGTTGCGGCGGTACCCAAGTTCCGTGATGGCCTGTTCAACGCGCTCGCGCGTCTTTGGGCTCACATTGGGATGGTTATTCAGAACACGCGACACAGTTTGATGGGAAACGCCGGCAACGCGGGCGACGTCTTCCATCACAGGCGGCCTGCTTGGTGCGGATTGTTCAGTGCTCACCCTGTCACGATAGAGCACCTGCGCGATGATCAGCCCATGGCTGCCTTGGCGGCGTAATGGCGGTACCTCGTCAGGAACTCGGGCGTCCCGGAGGTCTTCGACTCAGCAACCTCGATTCCTTCAAGGGGCCAATCTGGCAGCTTTCCCGTGAGGACGCCGGCTGCTTGCCGTGCGGCACCGTCTGCAACGTATTCGCCCGGAGCGGGTACGAACACCGGCAATCCGAACACATCCGCAGCAACGTGCTGCACAGCTTCGGACTGGGCGCCGCCGCCCACAAGGATGATGCGTCGGGCCGCCACGCCTTGCGCTTGCAGAGCAGCAAGGCCATCGGCCAGGGAGCACAACACACCCTCGACGGCGGCTCTGGCCAAGTTGGCGGGCGTGTAGTTGGAAACTGTGAGCCCATGGAGTGAACCTGTGGCGTCCGGAAGATTGGGCGTCCGTTCGCCTTCAAAGTATGGCACCAGGGTCAGACCGCCGGCCCCTTCCTCGGCGGACAGGGCCAGCTTGCCGAGTTCCGGCAAATCCACGCCGAGCAGTGCGGCAGTGGCATCGAATATCCGGGTGGCGTTGAGCGTACAGGCAAGCGGCAGATAGTTCCCCGTGGCATCGGCAAAACCTGCCACCAGCCCGCTCGCGTCCTGGGAAGGGACGTCCGAGACAGCGAAGACAGTTCCGGACGTTCCGATCGAGATAACAACATCCCCGACGGCGGCGCTGACTCCCAGCCCCGCTGCGGCGTTATCGCCTGCGCCTGGCCCGATCAAGGCACCGTTCGGCATCTTTCCGGCAGCATCTAAAGGCCCGACGACGGCCGGCAGCACCGGGACATGGCCGAGCGTGCTTTTCAAGACTTCCGGCAAGTATTCCCCCATCTCGGAGGAGAAGTAGCCGGTACCGGAAGCGTCGGAACGATCAGTCCGGAGCAACTCCAGAGATGACGGCCCGGTGCCCGGCCCATGACCGGCCAAACGCCAGGACAGCCAGTCGTGCGGGAGGCAAACGGCCGCAGTGCGTCGGGCATTCTCGGGTTCGTTTCGAGCCAGCCACCGTAGTTTGGTGGCCGTCAGCGATGCCACCGGTACAGTCCCCGTGCTGGCGGCCCAATATGCGGCTCCCGCCGCGGGATCACCTTCGCCGGCTTCCAGGATCAGCTCTTCCGCGTCCAGTGCGGACCGGGTGTCATTCCACAGCAGTGCTGGGCGGACCACGTTTCCTGATTCGTCCAGGCACACCATTCCATGCTGCTGGCCACCCACCGAGACAGCATCGACGTCGTCGAAACCGCCCGCCTGGCTGATGGCTTCCTGAAGGGCAGTCCACCAGTGATCAGGATGGACCTCGGTGCCCTCAGGGTGTGAAGCACGCCCCTGCCGCACCAGGGCGCCAGTGTCTGAGTCCCTGATGACTACCTTGCAGGACTGGGTGGAGCTGTCGATCCCGGCGACGAGAGGCATGCGATTTGTTCCTTTGGGGACTTGTTCCGTTACGGACCGTCGCCGGGGCTGGCAGCCCCGAAATGGAGCAATCCTGGTGACCCCGGCGACGGTAATGCGAATGGCTGATTTTTCCTGGAGGCTGATGCCTTTAGCGCGCGCCCAGAAGGTGCTCAATGGCCAGCTGGTTGAGGCGGACGAAGGCGAACGAGCGCTCGGCGGTCTTGTCGGCGTCGAACGTGTCGAAGGCGCTGGCATCAGCGAGGAGGTCCGCAGTGGTCTCTCCAGCGTTCAAGGTGGGCTCGCCGAGCTCGAACACGCCCGAGGTGGTCAGCGCTTCCTGAACCTCCGGATCGGCGCGGAAAGCGAGGGCGCGTTCCTTCAGGAGCAAATACATGGACATATTGGACTTTGCCGATTCCCACACACCGTCGTAACCGTCGGTGCGGGAGGGCTTGTAGTCGAAGTGGCGAGGGCCATCGTACTTGGGTCCGCCGTTGGGGAAGCCATTCTCCAGGAGGTCCACGGTGAAGAAGGCGCTGGTGAGGTCGCCATGGCCGAAGACGAGGTCTTGGTCGTACTTGATCCCACGCTGGCCGTTGAGGTCGATGTGGAAAAGCTTGCCGGCCCAGAGGGCTTGGGCAATGCCGTGGGTGAAGTTCAGGCCCGCCATTTGCTCGTGGCCCGTCTCGGGGTTGAGGCCCACGATGTCGCCGTGTTCCAGCTGCGCGATGAACGCCAGGCCGTGACCAACCGTCGGCAGGAAGATATCGCCGCGGGGTTCGTTGGGCTTGGGTTCCAAGGCAATCCGAAGGCCGTAGCCCTTCTCCTTGATGTATCCGGCGGCGGTGTCCACGCCTTCCTTCATCCGGTCCAAAGCTGCGGAGAGATCCTTGGAGCCGTCGTACTCGCTGCCTTCGCGGCCGCCCCACATGACGAACGTCTCGGCGCCGAGTTCAGCGGCGAGGTCGATGTTGCGCAGGATCTTGCTCAAGGCAAAGCGTCGGACGGAGCGGTCGTTGGAGGTAAATCCGCCGTCCTTGAAGACGGGGTGGCTGAACAGGTTGGTGGTAACCATCGGAACCTTGAGGCCCGTTTCGGCCAATGCGCCCTTGAAGTTCTTCAGGATGAGGTCACGCTCGGATGCGCTGGCGTCAAAGGGGACAAGGTCATTGTCGTGGAAAGTGATGCCGTAAGCGCCGAGTTCACTGAGCTTGTGGACGGCTTCAATCGGGTCCAGGGCTGCCCGGGTCGCAACGCCGAAGGGATCGGCGCCTGTCCATCCCACGGTCCAAAGGCCAAACGTGAAACGGTCCTGGGGAGTTGGCTGCGGGGTCATTGTTGCTCCTTTGCAAGGCGGCGAGGAGGCCATGGATGAAAAGCACTCCAATTAGTTTTCAATCTGAACTATATGGGGGATGATGGATCATGGTCAATGGAAACCGGCAAAAATCTTTCAACCCCGTGAGGAGGCTGCGAGAGTGAATGAGCAAGCTGCCCCCGGGCGCGTAGGCGATGTCCGCCGTCGTAATCTTTCGCTTGTCCTGGATTCGATCGCCCGCAACGGCGACGCCAAGCCCAGCCGCGCCCAAGTGGCTGCTGGAACTGGGCTGACCAAGGCTGCGGTATCGAGTTTGGTGGCTGATCTCGTGGAGTCAGGGCTCGTCTCCGAGGTTGGCCTGTATCGCGATGGGGAGCGGGGCCGGCCGGGTCAGGGCCTTGAGCTCAGCTCCCGCCGAGGCGTTGTAGGAATGGAAATCAACGTCGACTATCTGGCCGTTGGCCTGGTGGACCTCGGCGGGAACCTGCGCTTCAGTTCCACAGTGGAGTCCCGCAACCGGGGGCTCAAGCCGGGCGCGGTCATGGAGCATCTGGGTGAACTCGCCGATGAGGCCAAAGCTGCAGCCGCTGCTGAAGGCATCACGATCCTGGGTGGCGGACTTGCAGTCCCCGGCCTGGTTGATGAGCAGCGCAACATCGTCCTGTCCGCTCCAAACCTTCATTGGGAGCACGAGCAGCTGGATCCGCAGGCGTTGCTGGAAGACGCGCCGCTCGGTGTCCGGCTGTCCAACGAGGCAAACAGTGCTGCCCTTGGCGAGCTTTGGTACGGCGATGGCCCGGCGGACTTCCTCTACGTTTCCGGCGAAGTCGGCGTTGGTGGCGGGGTCATCATCGGTTCGGAGCTCTACACGGGACCTGGCGGCTCAGCCGGCGAATTGGGCCACATCGTGGTGCATCCAGAAGGGCCCTCATGTTCCTGTGGAGGGGCTGGCTGCCTGGAAACATTCGCTGGACAGGAAGCTATTTTTGAGGCTGCCCGCATCCCGGAGGGGTCACTTGGCGAGCGAACCGAACTTCTGCTCGCGGCCTTGGCCGCCGATGAGCCGCATGCCAAGCGTGCAGTGCGCGACGCCGGGCGGTACCTGGGCATCGCGCTCGCCTCTTCTGCGCGTCTGATGGACATCGAAGCCGTGGTGCTCGGCGGCCACTTTGCCGTCCTCGCCGATTGGCTGAAACCGGCAGTGCTGTCGAGTTTGGAAAGGTACGCGCCGGGGCTGCTGGAGCCGGAGAGCCTCACCGTTTCCCGTTTGGAGCACTCGGGGACGCTGCTGGGAGCGGCGGGCCAAGTGATCCGCACTGTCATTGAGTCGCCGTTCGAATTCCTTCTGGGCAAGCCCGCGTAGGGCATCTTTTCGCCGAAGAGGTTTTCCGGGATTCGCAGGATCTCTGCGCTGGGTTCTTCCATGCGAATCATCAGTATGCTTACTATTAAGTGGTCAGTTTGTTCGCGCATGCTCAACCCACGAACAGGTGTCCCATGACTACTCAGAATTCAGCACACACCAGCACAGCGAAGGCGGGCAATGCTCCCGCCCCTGACGACGACCGTAAGCCGGACAGTCTCAACGACCTCGTCAAACCCACTTGGATGTATATCGCAAAACGGACACTGCGGGAGTTCAACAAGGATCAATGTCCTGATGCCGCTGCCGGCCTCACCTACTATGCAGTGCTTTCCCTTTTCCCTGCCCTTTTGGCGTTGGTCTCCCTCATTGGCATCTTTGGCGACGCCGGGAAAACCGCCACGGCATTACTGGAAATCGTGCAGCAATTCGCCCCCGGGCCCGGTGTTGACGCCATGCGGCAGCCCATCGAGGAACTGACGCGGTCCAACGCGGCGGGCTTTGCTCTGGCCCTCGGCATCTTGGTGGCGTTGTGGTCGGCCTCCGGTTACACCACGGCCTTCAGCAGGGCGATGAACCGCGTGTACGAAGTGGATGAAGGCCGTGGCTTCGTCAAACTGCGCGGCACGATGCTTGCCGTTACCATTGTCGCCCTTGTGGGCGCGGCACTGGCCGCCGCGATGCTCGTCCTCAGCGGGCCAGTGGCTGAGGCTATCGGTAAGGCAATCGGAATGTCCGACACGATCCTGACCGTGTGGAACATTGCCAAATGGCCGGTCCTGATCCTGCTGGTGGTCATTGTCATCGCCGTGCTCTACTACTTCACCCCAAACGTCAAGCAGCCCAAGTTCCGTTGGATCAGCCCGGGGTCCCTCATCGCCCTGGTGATATTTGCCCTGGCATCGTTGGGCTTTGCCTTTTACGTTGGGAACTTCAGCAATTACAACAAGACGTATGGAACGCTGGCAGGCGTCATCATCATGCTGCTGTGGCTCTGGATCCTTAATATGTCGCTGCTTTTTGGTGCAGAATTTGACGCCGAAATGGAACGCGGGCGCCAATTGCAGGGAGGGATTGAAGCTGAAGAGACAATCCAACTTCCGCCCCGGGGTACCAAGCGAAGCGACAAGCAGCAGAAGCAGGAAGACGACATTATCCGCCGCGGGCAGGAACTTCGTGAAAACTACGATGACGAAACACGCACCAACGAATCACAGGAACGCACAGCCGATGCCGAAGACAAGAAGTGAACCTCGCGTCAACTGGCCCGGCACCTACCGGAAGCTCAAGAGCGTCCGAGACGGCGACCGTGTGGAAATTCACGGTGAGGTTTTCCGTGTCAGCTCCGTCCAGCCGGAGGAGGGAACCCGTAACATCCGGCTGGAGTTAGAAGCCAACGACGGCGGCACTCTCACCTTGATCGGTGTTCCGCGCGCCCAGGTCCACGTGCCCGCCAACGTGTAGCCGGACTCAGGATCCCGCTCGGATTATGCCCCTGCAGGAAAGCCCTGATCGGCGTCATCCCACCAGCCCTCCCAGGCGCTGGAGGACAGGCGCTCAAAAGCGAAGGTGGCAGCAGGCGTCGTTTCTTCAGGGGAATCGTCCGAGGACCCGCTGTGGCTACTGCTGGCGTCCAGGAAAAAATTGAGTGTCTTCAAGAGCATCATGGTGGTGTCCTTTCAGTGGTTTCTTGGACTTCTTTGTCCAGGTGAAACCAGCGTAGGTGGCCATTGTTTCCTCTCATCGACGCAATGTTTCAGCTATGTACCACTTATCTAACATGGGCATTCCGGGCCTCGCTGCTGAAACAAACAGGGTGCGAAAAAGCGAGCCCCTGCCGTGACCGGGCAGGGGCTCGCTTGCTTGGGGCGGTCCTCCCGCGGAGCTTAGGGAATCTGCGGGAGGACCACGTTTTAGGCGTACGGCAGAACGAGTTCCGCGTAGCGCTGCTTCATGGTTTCCAGGACGGTATCGCCATCGGCGTCCCAGATTTCCTGATTGAAGATCTCAACCTCGATATCGCCCGTATATCCGGCGTCGCGCACCCAGGTGCCGATGGTCGCGAAGTCAATGACGCCGTCGCCCATCATTCCGCGGGACAGCAGCGCGTCCGAAGCGATCGGCAGGTTGAAATCGCATACCTGGTAGGAGGCAATGCGGTTATGGCGTCCGGCACGTTCGATCTGGGCCTTCAGTTCGGGATCCCACCAGACGTGGAACGTATCGACGGCCACACCCACTGCCTTCGCGTCGTAAGGCGCGGCAAGGTCCAAGGCCTGGCCAAGGGTGGAGATGAGGGCGCGGTCTGCGGCGTACATCGGGTGCAGCGGTTCCAGCACCAGCCGTACACCGTTCTCGGAAGCGAACGGGACAAGTTCCTCGAGGCGGTCAGCCACGCGCTGGCGTGCCGCGACGACGTCCTTCTCGCCAGGAGCGAGCCCGCCGACCACCAGGAACAGCTCCTGCGTATCCAGCGCCACTGCTTCGCGGACGGCATTGAAGTTGTCAGCCAGCGCCGCAGCCTGACCTTCGGCATCAGGCGCTGTGAGGAAGCCGCCGCGGCACAGGGACGAAACACGGAGGCCGGCGTCCTTGATGAGCTTGGCCGCCTTGTCCAGGCCGGCTTCCGCTACGCGATCACGCCATGGCCCGATCGCGGGGATGCCGGCGCCCGCACAACCGTCCACAGCTTCGGCAAGAGTCCACTTTTTGGTCGTGGCGCTATTCAGCGAGAGTCTGGAAAAGTCGCTCATGCGCCCACTCCGTTGATCCTCAGGTAGTCGGACATCCGGAAGGCTGCCAACGAAGGGTCCTTCAGCAAGCCGGCCTGATCGGCCAGTTCGAAGGTCTTGGCGAGGTGCAGGACGGATCGTCCCGAGTGCAGGCCACCAACCATCTGGAATGCCGGCTGTTTGCCGTTGAGCCAGGACATGAACGCGATGCCGGTCTTGTAGTAGAACGTTGGTGCGCTGAAGATGTGCTTTCCTAGCTCACGGGTGGAGTCCAGGATGGCGCGCCCTTCTGCACCTTGGCCGGCGTCGTACTTCTGCAAGGCAACCGAAGCGGCAGGGTAAATGGCGGCAAAGATGCCCAGCAGGGCGTCTGAGTGGTGGGTGTCGTCGCCGTCGATCAGCTCCGGGTAATTGAAGTCGTCGCCTGTGTAGAGGCGGACGCCTTCCGGAAGGTTGGCACGGAGGGCGACTTCATGGGAAGCATCCAGCAGCGAAACCTTCACACCGTCGACCTTGTCCGCGTGCTCGCGGATCAGGCTAAGGAACGTTTCGGTGGCCACAGAGACGTCGTCGGAGCCCCAGTAGCCGGCCAGTGCGGGATCGAACATCGTGCCGAGCCAGTGCAGAATGACGGGCTGGTCAACTTCCTGCAGGAGCGTCGAGTAGACGTGCAGGTAGTCGTCGGCGCCGCTGGCCACCTTTGCCAAGGCACGGGAGGCCATGAGGATGACCTTGGGGCCGGCCTCGCTGACCACGGCGATCTGCTCGCGGTAGGCATCGATAACTGCCTGAATGCCGGCAGCGCCCTCGGGAAGTACAGCGATATCCAGCTGGTCGGTGCCTGCGCCGCAGGAGACGAGGTCGCGGACGGACTTGCCTGCTGTCGCGGCGTTGCCTGCTGCCACTACCGAAGCGGCCTCGGCGCCGGTTCGTTTGATGAGCTGCTGCGTGGCTGCCCAGTCCAGGCCCATGCCGCGCTGCGCGGTGTCCATGGCGTCAGCGACGCCCAATCCGTAGGACCAGAGTTCGTGCCGGTACGCCAGCGTTGCATCCCAGTCGAGCTGGGCCGGGGCACCAGGGGTGTTGTCAGCCGCGACCTCCGGGATGACGTGGGCTGCGGCGTAAGCGCGGCGGGCCGTCAGGGGAGCGCTCGGCTTGACCCAGGCAGTGGCGGGCTGGAGGCGGTACTCGCGGGTGCCGCCGTCGTCGGTAGGAAGAATGAGTGACGTCATTAGAGGGTGATCTCCGGGATGTCGATGGTGCGGCGCTCTGCCGAGGACTGCAGGCCGAGCTCGGCGAGCTGCACGCCGCGGGCTGCGGAGAGCAGGCCGAAGCGGTGCTCGCGGCCAGCGACCACGTCGCGCAGGAATTCTTCCCACTGCAGCTTGAAGCCGTTGTCGAGCTCAGCATTGGCCGGAACTTCCTGCCACTGGCTGCGGAAGGACTCGGTGACGGGCAGGTCCGGGTTCCAGACAGGCTTGGGAGTGTGGGCGCGCTGCTGTGCAACGCACTTGTTCAAACCGGCGACGGCGGAACCGTGCGTGCCGTCGATCTGGAACTCAACCAGTTCGTCGCGGTAGACGCGGACGGCCCAGGAGGAGTTGATCTGGCCGATGACGTCGTCGCCGCCAGGGGTTTCGAGTTCGAAGATGCCGTAGGAAGCGTCGTCAGCGGTGGCCTTGTATTCCTTGCCGGCCTCGTCCCAGCGTGCGGGGATGTGCGTGGCGGTCTTGGCGTTGACGCTCTTGATCTTGCCGATAATGCCTTCAAGCACGTAGTTCCAGTGGCAGAACATGTCCGTGGTCATTCCGCCGCCATCTTCCTTGCGGTAGTTCCAGGACGGACGCTGTGCAGCTTGGACGTCGCCTTCGAAGACCCAGTAGCCGAATTCGCCACGAATGGAGAGGATGCGGCCGAAGAAGCCTTCGTCCACCAGACGGCGGAGCTTGACCAGGCCGGGGAGGTACAGCTTGTCATGCACGACGCCAGCAGTGACGCCGGATTCCTTGCCGATCTGTGCGAGCTCGATTGCTTCTTCGAGAGTCTCAGCCGTGGGCTTTTCGGTGAAGATGTGCTTGCCGGCGCGCATGGCCTTCTTCAAGGTGGCGGCGCGAAGGCTGGTCATGGAGGCGTCAAACACGATGTCCACGGTGGGATCGGCGATGACGGCGTCCAGGTCGGTGGACCATTCGGAGACCTTGTGGAGTTCGGCGAGTTCGCGGATTTTGGCTTCGTTGCGGCCAACGAGGATCGGTTCGACCTGTACCTTGGTGCCGTCTTCGAGCGTGAAGCCACCGGCGTCGCGGATGGGGAGGATGGATCGCAGCAAGTGCTGGCGGTAACCCATACGGCCGGTGATGCCGTTCATGGCGATGCGGATCGTCTTTGTTTCGTAGCCCATGTTTTCTCCAGGTCCTTGTGTGCCGGCCGCTTTGCGTTACCGGTGTTTGCAATTCGAAGGGTGGGAAAGCGCATTCCCATTGCTTCGATCATGCACCATCCTCGGATGGGTTGGCAAGCGCTTTCCCAAAAATGGGTGAAGACTGCCATAATTTCTTTAGCGCCAGTCTCGAAGGCTTGCAGAAAAGGAGGGCCTCGTGGCCGCCAGCACACTAAGTGAAGTTGCCCGTTTGGCAGGGGTCTCCCTGGCCACAGCGTCCCGTGTCCTCAACGGTTCCACCCGTAAACCCGCGGAGGATATTGCGGAGCGCGTCCGGGAGGCTGCGGAAAAGCTCGGCTACGTCCCCAATGCCCAAGCCCAGGCGCTCGCAAAGTCCAGCTCAGGGCTCATCGGCTTGATTGTCCACGACATCGCCGACCCCTACTTTTCCGCCATTGCCCGCGGCGTCCAGGAGGCAGCCCGCCAACAGAACCGTATGGTGCTGTTGGCCAGCACGTCCGGCGCCCCTTCGGATGAGCGTGAAGCCGTGGCAGCCTTCGCTGCCCGTCGCGCAGATTCAATTGTCATTGCGGGTTCACGCTCGGCACGGCCCGAGGACGAGCAAAGCAACCTGGAGCTCGCTGCCGAGTTGGACCGCTATTGCCGTAATGGCGGGCATGTCGGCGTAGTGGGCCACCCGATCGTGGGCTCCACTGCGGACGAGGGCTACCACGTAGTTGAGGTACCTAACGAGGACCTCGCCGCGGAGCTTGCTGACGAGTTGGCTGCCTCCCATGAGGGCGCCTTCGTCATTGTTGGTGGCCCTGAGGGACTCTTTACCTCCGATGACCGGATCCGCGGCTTCCAGCGCGGACTCGCCGACGCCGGCCGGCCCCGCGCCGAGGTTATCCGTACAGGCTTCAACCGTGCGGGAGGATACGATGCCGGGCTGGCGCTGGCCGAACGAATCAAGGCCTCCGAAGAACGCCTCTGCATCTTCGCGGTGAACGACGTCATGGCCATCGGCGTGACCGCCGCGCTGCGGTCAGAGGGCGTGTGGATTCCCCGCGATGCAAACATCGCTGGTTTTGACGATATCGAAACCCTGCGTGACTTCCGTCCCGCCTTGTCCACGGTCTATCTGCCGCTGGAGGACATTGGAAGGCTTGCGGCCGGCGACCCGGAGGGCGGCCCTGTTGTTGGCTCCGTCAAGCTCCGCCGAAGTACGGAGCTTCCCGTGGAGAGCCAGGCGGGTTAGTTGCTGCCCTAGCACCCAGCCCGGGCCTAAGCGGTGGCTCTGGTTAGCTGACGGCATCCGGTGATTACACATTTGTGGCGATAACGCTATGAATATGTAATCGACGCAAGTGCGACCTGATTACATATTCATAGCGATACCGCTAGGATTATGAAATGGCATTGAGTATCCCCGAGCTGGCGAAGCGCCTTAACGTCAACGAGAGCCGTGCACGGCAGCTCGTCCAATCCGGACGCATTCGGGGCCAACGGGTCGGCGGACGCTGGATCGTTGACGAAGCCGACGCTGTCCAGTACCGGCCTGGTAAGCCTGCTGGCCGGCCCCTGTCCGAACGGAGTGCCTGGCAACTCATATCCTGCTTCCGGGAAGACAGCTCGCGGCCGTCTCTCCTCGATGACTTCGAACCCTCGCCGGTCGAGAAGCATCGCCTGAAAGAGCGCATCAACCGGCTGCAGGACTCCTCGGACTTACTCAAGCTTCTCGCAGCATGGCTGCCCAATCGCGCCGAAAAATTCGAGTTCTCTTCCAGCCCGGACGACATCGCCGAGCTTCGGGGGGACAAGCGAATCCACCTTTCCGGAGTCTCTCACCCGCGTTCTGGGCTGCTGGCCACCTCAGAGGTTGAAGCCTACGTGCGACGCGACGAACTCAAGGCCGTCATCAAGGACTGGTTCCTGGTTGAGCCATTCCCCGGCAAGAGGCCGAATGTAATCCTCCGCGCCGCCGAGCAAGTCCCCGACGAACTTCCCCCACTAGTGGTGGCGGCAGACCTGGCCGAACGGCCCGGTGTTCGTGAACAACAAGCCGCACGCGAAATCCTCAGGAGCGTCCATGCCGATTGAACTTCCCGCAATGTTCATCGAACAGCAGGAAGCGTCAACCGGCCCACGATCCTCGGCAGCCTCATCGGCAAAGCGGGAGCGCTGACCATCATCAATGACCCCCTACGGCAACGACACATCGATTACTTCCTTACCTTGGCCTCTGTTGTCCGAGCCTCTGACCTTCGTAACGTCACCTACAAGCGCGCTGAACGGGACCATCTGGCAAACATGCTTGGTCGCCTTGCCAATGAACCGGAGCTCATGGAACTAGTGCCGGAAGGTGCCGAGGGCGTGGAACGTCTGCGAATCTCGCTGAACTAGGTGTTGACGGACGGCGGGATTAGCCGGTCCGCGATAACGCTCACGAACGGCATTTTGAATCGGCGCTAGTCTTCCCCGAGAGTGATGGTGTGCAGGAATGCTGCGTCGTTGAGCACGTTGTCCGGGAGGTCATCCTCAACGAACTCCAGCATGATGTCCATGTCCTTGCCGTTTCCCCGCAGGGCGTCCGACACTGTCTGCCACAACAGCTTCCTGTTCCGGAGCGGGAACCGTTCGGCTTTGGGTCCCCAGGAAAAGCAGTGGACGCCAATGACGTGAGGCAACACCCGGTGGAGCGACTCAAGCGCTTGTTGGTCGGAAAGCCCGACGGCGGGTTGCCAGTAAGTGCCGACGTTGGGATGGCTTACCCGCTGCAGGAGTTCAAGTGTCGTTTCGGGGGAGTCGGTGAGGGTGTTCCCGTGATACTCGAAGGCGATGGCTATTCCTCGCTCGGCCGCCCGGTCTGCCACCCGTTGCGTGTCCTTGACGACAGCATCCCAATGACTGTCTTGGGCGTCTGCCGAACCAAGCTCCCCAGCCCAGATGCGTATTCGAGGTGCGCCTAAGGTCGCCGCCAGCTCCAATGTCGGGCCGAAATCGCCGAAGTCGCCGGCGCGGTAGTAGGAGCCAAGCGAAAGGACCGTGAGGCCAGCAGCTTCCGTTGCTTCCTTGGCATGGGCAGCGGATGCAGCGTCACTGACGTGGACATCCGTACCCCACTCGATGCCTGCCAAGCCTGCTTCGGAAGAAATACGGACGACGTCGTCAATCCCCGACTCCCGCAGTGTGACGGAACAAATGCCCGGCGTGAGGTCCGCCAACGTAGTGAGGTCGATCATTGGTTCAGGATAGCTGGAATGCGCTTACCCGAATAGATGAGACCGATGGCTGGACGCTACGCCTCTGCTCCGCGGCTGGTGCTGCGCTTCCGGACCTCACGCAACACGATCTGCTCTGGGCAGACTGTCGAGAGGAAGTCGCCCACTGAGAGGGCGAGCCGCTCGCCGACGAGTGAGTACAGGATGCGATTGGCATCGCGCCGCTCTGAGATCAGGCCTGCTTGGCGGAGAACGCTCAGGTGTCGGGAAATGGTCGGGCCCGTAGCGCTGAATCTCGCAGCGATCTCGCCCGCGGCCATCTCGCCGTCCTTGAGGTCCTGCAGGATCTGCCGCCTCGTAGGATGCGCGAGCGCAGCGAAGATATCGGATGCTGTATCTGCCATGTTTGCAATATAGCACGATTGCTATATACAGTTTAGCTTCATTGCTAATAAGCGAAGGAGCAAGGTTATGCGTGTGGCTATTACTGGTGGTACCGGTTTTGTTGGTCGTCACTTGGCGGCGCGTCTTGGCAGCGAGGACGTGGTGGTGATCTCTCGTCGGACTGGCGTGCAGATCAATGATGCGGACGCTCTGACGGTGGCATTCGCCGGGTGTGACGTGGTGGTGCACTGCGTGGGGATAAACCGTGAGATCGGAGACCAGACTTTCCGGCGTGTCCATGTGGACGGTACCCAGTCTGTCATTGAGGCTGCCCGACGAGCGGGCGTGAAGCGGATCGTTATGCTGAGCTTTCTCAGGGCAAGGCCCGACTGCGGATCGCCCTACCACGAGACGAAGTGGGCTGCCGAGGAACTCGTCCGGCGGTCCGGGATCGACCACACCATCCTTAAGGCGGGCATGATCTACGGCCCTGGTGATCATATGGTGGACCATGTAACTCGCGCCGTGCGCACCTTTCCAGTATTCGCGACCGTAGGTTTTCGCGAGCGGACAGTCCGACCTATACCGGTCGAGGAAGCCGTCAACGTATTGCTTGCTGCCCTTGAGGGGCGCATTCCAAGCCCGACGGTCGCCGTTGTTGGAGCCGAGGAGCTGGAACTTGGCGCGGCTGTTCGTCGCATTGCGCGAGTGGCGGGTAGGCGCCCTGTCTACGTACCCGTCCCGGTGTGGGCCATCCGTATGCTTGCCCAGCTGACCGAGTGGACAATGGTGGTCCCACTCGTGGCGAAAGCACAAGCGCAAATGCTGGCGGAAGGTGTCAGCGAGCCCGCGCCGTTCGCGTCCGAGCTCCCCGACGAAATTCGCCCAGTTTTGAGGTTCGACGCCGATCGGATCCAGGCCGCTCTGCCCGATGGACGTTTCACGCTGGACGACCTCCGCATCGCACGATGGTGGGCCGCGCAACGTCGCCGCCACGAGGTGGGCCGACTCAGCCGTTAGTTCGACTTACTCAGCGCCCTCCCCATGATCGCCTGGGTAAGTGCATCGATGACTTCAGCGTTGGCCAACGGATTCCGGATCAAGGTGAAGTCGACGTCTCCCACGGGCGGGAGGTCGAAACGCTGGGTGATGACTTTGAGGTCCTCGGGGACCAGGGATGCGGGCATCACGGCAACACCGATGCCTGCCCGGACTGCGGCCAGCACGCCGCTGATCTGCTTGGTGCTGCACGTAATGCGCCACGTCCGGCCCGCGGCTTCCAGAGCATCGATGGCCAACTTCCGGCTCAGGCTTGGTGCGGGATAGGCAATCAGCGGCACGGGCGCCCCGGGTTCCAGAACTGTTTGCTCAACGCCGACCCACGCGAAGTTGTCATGCCGAACAACCGTGCCTTCCTTAGCGCCGGCCACCCACTTCACGAACACGAGGTCCAGCTGGCCAGCGTTGAGGCGCTTGTAGAGTTGGTCACTCTGACTGACGGTCAATTCGAGGTTGATCTGCGGATACAGTTGGCGGAATTCGCGCAGGATACGGGGAAGGCCTGTGATGGCGAGGTCGTCGGCAGTGCCAAACCGGAGGCGCCCTCGCATTGCGGAACCGGAAAAATATCGTGCTGCGGAATCGTGGGCTGCAAGGATGCTGCGGGCAAACCCGGCCATGGCATCGCCATTGTCCGTCAGCCGGACTTCCCTGGTGTCGCGGGCCACGAGGACCCGCTTGGCGGCGGTTTCGAGCTTGCGGACGTGCTGGCTCACCGTTGGCTGGGCTAGTCCCAATCGTTCGGCCGCCTTGGTGAAACTCAGCGTTTCGGCGACGGCCAGGAAGGAGCGGAGCTGGACAGGTTCAAACACGGAACTCCTCTAGCGCTGGGTCGAATTACTGCGGAAGTGCGGGAGCCTCATTGCAATCCGCAATGCTAGTTATAGACGTAATACGCTTCCATAATTGCTGC
Source organism: Paenarthrobacter sp. 10L420 (assembly GCF_056395385.1). Lineage (NCBI taxonomy): Bacteria > Bacillati > Actinomycetota > Actinomycetes > Micrococcales > Micrococcaceae > Paenarthrobacter > Paenarthrobacter sp. 10L420. The sequence continues at coordinate 131,195 of NZ_JBFTJK010000009.1, read as the reverse complement.
TGGCAACCATAGCGTTAAAGGCATCCCACCGAAACTCTCGATCCGAGGACTACCTTTGGCACCCCCACCGCCTTCAGCGGCAAATGTCAGCCAGCCCGTCATCGATTCCCTGTCCGCGCCGCAGACGCCGGACACCGTCACCCAGCCACTCGCCGTCGTAAGCGAAAAGCTGCCCTGGCGGCACACCTGTATCTCCCTGAAGGTACCCAACTTCAGGATCTTCGCAATCGGCCACTTCATTGCCGTGATTGCGATCTGGATGCAACGCATCGCCCAGGACTGGATGGTGCTCCAGCTCTCCGGGTCCGTCACCGCCGTCGGAATTACCGTGGCGCTGCAGTTCATGCCTTCGTTATTCCTTGGCCCGTGGGGTGGCATGATGGCCGACCGCTTCGCCAAGCGAAAGATCCTCATCATCTGCCAGTCGGCGGCAGCCGTGCTTGCTGCGACATTGGCGGCGCTTTCCCTCAGCCAGCGCGTAGAAGTCTGGCACGTCTACACAATAGCCCTGGTCCTGGGCTTTGTGACCGTCCTGGACCAGCCGGCGCGGCAGGTGTTCGTCAATGAACTCGTGGGTCCCAAGTACCTGCGCAACGCCATCAGCGTCAACTCAACAACTTTCCAGCTCGGTGGCCTGATCGGTCCGGCACTCGCGGGATGGCTGCTCACTGCTGTGGGCGCTGGTTGGGCATTCGCGGCCAATGCCGTGGCATGCTGCTCGACCGTGACTATGCTCCTGATCCTCCGCAAAGACCAGCTGCACCTTAGCCGACCGACACCGCGCAAGAAGGGCATGCTGCGCGAAGGCCTCCAGTACGCACTCAGCAAACCCACCATCTACTGGCCATGGTTGATGGCCGGGTTCGTGGCCGTTTTCGCTATGAGCCTCCCGGTGCTGCTGGCCGCCTTTGCGGACCACGTGTACGACGCCGGGGCCGGAGGCTACGGCCTGCTGAACGCGATGGTTGCGCTCGGTGCACTGACGGGCGCTGTGACATCCACCCGACGTCGTCAGCTTCGGTTGCGGTCGGTGGTGCTGTCGGCAGGCTTGTACGGCCTGATGCTCTGCCTATCGTCCGTGATGCCGTCGATGGTCTGGTTCAGCGTCTCGATGGTCCTGGCCGGATTCTGGTGCCTCATGTTCCTCACCGCGGCAAACCAGATGGTGCAGACCAGTTCCAACATGAGCATTCGAGGCCGCGTGATGAGCCTTTACTTAGTGGTGCTCATCGGCGGCCAGGCAATTGGCGGCCCAGTGATGGGTTGGCTCGCTGAGCACCTTGGTCCGCACCTGGCCATCCTGGTGGCTGGCGGTGTGCCGGCAACGGCGGCGGCCGTGGTCGCCGTCGTGCTGGCCCGGAAGGCATCCCTCCATATCAAGGTGGACTTGCGGGACAGGCGTCGTGTGCTCCGGATTGTGGACCGGACACAGACTGCATAACGGACACAGACTGCATAACGGACGCAAGCGGCATAACCGCACGCAAACGAAAAGGCAGTGCCTGCGGTGAAGCCGCACGCACTGCCTTTTTCGTGGGCCTTTAGGCTACGGGCGCTTGGACCGCAGTCGGCAGGTGTGGGTACTCCGCCGAGCGTCCCTGGAACTCGAGCACATCCGGGTTGCGGATGACGCCGTCGCGAATCTCGATCGCGCGGGAGATCGTCTCGTTGGCGTCCCATGCGTCAGGACCGGCGGCCACAGTCTCGAGGAATGGCAACAAGGCCTCGCTGATCTCCCAGCTGGCCGAGTTCCACAGGTAGGAGGGGCTGTGGTCAACGGCGTAATAGTTCACATGCCCGCCCACCCGGAACATGGGCTCATCGAATGTTGTGGACCTTGCCCAGCTGAATCCCATGCCGGGATCGCAGGACACGTCCACGATCAGGCTGTCCGGCCGGAAATCGGCCAGGTCCTCGGTCCGCAGGTACGTCAGCGGCGAGTTTGGGTCCTGCAAGGTGCAGTTGACCACAATGTCCGCGGCAGCAAGGAACGGGGCCAGTGGCTTGCGGCCCCCGTCTGTGATGACTTCGCTCAGGAATGGTGCATTGTTGTCGTGGTCGAACTGCACGATCCGCACCGAATGAATCGGAGATCCGACCGCGGCGACTCCGCGGTTGGTCAGCACTTGGACATCATGGACGCCGTGAGCATTCAGGGCTGTCACTGCACCTCGGGCAGTGGCGCCGAAACCAATGACCACTGCCGTCAGGCGGCGGCCGTAATCACCCGTCGACCCGGTCAAAGCCAACGCATGCAGCACCGAGCAGTATCCGGCAAGCTCGTTGTTTTTGTGGAAGACATGAAGTCCGAAACCGCCATCGGCAGCCCAGTGGTTCATGGCTTCAAACGCGATCAGCGTTAGTTTTTTATCGATCGCGAGCTGCGTGATGGCCTCGTCCTGAACGCAATGTGGCCAACCCCAGAGGGTCTGCCCGTCCCGGAGTTCAGCAAGATCCTCGGCCTGCGGCTTGGGCAGCAGAATAACGTCGTTCTGGGCGATGAGCTCTCGCCGTGTGCCCAGTCCGCCGACAAGTCCGGCGAGTTTGCTGTCCGAAACACCAAAGCGTTCGCCATAGCCATATTCAAGGTGCAGCCGTTGGCGCAGTTCCGGAGCGATGCGCTCAAGATGTTCCGGGTGGATCGGTAGCCGTTGCTCGTTGGGCTTCAGCGAAGAACCCAGGACGCCAATGCTTAGCGGACTTTGCGCCCCAATCACTTTTTATTGCCGGTTGCGGGTTTCGCGGCCGCAGTGTCGGGCGAGTCGGCAGCCCGTTTGTCCGCGCGCTTTTCCTTGATGGATTTACTGGACTTCTTCGATGCAGCTTGGCGCGGTGATTTGTCGCCCATGATCGCTCCCTAGAGCGGAGCCGAAATGGCTCCTGACTCCTGACGATACACCCAGCACCTGAGCCGCTGTGTATCGGGCTGACTCACTGCACACGCTCGACGGCGGGCCGACCATGGGTCACACGGTGGCTGACGCGATCCGCGGTGTCGTCAACGCGGACGAAGTGCTCCACAGGCTCCATGTAGAACCGGGCACTGTTAATGACGCCCTCTTCCACGCCGAAAATGATGACACCTGTGAGCTCATGCGGCGTGCCATCCCGCCACGCGCCCTGCATGTGCAGCTCCGTCCAGACCTGACTGCTGGTCACACTATGGGACACCATTCGAACCTTGATGTCCGGCACTCCCGTGAAGAGCTGCTCCCAGTTGCTTCGGATAGCGTCCCTGCCCGTGAAGCCCCTGGTGGGGTGGGCAGGCGTCTCATTGACGTAGCCGGGCGCGAAGCATTCGGCCAAGGCTTCCAAATCATGTTTGTTCGTGGCTTCCAGCAGGCGGTGGATGACGGCGAGTGGAGCCGCCTCAGCATCGTCGGTGAGAGTCATTGGGGGACCTCCCGGATAGGTGGATGTATCTACGAGTTTAGGCTCGGTGGCCGCCGGGGTCGACGGGTGCGGGGCCTTATCTGGTGATTGTGAGGGTCAGGACCATACGGGTTCCCAACAAGATGACCCCCTGCCCGGAGGCAAGGGGTCATGATGGAGCGGGCGACGGGAATCGAACCCGCGTATCGAGCTTGGGAAGCTAGCGCTCTACCATTGAGCTACGCCCGCATCGCTGTCGGCTATTCGCCGGAGCGAGTCCTAGCTTAGCGCAGTTACGACGGTCCTCATGACAGGCGCACACGCCATGTCTACTTGAAGAGCTTCAAGCTGTTCCAACCGGATCCAACCTGCTCGTAGGTAGTCCAGGAACCCCTGCCGAGGCCGTAGTTGTAGAGGTTGCCGTCAGCAGTTTGGGCAGTGATGCCGCGTGTGCCTGCGCCCGTCAGCCCGAAGCTAGGCAGCAGCGTGCGCATGTACTGCCAACCCGTACCTACGGTGGTGGCCGGGCCAAAGAAACCAGCCCAGCCGTCTCCCCGATAGTTGACCAAAGATCCGGAAGCTGTCCTCGCCAGGATGTCGTTGGCTCCATCGCCCTCCCAGTCGGCCATGGTCAGTTCCATGCCGTTCCAGCCCTTGCCGATGACCTGCGGAGCGCTCAGCGCACCGCCGAAGGTGTTGGGGTAGTAGCGCAGCACACCATCCGGAAAATACCCGACGACGCCGGGCCGGGGGTGCGCGTGCGTCCACTTACCCACGGTGATGGTCATGCGATCCCAACCGCCATTGCCCACGACAACCTGGCCAGCGAAGCCGCCGTCGGGAAGGCCGCGGTAAACGCCCAGGACGCCGTTGTTCCACTGCGCAAGGATGTCGTAAACGCCATCAATGTCCCAGTCCACCACGAAGCCTTGCTTCAAACCCGTCCAGCCCGAACCGATCTGGACGGGCGCCCCATACCCGCCTGCCGCCGTCGCGGGGTAACGCAGCATCCGGCCTGAAGAGTCGGCAGCTACGAGGTCGGCGCCGGACTTGATGCTGGCGGCCGCTGCCGGGTTTCCAGCGAAGTAGTGCTCCAGCGTCGGGAATCCGCGACGGTTCATGTCAGTGGCCAGCGCTACGCCAACGTACCGCAGATGCCACGGCTCATAGCTGTACCCGGTGGTGCCCGTGTAGCCGTTGGGGTACCGGACGATGAAGCCGTACTTGTGCGCGTTCGCTGCCACCCATTTGCCGGCCGCTGTATCTCCGAAGCAGGTGCTTAGGCCACAGGAACCGGCAGCATTGCCGATGTCCATCGCGAGGCCGGTCTGGTGTTCGCTGTACCCGGGACGTGCCGAGATGGTGTCCGCGTAAGCCTGGCCGTAGATCCTGACGTAGTAGGCATACACTTCCTGCTGCTGAGCATACGAACGGTAGCCGCTCACGATCGACAGACCGCCGGTACCAGCATCGGCTGCTCCCTGGAACAAACCGTTGAGCCACGCGGCGGCCTCGGCCCGCATGTACTGGCCGGAGCCACGGGCATTGATGAGGTCGTTCGGGGCGTAGCTGACGGGATTCAGCGGCCTGGATTTATTGACCAGGACAGAGAAGCTTGCAGGGTCACCGATGGGGTCCAGGCTTGGCAGGGGATTCACAGTGGTGGGCACTGCCACTTTGTTCGCGACTGTGGATGCCGCCGCCGAGGGTGCCGTTGTTGGAAGTGCCGACGCAGGCGCCGCGGTCATGACTCCGCCAGCCACCGCCATGGCGAGGAATGCCGCGCAGGCGGCCAGCCGTCGTCGTGCATTGCCGTGGACAAACGGATGTTTCAGTACTCGCATTACGCCCCCAATTTGGTTTTTGCCAGCGGCACGAACTCTACCCGGCCCGGGACTATGTGTCAGCTGTGTCTCAGATACGCCGCCAGGTAACCATTCGGTCAAGGCTCGTTTGTCTTGTGTCGCAGGCAAGCGAGGCTGACTATTCTGAAGGTGTTAGCTGCAGTGTATGGGGAACCGGGCTACGACATTCGAACCGTACGCCGAAAGAGGTTTCCGTGGCATTTGCAGCTTACGAAGTGGTGATCAGCAGGGATGCCATGACCGTCTATGGATTTCTGATGGATGGCATGAACAACTCCCTTTGGCGTTCCGGCATCCGCAGCATATCGGTTCGATCCGGGGTGCGCGGCCAGAAGGGCGCGGTCTATCAGCAGACGCTCACTGGCCCGGGAGGCCGGCCGATCGCGGCCGACTTCGAAATCACAGAGGCCCGGCCGGGCGCAGAAGTGCGCTTCGCGGTGGTGGCCGGACCGGCCCGGCCCACGGGCGGCTACTACCTCAGCACCGAGGGCAAGACGACGCGGCTCAGGTTTGCTCTGGAGTACCACCCCAAGGGCTTGCAAAAACTCATGAACGGCATGATCCAGAAAACCATGGAAAGTGAAGTTGCCCAGTTGGAGCAACTCAAGACCGTCATCGAGTCCGGCCAGGCGGTTTGACTACTGGGCGGTTCCCTACTGGGCGAGCTTGAAGCCGCTCCAACCACTGCCGATGATCACCGGCGTCGTCAGTCCTCCCGACGTGAGGTCCCAATACTCCAATACTCCATTGGTGCCCAGGCCAGCGACGCCTGTGGTGTTTGCGCCGGCCACTCCTTGAAGTGAACGCAAACCGGTGTAGTCGGTCCACGCGGCACCCACCACAGGCCTGACCTCCTGCTTCGGGGTGCCCAGCCCGGTGCCCCGGTACAGCCTCAGGTATCCGTTGGGCTCCACCGTGAGGAGATCCTGGAAACCATCGGCGTTATAGTCCACCATGCTCAGCCGGACGGCCTTGTTGCCTGTTCCGATTGCCGCCTGGGTTCGTATGTATGTCATTCCGGAATTCTTGTAGAGCCAGAGCCCGCCGGATGCATCCATGGCGACAATTTGAGGCAGGCGGTTGTTTGCACACCAATTGCCCACGGCTATGTTGAGGGACTCCCATCCCTGGCCCAGGACTCCCGGGGATCCGAAGCCGCCTGACTGTCTGCCCGGGTACACCAGGAGCGCTCCATCCAGGCGCTGGGCGATGAGGTCAAAGACGCCGTCGCGGTCCCAATCCGATACGAACAACTCCTTGAGCCCGGTGAAACCGATTCCGATCTTGCGGGCCGTGCCGTACTTGGCGTTACCCAAGGAGGGGTAGGAATACACCGTTCCGTCCGAGCTGATGGATACAAGGTCTGCAGCGCTGCCGATGGCTGCCGCGCTGAGATTCACGGTAGGCGGCTGGTACTTGCCGCCGGGTTCGCACACACCCACAGGATCCGTGGGCGGCGTAACCGTCCCGCCTGGCCGCGTGGTGGTTCCGGCAGGCAGCGTGGTGTAGCCGAAGAAATTGACCACGCCCCACAGCGTGTAGCGGTTGGGAGTCGTTTGCCAAGTGCCATCCGTGTACGTGATTCCAATGCCCATCACATTGAAGCGTGGATCACGCAGCAGGGCGTCGTGACCGGGGGAGCCCTTCCACCACTCCACCAGTTGGGCAGCGTCACGATCCCATCGGACAGCAATGACCTCACCAGCGCCGTTGTTCGGGTTCAGCGCCCGCGGATCCGTCCAAAAGTTCGCCCGGTGCTGGATCACTTCACGGCTGGCGATGCTGTTCGACCATTCCTGCGCCATGCTCGCCACCGTGGCGTGATACTTCACCGGGGCCAGGCCCAGAGAAGCGCGGTAGCTGTTGATCGCGTTGAACACGGTCAGGATGGCCGCGGTGTTGTCGTCCGGGAGAAGCGCGAGGGCACCGTTGTCCGGATCCGCATCGCTGCTCGGGGTCTTGCCGGGGAAGGGCGTGGGGGCTGGTGTGGGCGAGGACGTCGTTGACGATGGAGTGGGTGTCGGTGTGACCGGCGTTGGTGACGGCGCGGGTGCCGTTTGTGACGGCGTCGGTGTTTGAGTTGGTGAGGGTGTTGGCGACGGCGTCGGTGTCGGTGGCGCTGTTGGCGTCGGTGACTCCGACGGGCCAGGTCCTGCGGCAGGCGCTGTTGGCGTTGGAACGGAGGTGGGGGAAGCCGACGACGGTGCGGACGCGGCGGGAGGACTTGGGGCGGGTGGCTCGTTGGCCTCAGGGCCGGAGGGAGTGCCGTCCGAGGAAGGATTGTCCGGACCCCATGAGGGTCCGATGTTCGGCACCGGAGGGGGCGTCTCAACAGTCGGATCTATCGCAACCGGTCTAGTCGGCGCACCATTTTCTGAACCGGGGCTGGTCCCCGAACCCGGCCCTGGCGAAGAGTCGACGCCGGCTCCTTCGCTGGCCGCGGGGGTCGCCCCCAAAGGTGCGGCGTCCGGCGTCGTACTCGTTTCAGGGACCGTGAGGCCGGAAGGAACACTGCCCGAAGAAGTAGTGCCGCCGCCCGGTACGGCGTCTGTCGCTGGCAGGATTTGGCTGGACGCGGCTACCAATATGGCCAGTGCGCCAGCCAGCACGATAGCCGCAGGCGCTGACAATTTCCCCACAATTACCCCGCGAATGCTCGTTGCCCCCAAGTACGGGCGCGGCTTTACATGTCCGGGAACTATAGTCCCATGGGGCGGCCCGGACAATGCATGGCCCGGACAAGGCATGGGGTATTTTTGATGCTGTGCTGATCTCTGACCGCGATATTCGTGCCGAAATAGACTCCCAACGGATTGTCCTTGAACCATACGATCCCGCGATGGTTCAGCCGTCTTCCGTGGACGTGCGGATTGACCGGTTTTTCCGGCTCTTCGATAACCACAAATACGCCCACATCGATCCCGCCGAGGAGCAGCCCGAGCTGACCCGGCTGGTGGAGGTGGAAGGCAATGAGCCTTTCATCCTGCACCCGGGTGAATTCGTACTGGGCTCTACGTACGAGACAGTGAGCCTGCCCGACGACATCGCTGCCCGCCTCGAGGGTAAGTCGTCCCTCGGCCGGCTTGGTTTGTTGACGCACTCCACCGCGGGCTTCATCGATCCTGGCTTCTCAGGGCACGTCACGCTGGAGCTTTCCAACGTGGCGACGCTGCCTATCAAGTTGTGGCCGGGCATGAAGATCGGCCAGCTGTGCTTCTTCCGCCTGACATCCTCAGCGGAACACCCCTACGGTTCGGGTGAGTACGGTAACCGCTACCAGGGCCAGCGAGGACCTACCGCCAGCCGCAGCCACCAGAATTTCCACCAGACCGCCATCTAGCCGGAAATGGGCCGGGCCTCAGGCGCGAATCGTCAGGCCCAGAGTCTCAGGCGCTAACCGTCCGGCGCGGACCCGTCCGGCGCTGACCCGTCAGGCCGTGGCGCGCTCGGCCGCCCGCGGCGGTGTGCGGGGGCTCCTGCGGAGTGCCTTGACCACAGGCTCCACGAAGCGAGCGGCCAGCGGACCCGTGATGGCCATGATGAGGACATAAGCCGTAGCCAAGGCGGCGACTTCGTCCGGCACAGCTCCCGAAGCTACCGCCAGGCCAGCAATGACGATCGAGAATTCGCCACGCGCAATCAGGGCCGCTCCCGCGCGGAAGCGGCCAGGCATTGCGATGCCCGCACGTTTGGCTGCCCAGAAACCTGTGAACATTTTGGTGGCAGTTGTCAGCACGGCGAGCAGCAGTGCCCAGCCCAGGACCGGTGGGATGGACGTGGGGTCCGTGTTCAGGCCGAAGGCAACGAAGAAGATCGCGGCAAACAAGTCCCTGAGGGGCTCAAGGATGCGGGTCGCATTGTGGGCTGTGGCGCCGGAGATGGCGATGCCCAACATGAATGCACCCACTGCGGCTGAGACCTGGAGGGCAGAGGCGATCCCGGCTACCAGAAGAGCCAGCCCGAGCACGTTCAGCAGAAACACTTCGGAGTTCTCGCTGTGAACGGCTTGGGAGACGCGGTGCCCATGCTTGAGCGCGATCATCAGAACAACTGTGACGACAGCCAGCGCGATGCCCACCGTCTGCAGCCCACCCAGGAACCCGACACCGGCCAGGATGGCAGTAAGAATGGGAAGGTAAATGGCCATGGCGAGGTCCTCGAAAACGAGGATGGAAAGCACTACGGGAGTTTCGCGGTTACCGATCCGGCCGAGGTCAGTGATGACCTTCGCGGCGATTCCTGAGGACGAGATGTAAGTAACGCCACCCATCACGATGGCGCCCACAAGACCCCACCCCAGAAGAACGGCAATCCCGGCGCCCGGGAGGAAATTCAGCACGAAGTCCAGGACACCGGCCTGCCATGAACGTCTAAGCCCGGTGACGAGTTCAGAGGCGGTGTATTCCAATCCGAGCATCAACAGCAGCAGGATGACCCCGATTTCGCCCGACAGATGCGAAAACTCATGCATGCCATCCAATTTGACGAAGCCGCCTGCACCGAAGGCCAAGCCACCCACCAGGTAAAGCGGAATGGGGGACATGCCGATCCGGCCCGCTAGTCGAGCAAGGAGACCGAGGCAGAAGACGACGGCCCCCAGTTCAACGAGGGCTAGTGCGAGCGGATCCATAGCGGGTCAGCCGTTGCGGAGGATATCGGCCGCCGAGTCGAGGCCTTCCTGGGTGCCAACCGCAACGAGCAAATCACCAGTGTGAAGTACGACGTCGGGTGCGGGCGACGGGACGACCTCGCCTTCACGCATAATCGCAACGATCGAAACGCCACTGCGGGTACGGATCTGGGCTTTGCCCATGGGCTGGTTCACGAATGGGGAATCAGGGGTGATGGAGAACTGGCGGGTTACGATGCCAGGTATCTCGCGGTGGGCTTCTGCCAGACGCATGGCGATGTGCTGCCCGCCCAGGAGGTTGCCCAGGGTGGCGGCTTCATCGGCTGTGAGGGGAATGGAAGCCTGGCAGGTGTCCGGGTCATCCCAGGTGGACACGAAGAGCTCTGTCTCGCCTTCGCGAAGCTCAACGACACCGATGCGACGGCCCGAGGCCGTGACGAAATCCTTACGGATCCCAAGGCCCGGGAGTTCAGTCTCATCCACGTTCATATCTCCACCCTAACTCTGTTGTACCGTCTGGTACGGCGTTCGTATTCAGCCGGTCTTATCTAGTTAACGTTCTGGTACCACCGCTATTTCCACCCTGGTGGGCGGCTTTACCGGCAGGATCACCAGAAGGCCGGCGAGCAGGACAACCATGATGCCGAGGATGCCCCATCGCTGGGCTCCACCTTCTTCAACAATTGGAGCCGCAATTGTGATGCACAGGGTGAAGAGGGTGGGAGCAAGGAAGCTGACAGCCCGGCCCGTGGTGGCATAGAGCCCGAAGAGTTCTCCCGACTCGCCGTCGGGGGCGAGCCTGGCCAGATAGGCCCTTGACGAAGACTGGGCTGGCCCAACAAAAAGGCACAGCAGCAAGCCGAAGATCCAGAAAGTATTGGCGGCAGGCCAGCTGTTTCCAAAGAACACGTAGTTTCCGTTACCAAGCACCAGGATGAAGGTGCCCGCGATCAGCAGACCCACCAAGGAAATCACGATGACTGCCTTTGGTCCGATCTTGTCGTCCAGGAAGCCGCCGATGATGGCACCAACGGCTGCGACGACGTTGCCGAAAATCGCGAAGAAGATAACTTCCTTGAGTTCGAAACCAAAGGTCCCGGCAGCGATCACCCCGCCGAACGTGAAGACGGCAGCAAGGCCGTCGCGGAAGATCGCGCTGGACAGCAGGAAGTAAATGGTGTGGGGACTGGTGCGATAAATGGCCACGATCCGCCGGAGCAGCAGCTTGTACGACGCGATGAAGCCCAGGGAAGCGGTGTCCTTCTTCACGGAAACTTCCGGAACGGCGAACAGCACGGGCAGGGCGAAGATGAAGAACCACAGAGCCGAGAAAATGGCCACAAGCCGGATGTTCAATGATTCGTCAGTGGAAGCACCGAACCATTCGAAAGATGGCTGCACGAAGAGTTGCAGGACCAGCAACAGGGCCACGATCCCACCGAGGTATCCCATGCCCCAGCCAAAACCGCTGACCTTGCCGATGTTTTTGGGTGTGGAGATTTGGGCCAGCATGGCGTTGTAGTTCACGCCGGCGAACTCAAAGAAGATATTGGCAAGCGCGATCAGGCAGACACCAAGAAGAAGGAATCCCGGCTGCGGGAACACAAAGAAGCACAGGGCCGTGAGGACGGCTGTGGCAGCGGTGTTGACTCCGAGCCAGAGCTTGCGCCGGCCGCCGGCATCCGAACGTTGGCCCGTCACCGGGGCCAGCAGTGCGATGGCCAGGCCCGCGACGGCCAACGCAGCACCAAGTGCGGCAGACGCGGCGTCCTCTCCACCGAAGGCAGACGAGGTCAGGTACACCGTGAAGACGAATGTGGTCATGATCGCGTTAAAGGCAGCCGAGCCCCAGTCCCAGGACGCCCAGGCAAGGATTTGGCCCTTCTTGGAGGAAGCAGGTCCGGAGGCAAGCTCGGATGCTGGGTGGGAGGCTTCGGGAACTGCGGCCGCGTTCATAGCCTGAATGCTATCGGGACTCGGACAGTGGCGGGCAGATGACAGACCGCTATGTGAATAACGCAGTGGGAATTCATTCGCAGGCCCCATCGGCTCCGGCCAAAAACTGTCCGGGCCCCTTGATAAACTGGTCCAACTGAACCCAACGTATGACCGCCTGCTCCAACTTTTGACAATTCGTTTCTGACTTTGCGGAGAAAACAGTGATCACAGTTCTCGCCACCACCTTTGTAGCGGCAACTGTGGCGCCCTTGATCTTCAGAAAACTTGGTCGGAACGCCTTCTATGTCCTGGCAGCGGTTCCCGCGATCGCCTTCGTTTGGCTGGTCCTGCAGTATGGCCCCGTATATTCCGGCGGCGGTATAGAAGAAGTATTCCCCTGGGTTCCGAACCTGAAGCTCGAGTTTGGGTTCAGGATGGACGCACTCGCCTGGGTCATGTCACTGCTCATCCTCGGCGTTGGCGCCCTGGTGTTGGTCTATTGCGCCCGGTACTTCAAGAACAAGGACCCTGGGCTCGGTGGGTTCGGCGCCCAGCTCCTGGCTTTTGCTGGTGCCATGTTCGGCCTGGTGACGTCCGACGACCTCCTGATGATGTTCATCTTCTGGGAGCTCACCACCGTCCTGTCATACTTGCTCATCGGCTATGCCCGGACCCGCCTGGCCGCGCGGCGTTCTGCCCTTCAGGCGCTGATGGTTACAACAGCCGGCGGGCTGGCGATGCTCGTGGGTCTCATCATCCTTGGCCAAGCGGCAGGAACCTACCGGATCTCCTCCATCCTGGACCAAGCCGGGACGCTCGTTAACGGCACCACAAGTGGGATGGTGGGGGCCGCCGTCGTTCTCATCCTGGTGGGTGCAGTGACCAAATCGGCGCTGGTCCCTTTCCACTTCTGGCTTCCGGGTGCCATGGCGGCTCCAACTCCCGTGAGCGCCTACCTGCATGCCGCGGCCATGGTGAAGGCCGGTATTTACATCGTCGCGCGGCTGGCGCCAGGTTTCGCGGAATCGCAATTGTGGCCGCCAATGGTCCTCGGCCTCGGCTTGGCCACGATGTTGGTTGGCGGATACAGGGCCCTCCGACAGACAGATATCAAGCTCATCCTGGCCTATGGAACGGTGAGCCAGCTCGGCTTCCTGACCATGGTGGTGGGCCTGGGCAGACCTGACGCCGCCCTTGCCGGGCTTGGGCTTCTGCTGGCCCATGGCTTGTTCAAAGCGGCACTGTTCCTGGTGGTCGGCGTCATCGACCACCAGTCGGGGACACGCGATATCCGGAAACTCTCCGGCGTCTTCCGCTCCTCACGAGCCCTCGGGGTGGTGGCCGCGATTGCCGCCGCCTCCATGGCGGGCGTGCCGCCGCTGGCGGGTTTCGTGGCCAAGGAGTCCGTGTTTGAAGCCTTCGTGCACTACGGCATGGGCCATGACGCACCTGCCTGGGGCATCTGGATTCTGATCGGGCTCGTGATCGGTTCAATCCTTACCTTCGCGTACAGCGCACGCTTCATGTGGGGTGCCTTTGCCACGAAGCCCGGTATAGAGCACACGCCGTTCAAAGCCATCAAGCCCGCCTTCCTGGCTGCGCCTGCCCTTCTGAGTTTCCTCACCATTGTTTACGGACTGTGGCCCGCGCCGGTGGATAGTTGGATCCAGCCTTACGCAGCGCTGTTCGCAGATGGGGAGGAAGCCGTCGACGCCGGGCACTTGGCTTTGTGGCATGGGCTCACTCCGGCTTTGGGACTGACCGCGATCACTTTTGTTGTCGGTGCCGCCATGTTCTACGGCCGCAACGTCGTTTCACGCGTGCAAGGCCTGGTTCCCGATTGGGTGGACGGCGACCGCGCCTACCAACATACGATTGGCGCTTTGGATGACGTCGCAGTGTGGGTCACGGGCCGCACCCAGCGTGGTTCACTGTATTTCTATCTGACGGTCATCCTCACGGTTGCCTTCGCAGTGCCCCTCGCAGCTCTGCTCGTGACCAACAAACCGTTGCCTGACGGCATCTATTTCATCGATCCGAACTCACCGTTGCAGTTGATCGCGGGAGTGGGCATCGTGGTGGGCGCGCTGGCCGCTGTCCGCGCCAACAAGCGCTTCCTGGCGGTGCTCATGGTGTCTGTCACCGGTTACGGCATCGCGCTCATGTTTGCCTTGCAAGGAGCGCCTGACCTTGCACTGACCCAGATGCTGGTGGAGACCATCGTGCTGGTGGCCTTCGTTTTGGCCATGCGCAGCCTGCCCGCCGAACTACGGGACCGAACGGGTGGCCGCCTCCGGGTGATCCGCGTGATCGTAGGTGCTGCTTTCGGCATCACCATGATCTTCGTTGCCATCTACGCCATGGGTGCCCGGGTGGCCACGCCTGTCTCCCTTGAATTCCCACGCCTGGCCTACGAAGGCGGCGGTGGCCTGAACGTGGTCAACGTGACCCTCGTGGACATCCGCGCGTGGGACACCTTCGGCGAAATTTCGGTCCTGGCCGTGGCCGCCACTGGCGTTGCCAGCCTGATCTTCGTGCGCAGCCGCGGCGATCGCATCAAAACCTCAGAGGCAGTACCGGAAGGTAGCGTGGGGCGGCGCACCGGCGTCGACCGCGACTCCCGCGACGGTGCCCGGCTGGCCGTGGCAAGGAAGTTCACGGACGTTACCCGCGATGCCTGGCTCGTAGCAGGCCGGACGCTGGCTCCCGAACGGAGGTCCATTATCTTCGAAGTGGTCACCCGGCTGATCTTCCACTCGATGATCGTTTTTTCCATCTATCTACTCCTTGCGGGTCACAACTTGCCCGGCGGCGGCTTCGCAGGCGGTCTGACCGCAGGCCTCGCGCTCACCATCCGCTACCTCGCCGGAGGACGCTTCGAGTTGAGTGAAGCGGCGACAGTGAGTGCAGGAACGCTGTTGGGGACAGGACTAGCGACGGCGGCAGCGTCCGGTTTCGTGCCGCTCCTCCTCGGCGGCCAGGTGTTCCAGAGCGCGATCATCGAGTTTTGGCTGCCCGTATTCGGAGACGTCAAGTTCGTAACGTCCACGATCTTTGACATCGGTGTCTACATCGTGGTGGTGGGACTGGCGCTCGACGTTCTACGCAGCCTGGGCGCTGAGATCGACGAACATTTTGAAGGGAAGGTGCCAAGGGCCGTAAAGACCCGAGCCGCCGAGTCTGAGTCCGCCGAAACGGCCGCCTCCGGGAAGGGCAACCCATGAGCATCAACCTGACCCTCCTGATCGTCATGGGCGTCCTGTATGCCTGCGGTATCTACCTGATTTTGGAGCGAAGCCTGACTCGCGTCCTGCTTGGCTTGATGCTGCTTGCCAACGCCACCAACCTGCTGATCCTCAGTACGGGAGGGTACGCCGGACTCGCTCCTTTATTCGACAAGGAAACAGGCTCCAGTGAGTACAACGACCCCCTGCCACAGGCGCTCATCCTCACATCGATCGTCATTTCATTCGCCGTCACTGCCTTCATGCTCGGCATCATCTACCGGACTTGGGCCTTGGCACGGCAAGACGAGATACAGGATGACATCGAAGACCGCCGCGTAGCCCGGACTCCCAGCTTCGACAAGGAAGACGACGCCATTGTCCCGCTGGAAACATCGGAGTTCGCGATCACTCCGGCCAGCCCCGAAGACCGCGCCCAGCCGGACGCGACCGAAAAGCCCAACACTGTAAGGACCAAGGAAGGAGGCAGCCCGTGAACCTCGCCAACCTGTCGCCACTGGCCGTCCTCCTTCCGATTCTCGGGGCGGCCCTCGCGTTCGTGCTGATCCGGCATACGGCTGCGCAGCGGGTAGTCAGCATTGTGATCCTCAGCGCGACACTCCTGCTCGAATGCCTGCTCCTGGCGTCCGTGTGGGAGGGAGGCACCACTTCCGTCACGCTCGGTGGATGGCTGCCGCCATGGGGCGTGGTGTTAGTGGTGGATCAGTTCTCCTCACTCATGCTCGTGGTTTCCACCGTTGTCAGCCTCGCGGTCCTGATCTACGCCACCGGCCAGGGCATGGCAGATGGCGACAAGGAAGCGCCAGTCTCGATCTTCCACCCCACTTATCTGATCCTGGTGGCGGGCGTATCCAACGCCTTCCTCACAGGTGACCTTTTCAACCTGTACGTGGGCTTCGAAATCCTGTTGACGGCCAGCTATGTGCTGATGACCCTTGGCGGGACGGGGCCGCGCATCCGTGCCGGCGTCACCTACGTGGTGGTCTCCGTGGTTTCGTCCGTCTTGTTCCTCATCGCTATCGCCATGATTTACGGAGCTACAGGGACCATCACTATGGCGGACCTCGCCATCAAGCTGGCCGAACTGGATCAAGGAACCCAGAATCTCCTGCACGTGATGCTGCTGGTGGCGTTTGGGATCAAGGCGGCCGTGTTCCCTCTGTCCTTCTGGCTTCCCGACTCCTATCCGACAGCCCCGGCTCCCGTCACAGCCGTCTTTGCTGGCTTGCTGACCAAGGTGGGTGTTTACGCCATGGTCCGCACCGAGACACTCCTCTTTCCCGGGGACACCCTCAACGTGCCCTTAATGGTGGTGGCGCTGCTAACCATGGTGGTGGGCATCCTGGGTGCCTTGGCACAGAGCGATATCAAACGTCTCTTGTCCTTCACCCTGGTCAGCCACATCGGCTACATGGTGTTCGGCTTGGCAATGTCGTCCGTCGCGGGGCTTGGCGCTGCCGTGTTCTACGTGGCGCACCACATCACAGTGCAGACCAGCCTGTTCCTGGTCACTGGCCTGATTGAGCGCAGGGGCGGATCGTCGTCCATTGACCGCTTGGGTGGCCTGGCCAAACTCTCGCCACTCCTTGCCTTGCTGTTCTTTGTCCCTGCGATGAATCTTGCGGGCATCCCGCCATTCTCGGGTTTCCTGGGCAAGCTCGGGCTCCTCCAAGCGGGCGTGCAACTGGGTACGCCGCTGGCCATCGTTTTGGTGGTGGGCGGCGTCGTCACCAGCCTCCTCACCTTGTTGGCAATTGCGCGTGTTTGGAACAGGGCATTTTGGCGCAAGCCCGAGGACGCCGAGTACCCGGACCCCGTGCTTCAGACTCCAGGCAATGTTGGGGTACTGCCCCGGACAATGGTGGGCTCCACGGCTGGCCTTGTGGCCTTCGGTGTTGCGCTCACAGTCTTTGCTGGCCCACTCTTTCACCTCGCCGACGGCTCGGCGGAAATCATGTTGGACCGCACTGCCTACATCCATTCAGTTCTGGGGGACTCCGCGGAGGTACCAGCGGTGGGTCAGTCAGGGGCTGCCAAATGAGCCGTAAACCGATCTCCTTCCGCACTGAACTGCCCCTGCTGGTGTGGCTGGTCATCGTCTGGGGTGCCCTGTGGAGGGACTTCAGTCCGGGAAACCTGCTGTTCGGTGCGCTCATCGCCGTGCTCGTGGCCAAGTTCTTCTACCTTCCGCCAGTGGAGCTCGGGGGCAGGTTCAACGTGCTGCGCGCCATGTCCTTCGCCCTGATGTTCCTGGGCAGAGTGGCGGCAGCGAGCTTCCTGGTCCTCTACCTGGCCGTAGTGAAGGGTCCAAAGGTGCGCAGCGCCGTCGTCGGTGTTCCGTTGCGCAGCCATTCTGACCTCATAGTCACGGCAACCGGGCACGTTATCTCGCTGATTCCGGGCTCGCTGGTGGTGGAAGTGGACCGCTCGACGTCCACGCTTTACCTGCACGCGCTCAACATTTATGAGGATGCTGATATCACTAAGATCCGCCAGGAAGTCCAGAACATCGAGGCCGCGCTAATCCGGATCATGGGAACGCGCGAGGAACTCCACGCACTCCAGGCTGAACCCGGTGCGGGCATGGAAGGGGCAACCCTGTGAAAGAACTTGTTCTGCTGGTAACGGCGGTGATCCTGAGTTTGGCTGCGGTGGGCGCGATCATCCGCATCGCCATCGGCCCGTCCTTGTTGGACCGCGTCTTGGCATCGGACGTCCTGCTGGCCATTCTTGGCGCAGCGCTTGCCATCGACATGGCGATGAACCGGCACCTGAACAACCTGGTGTTGCTCGTGGCTCTTGCGGTAATCGGCTTCGTAGGCTCGGTAACATTTGCCCGATTCGTAGCGGATCGGAGGGATCACAGCAATGAGTCCTGAAGCGACCGGAGTGGATGCAGTCATTGATGCGGTGACGGCCGTGTTTCTTGTGGTGGGTGCCCTGATGTCGCTCGGAGCCGCAATTGGCCTCCTGCGGTTTCCCGATCTCATGAGCCGCATGCACGCGGCAACCAAGCCGCAGGTCTTGGGCCTATTCCTCATGCTTGCAGCCATGGGTCTGCAAATGCGCACATGGTGGGTTTGGCCGGTTCTGGTGGTGGCCTGGATTTTCCAGCTGCTGACTGCGCCGGTCTCCGCACATATGGTGGGCCGCTCCGCTTACCGGACCAAGCATGGGCACCGCGAACTGCTCACCAAGGATGAGCTTGAAGCGGTTGTCCAAAGGGCAGCCGCCGACGGTTCCACCCCGGACACTTAGAACAACGCGGGGTCACTTAAGCTCCCTCCCGACGACGGTGAGGGACCCTAACTGACCCCGCGTTGGAACAACTATGCGCGGCCTAGACGATGTCCTGCGTCTTGGCGAAGCGGGCGATGGCACGCTGGGTGCCGCGGCTCGCGAAAACCTGGATGAGCGTACTGACGAAGGCCGAAATCAGCGCGAAGGACAACGCTGAGCGGAGGCTCGTTTCCATATCGTCGTGGCCCGTGGGCGGTTTGTTGCCCGTGGCCTTTTCCCAGCCCTTGTTGACCAACTTGGTGCCGACGAATCCGGCTGCCAGGCTTACTCCGGCACCCAGCAGCTTGAAAAAGAGGTTCATGCCCCCAGCCTAGCCTCACTTCCAGGTGGGTTGGGACTAGCGGCGGTTTTCCCGTTCTTTGAGGAAAGCTGCCATGGAACCGCGTGGTGCGAGGACAGGAACAACGTCGTGATCGGCTTCCCAGACGGCATCCACTGTTCCGAGGCCGGCAATTTCCTTGAGCAGGTAATACGTGGGTGGCATCAGCTGCAATGTACCGGAAGCTTCAGCCGTCAGGATCCCGCCAACAGGCATCCAGAGTGATTGCCACGCTTCGGTGGTTTGATGCTGGGGTTCTGCTTCCGGAGCAGGCTTGGCTACATAGAAGTACGTGTCGAAGCGCTTGGGCATGTCCGTTGGCGTGACCCAGTTGGCCCAAGGGCGCAGGTCCGAGGCATCAAGGCCAAGTCCGGCCTCCTCCCAAACCTCCCGAAGGGCAGCCGTGAGAACCATGCCTGACTTTGCTGTGGCGTGTTCGGGATCGACGGCGATGGAGCTCAAGTGCCAGTCTGCAGCATGCCGTTCAAGCAACTCCGCCGGGTAATCCCATCCGCCCTGGTCTGCGGCATCAACGCGACCTCCAGGAAAAACCACCATTCCTGCGGCGAAGTCCATGGTGGTAACCCGGTGCTGAACGAAGGCTTCGAGCCCGCCCGGGGTGTCCCGCAGCAGGATGACGCTCGCGGCAAGGCGGGCTGGGGGAACTGGGATGTCCGTAGTGGGAAGGTCCGTCATGAAGTACCCCTTTGCCGCGTCGATTCTGCTGGATCATTCTCTCAGGTCTCGTTACCAACCGTTTTGTGACTAACCCCCACCTCCCACGAACACCCACAGGTGTAAACTGAAACACGCCCATAAGGGCAGATTTATAACGACAGGGGAGCGCCGCCGTCGGACCTTGCAGAGATGCAGGAGACGCGAGGGCGCTGAGAGTGCGGACAGCCGCAGACCCTCGAACCTGATCCGGTTAGTACCGGCGCAAGGGAGTCGAGCTTCTCAGAGTGTCCGGAACCGGGCGGCGCAAGCCGGCCGGGAGTTCCGGGGAGCACTTTCCCCTCCTGTACCTCAGGAGGCAGAAAAATGACCACGGCAAGCGTGAAGAAAACCAGTTATAACTGGCGTGTTGTAGACATCGTGGTGGCAGCTTTGATTGCCATCGCCGGCGGCGTGATCTTCTGGGCCTGGTCCCAGGGCGCCGCAATCGTATCCATCCCCATGAACGCCACGTATCCGCCGCTCACCGGTTTGATCGCCGGTGGCTGGATGATCCCGGCCGTCCTGGGCATGCTCATCATCCGCAAGCCGGGCGCAGCCCTGTTCTGCGAAGCCGTCGCCGCCACCGGCGAACTCATCATGGGTTCCCAGTACGGCACCACCGTCCTCATCTCCGGCATCCTCCAGGGACTGGGCGCAGAACTCGTCTTCGCTGCGTTCAGGTACAAGAAGTTCGACCTGTCCGCCGCACTCCTCGCAGGTGCTGGCGCGGGCCTCTTCTGCGGTCTGAACGATTCCTTCCTGCCTTGGGGCTGGAACATCGCCTACGAAGCGATCGACAAGCTGGCCTACATCGCCTTCTGCACGCTTTCGGGTGCGATCATCGCCGGCGCGCTGTCCTGGGTTGCCACCCGCGGGCTGGCCAAGACGGGCGTCCTCAGCTCCTTCGCGTCGCGCAAGGCTGCTTCGGAGCCCGTCTTCAACTAATGCCTGCGAAAGAAGGCAGCAACCAGCAAAGCAGCGGCCAGGTCCGGCCTGCCGCCATCACCGCCCAAGGGTGGGGATGGCGGCATGCCGGGCGTTCCACACCCGCCATCCAGGACCTCGATCTCCGGATCGAGCCCGACGAGCGTGTGCTGTTGCTGGGTCCATCGGGCGCAGGGAAGTCCACACTGCTCCATGCCCTCGCCGGTGTACTGGGTGACGAGGAAGACGATTCGGACGAGACCGGCTCGCTGTTGATCGACGGCGTCGCTCCCCGCGAACAGCGCGGCCGCGCAGGTCTGATGCAGCAGGATCCGGAGACCCAGGTGGTGCTCTCCCGGGTGGGTGACGACGTCGCGTTCGGCGCCGAAAACCTGGCCGTTCCCCGGGATGAAATTTGGGCCCGCGTCCATGAAGCGCTCGACGACGTTGGGTTGCGCAGCGCTGCAGGCGGCGGTTTGGCACTGGATCACCCGACGGCGGCACTCTCCGGCGGGCAGAAGCAGCGCCTTGCGTTGGCTGGCATCCTGGCGATGCGGCCCGGGCTGATCCTGCTGGACGAACCCACGGCCAACCTGGATCCAGTGGGTGTGCTTGAGGTTCGCGACGCCGTGCAGCGCTGCCTGGACAAGACCGGCGCCACGTTGGTTGTCGTGGAACACCGTGTGTCCGTGTGGAAGGACCTGGTGGACAGGATCGTGGTCCTCCAGCCACCCTCGGCCGGGGGCGGTGTGCTTCTGGACGGCCCTCCGGATCAGGTGCTCAGTGAAGCCCGCGCCATGTTGATGGCTGCGGGAGTGTGGGTGCCGGGGTATGTTCCGGCAACTCGCGCCCGCAGGACCGTGTCAGGTGGCCAAGAATCCACCGCCCAACTTCTCCTCGTGGCACAGGACCTGGCTGTTTCCCGTGAAAAGCCACGCCGTCGCCGCTTCAAAACCATCCCACCCCTCCCCGTGCAATCGGGTATCAGTGCACAAGTACGAGCTGGAAGGGCGCTCACAGTCACGGGCCCCAACGGCGCCGGCAAGTCCACTTTTGCGCTCACATTGGCCGGCCTTCTGGCGCCCGTGGACGGCAAGGTGAGTGCCGCCGTCGAACTTTCCGAGGGAGCGGGAATCGACCCTTTCAAGTGGAAGGCCGATCAACTGATTTCCCGCATCGGCACCGTGTTCCAGGAACCGGAGCACCAGTTCGTCACGGGCAAGGTCCTGGACGAGCTGATGTTCGGACCAAAGCATCTGGGACATGGTGAAGAACGCGTGGATGAATTGTTGGAGCGTTTGCGGCTCACGCATTTGGTAGAAGCGAACCCTTACACGTTGTCTGGCGGTGAGAAGCGCAGGTTGTCCGTGGCCACGGTCCTTGCGGCCCATCCGAAGGTGCTCGTGCTGGACGAGCCCACGTTCGGCCAGGACGCGAACACCTGGGCCGAACTGGCATCCTTCCTGTCGGAACTGCTCGATGCTGGAACCGCGGTTGTGTCCGTGACGCACGACGCAGAATTCAGTGCGGTCCTTGGCGGCACAGAGCTGCGGCTGGATCCGGCGGCGTCGCACGTCCCGGACCCGCGCGTCCCCGACCCACACAACGAGGCAGCCCACCAGGAAGCTGGTGCCGCATGAGGGACGCCCTGAACCTGCGCGGCAACCACGCCCTCCTCACACGGGCCAACCCCTTGGTGAAGTTCGTGTCCGTGTTCCTCATTTCGCTGGTGCTCGCGTTGTCGATCGACTGGGTATCCGCTTCGACTGCCCTCATCGCCGAGCTGGCCCTGTTCCCGCTGGCTGGCCTCACGCTCCGGCTTCTATGGCAGCGCGCCTGGCCGCTTATCATCGCTGCAGCGATTGGCGGCTGGAGCACCGCAATCGTGGCGGCCGACAGCGGGGCTGTACTGCTCGACGTCGGACTCTGGTCCATCAGTGAAGGTTCCCTTCAGCTGGGACTGGGATTCATGCTGCGCGGTTTGGCGATAGCGCTGCCAGCGATCCTGCTGATGACCTGCACGGATCCTACCGATCTGGCTGATGCTCTGGCGCAGAAGGCAAGGCTGCCACACCGCTTTGTCCTTGGATCGCTGGCCGCGATGCGCCTGGTGGGGTTGATGGCTGAGGAATGGCAGACCATCGGCATGGCCAGACGCGCCCGCGGAGTGGGTTCGCAGGGCAGCCCGCTGCAACGGCTGAAGGCAACACTTGGACAGAGCTTCGGGCTGCTGGTCCAGGCGGTCCGGCGGGCGTCCCGGCTGGCCATCACCATGGAGGCACGTGGTTTCGGCGGCGGGCAGAGAACGTGGGCCCGGGAATCCACCTACTCACTTCTGGACGCCTGGGTGCTCCTGGGCGGCGTCGTCATCGCTGCAGCTGCGGTACTCACGGCCGTCGGCGCTGGAACGTGGAGTTTCGTCTGGCGTTAGCGCTTCCAACTACAGATATCGCACTATGCGGGTAGCATGTGATGTTTGCCGCTGAATCAGCGATTTGTTGTCCGCTTCTAACTCATTTGTGATATTTTTTTGAGTATGACGCAACCTACCGCCGAACATGTAGGCCTCCTGCTCCGCAACGCGCGAAGCGAAAAGGGCTGGACGCAGGGGCAGTTGGCTTCTGAGCTGGGAACCAGCCAGAGCGCTATCGCCCGAATGGAGCAGGGCAAACAGAATCTCAGCCTCCGAATGATCGAACGGTTGGAGGCCATCTTCGGCCGCTCCATCGTCAAGGTCGGCAAACCGCAGATGACGCACCTCCGGGTGGAGGGTGGTCATACGCTCTCCGGCGAAGTGGATGTCAACAGCAGTAAGAATGCCGGCGTTGCCCTGCTGTGTGCCAGCCTGATCAACCGGGGAACCACCACACTGCGTCGCTTGGCCCGCATTGAGGAGGTCAACAGGATCGTTGAGGTGCTGACGTCCATCGGCGTCGAATGCACCTGGCTCAACGGCAGTGATCTCCGCATCCGCAGGCCCGAGGTCCTTGACCTTGAATCGATGGACGTGGAGGCGGCGCGCCGCACACGCAGCGTCATCATGCTGCTCGGCCCGCTTCTGGACGAGACCGCCGAGTACCTGCTTCCCTATGCCGGTGGATGCGACCTTGGAACGCGAACCGTTGAACCACACATGCAGGCATTGCGCCAGTTCGGGCTCACGGTTGGCGCGAAGTCGGGCTTCTACTCCGTGGTGGCACCCCCTGCCGATGGGCACGACCGTTCCTTCGTCCTCTCCGAACGTGGCGACACCGTCACTGAGAACGCGATCATGGCTGCCGCGCACCGCGAGGGCACCACTGTGATCCGCAACGCGAGCCCCAACTACATGGTCCAGGATCTTTGCTTCTACCTGCAGGGCTTGGGCGTCACCATCGAGGGCGTCGGGACCACTACATTGAAGATCACGGGCCGGTCAGCCATCGACGTGGAGATCGAGTATTTCCCGTCCGAGGATCCCATCGAGGCCATGAGCCTGATCACCGCCGGCATCGTGACGAACTCCGAGGTCACCATACGCCGCGTGCCCATCGAATTCATGGAAATCGAGCTCGCGACCCTGGAACAGATGGGCCAGAAGCTGGAAATCTCGGGTGAATACATGGCCCGCAACGGCAGGACGCGGTTGGTGGATGTCACCACCAAGCCCTCCGAGCTCCACGCGCCACAGGACAAGATCCACCCCATGCCGTTCCCTGGGCTCAACATCGACAACCTGCCCTTCTTCGCCGTGATTGCGGGCAACGCCGAGGGCCAGACCATGATCCACGACTGGGTCTACGAGAACCGCGCCATCTACCTGACGGAGCTCAACAAGCTGGGCGCCCAGGTGCAACTCCTGGACCCGCACCGGATCTACGTCAACGGTCCCACCAAGTGGCGGGCCGCGGAGATCGGTTGCCCACCAGCCCTGCGTCCGGCAGCCTGCCTGCTCCTGGCGATGTTGGCTGCCCGTGGAACCTCGGAGCTTCGCAACATCTACGTGATCGAACGTGGTTACGAGGACCTGGCCGAGCGCCTGAACACCATTGGCGCCAAAGTGGAGTACTTCCAGGACTAGACACGCTTTTCTGCTGGATCATCCTGCTCCCCACGTGGGGTGGAGCCCGGATTTCCCTGGACGCCACGTCGGCAATGGAGCGATGATCCAGCAGAATTTCCCGGGCCGCATGAAGCAGAATGGTGCCATGCGGACTTTCGGGGTGGAGGAAGAGCTACTCATCGTCGATCCTGTGACGGGCGAGCCCTTGGCCCTCGCGGATGCGCTGCTGGCAGGCACGGAACCCGCGCCTGAAACAGGGATGGGGCTGAGCCACGAACTGAAGCTGGAACAAATCGAAACCCAGACCCGCCCGTGCCATAGCTACAGTGAGCTCCTCCAGCAGATCCGGCGCGGACGTGCGATGGCCAATGACGGTGCCAGGAAACACAACGCCCGGGTGGCCGCGCTTGCCACATCACCCCTGGCTAAGAACACCCACACGACTCCAGATCCGCGCTTTGCCGTGATGCTTGAACGCTTCGGGTTGACGGCCCACGAGCAACTGACGTGCGGCTTCCATGTGCACACTGCCGTGGAGTCGCCTGAAGAGGGCGTGGTGGTCCTCGATCACATTCGCGACAAACTTGCTGTTTTAACGGCCATCAGCGCCAATTCACCGTACTGGCGTGGGCTGCCCACGGGTTTCGAGAGCTACCGGATCCAGGCCTGGAACCGTTGGCCAACGTCTGGGCCTTCTGCCGTTTTTGGCTCGTTGACTGCCTACCGGCGCATGGTCCAGCGACTCCTGGACACAGGGGTGCTCCTTGACGAGGGCATGATCTATTTCGACGCCCGCATCTCCCGCAACCATCCCACCGTGGAAGTCAGGGTGGCTGACGTGTGCCTCCGCTCGGAAGACGCAGCTTTGATAGCAGTGCTTGTGAGGGCATTGGTTGAGACCGCTTCCCTGGAAATGCTCGACGGCGTTGAGCCCGCCTCGGTGCCGACGGCCCTGCTGCGGATGGCGAGTTGGCAAGCGAGCAATTCGGGACTTCGCGGAGACCTCCTGGACTTTGGCGACTTCCGTCCCCAACCGGCAGCAGATGTGGTCTGGGCATTGGTGGATTATCTGAGCCCCGTCCTGGACGACCAAGGTGAACTGGGACTGGTGAAGGCTGGAATCTCGGACATCCTTGAGCGCGGGAACGGAGCCCGGGAGCAACGCGATGCAGCAGAGCGTTTCAACAATCGGCAACGTGAGGCACAGAATCCGCCGGGGAGTCCGCCCAGCAATGAGGCGCTGGGGGCGGTCGTTGGACATGCGGTGAAGGTGACGCTTCGTGGCGCTACCGCAGACTCGCACAAGGATCCGGCGCCCATCCTGACCAGGGTCCGCCGGCCCTAGGCTTCAGTGGGGTCTCTCTCTTCCCATGTCATCAGGTACGCCCCAGTCAAGCCCTCGACCAGGTAGAACACGAAAGGCGGGATGTCCTTCTTGGCCACAAGGATGGCGCCGTAGATGGGCGCGCTGGCTGCGGCCGTGACCCCGATCCATCGTTTGGCGGGCGACGCCAGGAGGCTTCCGCCCAGGGCAGCCAAGGCAAGAACGTGGAGCCCGGAGTAAGCGAGGAATGGCGCATTGGATCCCCGGCCGTAGGCAAAGCGTTCCATGTCCGAGGCCCGGCGGGACAAACTCGGCACAAAGAGCGGGGCCCCTGCCAGCAAAGCGGCCGCGGCTGCAACAGCCCACCGCTTCGCCCGTCCGCCCGGAAGACGACCGGCAAAGGCTGCGAATCCCACCGGCACCGCGACGGTTCCAGCCGCTGCGAGGTGCTGCCCAATAACCCAGCCACGCTGGCCGGCCTCAAGCATACGAAGACGTTCGGCGGCGTCGGGGGTGATGTAAACGCGCGACACCGGCGAAATACCTGCAAACCAGATCGCCGTGCCGGCAACGATGACCGCTCCGGCACGGCGATAGGGATGATTCCCGCTCATGCGAGACAGGTTAGACCTGTTTGAGGGCCTTCTCCAGATCCAGAATGAGATCGTCTACATCTTCCAGGCCCACGGACAAACGGACCACGCCGTCGCTCAACCCAATGGCCCCGCGACCTTCAGGCCCCATGGCCCGGTGGGTGGTGGTGGCCGGATGCGTGATGAGGGACTTGGAGTCGCCCAGGTTGTTGGAGATGTCGATGACGCGCAGACCGTCCAGCAACGCGAACGCGGCGTCTTTGGCGGACCGCCCGGAAGAGGGCAGCAGCTCGAACGTCAGCACAGTACCGCCGGCCTTCATCTGCTTCGCCGCCAGTTCGTACTGCGGGTGCGATTTCAACAAGGGGTACTTGACCCAGCTAATGGCAGGTTGCTGCTCGAGCCATTCCGCGATTTTCAAAGCGGAGGCCGAACTGTGGTTCACGCGCAGCCCCATGGTCTCCAGGCCCTTGGTCAATACCCACGCGTTGAACGCGGAGAGCGACGGTCCGGTGTGCCGCATCAGCTGCTTGACCGGGCCATCGATGAATTCCTTGGTGCCCATGATCGCGCCGCCGAGGACGCGCCCCTGGCCATCGATGTGCTTGGTGCCGGAGTAAACAATGACGTCTGCGCCCAAGTCGCCGCAACGCTGCAGCAGGGGAGTGGCAAAGACGTTGTCGACGACGACGGTCGCTCCCGCTGCATGCGCGAGCTCGCTGACGGCGGCGATGTCCACGATTTCCTGCATCGGGTTGGACGGCGACTCGAAGAACACAGCGGTGGTGGGTTCGGAGAGGGCAGCACGCCACTGATCGAGGTCGGGACCATCGACAAACACGGTCTCTACGCCCCAGCGCGGCAGGATCTCATTGAGGATCACGAAGCACGAGCCGAACAGGGAGCGGGCGGCAACCACGCGATCACCGGCAGCCAACAGGGCACCCAAGGCGGTGAACACCGCGGACATGCCGGACGCCGTCGCAAAGCAAGCCTCGGTTCCTTCGAGCAACCGCAACCGCTCCTGGAACGTGGCCACGGACGGGTTGCCGTAGCGGGAGTAAACGAAGCGTTCGTCCTCGCCAGTGAAGGCGCGTTCGGCGGCGGCAGCGGATTCGTAGACGAAGCCGGAGTTCAGGAAAACGGGTTCGGACGTCTCCTGGAAGTTGGTACGGTCAAGGCCACCGCGTACTGCCTGGGTGTCAGGGCTCCAGCTGGCGGCATCGGGATTGAAAGTCACTTAGTCGTTCCCCAGGTTGGTCGGCAGGCCACGGTTCTTCCAGCCGTTGATGGTGCGTTCGCCATACCGGTCCGGGTCACCTTCGAAGCCCTCGAGGACGTTGTAGGCGGTGAATCCGGCCTGCGTCGCGGCGATGGCAGCAGAGATGGAGCGCTGGCCTGAGCGGCAGATGAAAACGAGTTCCACGCCCTCGCCCTCAGGTGCCTGCTGCTGCAGGTCCTCGAGGAAGCGGGAGTTGGGAATGCCGCCGGCGAGGTTCCACTGAATGAACAGGGGATCGTTCTCTGTGGCTTTGGTGTCCGGAATGCCGATGTGTGCCCACTCGGCCTCGGTGCGGACGTCTACCAGGATGGCGCCATCTTCAAGCTTGGCCCACGCGTCCTGCGGGGTCAGGTCACCTGCGTAACTCATGCGTGTCCCTCGAATGCTTCTTCGTCGTCGTCGTTCTCCAACTGGTCAACTGCATTCGCGACGGCGGCGTCTGCGTTGGCGATGGCCACGGGCAGTACGACGGCCTGCGCCACGATGACATCCGTGCCATTGAACGTGGCTGCCGGGCTGCCGTGGAGCACGTAGCCGTCGGCGAGGGCCGTGGTGATCCGCTCACAGAATTCACGGGTATCCGGACCTGTAATCAGGCGGTAGGAGAGTTTTTCTTCAGTGGGTTCAGGCATTGGCTGGTGCTCCTCAGTCACGCTTGCAGTTCGAAGTGTCGATACGCCGAGTAGTCACCTGAGGCACCCCGCCGGAGAGAGGGTTGCCGACCAGCAAGTCAGGGCTTGGCGCTGGTGCTCATTACTCAAGAAAAACGTAACATCCCGCGGCGGCGGCCCGCACTTGCAAGCGGTTACGCGGTCGTCATGTTGCGTAACCGGCCCATGCTGGAGTAGCAGCCTAAATGTGACGTCCCGGGAGCATAATTGACGCAGTACGACCCCCTGTAACTTCGCAAGAAATCAGGTAGCGGTGAACGGACAAGGCAGCCCTACACTCAAGCCCATGCTGCATTTTGGATGGTTCGTGGGGCACGGTTTCGGTGTCCAGGGCTGGGGAACTCCCGCCTACAGCCTGGGCTACGACTGGAAGAAACCTGCCCTGTATCAAGACGCCGTGCGCGCGTTCGAGCAATCCGGCCTTGACCTTTTCATCATCGAGGATTCCCTTACTGTTCCTGATACTTATGGCGGCACTGCCGAGGTCTCGCTGGCACACGCCTCCTTTGCGCCTAAGCATGATCCTTTGGCGCTGGTCCCGTACCTTCTGTCCGCCACCAAGCACCTTGGGATTGTGCCGACCGTCAGCGCATCCTTCTATCCGCCCTTCACAGCCGCCCGGCTGCTGGCCACGCTGCAGCACTTCTCCGAGGGGCAGCTGGGCTGGAACGTTGTCACTTCCGGCAGTGACCTGGCAGCACAGAATTACGGTTTGGACCAGCAGATTGAACACGACCTTCGGTATGAGAAGGCGGAGGAATTCGTCGACGTCGTACGGAGGCTTTGGCGGAGCTGGGAACCTGACGCGGTGCTCGAGGACGTTGAGGCCGGCAGATTCGCCGACCACACCAAAGTGCACCCTATTAACCACCAGGGCGACTTCTTCAAGGTCCGCGGTCCCCTTAACACCGCACCTCTGCCGGAGGAGCCCGTACTGGTGCAGGCGGGTGCTTCTCCTCGGGGCAAAGCGTTCGCAGGTGGGCACGCCGACGTCGCGATCGCGTTGGCGCGTGGCGCTGACGGCATGAAGGCCTACCGGGATTCCATCCGTGCCGAGGCTGCCAAGGCTGGCAGGAACCCCGACGACGTCAAGGTCCTTTTCGTGCTCAAGCCCACCGTGGTTGGCTCATCAGCCGAGGCCGAGGAGTTGCGGGCGCAGCGCCGGGAGCTCACCCAGCGTGATATCGACAGCCAGCTCAACTCGATCTCCTATCTGTCCGTTATCGACTTTAAGCAGTTCGACCTCGATGCGCCGTTGCCCGAATTGAGCACCAACAGCAACCAAGGCACGTTGGAGCACTTCGCCAAGGCAGCGCCTCCGGGGTCTACCCTGCGCCAGATCCTTCAGGCACGCAGCGGTGGTGCCGGCGATTCGATCATCGGCACGGTTGGTGAAATCGTGGACTACTTCGAGGAGACCGGCGAGGCCGTGGGTGGGGACGGCTTCCTCTTCTCGGGGTTCGTGGACCCCGTCACCGTGCACGGAGTGCTGGACAAGCTCACTCCAGAACTGCGACGCCGTGGCCTGTTGAGGAAGAGTTACGGCAACGGCGGCTTCCGCCAGAATCTTCTGGACTTCTGATGTCCTCCGAGCCCATTTCCTCCGAGTCCAGAACCCTGCTGATCGGCACATCGCCGGTGGACCCTGAAAGCGTGGCGCAGGCTGCCCTGGATCCGGGGTTTCACGTGAAACTCAACCAAGATGCGTTGTCTTTGATTGGCCTGTCGCGGGAAGTGCTGGAGCGCGCTTCAACGTCCGGGCAGAGAATCTATGGCCTCAACACCCTCCTTGGGTCGGGCCGCGATACGGCTGTAGAGGAGAAGTCGATTCTTGCCTATCAAATTCAGGTAGTCAGGTACCACAACAGTGGTGTGGGCGACTATCTGGACCGGCCCTCCTCCCGCGCAGTGATTCTCACCCGCCTCGTCGGTTTCAGCCGTGGCGGCTCCGGTGTCCGGCCCGAGACGGCCAGGTTCTATGCCGAAATGCTCAACCGTGGAGTTCTTCCCGCCATCCCGCGCGAAGGCTCGGTCGGCTCGTCGGACCTCACCCAGCTCGCAGCCGTCGCCGCCGTCGCCATCGGTGAAGGTGAAGCGATCGATGCGAACGGCACCTTGGTGCCCGGGGCGAAAGCGCTCGCCGACGCCGGTCTCCAGCCGCTGCGGCTCGCGCCCGGCGAGGCCCTGGCCCTGGTCAGCGCAAACGCCTACTCGGTGGGGGCCGGCACCCTCGCCTTGGTGCGCCTGCAGCAGCTGGCGGAACTTGCCGACGTCGCGCTTTCGCTGTCCTTGGAAACCATTGCGAGATACGACGCCGGCGGGAACCTCAGCCCGTTTTCGCCCGCTATTCAGGCGGGCAAGGCGGTGGACGGGCAGAAGGACTCGGCGGCCGAAGTACGTTACCTGTTGCGCGGCGGATGGTTGGAGGACGTTCGCCCCGAAGTATCCGTGCAGGATGCTTTGTCATTCCGTTCTGCACCACAGACGCATGGCGCTTTTCGATCCTTGGTTTCACAGCTCGGCGCTGCGTTGAACGTGGAGCTGAACGGACGCGGCGACAATCCGTTGGTTGATATCGAAACGGGGCAAATGGTGTCCGGAGGGAACTTTCAACCGATGCAGCTGGCGCTTTCCTTTGAGGGCCTGCGGCTTGCCTTGGCGCATGTGGGGATTTCCAGCGAGCGGCGCATCGCCAAGTTGTATCCGCCACAACGGGTGATCCGGGCGAGGCATCTGGAAGCTGCCGCCAGGCACCTGGAGGATGCGGTTTCTGAGTCCGGACCGGCCGCAGGCCTTGTGCAGGAGGAGTTGCCTGGGCTGCTCTGGTACTCAGCAGCGGGACTGCTGTCCGAACTGAAGTTCCTGGCAGCGCCGGCGACGCTCGGGGCACCCACCCTCTCGGCCGACGTCGAGGACCACTCCACCTTGGCGCCGCTGGCGTTGCAGCAACTCGAAAAGTCGTTGGACGCTTTGGAGAAATTGCTTGCTATTGAGGCTCTGACGGCGTCATATCTGCTGCTCGAAACGGGAGCCGCGCAACCGCTCGGAAAGGGGACTGGCGCCGTAGTGGGTCGGCTGGCTGATGTGCTGGCGGACCGGCCGTCGGCTTCGGACCTGGTGGAGCGTGCGCGACGTGAGTTGCACGATGTGGTGGCGCAGGAATTGGCGACCGCTGAAGGGAAGGGAACAACGTGAGTACCGCAATCCGCAGACATGGCGCCCACTTGGCGGCGGGGCTGCCTGATGGGCTGGATGCCTCCGTCCTGGACAAAGTGGGCAACACTCCGCTGGTGAAATTGGAGGCGCTGGGCCGTGGATTGGGGAGCACCATCCACATCAAGCTTGAGTCGGAGAACCCTGGCGGATCCATTAAGGACCGTACTGCGCTGAGCATGGTCCGGGCGGCCGAGCGCTCCGGAGAGTTACAGCCCGGCGCAACCATTGTGGAAAGCACCTCCGGCAATACCGGCATCGGTCTGGCGCTCATTGGGCGGCTGACGGGGCATCCCGTGGTGGTGGTTACCGGCGACACCATCTCCCAGGAGAAGCTCGCCGCGCTCCACAGCTACGGTGCGCGCGTGGTCCTGACGGACTGGAGCGCGCCCTCCGAATCCCCGGAGAACGCCCGCGCCGTGGCGGCGCGCATCACGGCCGGGACGCCCGGTGCTTGGCGGCCCATGCAATTCGACAACCCTGCCAATCCCGCGGCCCACTATCAAACCACCGGGCCGGAGATCTGGGAGCAGACCAACGGCCTGGTGACGCATTTCGTGGCCGGAATCGGAACTGGCGGGACCATCAGCGGCAATGGCAGGTTCCTGAAGGAGAAGGTTGCGGCATCGCGGCCGGGCGGGCATCTTGAAGTTGTGGGCGCCGACCCCTACGGCTCCGCCTACAGTGGGGGACACCCCGGCGAGATCCTGGTGGACGGGGTGGGTAACTCCTGGCCCCAGGCTGAGTGGCCCAAGGCCTTTGACCGCCCCATTGTTGACCGCTTCCTGCGCATTCCCAACGACGAGGTCTACTCCACCGTGCATCGGCTCCTCGACGAAGAAGGGCTTGCGCTGGGCCCATCATCCGGGCTCGCCGTGGCCGCTGCCCTGAGGGTGGCGCGGGCCGCACCCCACGGTTCAGTGGTGGTGGCCATAGCGCCCGACGCCGGAACGAACTACCTGAGCAAGGCTTTCAACCCGGTGTGGCTGGCAGAGAACGGAATCCACCTGGCCCGCGACGCCACCGAATAGCACCCTCTCTCACATCCAACGGCTTTCCGACGGTTCCTCTCTCACATCCACCGGCTTTCGGACGGTTCCTCTCTCACATCCACCGGCTTTCGGACGGTCCCTCTCTCACATCACGCGGCTTTCCGACGGATGCTCTCTCACGTCCGCACCGCCACGGGGTGCACCCGCCCTCCAACAGGCGCACCCCGAGCGGCGCTTAGCCGGCCGCCAGCCTCCTGATCAACTCCGACTGACCAGGGAACTGCGCCACGAGTGCCTCCACATCTTCACTCGTGGGCTTCGCGGAATCGCTCGGTTCGTAGCCGGGCGACAGGCTGCAACTGACCAGGACAAAGCCGTCCCCAGCCAACTCAGCCCCGAACCAGGTGGAATGCGGTGCCGCACCATGCAGAATCTCACCAGCCTCCGGATCCGGACCGAAGACCGTTGATGAGTACCCCTCCGTCTGCGAAAAGACGTGCAGCCGTATTGATGCACCCAGATGGAAGAACCACAACTCGTCCTGCTTCAAGGTGTGCAACTGAAGGACTTCGCCCGCCTGCAGCAAGTACCAGTTGGAGCTGTACAGCGGATGGTCACTGCCGAAACGAGGTGGCAAGGCCGGGCCAGCGATCAACTCGTCGCTCACCATTGCCGGCGCGAACCAGCCGCCAACGCCCGACGGCGTCATGTCCAAACGCTTGATCCACTCCTTCGCGTCGGGGCTGGTGGAGTCGGGGCTGGCTGAATCCGGGCTGGCTGCGTCCGGGCTGGCGGAGTGGATGCCGGGGCTTCCGCCTGCCAGATCCACGTCAGTCATTGGGAGGATCCGCCAGTGAGAAGCAGACGGTGATCCCGATGATCGCGCCCGTGTCCAGCGACCGAAGGAGCCCCTTCTGGGTCACGATGTCCACATTCACGGTCCCGCCATCCTTCAGCGGGACTTCAATGACCTCATGGAAGTTGAGCAACGGTTTGCCGCTGGCCATCACCTCCTTGTCATGGGCAACATGGGCCGCCCGTGAGTCCTGATGCCCGATCAGTTGGTCCTTGGTCATCCCCACGAGGTCGGCGAAGTTCTGGTTCACCCACAGGAAAACGGAGTTCGCGTCCTTGACTACCCAGTACACGCCGTCTTGCCTGTCCAGGACGTCCGCGACTGTCATCGGGGGCAAGGTGGGCAGGACTGCCGGATCCAGAGCCGGAACCGCGGTCACAGCGCAAGTCCCGTGCCGCCGTCGGCCTCCAACCGCTCGGCCAGGTCCTGCGTCAACGCAACCATTGTCATGGTTGGGTTCCAGGACCCGCCGGTCGGCCATAGTGAACCACCCGCTACGTAGACATTTTCGACGCCGTTGAGGCGGTAGTCGGTGCCGACGGTGGAGTCCTCTTCCTCCCCAATTGGAAGGCTGGAGCTCTCGTGCACCAGTCCCGGAACGCGGCGCTCGGGAATGCCGGGCCGGTCCGATCCCCAGGTTCCGGTGTCCGGGTCGCCGTGCCAATACTCCACATGATCCGCGCCATCGGGTGACAAGACGCGCTCCAACATCTGGAAGGTGCCTTCGTCCATGGTGTCCCATGTGGCATCGTCCGTGGAGTTGGCCAGGACTTGAAGAGTCACGTTGTTGGTGGGGTCGGATCCGCCGGAGTAGCGCAGGTGGTTTTCCGGGTTATCGATGTCCAGTTCGCCCAGTACGGCGCATACAAACACCAAGTAATCCTCTGACGACTGCAGCTGGGCCAACGATGCGGTGGCAACGACGTCTGGTGCGTAACGCTCAGACTTCTGGGCGTTCTTGTCCGGGCTCCGGTCCGAAAGCACTGAAAGCTGCACGTGGTACTGCATCCCAGCGGGGCTCATGCCTGCCAGGTAGATGGCGGCCAGTTCCAACTCGCCCAGGGCCTCGCTGAAGTCGAAGTCCTTGCGGGGGACCCTGGCCACGATGGACGTGATGAAGTGGGCGCTGAACTGCTCGCCAACTCCAGGTACTTCCGGGAAGGAATTGAGGATCAGAGTGGCAGGTGGCAACGTGCCCATGGCAAGTACCAGATTTGCGTTCCCGATGTTCACCACGCCCCGGGTGGTATCCAGCGCAGTGGCCCGGCCGTCCTGCTGGATGATGGTGTTCACCGTGCAGTCGGTAATGATGCGGAGCGGCGATCCCTTGCCCGCCGCTGCCAACCGTTGCTGCTTGTCCGACAGCTCAAGCAGGACCGACGGCGTGGAGAATTTGGCGAAGTCAATGCCTGAGGTTGCGCCCGAAGCTGCAGCCAGCGGTGCTGGCATGGATCGTGTGGCGGAATCGATCTTGTGCAAACCGACCGCCAGCCGATCCTGAAGTGCCTTCTGCATGATCCCGTAAACGGGACGCACGTTGTTGATGAGATCCACGACGTCGGCAGACGCCCCGGCGTCGATTTGGTCGGCGCTGACCACATTCAGCAGGTCCTCTGCAGTGGTGAAATGCGCTTTTGCGGCATCCATGACCGCGCGTGGCCATCCACGCATCTCATCCTCCTCAGGGCGCGGACACCAGGCACTCCACATAATGGAGCGGCCACCATAGAAGGGGACCATGCCGTGCTGCCAGGAGATCTTGCCAGCGGGTTGGTTGGCCGTGGCTGCAGCCAGCGTCCAGGGGAATGTTTCAGAAAGCCCGCCAAGGGTTTCGCGGTAGGGCAACGGAAGGTTTTGGAAATGCTGGGGCAAGAAGAACGGGCCCCGCTCAATAACCAGGATCCTGGCTTGCGGGTTAATCGTCAGGGTCCTCTCTGCGAACGCGTACCCGCAGAACCCGCTGCCGATGACTATATGGTCGAATTGTTCCGTTTCGCGGACGTCTTTCCATTCTTCCTGGCTGAGGAAGAATACGTGATCCATGACCTTCTGCGGAGACGGGTCCTGGGGTCCGGGCGTGGGAAATCCGTGATTGAAATTCTGGGACGAAGAAACTGCACTCACAATGATGCCCTCCATCAACATTCTGTTCTCACGGCGTAGTGAAAACAGTGTGTCCTGCCGGACAGAGAGGGAGTTCTCCCGCCCCAGCAGGGATCACTGCGCCTCAGTGAACCACTGTTGGAAGGGGCACGCAATAGATACTGGGAGCGTATTTATTTGCGTCGTTGGGTGCGTGCGTCATTTGCCATGATTAGTAGTCAAGTATCATTTTCAGTATGTGATGAAGTGGTCATAAATTAGTCAATAATGCGGGCTGGTGGGACGCGTTTGCACTGGATGAGGCTGGCATTCCAAAGCGGGGATGCTCCCTGGGCGGACCAGCACTCCCTGCCTGTTGCGCTAGGCTCCAAGCATGCCTGAACAGGAAACAAAAGCACGTCTCGCCGGCTATCTGGATAAGCAACAGCCCGAGCTTTACGCAACACTGAGCCACTATGCCCAGCAGGTGATTGGGGAAGCCGACCGGACAGGTGTCCCACGCCGGACCATCGAACTTCTGAACTACCTTGCCTCGCAGATCAATGGATGCGCATTCTGCCTGGACCTGCACCATCGCAGGGCGTTGGGGTACGGCGAAACGGAACAGCGTCTGTCTTTGGTAGCTGTCTACAAGGAAGTGGCGCTGTTTGAGCCGGCCGAACGGCTGGCCATGGAAATCACGGAGCAGATCACCCGGATGAGCACGTCACGGCCGAGCACGGAACTCTTCGAGCGGGCCCGTGAACACTACAGCGACGAGCAAATCAGTGTCCTCTGCATGGCAGCCATTGGGATCAATGCCTTCAACCGACTGTCCATCCTGAGCGAGCACCCGGTCAGGACGGTCAAGCCGAAGTCCTGAATTCAGCAGGCCGTGTGGCGGCCTGACCTACTTTCAAAGAACATCAGCCCCTGGGCAACCCGAAATGGTTGCGCAGGGGCTGATCTGCCGTCAAAGAAGGTCAGGAAGCCACGGCTGCTAGACGCCGACAGCCTTCTTGAGCGACCGGCGTCGTCCGTACTTGAAGTAGAAGAACGCGTAGCAGGCGCCTACGAATGGGACGCCGAAGAGCAGTGCCGCCACCTGGTTGGGGTCGAACGCGATGCCGATCAAGGAAACTACGCATAGCGCGAACGCCAGGATCGGAACCAAGGGAAAGAGCGGCGCCTTGTACGGGAGCGTGCTGAGGTCGCCGCCGTTCTTGATAAACGTGCGCCTGTACACGAAGTGCGAGGCAACGATGGACATCCACACGCCCACAGTGGCGAAGCCGGCAATCGAGACAAGCACCAGGTACACGGTTGCCGGCGCAACGATGCTGCTGATCAGCGAGGCCAAGCCGCCGAGCATGCTGACGCACAGGGCAATCATCGGGATCCCACGCTTGGTCAGCTTCCTGAACGCCTTGGGTGCGTGTCCTTCGTCGGCCAGCGAGAAGAGCATGCGGGCGCAGGAGTAGAGTCCACAGTTTCCCGCCGACAGCAGCGCAGTGATGATCACGAAGTTCATGATGTCCGCGGCGAACGGAATGCCGAGCATGGAGAAGACGGTGACGAACGGGCTTTCGTCCACGCTGACCTTCTCATACGGGATGGTCGCTGCGATGACGGTAATGGCCCCGACAAAGAAGATCATGAGACGGATGACCGTGGTCCGCATGGCCTTGGGGATGTTGGCGCCGGGATTGGATGTTTCGCCGGCGGCCACACCGATCAGTTCGGAGCCCGAGAAGGCGTAGAACACTGCCAGGCAGGTCACGAACACGCCCGTGAAGCCGTTGGGGAAAAGCCCTTCGGGCGTGCTGAAGTTGCTCGTGAGCGAGGGGTATTCGCCAGCGGCGAGCGGGTGGAAGCCCATCAAAGCGGCGCCGCCCAGGAGAATCAGGCCGACGACGGCGGCAACCTTGATGAGCGCGAACCAGAACTCTGATTCACCAAAGACGCGCGATGAGATGGCATTCAGGGTGAACAGGACGGTGGCGAAAATAAAGCACCAGATCCAGACGTCGACGCCCGGGAACCAGCGTTGCATGAGCAGGCCGGCGGCAGTGAATTCCGAACCCAACGCTACGGCCCAGCAAAGCCAGTACAGCCAGGCCGTGGCGAAGCCGGTGGCAGGTCCGATGGTTCGGGCGGCATAGATGTGGAAGGCGCCTGAAACGGGGAACGCAACGGCGAGTTCCCCGAGGCATGCCATCACCAGGTAGACCACCACGGCTCCGATGAGGAACGCGAGAACGGCGCCCAAGGGGCCCGCGGTGGCAATGGTGTATCCCGAGCTGACGAACAGGCCTGAGCCAATGACGCCACCCATGGCAATCATCACCAGGTGCCGGGCCTCCATGGACCGGCGAAGTCCTGTCTGTGAGGCGCCAGTCTCCGACTGGGCCTCGGGTGCCGATGCCTCGGCTGTTGTGGGGGAGCTGTGTCCCATATTCCCTCCGGGAAGTTAGCCAGCAAAGTCTGAAGTGGTGTCAGGCGGACGTGATCCAACTAACACGAGAACAAGATTCATCACACGACGGACACCCATTTCAAGGAGGATAAGGAACGCGATTGAACCTCTGTGAAGCTCAATGCTGAGGCAAAGAATTCCTTATCAATGAGTCATGCGAGCAATTACTCTACTTGTGATCTGCTAAGTTCCAAGCGGAGCAAAGTAGGCCTCAGTCTGGCCGGCCGGAATTACTCGATTCCGGCAAACAACTCATTCAGTTCTTCTGTGAGCTGCTTCCGGACAGCGGGCGTACCGATCTCCTGGCCGTTAATGTGATTCACCGGCGCGATCAAGCGGATGCTCGATATGAGCCAAACGGCGTCGGCATCGAACAGGTCCTGCGGCACCAGCGGACCATAGCCGAGCTCCCACCCTGCAGCCTTCGCGGCGGCGAACAGTGCGCCCTGCGATGTGCCCGGAAGGATTCCACTATCGTGCTGCGGCGTGATGAGCCGGCGAACCGTCCTGACGGAACCGTCGCCGTCGTCGACTGTGTCCAGGTGGGCAAGCAACACGGTGGACGTCGGCCCCTCGAGGACACGACCATCCGTGGAGGTGAAGATGGCGTCATCGGCACCCTGCTTGTGCGCGTAGCGCAGCGCCGCCATGTTCACCGCGTAGGACAGTGTCTTTGCTCCCAGCAGCAGCCACGGCGCGCGCTCGCCGGCTTCGGTGTCAAAGCCACGGTCCAGAAGCACGACGTCGATACCCGTCTCGCGCTGTCGGCGGCTGCCTGCGGGTGAGGGTGAAGCCTGTACCCAGCATGTGGGGCTCGCCGCGCCTTCAATTCCGCGGGTGACGATCAGCTTGACGACGACTTCGTCCTCTTCGGGCGTGGGTGCCGGGTAATTACCGCGGAACTCTGTAATCGCCGTGTCAATTGCTCGTCGCCAGGCATCCTGCTCCGGGATCGCCAAGTCCAAAGCCGCCGCAGAACTGCTCAGACGGTTCAGATGTGCCTGCACTTTGCGTGCGCGTCCCTGGACGGCGAGCAGCGACTCGAACACGCCATCGCCACGGGTAGCGCCGAGGTCAGTGGCCATGAGCTGGGGCTGGCTGGAATCGGCAATGCGGCCGTTTTCGAAGGCCGGGTCCAGGAAAACGAGGACCGTAGGGGCAGGAGAAGTCATGCTCCAAGCTTAGTGCGGCCCTCCAAAGGGCCGGGCGGATAGGCTGTGGTTACCGTTAGTTCTTGGACCGTGGGGGTTGTGGAGTGCTTTTTCCTTTTCCGATTGGCCTGGAGTGGACGTGGCTTCTGGGTGCTTGGGCCATTGCGGAAGTCATCATGCGCATCGTTCTGCTGGGCATCATCCCCGGTAACCGTCGCCCCACTACGGCCATGGCCTGGCTTCTGGCTGTTTTCCTCGTCCCGACCGTAGGATTCGTGCTCTTCCTGCTTTTTGGAAATTTCCGCTTGTCCAAGCGGCGGCGTCAGCAGCAGGAACAAGTTAATCATCGCGTTCGGGCGGTGACCTCTGACCTGTCCGACCCCGTGAGTACCTATTCCGGCCCGGAGTGGGTGAAGTCCGCAGGTGAGCTGAACCACCGCCTTGGCTCGCTGCCCATGGTTGACGGCAACAAGGTGGAGCTTATTCCTGGTTATGAGGAGTCCATCAAAGCCATGGCCGAGGCCGTGCGGGAAGCTACGGACTATATCAACGCGGAGTTCTACATCATGAGCAGCGACTTCGTGACGGACGAGTTGCTCACCGAACTGGAGAAGGCCGCCGAGCGCGGTGTCACCGTCAGGTTGCTCTTCGACCACATCGGAACGTTGCGCATCAAGGGCTACCGTCGGCTGGTCCGCCGGCTCAAGGCAGGCCAGATCCAGTGGAAGCGAATGTTGCCCCTGCTTCCGATCCACGGCCAATGGCGCCGCCCGGACCTCAGGAACCATCGCAAGATCCTGGTCATCGACGGTACCTTGGCGTTCACGGGCTCGCAGAACCTGATTGAACCGTCCTACAACAACCCCAAGCATCGCCGCGCCGGCCGCCAATGGGTGGAGCTCATGGCCCGGCTTGAGGGCCCGATTGTGGCCACCCTGAACGTAGTTTTCGCCACGGACTGGCTCAGCGAGACCGACGAGTCACTCGAAAGCCAGCTTCGTCTTCCATCCCAACCGTCCCCGGGACGTGTCACGGCCCAGGTGGTCCCGAGCGGGCCGGGGTTCGCCACGGAAAACAACCTTCGCCTGTTCAATACGCTGATCTACTCGGCGCAGCACAGGATCTCCATTTGCAGCCCATACTTTGTGCCTGATGACTCCCTGCTCTATGCGATCACCACTGCGGCTCAGCGTGGCGTTGATGTGGAGCTCTTTGTCTCCGAAAAGGGCGATCAATTCCTGGTCCACCACGCCCAGCGGTCCTATTACGAGGCTCTCCTCGGAGCAGGTGTTCGCATCTACCTGTACCGCGCTCCGTACGTACTCCACGCCAAGCACTTCACCATCGACGACGAAGTTGCGGTTCTCGGCTCCAGCAATATGGACATGCGCTCCTTCTCCCTGAACATGGAGGTTTCGGTGATGCTCCTGGGCGCCGAAACCGTGAACCTCATGCGGGCCGTGGAATCCACGTATCGCGAGGTATCCCGTGAGCTTACGTTGGATGACTGGATGGATAGACCCCCGTTGGCCAAGTATGTGGATAACGTCGCGAGATTGACGGCGACGCTCCAATAGGCTGCTCAGCCTGGGAAGTCAGCCCCCAGCGTCGACATCACGCCAAACGCCTTGGTCCGGATCTCTTCGTACTCGTCATCTGCCACAGAATCTGCAGTAATTGCCCCGCCGACGCCAAGGCTGAGTGTTCGCACACCGTCATCGTCCGGATTGACCACCAGGGTGCGTATCACGACGGCGAGGTCCGTGGCAGCGTTCAGGGAGAAGTAGCCGATCGCTCCTGAATAGATACCGCGGGGGCCCGCCTCAAGCTGGTCAAGAATGTCCATGGTGCTGATCTTCGGCGCACCGGTCATTGACCCAGCCGGGAAGGCGGCAGCCAAAGCCTCTGCCCGCGGAGCGCCCGGTCGAAGGTGCGCGTCCACGGTGCTGACCATTTGATGGACCGTGGCGTAGCTTTCGATCGCGCACAGCCTGCTGACCGTCACCGAGCCTGGAATCGCGAAGTGGCTCAAGTCATTGCGCAGCAAGTCCACGATCATGATGTTTTCCGCGCGGTCCTTCAGCGAGGTCTCCAGGTCGCGGCGCAGCTCGGCGTCCTCCGTGGGGTCGGCGGAACGCCCACGCGTGCCCTTGATCGGCTCGGCCCGCATGCCGCCGTCGGAGAGAATCCGCAGGAAGCGCTCGGGCGAGGTGCTCGCGACAACCAGCTCGCCGAACCGAAGGTAGCTGGCAAATGGTGCCGGATTGCGGCGGCGCAACGCCCGATAGCTCTGCCACGGATCAAGCCCGCCGGCAGGGGCTTCAAGCATGGTGGTCAAGCAAATCTCGTACGAGTTGCCTTCGCTGATTTCATGCTGGGCGTCGGCGATCTTGCTCTTATAGTCCGTCGCGCTATCCCGGCAGGTAAATTCCGGAGCCGCCCCTTGAGCGGACACGACGGCGGCAGCCGGGGCGGCTGAAGCAGCCCCGACGGCGGTTCGTGCCTGGCGCAACCACTCATCGGCGTCGGGCGCTTCCAGGGCGAGCAGCCACACAGTGTGCTCGCGATGATCCAGCACCACGGCCCGCCCAGCGAAGAGCAGAGCTGCGTCGGGAGTGTCGGGTTGGACGTCGTTGCCACCGGTTTCCCGCTTGAGCTCGTAGCCCAGATAGCCCAGCCAGCCGAGCGTGAACTGGCCATCGTAGCCGCGGGGTGCCCGCACGGCCCGGCGTCCCCAAACAGAATCGAGCCAGCGGAAGAACGGTCCGGAAGTTTCCACAGTGGCTGTTCCGGCGGTCACTTTGGTGATTCCTTGACGGTGCTGGACGGACTGGCCGAACGTGCCGCCGTCGTCCGCCAGAATGCTGAAGCGGCTGCGGGCAGCCGCCTGGGACGTCCCTGAAACCGCGGAAGCGTTGGAGGAATCCAGCCAAACAGCATTGGTCGAGGAACCGTAGAGGTTCTGAAAGAGCGCCTCGGCGTCAGGAACTGCGCTGATCTTTTCGGACCGGAGCTGCAGGCCTCGACGCGCGCTGAGTTCCGGCGAGAGGATCGCTGACAACGACGGCAAGTACCGCATTGCCTGCAGGACGTCGTCCGGGGCGTTGCCATCCGCGAGGTTCTGGACCCGGATGTCTGCTGCGCCGATTACCTCGTCAGCTTCCAGCCAAATATCCTCTTGGGCAGCCCAGCTGTCCCAATAAGGTTCGTAGGTATTTCCGTCACGAGCCAAAGCCCGACGACGGCGATCGTCACCGGGGGATTCGACCCAGACGACGGCGTCCAGCATGGGGCGTGCCGCGTTCGCTGCGGAGCCAACGCCCTCCACGATCACGATTTCGGCTGGCAACGTTACGTGAAGCGCGCCGTCGTAATGCCGTTCCCAATCCCAGCTGACCCACTCCGCCGCGTCGCCTTGGCTCAAAGGTGTCAGGACCGTTGCGACGTATCTTTCGATGCCTGTGGCAAGGCCGTTCCATCCGGGATAGATGTCTTCCAGATGGAAAAGGGAAACCTTGTGGTGCTCCCGAAGGCGGGCCGCCAGTTCAACGGCCAGCGTGGTCTTGCCCGCGCCGGACCGCCCGTCCACGGCGATGATCACGGGTGCAGGGGTCATGACATAGAGGTTACCTGCTGGTGCTCGCTGGCTTCGTTTCGGGCATCGCCGGCGCTACGTCCGGAGTCTCCTGTTGCCTGTTCTGTAATTGCGGCGCTCACGTAGCGCACGATGCCTGGAATAGCGGCTTTGATAAGGGTCCAGGTGTTGTCGAAGTCGGTATGACCGCCGTACCAGGGATCCTCGATGCCCTGATCCAGGGAGCTGCGCCCAACCATCACGGGATCGAAGCTGCGCAGCATCCGGACTTTGGCCAAGGAGTCGCGATCCGGGGCGCCCTCCTGAAGCCAGCCGAAATGATCGACGTCCAGTGCCAGGATGAGATCCCGCTCAGCGAACCACTCGCGCCTCCAGTGGCGTGCGACGTGGTCCTCCGAAGCGATGTGGTGGGCGGCCAGTTTGCGGGCTGCCCGGGGATCGATGGGGTGCCCCACCTCGTACCCGGTGGTGCCCGCTGAGTCCACCACTATCAGCTTGCCGAGCCCTTCCGCTTCGAAGGCTTCGGTAAGCATGAGCGCTGCCATGGGCGAGCGGCAGATGTTGCCAGTGCAGACCGTGATGATGCGGTATGGGCTCGTCGTTGAGTACATGCAGCAAGCATGGTTGATGGCACCCCTTCTTGGCTAGGGGCCACTTCACAACGGAGTCACTTTTCCTGTCAAAGCTGTCACAGGGTGTAGGGGGTGGGCACCGTTTCTGTGGTTGCTGACCCGTCCGACGCTGCTTCGGCAACCAGCGCGGAGGCGGCCAGATAGACGGTGCGTACGACGGCGGCGCGTCGCCTCTCGAGGCGGCCGGGGTCGTTCCCGGCCATGAGTCCATCAAGTGCAGGCAACACCGGGGCGGTATCGCAAAGACTCACGATGGTGATGAGGAGATCGCCGGCGTCTTCCCTTGAGATTCCGGGGAGGGCTGCAATGGTGCTGTTGACCTTGGAGGCGCAGTTGGCCATTCGTTTGGGCAGGCCCACAACTTCCGTGCCGCGTTCCAGGCCT
Organism: Paenarthrobacter sp. 10L420; assembly: GCF_056395385.1. Taxonomy (NCBI): domain Bacteria; kingdom Bacillati; phylum Actinomycetota; class Actinomycetes; order Micrococcales; family Micrococcaceae; genus Paenarthrobacter; species Paenarthrobacter sp. 10L420. The sequence continues at coordinate 87,592 of NZ_JBFTJK010000009.1, read as the reverse complement.
TCCCAGAAGAGGAGGCGTGGCGCGGTGGCGTCCTCTTGATGATGATCGAACAGGCGGCCGGCGTAGTCCGCCATGGCCGCTGGGCCCTCGCCGTGGATGGGTACTTCATCCATGAGGGAGCTGAGCGCAGCGACGATAACCGCATCAAAAAGGCCGTTCTTGTTGCCGAAGTACTGGTAGATGCGTTCTTTGTTGACGCCGGCCTCTGCGGCGATTCGATCGATCCGCGCCCCGGCAAGTCCTCGGGTGCAAAACTCCGAGGTCGCCGCCTCGAGCAGGAGTGACTTGGTGCGCTCTGTGTCCCATGCCATAAGTATCAGATTACCATTTCCCAACTAAGTAGTTGTAATTATTGGCAAGTGTGGTTATTGTGAGACCAAGCTAATTACAACTATCTGGTTGGAGAATGCCATGACCCCTCAAGCTACTGCCCAAACGGACGCTGCTGAAATCGCTCCACCGGCCCAGCCGAAAGCGCCGTCCGTGCACATGCGGGCCCTCATCACCTGGATGGCGATCTTCCCCTTGGTTTCCATCGGCATGCTGTTGCTCGGGCCGATCATGGAGCCGTGGCACCCGATTCTGCGGGCACTCTTGCTGACAGCCCTGGTGGTCCCGGCTGCCGTCTATTTTGTGGTCCCACGGCTGTTTGCCGGCCACGGTGCACTGACGCGCAGGGCAGTGGAGCGCGCCGCCCGTAAGTCTGCTTAAAGACCAACTGACTGGCATTTGTGGTTGCTCTGAGCGTTGAGAACAACCACAACTGCCAGTCAGTTGGGTGGGAGCGCTGGGACTAAACGCCCCGCAGCTGCTCTACCTGGGCAATGGTCGGGTAAGCGGCCTGGGTGCCCTTCTTCGTGGCGGCCAACGCGGCAGCCACTGAGGCAAAGCCAGCGGCGTCGGCGAGGGATTCCCCGGCAGCCAGTCGTGCCGCGACAGCTCCCGTGAATGCGTCACCCGCACCGGTGGTGTCTACGGCCGAAACGCGGGTAGGGGCAATACGGGTGATCTGGTCCTGGGTACCCCGGGCCAACGAATCCAGCACAACAGAGCCGTGGGCGCCCAGCGTTACCAGCACGCGCTGCAAACCCCTGTCGGCAAACTGGCTGCGAACAGGTTCCCATGCTTCGGCCTCCGCGTCGGCGTCAGGAACGTCGGCTTCGCCGCCCAGGAACAGTGAGGCCTCGTGCGCATTGACCAGCAGCACGTCGCTCAACCCGGCCAGAACCTCGGGTACCTCCGCGTAAGGCGAGAGGTTCAAGATGACGGTAGCGCCGGCGTCGTGCCCTGCTTGTGCAGCGGCGATCACGGTATCGATCGCGACCTCAAGGCAGAGGCAAACAACGGCAGCATTGTTGATGGCGTCCGCTGCCGCGCGCACGTCTGCCGGGGTCAGAGTCCCGTTTGCCCCGGCCGAAATGATGATGCTGTTCTCGCCGCTGGCATCCACCGAGATGACCGCGACGCCCGTCGCGGCGTCCGAGCGCCGGACGCGGGTGACGTCCACACCGGCGTTGGCGGTGGAGTCCAGGAGCATCGTGCCGTTGGCGTCGTCGCCCACCGCGCCAACCAGGCTGACCTGGCCGCCGAGCTTGCTGGCCGCCACCGCCTGATTGGCGCTCTTGCCGCCAGGGTTGACGGCGAAACCATTGCCGTGGACCGTCTCGCCGGGCTTGGGAAGGCGGTCGCAGTAGATGGTCAGATCAGCGTTCAGGGACCCGAGGACGACGATCCCCGCCGTGGGCGCGCTGGTGTCGGTGCTCATTTGCTTGCCTCGGCTTCGACGGCTTCTGCCTCGGCAACTTCTGGAACCTCGGCGACTTCTGCATCCAGAGGTTTCGGGATCAACAGCGAGGCTGCGAAGGCGGCCAGGGTGATGGCGAGACCCACCACCACGACGGTGAGGTACGACGCCTTGGCGTCGCCCAGTGCGGACGTCGCAACGAGGACCGCAGGCAGGACCAGGAAGCTCAGACCGGCGCCGAGGTTGAAGGCGCCCGCGTTCATTCCGGGGAGGAAGCCAGGGTTGCCTTGGGGCGAGAGGACCACGCCCAGTCCGTTCAGCATGATGTTGACGGTACCGGCGTACATGATGCCCAGCAAGGCCGTGCCCACGATCATCATCGGCAGGTTGTTCAAGCCGAAGAACGCGATGATAGCCAGGGCCACAAGGCTGCCCAGCAGGCCGATGCGAAGGACCTTCGTGTAGCCGAGGACAGGGGCGAGCCTGCCGCTGATCGGGCCGAAGAGCCAACCCAGCAATGCGTACGGCGTGAGGATCATGAGCGACATTTCGGTCGGGCCCACGCCGAAACCGGGTTCGGCCGCCTGAACGAATGCCGGGACGATCCCATTGATGACCGCGAAGATACCCGTCATGGTCAGCGTGGTGGTCAAAAGCGGCGCCCACGTGGAACGCTGCCGCAGGTGCACGGTTTCCACCATGGGCTGCTTGGCGCGCTTTTCAACAGTCCAGAAAGCGAAGAACGCGACGCCGGCAACCAGGATCAGGCCGATGGCCAACGTTAGCGTCCCCGCGTCGAAGGCCGTGGCCAGTTTGGAGCCTTCGTTCAAGGCTGTCAGGAGGGCGCCCACCGCGATCACGATGAAGAACACGCCCAGCCAGTCCATGGTGGTTCCGGCAGCAGGTTTGCTCTCTCCCGCCAGCACGGCGATCAGGACCGTCGCCACCAGGGCCAGGGCAACCATGAGCCAGAAGATGCTGCGGAATCCCAAGTTCTCGGCGAAGTAGCCGCCCACGAACGAGTCGACACCAGCCACGCCACCGTTGACCGCGGTGATAAGGCCCATCAGGGTGCCGTATTTGCGTGGGTTGCTCACGGCTGAGCGGAGCATGATGAGGCAGAGCGGCACGGTGGGACCACTGACGCCCTGGATGATGCGGCCTACGAAGAGCCAGGTGACATCCGGTGCGAGTGCCGCGATGACCGAACCGACAGCCATCAGCAGCATCATGCCCACAAGGATCTTCTTGCGGCCCACGATGTCGCTGAGGCGGGGGAGGAAGAGGGAGAACAGTGCTGCGGCCGTGAAGAACCAGGTCTGGGACAGGCCGATGGTGGCTTGGTCGGTATGAAGCTCATTGCCGATGGTGACCAAAGCGGGGCTGAGCATGGAGGCGTTGAGCTGGAAGGCAACACAGGCTGCCAGCAAGGCCACCGTGAGTGCAGTGACGTTACCCCGGGTGGACTTGGTTTCCGGTGCGAGGACAGACATTACTTTGCCTCTCCAACTGCGAGGGTGGCTTGCTTGTCGGGGGTTTTCGCACCCGCGGTGGCGTCAGCGGCGCCGTCGAGCGTTGGTTCGCCGATCCGTTCGATCGCATCGGTGACAAGATCCCAGAACTTCTTGTGATCCAGATCCACGGCCACGGACGTGTGGCAGTCCTCCGGGGCGGGTGCGCGGAAGTCGGCCACGGTCATGCCGAGGGTGAGCTTGCCCTGCAGTTCGATGTCCACGGGCACCTTGCGGATTGTCATTACGGTGGGGTCGATGACGTAGGCAACTGCGCAGGGGTCGTGGACCGGGGGGAAGTCGAACCCTTGCGCGTCCTTGTAGGTCTTCTGGAAGAAGTCCATGAGTTCCATGACGAACTTGGCCGGCTTGGTGCCGATTTTTGCTATGCGGTCCACCACCTCGTCCGTGGCCAGCGCCTGGTGCGTGAGGTCCAGGCCAACCATCACCAGCGGCCACTTTTCGTTGAAAACAATGTGTGCGGCTTCGGGGTCAATGATGATGTTGAACTCCGCCACGGCACTCCAGTTGCCCACGTGGTAGCCGCCGCCCATGAGGACAACTTCCTTGACGCGCTCAACGATTCGCGGCTCCTTGCGGGCGGCCATGGCGATGTTGGTCAGGCCCGCGGTAGGTACCAGGGTGATGGTGCCCGGTTCGTGTGCCATGACGGTTTCAATGATGAGGTCGACGGCGTGGCGCGGGTCCAGCTCGATAGCAGGCTCAGGCTGTTCCGGGCCATCCATGCCTGAATCGCCGTGGATGGTGGGGGCGGTTTTGATGGTGCGGACCAAGGGGCGGTCACAGCCGGCGGCGAACGGAACGCCGGTGATGCCAGCGATGGTGGCTACCGAGAGGGCGTTGCGCGTGACTTTTTCGAGGGTCTGGTTGCCCACCACCGTTGTCACTGCAAGCAGCTCGATGTCCGGGTTGCCGTGGGCCAGCAGCAATGCCACTGCGTCGTCATGGCCGGGGTCGCAGTCAAGAATGATCTTCTTGCGTGCTGTCATCGGATTGGGGTCCACGTTTTGTCTCCACGTCATTGGGGCCTGCCAGGTTCTAACCAAAGCAGGGCAGTAAGCATTCATGGGAATTCTGGCACTGCTTCAAGGGTTACGTCAAGCGCTTAACGTGCATCACGTTAAGCGCTTGATGCCTTGGGCCCCTGTTCACACTCCAACGACGCTACGATCGATGCATGGATACCTTGGATCGGCGGAACCCCCGCTCGCCCCGTGTAACGGCTGCGATGGTGGCCGCCCGGGCCGGGGTTTCCACTGCAACCGTTTCCTTGGTGGCCAACGGCAAGACGCAAGGACGCGTATCCGAGGACAACATTTCACGCGTCCGCTCGGCGATCGCCGAACTTGGCTATGTAGTGGACAGCATTGGGAGTTCGCTGGCTCGCGGGGTCAGCTCCATCGTCATCCTCGTGACGCCGGACGTGTCCAACCCGTTTTTCGCCAACGTGATCGCGGGCGTCCGGGAATCCCTTGGCCCGGAATACCAATTGCTGCTCTCGGTGACCGATGCCGGGGAGTCGCCGCAAGCTGAGGATGTCCGCAGATTGTTGGCACTCCGTCCGGCTGGCTTGTTGGTTGGCGCCCCCAGTGCTGAGTTTCTGGAGGACCTGTCCGCGGCAGGACCGCTTGTGCTCCTCGACGCGCCCGGCCTCGAGTCGTACGCACCATCCGTAAACCTCGACGTCGCCCAAGGCGCGCGTGAGTTGGCGCGTCACCTCGCAGCGTCCGGGCATACCCGCGCCGCCTACATGGACGGGATCACCGGCACCACCACTTTCCACCTCCGCAGGGAAGCCTTCCTTGAAGAAGCAGCCACCTGCGGGCTTTTGGTTGCCGAGGGGCATGTCATCAGCACCGCGATCGACGTCGGTGCTGCCGCTGCCGCGTTCGCCGGCGCCTGGCCGGCGTGGCAGCGCGAGGGGGTGACCGCCGTCGTCTGCGGTACCGATACCCATGCCTATGGCGTGCTGCAGGAAGCGCGTGTGGCAGGCGTCCGGATTCCTGCCGAACTGGCTGTGGCTGGCTTCGATGACCTCCCGTATTCAGCCACCAGCAATCCGAGCCTCACGAGCGTGCACCTGCCGGCCACCCCGCTTGGACGAAGGGCCGGAGAGCAACTCCGCGGGCTCATGGAAGGCCGGGATTTGGAGGAGCCGCACGTGACGCTGGAGAGCTCGCTGGTGATTCGAGGGTCTACGACGCTGGGTTAGGCAATAGCGGGCGGAGCTGGTCCTCGGTGACGGGCAGAGACACCGTGAAATAGACCTGGGGCGCCGTCATATCGCCCCAATCTTCCTTTTTCACTCGCACCACAGATGGAGTGACTTCGGCTATTCGGACCCTCAGCCAGTCGCCGTCGTCGAGCCGTAATTCGTGCGGGTCAGCGAGGTAGCGCAGCCCCAAATCATCGAGAATTTCTTCAGCGCTCAACCAGTCCACAACGTCGGTCCGCGGACGGCCCAATAAGTCCATGGCGACGAAGCCATCATTGACGGGCTTCACCCATCCAACGTGCTCGCCGTCCTCCGCGCGTCGGTGTTCGATCCAGTCCGGTCCCATGCCCTTGACGGTAGCACCGCATCCGCTTGGGGTCGTTCTGGCTAGTGGATGACGGCGAGCAAGATGCCCACGAGGACGAACAGGCAGCCGAAGACACGGTTGAGGACCTTCTGGCCGCGCTCATCATGGGTGAACCGCTGGAAAGAACGTGCTGCCAAAGCGAAGAAGAACCACATGACCATGATGTCGATGAACAGAATCGTGGCGGTTAGCACTGCGTATTGCTGAAGCAGCGGCTGCTCCGGCCTGATGAACTGAGGCATGAAGGCAAGGAAGAACACAATTGCCTTGGGATTCAGCAGGTTCACCCAAATGCCGCGTTGGAACATGGACAGCCCGGACTCGTTCTTGCGGCTGTCGACTTGCTCTTTGTCCAGGTCGGGCTTGTGCAGGAACTGCCGGATGCCCAGGTATACGAGGTAAGCCGCGCCCGCGTACCGGATGATGTTGAAGATCACAGGCGAGTTGGAAACCAGCACGCCAACGCCCAGGGCCACGATGACGATGTGGATAACCAAGGCCAATTGCTGGCCGAGTATGCCCCAGATGGAGCGACGGAATCCGGAATTGAGCGAGTTGCTCATCGTGAAAATGGCACCGGCGCCGGGAGTGAAACTGATCAGGGTGCCGGCACCAACCAGGGCCAGCCAAAGTGAAAACTGCACCATGTCAGCTTATGCCGGTGAGGTGGGTGGTCTGGACGCGTTGCTTCCTGACCTTGTTTGGCCGTCCAGAGTGCCAATTGAAGCCCAAACGGGTTGATTTCAGCGCACCCTGAGCCCAAAGAGGGTCAGGAGGCCGCGGCTTAGGGCAAACTGGTGCCGTGAGCGGAATCCCGTGGGTACTGCACGTTGACCTCGACCAATTCATTGCGGCTGTCGAGGTCCTCCGGCGCCCCGAGCTCGCAGGCAAACCGATCATTGTGGGTGGTCGCGGGGATCCGACGGAACGTGCCGTGGTATCCACGGCATCCTACGAAGCCAGGGCATTCGGCGTCGGCTCCGGAATGCCTCTGCGGATAGCGGCACGCAAAGTACCGGATGCCATCATTCTGCCTGTCGACCAGGACGCCTACCTGGCGGCCTCGCACGTAGTGATGGCCACCTTGCGCGCACAGCCGGGAGCCACGGTTCAGGTGCTCGGTTGGGATGAGGCCTTTGTTGGCATCGAGACCGAGGACCCGGAAGCGTATGCCCGGCAGATCCAAGCTGCCGTCCTGGAACAAACCCAGTTGCACTGCAGCGTGGGCATCGGCGACACGTTGGTCCGGGCAAAGAATGCGACGGATTTCGGTAAACCAGCTGGCATTTTTCGGCTTACCAAAGAGAACTGGCTCGACGTCATGGGCAGTAAGCCCACCAAGGAGCTGTGGGGCGTCGGACCCAAGGTGTCGCAACGGCTGGCAAAGCACCACATCACCACAGTCGCCGAGCTTGCTGCGTCCGATCCCCAGGACTTGGTCCCGGAGTTCGGCCCCAAGATGGGCCCTTGGTATGCGCAGCTCGGACGAGGCGAGGGTGCCAACGAAGTGGACGACACCCCGTGGGTTGCCCGGGCACACGGCCGCGAGACCACGTTCCAGCAGGACCTCACCGAGCCCTCCCAGATCAGCGACGCCATCAAGGAGCTGACAGCGCGGGTCCTTGAAGACGTGGCGGCCGAGGGGCGGCCGGTGGTGGGGCTGACCCTCAAAGTCCGGTACGCCCCGTTCTTCACCAAGACCTACGCAAGGAAGATTCCAGAGACCTTCGATCGGGACGAAGTCCTCGCGCAAGCCTTGGACGTTACGGCGCGGATCGAGCCCGACCGTCCCATCCGGCTTCTGGGACTACGCGCTGAAATGTCGATGCCCGATGACGCCCGAAGAGGACACACCCCCACCCGCAGTGGATGGTGACAGCGGCGCCTGTGTACATGCCCGACGGCGATAGGCCGGCTACCAGCGCGGGTGGATCGCTTCGCGGAAATACCGATCATAGATGTCCTGGACCCCAGCGGTGAGCCCTGAACCTACGGACTGCATCGCTCCCGCCTCCGCGTTCGCATGTGCTTGGACTGAAGAACGGGCACCGGGGATGACCGTGCTGACGCCGTCCTGGGCGATGACCCAGGCGAGGGCCGCTTGGGCGGTGCTGACGCCGTCGGGCACTAATGCGCTGAACTCTTGGGCGGCTTTTACCCCGGTGGCGAAATCGACACCCGAGAAGGTCTCGCCGACGTCGAACGAGGACCCATCGCGGTTGTAGTTGCGGTGGTCGTTCTCCGCGAACTCGGTTTCCGGCGTGTACTTTCCGGACAGCAGTCCGGAGGCCAGCGGCACTCTGGCGATGATGCCGACTCCGGCCTGCTTTGCTGCCGGGAGGACTTCATCGAGCGGCTTGAGCCGGAACGCGTTCAGGATGATCTGCACGGACGCAGTGTTCCCGCGGTTGATGGCTTCAAGGGCTTCGTCAGTCCGCTCGACACTGACGCCGTAGTTGCGGATAACGCCTTCGCTGACGAGGGTGTCCAAGGCGTCGTACACCTCATCCCGCGTGTAGACGGCGGTGGGCGGGCAATGTAATTGGACGAGGTCCAAGGTGTCCTGCTGCAAGTTCCGGCGCGAACGGTCAGTCCATTCGCGGAAGTTGGCGAGGGTGTAGTTTTCGGGCACTTGGTCCACGCGCCGGCCCATCTTGGTGGCAACCATCAGGTCCAGCCCGGGATTGGCGCGGAGGAAGCGTCCGATCAGCTGCTCGCTTCGACCATCGCCGTAGACATCGGCTGTGTCGAAGAAACTGACGCCGCCGTCAACCGAGGCTTCCAGGACGGCAAGTGCGTCTTCCTCTGTGACATCGCCCCAGTCCGCTCCGAGTTGCCACGTGCCTAGTCCAACGGTGGACACCGACCTGCCGGTCTTACCAAGTATGCGCTGTTCCATGGGTTCGACTATATGGGGTCAATGCTCGTCCATTCGCGCAACTTTCCCCATCAGGTACCGCCGCTCCTGCAGGCTGCCCGTTTTCTTGGCGGCGGCGAGGTAGGCGGCACGAGCTTCCCCATGCGAGCCTGCCATTTCATGCAGGTGGCCCCGCACCGCATCCAGGCGGTGCGACCGACCAATTGCCGAATCCAGCCCGGCCAGCAGCTCAAGCCCAGCGGCTGGCCCATTCACCATGGCCACAGCCACGGCGCGATTCAGCGTCACCACAGGACTCGGCGCTACGGCTTCAAGGACTGTGTACAAGGCGAGAATCTGCGGCCAGTCCGTCTCGGCATCAGACGGCGCCTCCGCATGCACCGCAGCGATCGCGGCCTGGAGTTGGTACGGCCCAGCCGCGCCACGTCCAAGCACGGAAGACAGGAGTGCGATGCCTTCCTCTATCTGCCCGCGGTTCCATAAACTCCGATCCTGTTCGGACAGCGGCACGGGCATCCCATCAGCCAGGGTGCGCGCGGCACGACGGGAGTCCGTCAGCAGCATCAGAGCGAGCAAACCGGTGGCCTCGAGCTCTCCCGGCGCCGCGCTCACCAACAGGCGTGCCAAGCGGATCGCTTCGGTGGTGAGGTCTTCGCGCTGCAGTGAGTCGCCCGAGCTTGCGGCGTAGCCTTCGTTGAAGATCAGGTACAGGACGTGAAGTACGACGCCGAGCCTCGCCTTCCGCTCGGACTCCGGCGGCATGTCGAACCGGGCGCCTGCCTTCTGGATCCCTTGTTTCGCACGGCTGATGCGCTGGCCCATGGTCGCCTCGGGGACGAGGAAAGCAGAGGCGATTTCCGCCGTCGTGAGTCCTCCTACGGCCCGGAGCGTCAAGGCGAGTTGCGACGGTGCGCTGATCGAGGGGTGGCAACACAGGAACATCAGGGTCAGGGTGTCGTCGGCTTCAGACGCGGCGCCGTCCTGGAAATTGACCTCCATTGCGGCGACGCGTTCCTCCCGGGCGCGGCGCGCGCTTTCACTGCGCCACACATCAACCAGCCGGCGCGATGCGACAGCCAGCAGCCATCCCTTCGGATTTGCAGGCAGCTCGGATGGCCATTGGAGTGCGGCCTCAATGAGGGCTTCTTGCACCGCGTCCTCGCAGGCGTCGAACTGTCCGTGGTTGCGCGCCAGCACGCCGAGGACCTGCGGCGCCAAGGTGCGCAGCAGGTCCTCAATGTCGCGTGGGGGAACCTCGCGTGGGGCAACGGCCAAATTAGACCTCCGGGGGACCGTCCGGGATAGCGCGCAGCTCCACTACCTGCGAGTACTTGACGATGCTCGAGCAGATTTCCACGGCGCGTTCCTCGCTGGCCACGTCCACCACCCAGTACCCGATCAGCGATTCCTTGGATTCGACGTACGGGCCGTCGGTGGTGATGATGCCGTCCGGGGTTTGCTTGACGAGCTTCGCTGTGCCGGGATCGGCCAAGCCTGCATTAAAGACGAGTTCACCGGAATCGCGGAGATCCTTGTCGATCTGGATCATGAACCCGATCATTTCCTTGATCCACTCCGGATCGGCGGTTTCCATCATGCCCTCGGCGGACCCGAACATCATGATCATGTATTTCATCTCAAACTCCTTATGAAGTGGCGCCCTGTTTGGGTGCTTTCACTCATGGGTCGGAACTGCGGGGCGCTTTTCTACATGGTTCGGCAAAGTTTTTTTGGAAAGTTCCTTCACGTGCAACCTAGGCCCGGGCGATCACCTCGCCGTTGGGAATCAGGAAGTAGCCATCGTCCGTGGCTCCCCAGCGGTGCCAGCCCGCAGCGATCCGGGCGAGATCGGCCTCATTGGCGAACCCGTACTCGAGGGCTTGCTCGGCAAAGGCGGAGTGGAGGACACGTTCGCTCCACACGCGGGACTGCCATGCCCGCTGTTGGGCTGTGGCATAGAGCCAGTTGCTGCTGCTGGGCGCCACCTGGGCGAAGCCTGCCTGCTGTGCCCACGAGACCAATCGACGGCCGGCATCCGGTTCGGCACCGTTGCGCCGTGCGATCTTCTGGTAGAGCTCCATCCAGTCATCGAGCTCGGGGACTTCCGGGTACCAGCTCATGCCGTGGAAATCGGCGTCTCGGACTGCCACGATCGCGCCCGGTTTGGCCACGCGGCGCATCTCACGCAGGGCGGCGACGGGATCGGTGAGGTGCTGCAGGACTTGATGGGCATGGACGAGATCGAAGGTCTCGTCCTCAAACTCGAGATCGTAGATATTGCCCGTGCGGAACTCTACGTTGTTCACGCCACGGTCCTTCGCCAGTTCCGTTGCCTGGGCGACGATGTCCGCCGAGCGGTCCAGGCCGATGACCTGAGCTGGCGCGACCAGCCCCGCGAAATCGCACGTGATGCTGCCTGGTCCGCACCCGACGTCGAGGACCGACGTCCCCGGGGTGAGATGCGGAATGACAAACGCGGCCGAATTCTCGGCCGTCCGTGAGGCGTGGGCCCGGACAACCGACTCGTGGTGCCCGTGGGTGTAGACATCTTCAGGCTGCTGCGCGTTCATAGGGAAACGCTACAACTTCGCCGGTGGATTTCGGCGGAATGCGGTTAGTTGCCGTTCTCCGCGGTTTCCGTGCGGGCCGCTACGGTGGCCTCGATCATGTCGGACATGAAGCGTCGGACAACATCCAGTTCGTCAGCACTGTACGCGCCCATGGCCTGGCCCATGCGGATGGCCAGTGGCATGAACATGGCACTTCCATCCCGGTAGGCCTTCGGCGTCATGACCAACTGGATCTGGCGCCGGTCCGTGCCGACACGTTCGCGCACTACGTGTCCCGACGCGTGAAGCCGGTCCACCAACGCGGTAGTGGCTGGAGAACTCAGACGTAGTTCGTTGCGCAGGACGCCAGGTGTGACAACACGACCCGCGGCAGAATGTCGCATGATCACTGCCAGGGCGTTGAGATCCGTCCGGTGCATGTCGTTCCGGCCGCCGGCTGCGTCGACATAGTGGTTGGCTTCCAGAGTGAAGTCCTGAAGGAGCCGCACCAAGTCCTGGGGTGCCGCTGTTTCCGGGCGTTCGACACCGGGCTGCGGGTCTGGAAACTCAGACATCCTGCCCTCCCGATTGCTTTTAATAACTGCCCTGTCGGATATTACTCCCCGCCAAACAGGAACCCGGCATCAGTAAAATGGTTCACTCTTGGAATAGTTCCATCGTAGAGATATTCTGTGATGGAATAAAGACTTCCCCACGTCTCGGAAGAAGGACTCATGAACCCGCAGAAGGTACCTTTCTGGCTTCGTTGGCTGGTGCCTGTGGCGCTTGTCATCACGTGGCTTGGCATTGCCGGCATTGGCGGCCCAACGTTCGGGCGGTTGGACGAGGACTCCTCCAATGACCAGGCTTCGTTCCTCCCAGCAGGCGCCGAAGCGACGGAAGCAGGCAACTGGCAGGCGAAGTTCCGGGACTCCAAGGAGATCCCTGCAGTGGTCATTGTCGAGAACGGGACTGCTTTCAGCCCGGCCCAGCTCAGCGAAGCAGCCCAGCTGAAAGCCGACATTGAGGCACTCAAACTGGGGGACACCGTCGTCGGGCCTCTTCCCTCGGAGGACGGCAAAGCGGTCCAATTCATTGTGCCAATAGCGTCTTCGGATGAACTGCGCGACAAGATCCAGGAGCTCCGGGACGTCGTTCAGCCGGGTGCCCCGGAGGGAATGCGAGCGTTTGTCACGGGTCCCGCGGGCCTGACCGCTGATCTCGTGAACGCGTTCGGTGGCATCGACGGCATCCTCCTCCTCGTCGCGCTCGGCGCCGTGTTTGTCATTTTGCTGCTCGTGTACCGCTCACTCGTGCTGCCACTGGCGGTCCTCCTGACATCGGTTTTTGCGCTTTGCGCGGCCATTCTCCTGGTGTTCGCGATGGCCAAACTGGGCTGGATCCAGCTGAACGGCCAGAGCCAAGGCATCCTGTCCATCCTGGTGATTGGCGCGGCCACCGACTATGCGCTGCTGTATGTGGCCCGATTCCGCGAGGCCCTGACCCACACCACTAACCGTACGAGGGCAGTACTCACGGCATGGAAGGCCTCCTTCGAGCCGATCCTCGCGTCCGGCGCGACCGTCATCATCGCCCTGCTTTGCCTGCTCTTCTCCGACCTGAACTCCAACAAGGCGCTGGGCCCTGTGGCAGCTGCCGGAATCCTTTGCTCGCTCTTCGCCGCGCTCACCCTCCTGCCGGCGCTCATGGCACTGTTGGGCCGCGCAGCCTTCTGGCCCTTCCGTCCTAAGCTCCTGCCCGACGACGAACGCGAACCCGAGCTGGTTACTGGACTTGAGGGGCAAAAGGGTCTGTGGCGCGCAACTGCTTCCCTGGTTTCCCGCCGGCCGCGCACCGTATGGGTGGTTTCAGTTCTGCTGCTCCTGGTGGCCTCAGCAGGCGTCCTGCAGTTGAAGGCCAACGGCGTCCCTCAAACGGACGTTATCCTCTCGGCCTCCGACGCCGTGGACGGCCAGGACGCGCTGGCGCGGCATTTCGACGCCGGCAGCGGCAGCCCCGCCGTCGTGGTCGCCTCCGAAGATGCCGTGCAGGAAGTGCTGGACAAGGTCAAAGCTGCCGACGGTGTGGGTGACGCCTATCTCCTGGCCGACGGAAATGTGCCCATCACCGGCGCTCCGGGGACTCCGGCCGATCCTGCCGTTCGTGAGGGCAAGGTGCTAATCAATGCGACGCTCGACTCTGCCGCCGACTCGATGGAGGCAGAAGAAACGGTGAAGTCATTGCGGGTGGCGGTCAAAGAGGTCGACGCCGGCGCCTTGGTAGGTGGGGTCACTGCCACTGCGCTGGACACCAACACCACCGCGCAGCGCGACTTGGTGGTCATCATCCCCATCGTCCTGGTGGTCATCCTTTTCATACTGATTCTCCTGCTGCGCTCTGTTGTGGCGCCTGTACTGCTGGTGTTGTCCGTGGTCCTGTCCTATGCGGCAGCCATGGGTGTTTCAGCGTGGGTCTTCAACGGGGTCTTCGGTTTCTCGGGCGCCGATGCCACAGTTCCCCTCTTCGGCTTCGTGTTCCTGGTGGCATTGGGTGTGGACTACAACATATTCCTGATGAGCAGGGTGCGCGAGGAATCGCTGAAGCACGGGACACGGCCTGGAATCCTGCGGGGCTTGGGCGTAACGGGTGGAGTAATTACGTCCGCGGGTGTTGTGTTGGCCGCTACCTTTGCCGCGCTCGGAGTCATTCCCATCATGTTCCTGGTGCAGTTGGCGTTCATCGTGGCCTTCGGGGTGCTGTTGGACACGATTCTGGTCCGCTCTCTACTGGTGCCCGCACTCGCGTACGACATCGGAGACCGGATTTGGTGGCCACGGAAGCTTGGCCGTCAGCCTCATGCGCTTACGCGTCGCCGTGAGGAGGAGCCGATGGCGGCAGTTAATCATTCGTCCACGACGACGTAGCCCGCGCCTCCGTCCACGGTGACTCGTTGGCCCGTCTTGAGCAGCTTGGTGGCGTTGCCGGTTCCCACGACTGCAGGTATGCCGTACTCCCGGGCAACCAGCGACGCGTGCGCGGCGAGGGTTCCGCCGTCAGTGACCACCGCGGCGGCCCGAGCGAAAAGGGGCGTCCATGCTGGTGCGGTGGATCGCGCTACGAGAATCTCGCCATCGAGGAAGCTGTCGAATTCCTCCAGGTCTGACATAACCCGCACCCTGCCCGTGGCGCGTCCAGTGCTGGCCGGGTGGCCGACGATTGCACCGGCGGGTATCTCGTGGGTTGTCCTGGCTGCGTCAACTGCGCTTGCCACCGGATCAGCTCCGAACCTGCCCGGTTCGCCAATAATGAGTGGTGCGTCCAGCCGCCGTTGCATCTGCCAGGTTGCGCGGCGGTTTCCTACCAGCTCGCTTTGGTCCGTCGAGGCGTTCATCACCTCACTCAGGTGGAGGAAATGGATGTCCTGCGGGTCCTCGATGGCTCCTGCGGTGGCGAGGTTTTCTCCCAGCCGTTGGGCGCAACGACGCAAGACCGGCCATCCCAAGGTGAGGTAAAGGGACTGTTCTTCCCGTAGGGCGGCGTAGTACTGGGCCATCGTCAGGAGGGAATCAAAGCGGGTCAAGGCCCTGGGACTATCAAGCAGCACTTCCCTCGCCGCGGCTTCGGCTGCCTTTCGTTGTGCGTCAAGCGCATCCTTTCCTGCGGTGGTTGAATCCGCTTCTTGGTTGCGGATGCCGGCCTCGCCGAAGGTCGGGTGGTACCAGTCGAGGGAGTAAACGGCCGAGTCCGGAGGTGTCGTCGTCCCGTCGCTGAGGCCAGTGCTGCCGCTGAGGCCGCGGAGGAGTGCCTGATGACCGAGCAGCCCGGCGGGTTTGTCGCCCATGGGAGCGGCCAGGTGCTTTTTCCAGAAACTGGCCAGGGCCCCTTCGATTTTCCAAGCAGATCCGCCCACCACGGCCAGTGACCACAGGTAGATTCCCGCATGTCGGGCGATAGCATCCACAAGCTCGATGAGCTTTGCCGGGGATGCGGTGTCCACTTCCTGCTCGGCACTGCGCACGAGTTCCCGATATTCCGGCAGCAGCTGGTGGCGCCATTTCAACTCCAGCGCATGGAGAACAGCCCGGTGTGCCGCAGCCGGATTGTGGGAGACCCGGAGAAGGACGTTGAAAAGGAACCACGGCAGACGACCACGGCTTCGAATTATCAACGGCGCCACAATCCGTGGGGACGGAATCGGCGGGGCGTTGTAGTACCAGCCATTGACGGAGCCATAACGAAACGGCACCCGCACCTGAATATCGTCTTCCATGCCGTCGAGATACCCGGACTCGATCCGGCGCAGAAGCCAGTCCTCGAACAGGGGCGTCATGGGATCTGGAAGCCATTCACCGAGCCTGAAGTTCCTTGCCCATAGGCCTTCGCCCGGAGCTGTCCACACTGCTGGCGTGGGAAGCGCCGTCATGGGGCGGGCCTGAAGGAGGAATAGCGCACCGTCATGGTCCAGCGCCCACTCGATGTCTTGCGGCACCCCGGCTCGGTCCTGGATCCGACGGGCTAGCGCTGCTACTTGCTGTGCTTGGTCCGAGGTGAGGATGTTGCCGTCCCTGTTGCACTTGATCCCGCTTGCGCGGACTGTCCATTGCTCTCCGACTGCTTCACCCGACACCAGCGACTCCCCAAGACCGGCGACTCCGGTGACAATGGTTTCTTCGGCGTCGCCTGTCAATGGGTTGGCAGTAAAGGCAACGCCTGCGGCATGGGGCTGAACCATCTGCTGAACGAGTACCGCCATGGAATGGCTTGCCGCATCGCTGGGGTCCGCTGCTCCGAGCGCAGACTCATACGCTGCAACTCTATGTTCTCCTGCCGAAGCCAAGCATTGCCGCACAGCATGCTCGAGGTCATCCTGCTCAACGTTCAGAAAGGTTTCGTAGAGACCTGCATAAGAAGCGCCGGCGAGGTCCTCGGCGGCGGAAGAGGACCTGACAGCGTACGGCCCCGGGCCTATCCTGCCGGCAGCGACTTTCAGAGCGCCGGGGAGACTGTTGCCGACCTGCCCCACCGCCTCCGATGTGACGACGAACCCCGCTGGCACCTTGAAACCCTCTGCCGTGAGTTCGGAAAGAGTGGCTGCTTTGCTGCCCAGCACCGTGCGGTCCGCGCTCGCAGAGCCAAGCTGCGGAAACTCGCTCATAGCCATGGCTCTCCCTTTTCGCAGACACTTCCGGTTTCAGACAGTGGCGGTTTCAGACAGTCGCGGAGCGTCTTTCGATCATTATGGTGTCGCGCCATTGTCCCGCGAGTGGGCCAAGAGGCATTCGTGCGATTCGATTCCGTCGGCCGACAACCGTAAAGCCCTCCGCGACGTGCAGCCGGAGGCTCGCTTCATTCTCGGGAAAGACGCTGGCCTGGATCGTCCAGATTCCTGCTTCTTCCGTGGATGTGATCAGGGCGCGGAGAAGGGCCTTGCCTACACCTAAACCACGGGCTTCCCCGGCCACATAAATGGAATGCTCCACGACGCCCGCATACGCTGCACGCGAGGAGATGGCTGATACGGCTGCCCAACCGAGGATCCGGCCTTCTGCTTCCGCGACCAGCCGGTGATCCTTGAGCCTTGTAGCGTCGAATTGCTCCCACTCAGGAGCAGCGGGCTCGAACGTGGCGTTCCCGGACTCGATGCCTTCAGTGAAGATCTCCCGGACCACCGGCCAATCGGGCGGGGTCATTTTGCGGATCCGGACCTCGCTGTTGCGCATTGACGGGATGTTGGGTGTCGTCTCCCTTGCCCCTGTTGTCTCGCTTCTCACAGGGTCTCCAGCAGGCCGGAAGTCCGCTCAATGGCACCCGGGACCAAGGAGTAGTACGCCCATGTGCCCCGCTTTTCGCGGTGCAGAAGGCCGGCATCCACCAAGATCTTCAAATGATGTGAGACCGTCGGCTGGCCGAGGTCCAGGGGCTCGGTGAGATCGCAGACGCACGCTTCGCCGCCGTGTGCGCTTTTGACGATGGACAACAGGCGGAGCCGGTTGGGATCAGCGAGTGCCTTAAACACAGAGGCGCGGACCTGGGCTTCATAAGCATCGAGGGAGGGCTGGGCTGAAGGCTCGCAGCAAGCTTCATCGCCAGTACTTGCCGGCCTATCCACAGCTGGGAGTTCGTCCGCGTGTAGCAGCTGAAGGGTTTGCGGGGAGTCCATACACCCATTATGCACATAGATTGACAATCATCGATATGGATGCTGATACTTATATCGAACTTCATCAATCTAATGCCTTGGCTGTTGCCGGGCAGAATTCCAGGAGCCTAGTGAGCACGTCGACGCAGACCGCAGCCCGTAAGCCTGAGGGCGGCGCCGCCGTCGTAGGACGGCTTTCGGCAGTGGACCGTTTGCTGCCGGTGTGGATCATCGCCGCCATGGCGCTCGGCCTGCTTTTGGGAGGTCTCGTCCCGGGCCTCAATTCGTGGTTGGAAGCGGTGAAAGTTGGCGAGGTGTCCTTGCCAATTGCCGTTGGGCTATTGGTCATGATGTATCCGGTTCTAGCGAAAGTGCGATACGACCAAGCAGGCAGCGTGCTGACGGATCGTCGGCTGATGGTTACTTCCTTGGTTATCAACTGGTTTTTGGCCCCAGCATTCATGTTCGCGTTGGCATGGATTTTCCTTCCTGACCTGCCCGAATACCGCACAGGACTCATCATCGTCGGCTTGGCCCGCTGTATCGCCATGGTGATGATCTGGAACGATCTCGCTTGCGGTGATCGCGAATCCGGCGCCGTGCTGGTATTCGTTAACTCGGTGTTCCAAGTGATCGCATTCGGAGGCCTTGGCTGGTTCTACCTCCAGTGGCTTCCGGCACTCCTGGGCCTGCCCACCACCAGCGCGAACTTCTCTTTCTTGGCGATCACGGCATCGGTAGTGGTCTTCCTGGGCATTCCACTGCTAGCTGGCTTCCTCACCCGGGGGCTGGGTGAACGGGCGAAGGGCCGCGACTGGTACGAGGGCCACATGCTTCCAAGGATCGGGCCCTGGGCGCTGTACGGGTTGTTGTTCACCATCACGCTGCTTTTCGCCATGCAGGGTGGAACCATCATGGCCCGGCCCCTGGATGTCCTCCGGATCGCGCTGCCACTGCTGGTCTACTTCCTCGTGGTGTTCGGGGCGGGAATCGCGATAGGCAAATGGCTGAACCTCGGTTACGCCAAAACCGTCACACTCGCCTTCACTGCCGCCGGCAATAACTTTGAATTGGCCATCGCAGTGGCCATTGGCACTTTCGGGGTCACGTCGGGTCAGGCACTTGCCGGCGTCGTTGGGCCCTTGATTGAAGTGCCCGTCCTTGTTGCACTTGTGTATGTAGCCCTCTGGGCGCGCAAGCGCTATTTCACCCCCGCGATGATCGCTGCCCCACCCTTGGAGGAGAAGCATGACCACCACTGAAACCAGCAAGAAGCCCTCCGTCCTGTTCGTCTGCGTCCACAATGCCGGCCGATCCCAGATGGCTGCCGCGTTCCTGACCACTCTTGCCAAGGGCGAGATCGAGGTCCGCTCCGCCGGTTCCCAGCCCGCCGACAAGGTCAACCCGGCCGCCGTCGAGGCCATGGCCGAGCTGGGCATCGACATGTCGGCCGAAATCCCCAAGGTACTCACCACCGAAGCCGTCAAGGAATCCGACGTCGTCATCACCATGGGCTGCGGCGACGAATGCCCGTACTTCCCTGGCAAGCGGTATGAAGACTGGGTCCTGGAAGACCCAGCTGGCCAGGGTGTTGACGCGGTCCGGCCTATTCGGGATGAAATAAAGACACGTATCGAGGGCCTGATCGACTCCCTCATCCCTGCCTCCAGGTAATCCGGCTTCCCCCATAGGAGAGATTCTCGTGAGTAATGACATCAGCGCCGAACAACTGATCATCATCGGCTCGGGTCCGGCTGGCTACACCGCGGCCATCTACGCCGCCCGGGCAGGGCTCAAACCGCTCGTCCTGGCCGGTTCGGTCACTGCGGGTGGCGCTTTGATGAATACCACCGAGGTCGAAAACTTCCCCGGCTTCCCCGCCGGTATCCAGGGTCCCGAGTTGATGGACGGACTCCAGGAGCAGGCCGAGAAGTTCGGCGCCCGCATCGTGTTCGACGACGTCACAGAAGTCGATCTGAAACATCACCTCAAGCGGGTGGTCACCGGCGCGGGGGAGACGCACGAAGCGCCCGCTGTCATCCTCGCTACTGGCTCGGCCTACAAAGAACTCGGACTGCCGGAGGAGAAAAAGCTCAGCGGGCACGGCGTATCCTGGTGCGCCACGTGCGACGGTTTCTTCTTCCGGGAGCAGGACATCATCGTGGTCGGCGGTGGAGACTCTGCCATGGAAGAAGCCACGTTCCTGACACGTTTCGGCAAGTCCGTCACTGTCGTGGTCCGGAAGGACGAACTTCGTGCTTCGCGCATCATGGCCCAGCGCGCCAAGGACAATCCCAAGATCAGCTTCGCCTGGAACTCCGCCGTCACCAAGATCCACGGCGACACCAAAGTCACCGGAGTGACTCTCACTGATACCCGCACTGGAGAAACCCGGGAACAGGCTGCCACAGGGATCTTCGTTGCCATCGGTCATTTGCCCCGCACCGAACTTGTCGCCGGGCAGGTAGACCTCGACGCCGAGGGTTACATCAAAGTCGATTCGCCCACCACCTGCACCAATCTCTCCGGGGTCTTCGCATGCGGGGATGCAGTGGATCACCGGTACCGCCAGGCGATCACCGCCGCCGGAACGGGGTGTGCTGCAGCGCTGGATGCTGAACGATTTCTGGCGGCACTTGAGGACGCAGACAGCATAGCTACGGCACTGGTGGAAGAACCCACCCACGCCTGAGGATCTTTAAGCGCCTGAGGATCTTCAACGATGAAAGAGGACACCATGGAGCCAGCGAAGAAGCTTCCCGTCGCGGTGATCGGTGCCGGCCCGGTCGGTTTGGCCGCAGCAGCGCACTTGCTCGAACGTGGCCTCGAGCCAGTCATCTTTGAAGCTGGACCTGCTGCAGGTGCCGCCATCGAACAATGGCGCCACATCCGGCTCTTCTCGCCTTGGCGGTTCAACATCGATGCCGCCGCCGTCCGCCTCTTGGAACAATCAGGCTGGGAATCTCCCCGCCCCACGGCACTGCCTTATGGCCGGGAACTCATCGACAACTACCTCACCCCGCTGGCAGCTATGCCCGTCATGGCGTCTCGGTTGCAGACTGGCGCCCGCGTTATCGCAGTTACCCGCGTAGGACTGGATAAGACCCACGTCCGTGACCGGGACACCACTCCTTTCCTGGTGAGGGTGGAGCACGCAGACGGCGAAACGCGCGATCACGTAGTGGCTGCCGTCATCGACGCCTCCGGAACGTGGTCAACCCGTAACCCACTGGGCACCTCAGGTCTGCCCGCCATTGGCGAAGACACGGCGGCGGACCGCATATCCTCGCCCCTTCCTGACGTCACGGGGCGGGACCGGACCAGCTTTGCCGGCCGTCGCGTCCTCGTCGTGGGCGCTGGACACTCGGCTGCGAACACCCTGATCAATGTGGCCGACCTCGCCAAGGACGAACCCAACACCCGGATCCTGTGGGCCGTGCGAAGCGGCTCCGCAGAGAAGGTGTACGGTGGCGGAGACGCCGATGGACTGCCCGCCCGGGGCCAGCTCGGCGCGAGGCTCCGCAGGCTCGTCCAAACCGGCAACATCCAACTGCACACACGTTTCGGCATAGTTGGCCTGAAAACGCTCGATTCCGGAGTGAGCGTTGAATCCGTTGACGGACGCACGCTGGATGTCGATGTCATCGTTCCCTGCACCGGCTTCCGCCCGGATCTGGAGATCCTGCGCGAACTCCGCCTCAACCTCGATCCTGCCGTTGAAGCACCCACTGAACTCGGCCCACTGATTGACCCCGAATTCCACTCCTGCGGCACTGTCCCTCCACACGGTGCCAGGGTGTTGGCACATCCGGAAAAAGACTTCTACATCGTAGGCATGAAGTCCTATGGCCGTGCCCCGACCTTCCTGCTGGCCACGGGCTATGAGCAGGTCCGTTCCGTCGCTGCTGCACTGGCTGGTGACCACCAAGCAGCGGACTTGGTGCATCTGGAATTGCCGGAAACCGGAGTCTGCTCCACGGACGCCGGAACCAGCTGCGATGTTCCGATCGAGGCCATCAACGAAGAAGCGGAGTCGGGCTGCTGTGCTTTGCCCGAACCAGCTTTCCTCGGCTTCCCGACTGGACTCGCGCACGGCCGCTCCGGGAATTAGCAGCTAGGCGTTGACGGTGTTCCGTTCGCGATAACCGTCGGCGGCGTAGACGCCCAGAATCCGCACTTCCGTGGTGAAGAATTCCAGCTCCTCCAGCGCCCGGCGGAGACGTGCGTCCCCAGGATGCCCTTCGACGTCGGAGATGAACATGGTGGCCGCGAACTCGTTGCCCACCATGTAGCTCTCAAGCCTGGTCATGTTCAGGCCGTTGGTCGCAAAACCGCCCAACGCTTTGTAGAGCGCTGAGGGGACGTTGCGCACACGGAACACGAAGCTCGTGATCGCGGGACCCGGGAGCTCCTCTTTGGTAGGGATTTCGCGTTCCCGCGCCAGAACCACAAAGCGAGTGGTGTTGGTGGGGTCATCCTCGACGCCGGAGGCCAGGACATCCAGACCGTACAAGCCTGCGGCCAATGGAGGAGCGAGGGAAAGCTTGCGGGGATCGTTCCAGTCGCGCACTTCCCTGGCTGATCCCGCCGTGTCTCCGGCGATAACTGGCTTGAGGCCTGCTTCACGGATGATCTTGCGGCACTGCCCCAAAGCATGGATATGGCTGTGAACCTCGGTTGCGCCTTCAATCGTGCTGCCTGGAATGCCCAAGAGGTCGAACCGGATTGGCAGGAAATACTCGCCCACGATTTGCAGCTTGGACTGCGGGAGCAGCACGTGAATGTCAGCCACGCGTCCGGCGATGGAGTTCTCAATCGGGATCATCGCCAGCTCGACTTCGCCCGTGGAAACCAGTTCAAACGCGTCCTCAAAGCTGGCACACGGCACGCTTTCGAGTTCGGGGAACATTTCCTTGCACGCGAGATCCGAATTGGCTCCCGGTTCACCTTGATACGCAATCTTCTGGGCCATGGTGCTCATGCTTTCACGCGGAGCACCCTCAAACCCAACTAGGGGACAGATAACGGCGCTATGACGGTTCAGAGCGACGTTATCTGTCCCCCAGTTGGGCCACGGGCCGGGACTAGCCGTTGATGATCTGCGGAACACCCAGGGCCTTGAGGCCTTCCGCGCCGAACTCCAAGCCATAGCCGGACTGCTTTGCGCCACCGAACGGGATGCGGGGGTCCACTGCGCCGTGCTTGTTGATCCATACGGTTCCGGCTTGGATACGGGAGGCAACCTCGCGGGCGGCAGCCACGTCGGAGGACCAGACTGAGGCGCCCAGTCCGACGTCGAGCGCGTTTGCCTTGGCGACGGCCTCGTCAACGGTGCTGTACCGGATGATCGGCAGGGCAGGGCCGAACTGTTCCTCGGCCACCAGCGGGTTGTCGTTGTCGATGTCGGCCACCAGGGTCGTGGGGTAGAAGTTGCCGGGCTGATCGGCGTCGGGGTTGCCACCGAGGAGGACGCGTGCACCGGATGCGCGGGCAGCCTCCACCAGACGGGCCACGATGTCGTACTGCTGGCGGTTCTGCAGCGGGCCAAGGACGTTGTTCTCGTCCAGGCCGTTGCCCATCGGCATCGAAGCAGCAACAGCTGCCAGTTCCGTGCACACTGCCTCGTACAGCGAGTCGTGGACGTAGAGGCGCTTCAGCGCGGCGCAGGTCTGGCCGGTGTTGATGAACGCACCCCAGAACAACCCTTCAGCAATAGCTTTCGGGTCAGCGTCCGGGAGGACGATGCCGGCGTCGTTGCCGCCGAGTTCCAGCGTGAGGCGCTTGACCGTATCCGCCGAGGAACGGATGATCGCCTTGCCTGTGGCGGTGGAGCCGGTGAACATGACCTTGCCAATGGCCGGATGTTCAGCCAGCCGGGCGCCGACGTCGCGGCCACCGGACACCACCGACAGCAAACCCTCGGGCAGTTCCTGGTTGATGATTGTGGCCAATGCCAGCACGGACAGCGGAGTGTATTCGGAGGGCTTGACCACCACTGCGTTGCCCATCCGGAGGGCAGGGGCGATCTGCCACACCGTGATCATCATGGGCCAGTTCCAGGGGCCGATCGCGCCCACGACGCCGATGGGCCGGTAGTGCAGTTCGGCGTGGGTTTCGCCATCGTCCACCACGGTTTCAGGGTCCAGCGGCGTGGCGGCCGTGGCACGGAGCCAGGCGGCGCAAGCGCCGACTTCGAAGCGGGCGTTCGGGCCATTCAGCGGCTTGCCTTGCTCGCGGGAGAGCAGCTGGGCGAGCTCTTCAGCAGAGCGTTCGACGGCGTCGGCGGCCTTCATGAGCGCAGCGGAGCGCGCGTCGTGGCCCAAGGCAGCCCAGGCCGGCTGTGCAGCTGCGGCAGCCGCAACAGCGGCGTCAAGATCTTCAACAGTGTGGACGGGGGCTTCACCGACAGCCTCACCCGTTGCGGGGTCAAGAATCGTGCGGCTGTTCTGGCCGGGGGCCGGGGTGATCGAGGCCAGGAGGGCGTCGTAAGTCTCCATTGGTACTCCGCTCGGGTAGTAAGTCTTGGCGGCCAGTGAGGCACGCGGCGATGTTTCCAGTGTGGTGGGCGTCACGGGCGGTTGCCTTGTCTATGCACGAACAGCCCTTGACGGGAAGCGAACGCTTTCCAGCGGGCCCCTGCGTGCCGGATAATTTGGCGGGTGACTCTTGCTTCCCTCGCCGCCTTCGCCGGTCTCTGCCTGGTCCTTTCCGTGACCCCGGGCCCGGATACGTTCCTGGTCCTGCGTATTGCCCTGAACCGGCCCAGCGCCGGAATCGCTGCGGCGGCAGGATCGGCAGGTGCCGCAATTGTGTGGGCTGCTTTGGTGGGCATCGGATTGGCCGCGCTGTTGGAACAGTCGGCTGAGCTCTTCCGATGGCTGAAGATCGCGGGCGGCCTGTACTTGCTGTACCTCGGCGTTTCTTCGTTCATCAAGTCCCGTAAAGCTGCCACGGCAGGCGGACCATCTGAGGAGGCGCCCCTCCCGTACAGCCGGCTCGCGGCACTGGGGGCAGGAGCCCTTTCCACCCTGCTCAACCCCAAGGTGGGCCTGTTCTACCTGGCTGTGGTCCCGCAGTTCATCCCGCACGGCGGCGACACCATGGGCACGTCACTCATCCTGGGCATCGTGGTTGCCGTCATTGCCTTTGCCTACCTCTCGATGATCGCAGTGGTGGCGTTCAAGGCGATGCGGTGGCTCAAGCGCCCCAACGTGAGTACCGTCGTCGAGCGTGTCAGCAGCGGGGTTATCGCCGGACTGGGCGTCGGCGTGGTGGCATCAGGCGCCACCAGTTAGTTAGCCAGCCAGCAACCTCAGATAGTTGTCCAGTTGCCCTTCAAGGTCCTGGGCAAAGTGCTCTGCGGGGGAAAGTGCCGCCACGATCTGGGCGCCCAGCATCATGTTGAGCAGATGATCGGCGACGGCGGCGTCCCCAATGGGGGCGGCAATCTCGCCAGCCGCGCGGGCTGCTGCCGAATGGGCAGCGATGGTGTTGTGCCACTGGTTCATCGACTCGCTGTGCAAGGCCGCCATCTCTGCGTCGTTGAGTGCCTTCTGCCAAAACGGGATAACGATGCGGGCTTCGTTGACGCGTTCCTCGTCCAGTGGCAGGACTTCGGCGCAGAAGGCGCGGAGGGCAGCGATGCCGGCCAGACCAGACGTCACGGCGGCAATGCGCTGGTTGGTGCGGTTGAAAACGTGCCCGAAAGCTGACGTCAGCAGCAGATCCTTCGTGGGAAAGTAGGGCTTAAGGGCGCCGTTGGCAAAGCCGGCTTCTTCGGCGATTTCCCGCATGGTGGCGCCTTCAATGCCCAGCCTTGCAATGATCCGCCAGGTAGCGTCCACCAGTTCGAGGCGTCGTTGATCGTGGTCCACAATCTTTGGCACTTTAGGGGGCTCCCGGAGAAATATATGGCAGACAGGTCTTGGGTCTCATCTTACGTTTCAGGCGGGCGCTGACTGAGCGTCAAAGGTGCGTCTGTATTCGGTGGGTGTGATGGCAAACGCGCTGGCGAAGTTCTGTCGGAGCGTCACGGGGCTGCCAAATCCGCAGTCAGCCGCAATCTGATCTACGGACAAGTCTGTGGTTTCCAGTAATCGCCGGGCAGCATCGAGTCGTCGTGTGCGGATCCATGCCGACGGTGTCGTTCCTGTTGACGCACGGAAAGTGCGGACGAAGGTTCGGCGACTCATGTGGGCCTGGGCTGCGAGGCGATCGATGCTGAGGTCCTCGCCGAGTCGGCCCAAGGCCCACTCCAGCAGGCGCGCCATAGGATCATCCGAGGAGCGAGGTGGAAGGGGGTGCTCAATGTACTGCGCCTGTCCGCCCTCACGGTGTGGAGCGATGACCAGGCTGCGCGCAATTCGGTTCGCTGCCTCCGCCCCCAGCCGGCCCCGAACCAGGTGGAGGCAAGCATCCAGTCCGGATGCTGTCCCCGCGGAAGTCAACACGTCTCCGTGATCGATGTAGAGCACTCTTTGATCGAGGAAGACATCTGGGTGCCGGTTGGCGAGGGTGTCAAAGGCCTGCCAATGTGTGACGGCAGAACGTCCGCTGAGGAGGCCGGCATCCGCGACGGGGATCGTGCCAAGGCAAAGCCCCAGGATAGTTACGCCGCGCTCGTGAGCCTGTTGAAGGATCTTGCGTAGAGCCTCGCTGGTTTCACGTCCGTCCGCGAACCACGACGGCACCACCACGACGTCTGCCTGCTCTGCGGCATCCGGGCCTTGGATTTCCCCTAGTTGATAGCCCTCGGTGGTTCGAATATGGCCAGCCTCGTCTGAGAAGAGCACTGTGGTCCACTCAGCCAGGCCTTGCCGCGTGACCTCGTCGAAAACCATCTGCGGAACCGCCAGATGAAACATCGTGACGTCATCGAATGCGTAGACAGCGATCCGCACACGGCCCTCCTCTATGCTTTTGGCCTGAATCCATCGTATATGGGCATTTGTGCCACTGGTGGTTACTCGCTGGGGCGCCAATGATGGAAGGGTCGCCGGTTGGCGAGCAACGATCCGCTATTTGGGAGAAAAGTATGAGCACACCCCGCCGCGCCCTTGTCCTTGTCGATGTCCAGCAGCAGTACTTCAGCGGACCCCTTGAGATCCAGTACCCGAAGCACCAGGAATCACTTCCGATGATCGTGAAGGCCATCGATGCCGCGGCCGCCGCAGGAATTCCCATCCTGGCGATACAGCACAGCGAAGGAGAAGGCGCGCCAGTCTTCGCCCCTGGAACGCCTGAATTTGATCTCCACCCGGACGTCGAAGCGCGCCGGACTGCTTCATGGAAAGAGGTCATCAAACGTTACGGCTCGGTTTACGCTGGCACGGACGTTGCTGGCTGGCTGCGGGAGCACGACGTCGATACCGTCACCTTGGTGGGTTACATGACGAACAACTGCATCCTTGCCTCGGCCGTTGAAGCGGAGTTCCTTGGCTTCACCACTGAAGTCCTCTCGGATGCCACTGGCGCCATCAACCTCGTCAATGATGCAGGTGCGGCGGACGCGAAAACCGTGCACACCACACTGATGGCGCTGTTGAACTCCAACTGGGCCGCTGTTGCATCGACGGATGTATGGGCAGAGGCACTCCAAGCCGGGCGGGCACTGGAAACGAGTGATCTGGGGACGTCGGCGACGGCGGGGAGTGCTGCAGTTTCTTAGAAACAATATGTGGACCAGGCCTTGTGACTGAGCTAACACGTAAGTTATTCTCTACACCTATAGAAAATAAATCCTGACCCATCACAGGTCCCGGACAAGAGGCAGCCATGACGCCCACAGCAACCCAGACAGCAACTGACGCAGCCGCCGTCGAGGAAACCCAGTACCGCCTGGCCACGGGCGCTGAAATTTCCGAGGTGAAGCGTGTTCTGCAAGCCGCCGGTCACCTCGGAGACACCAAGCGGATCGCCTACCTTGGCCTTGTGGATCCGTCCCGCGGGCAAGAAATAGAAGACCGCCGGTTCCGTGTGTTCATCCACGACGTCTCCGGCGGGGCTCCTACTGACGTCCTGGTGTCCGTGACCCACGGCCAGATCCTGTCCGCAACAGAACTGGACACCAAAGTCTCCGGCGAACTTCCCGTGCTGGAGGAAGAGTTCGAAGTTGTTGAGACGCTGCTTGCCACGGATGAGCGGTGGCTCGCCGCTCTGGCAGCCCGGGACTTGGATGTGGCCAAAGTGCGGGTCGCTCCCCTCTCCGCCGGCGTGTTTGAGTACGACGACGAGAGGGGCCGCCGCATCCTCCGTGGACTGGCATTTGTGCAGGATTTCCCTGAAGACAGCGCATGGGCGCACCCGGTGGATGGGCTGGTGGCGTATGTGGATGTGGTCAACAAGGAAGTCACCCAGGTGATCGATCTTGGCGTCATGCCGATTCCGGAAGAGCACGGAAACTACACCGATCCCCAACTCACAGGCCCGCTCCGGACCACTCAAAAGCCCATCAGCATTACCCAACCCGAAGGCCCGAGCTTCACAGTCACCGGCGGCAACCATGTGGAATGGGAAAAATGGAGTGTGGATGTCGGCTTCGATGTCCGTGAAGGAGTGGTCCTCCACAACCTGGCCTTCAAGGACGGAGACCGCCTTAGGCCCATCATCAACCGGGCCTCCATCGCCGAAATGGTGGTGCCCTACGGTGATCCCTCGCCCATCCGGTCCTGGCAGAACTACTTCGACACCGGCGAATACCTCGTGGGCCAGTATGCAAACTCCCTGGAACTCGGTTGCGATTGCCTTGGTGACATCACCTACCTCAGCCCCGTCATCAGCGACGCCTTCGGCAACCCCCGGGAAATCCGCAACGGCATCTGCATGCATGAGGAAGACTGGGGCATCCTCTCCAAGCACTCGGACCTCTGGACCGGGATCAACTACACGCGACGCAACCGCCGCCTGGTGATCTCCTTCTTCACCACCATCGGCAACTACGACTACGGCTTCTACTGGTACCTCTACCTCGACGGCACCATCGAGTTCGAAGCCAAGGCCACCGGCATCGTGTTCACCAGCGCCTTCCCCGAGGGTGGCTCTGACAACATCTCGCAGTTGGCTCCAGGACTCGGAGCCCCGTTCCACCAGCACCTCTTCAGCGCTCGCCTGGACATGGCAATCGACGGCTTTACCAACCGCGTGGAGGAAGAGGACGTAGTCCGTCAAGCCATGGGTGCGGGGAATGAGCGCGGCAACGCCTTCTCCCGCAAGCGGACGCTCCTCACTAAAGAGTCCGAAGCCGTCCGGGAAGCCGACGCGCGTGCAGGCCGGACATGGATCATCTCCAACCCCGAGTCCCGGAACCGACTCGGCGAGCCGGTTGGCTACAAGCTCCACGCCGAAAACCAGCCCACGCTGCTGGCCGATCCAGGTTCCTCAATCGCCAAGCGCGCCGCATTCGCCACGAAGGACCTTTGGGTTACGCGATACTCCGACGAGGAGCGCTATCCGACCGGCGACTTCGTGAACCAGCACTCCGGCGGAGCAGGCTTACCGGCCTACGTTGCCCAGGATCGCGACATCGACGGCCAGGACATCGTTCTCTGGCACACTTTCGGCCTCACCCACTTCCCCCGCGTGGAGGACTGGCCGATCATGCCGGTGGACACGGTCGGCTTCAAGCTGCGCCCCGAGGGCTTCTTCGACCGCAGCCCCGTATTGGATGTGCCCGCCAACTCTTCAGGTTCGAGCTGCCACAGCCCGGCCACCGCCGCTACGGATGAACACGGCGAAAGCCACCATGAGCACGGACACTGCCACTAAACGGACACCCAGGCACATGACCACGACGACGGGACGGATCCGGTCAGCCGGGCCCGTCCTCCATCCCAGGATTTGCGCAGCCCTCACGGCTGTCTCGTGCCTGGTCCACCTTGGGGTCGCGGCGTGGGGACACCACGGCGCATGGCTCGGCGTCCTCATGATTGCTGTGGCGGCCATCTGCGTCCCCTGCACTATTCACATCTGGCGCCACAGCCGCGTCGGAGCTCTCCACCAAGTGACGGTCTCCGCTGTGGCAATGATTGCCCTTCATTCGGTCTTGCTGTTGGGAGCGGGAGGTGCCGGACACGCGCACGGTGAGGGACGGGCGTCGAGCGTTGTTGATACTTCCGGCGCTGCCGGGTTGCTGCTGGTGATCGGACTGGAAATCACGACGGCGCTACTCGCCGCTACCTTGGTGGCACGGCTGCGGCGTCGGGTACAAATGGCCGCTGCTTCCTGACCTTCTTCGGCGCCAGCTAAGCCGGTAATCAGCCCTCTTGAGTTGCGCAGTGCCCGCCAAAGAATCCAAAGAGGGTCAGGAAGCAAAACGCCCAGCAAGAATTCGGCAGGATATTGCCTCGAGCAGGCAGTTTTCCCGCTTGTTGCACCTGCCCCGAACACTGTTCAGTAGAGGGGTGAGTAGAGCTGTCAGTAATTCGGGCCTTGGACTCTTCAGGGCCACGGGGATTTATGTAGGTGCCATTCTGGGCTCGGGTGTGCTGGTCCTGCCGGCCATCGCCGCCCAAGTTGCCGGACCGGCGTCGTTATTAGCGTGGGCGTTGCTGTTGGTCTTCTGCACCCCGGTGGCGTTCAGTTTTGCTGAAATGTCCAGGCAACAGCCCGACGCCGGTGGGATCGCCACGTTCGTGACCCGCGCTTTCGGGCAGCGAGCCTCGGTTGTGGCCGGCTACCTCTTCTACTTCGCCATCCCGTTCGGGGCGCCCGCCACCGCGGTGATCGGCGGGGAGTACATCGCGCACGCCATGGGCGGTGGGCGTGAAACGGCCCTGATCGCGGCGGGGCTGATCCTTGCGGCAGGTTTCCTGAGCAACGCGGTGGGGATCCGCGTCTCGAGCAAACTCCAACTCCTCCTCATGGTGTTGCTCGTGGCGTTGCTGGCACTGGCCGTAGCCGTGGCAGCGCCCTCCGCCAAGGTAGAAAACTTCGTGCCCTTCGCCCCGAATGGCTACTGGGCAGTGGGCGGTGCAGCGAGCCTGCTCTTCTTCTGTTTCGCCGGGTGGGAGGCCGTAACGCATCTGGCCGGGGAGTTCCGCCACCCCGAACGCGACCTGAAGCGGGCCACTTGGCTGACGCTCGTCGTCGTCGGCGTTGTTTACATCGGATTGGTGGCGGCATGCGTCGCCGTCCTTGGTCCAGGACTCGCGGGCAGCAGCGTCCCGGTGGCCGAACTGCTGGCGAAAGGACTGGGACCGGCGGCGGCTCCCGTGACGGCTGTTGCGGCAGCCGTGTTGACGTTCGGACCACTCAATACGTTCGTGGCCGGGGCCAGCAAGCTTGGCGCCAGGTTGGCGTCCGACGGCGTGCTGCCGCGACCCTTGGCACGTGGCGTGGGTGCCGGGGAGGTGCCTTCCGTGAGCCTGGCGGCACTCGCTGTCATGACGTCACTTTCCTTTGCCCTCGCAGCTGTGGGGTTCCTCAGCATGGAATACCAGATCGGCGCCGCCTCGGCGTGCTTCACGGCCGTGACCGCTTTTGGCCTGGCCGCCGGCGTGCTCCTGTTGCCCCGTGGAACCGCGGCCTGGTACGGAGTCATCCTGGCCGCCGTCGTGATGCTCGTGGTGTTGCTCTTCAGCGGCTGGACCCTGCTGGTCCCGACCGTGCTGGGTGCTGCGGCACTGTTGGTGGGGCGCTTGTATTTGAAACCCCCGGTGCCACAATTGAGCCATGGCCGCAGCGTGGTCAATTCGTGAGGGGTTCCGCAGCGGGCCTGACCCTGATGCCCTGCGCCGCCCCTTCTTCATTGCGGCCGTCGTTGTCTTTGCCCTGGTAGTCCTGGCCGAGGTGGGTATGTCGCTCTTGCTGGGGCAGACCGCCGTCGACCCCGTCTCCGCAAGCGGTGCCAACAACCTGGGCGTTCCGCTGGATGTCTTCCTCAAGACCCAGCGCGCCGATGCCGAACCGCCAGGCGCGGGCATTGGATTCCTGGCATTCCTGGATGGGTTGCTGCTGTTCACGGTGGTGATGCTGGGACTCAGCCTGATCATCGACCTGCGAACCTATGGTCGGATCCAGGGCCTCACGACGTTCATCGTGACGCTGCTGTGGGTTATCGCGGCCTTCCTCACCGCAATGTTGGCCTTGGCGAAGTTGTTCCTGATGATCGGGTTGTTCGTGGCCACCCCGTTTGGAACCATTGCGTATCTGGCGCTGTGGGGGAGCTTTCCGAAAGGACAGGCGGCGGCAATCCTGGGTTTGCTGTTGGTCCTGAAAATCGTGTTCGCGGTGTTGCTGATTCTCAGTCAGCCGAAGTTCCTCAAAGTCACAGGGCTGGTGGTGCTGCTGGTGGTATCCGTGCTGCTTCAGGTGATCCTGGGGCTGATCCATGGTTTTCTCCCAGGGCCGCTGGTGTCCATTGGAGATCAGTTCTGGGCGTTGATCACTGTGGTGGTTGCCCTCGTGTGGGCGCTGATCATGCTGATTGCGTCCATTCCGGCGATCATCAATGCGTTGCGCGTGAGTGGTTCGGCGGGGGACTAGCTTTGCCACCCGTCCGGTGACTTCGCGGGAATCTTGCCAATTCGCATGGAAGTTTCCGTGCGAACGAGCAGCTTTCCCGCTACTTCGAGCCAACTCACAGCGAAAGCCGGGTCAACTTGTCCGGATTCGAGATCTGCCGCAGCCCGCGGATGGTGCCGTCAGGGCCGCCGTCGAGCACCAAGACGTCGGCGCGACCCGAGTGCCGGAGTACCAGCGCTGGTTCCCCGTTCACAGCGATGAGATCAGCGGTGACGGGCGTTACAGGATCGAAGGCGGCTGCTTTGCCGAGGATGCCCGCGAAGAACCGCCCGATCCGCTCCGCCCCGAACACTGGGTTCATGGCACTCTTGACCTTGCCACCGCCGTCGGCCCAGAGGACAGCATCCCGATCGAGCATCGCCACTACCGTCTCAATGTCACCCTGCTCGATGGCGCGTACCAGCTTCTCCAAGGCCGCGCGGTCCTTGGTCCTGGGCGCGGGAGCATTGGGGTCGATGTCCAAGCGGCGCTCGGCCCTGGAGATCATTTGGCGTACGGCAGTGGGGGTCTTTTCCAGGATGTCCGCGATTTCCGGCGCGGACATCCCAAAAGCGCGGTGGAGCACCAATGCGGCCCTCGCCTCCGGAGCCAGCTGCTCAGCCAGATGAAGCAAGGTCAAGGACAGGAGCTCGCGGTTGGCCACGGTTTCCTCCGGAAGCCTGGAGGTGTCTACCGGTTCCGGCAGCCAAGGCCCGGTGTAGTCCTCGCGCACAGCGGCGAGTTGGCGCACCCGGTCAACGGAGCGCCGCACGCACACTGTGGTTAGCCACGCCGGCCAGGATTCCACACGGTGGCCATCGGCCTTGCGCTCCTGCCGAACGGCATCGATGGCAACCTCGGAGACGACGTCCTCGGCATGGCCGAAATCTCCCAGCATCCGGTAGGCGATTCCCAGCAAACGATTTCGTTCGCTCTGCCACGCGGCCGTGGCCGATACCGCAAGACTCATGCCCTCCACGCTACCCCTCAGACGATCGGGTTCTTCTCATCCACCGGCGGCTCCATCTGCGTGCTGATGGCGATCCTGTTCCACACATTGATCGTGGAGATGGCCAGGACCAGGCCTCCCATCTGGCTGTCGTCAAAATGGGTGGCAGCCGCATTCCAGATCTCATCGGTAACGGTGTCGGGTCCCAGCTGTGTCAATGCATCGGTCAGGGCGAGTACGGCCTGCTCGCGGGCATCGAAGAACACTTTGGAGTGTTGCCAGGCGGCGACAGCATGCAGCTTTCGTTCCGGGATGCCGCGCTTCCGGCCGTCAGTCGCGTGCATGTCCACGCAGAAGCCGCAGCCGTTAAGGATGGAGGCGCGGAGCTTGATGAGCTCGTACAAGTCGGGATCCACCGACTTGCGGGCGTAGCCTTCCAGCCCGATGACAGCGGCATAGCCGAGTTTGTTGCTGCGGCCGATATTGATGCGGGTCATGCTGTTTCCCTTCTGTGGTGGTTCCTTACATCAGGGATGTCGTAAGGGGGGACGGAAGTGTGACAGTTTGAGCAAGGCCGCGGTCCCGGATGAGATCACGAGGGACGGATAGTCTGACGTCGAGGTCCAGGGGAGGAAGAAGGGCTGCTGCGTGAACTCTTTTGCGGCGGGCGGTCAATACATAGTGTGAGCACAGACAGCGACATCATTAGGCGGTCCCGGGACAGCCCCGCAGTTTTCGGGGAGCTGTACGATCGGCATGCCTCAGCCATTTACAGGTATGCGGCCAGAAGGGCCGGGGAATTCGCCGCGGACGACGTCACCTCGGAAACCTTCCTGGTCGCTTGGGAGCATCTGGAAACCTACGACACGGGCCGGGACGATGCCCGGCCATGGTTGTTCGGAATCGCTACTAATTTGCTTCGACAGCATCACCGGGCCGAAGCCAATGTCCTCAGAACAGCCGCAAAAGCGGCTTCACGTGAGGCGATAGCCGATGACTCGGACCGGATCGCTGCTGAAGTCGATGCCGAGGTTACCACCGGGCGAATTGCCCAGTCCCTCCGGAACATGGCTGCGATCGACCGGGAAACGCTGTTGCTCTACGCATGGGCTGATTTGACCTACGAAGGCATCGCCCAGGCCATGAGTGTTCCCGTGGGAACGGTCCGTTCCCGCTTGAACCGTGCTCGCCAAATACTTCGAACCCAGTTCAGCCTCGAAAAGCTTAGCGAAATGGAGAACCACCATGGACGAACTGCAGCTGCTCCGCGAGATGCGTAGCGACGTCGGCTCCGCACCGCCTGCCACGTTGGCCCGCGGAAGGGAGAAAGTCATGGCCAAAGTGCAAGCGTCCGGCACTTCAACACCTCAGCGGAAAACCACCGTAACGCCCATCCGGTTCCGGCGACGTGCTCTTTTCGCTTCTGCCGCTGCCGCCCTGTTGGTCGGCGGTATCGTCATTGCCGACGTCGTTAGATCCGGTGGTCCGGGAACCACAGCTGAGGCGGCCGAGGTGCTGAACAACGCTGCTGCTGCAGCTATTCAAACGTCCGACCCTATGCTCGGACCCGGACAGTATCTGAAAATCGCAACGAGGTCGGTCTTTGGATCGGGCGGGCAGGCTGCCGATGTAAGCGGCGTGAGATGGGAAGAGACCACAAGCAGTCAGATGTACGTGCCAGCCGACAGGGCAGATGTATGGGTCTGGAACCGGGAACCTCGCCTGATTTTGGACTCGCCGAGCGAGGAAGCCAAGGCTCTGCCAGACGAGGTCCGTAAGGCTCAGGAAGCCGAGTCGGATGGGCAACCTGAGTTCGTCGGGATTCTGCGCTCCCCGGGAGGTGTCTTCTATGGGAATGAGCCGACCGTCATCGTTGGTACGCCGTTAAGGGAGGCCGCGAGTCTACCCAGGGATCCACGGGCTCTGCTGGACTTGATCTACGAACGCACCAAGGGCACCGGGAAGTCTCCCGACAGTGAGGCTTTCACGGCAATCGCGGACGGCCTGCGGACAGGAGTCGTTCCGGCTGACCTCCGCGCTGCGCTCTACAAGGCAGCTGCTCTGATTCCCGGCGTTACGGTGACTGACAGGCACGCAATGATCGACGGCCGCACAGGCATCGCCATTGGTATCGCATCATCAGACGGAGTGACGGGATCGAACATCGTCATCGATCCCGCCTCGGGTGTGGTCATCGGGGGACAGTCCGTGCTGATCAAGGATTATCCCGGATATCCCGCGGGGACCGTCACGACGTGGACCTCGCTGAGGACCTCGGTGGTGGACTCGGCGCCCTAAGCTGTCGCGCCGCGAAGCATGCCAGGACCTTGTTAGAGTCGGTGCGTGCGAGCAGTGATATTTGATGACGTCCGGGCCCAGCCTGAAGTGCGGGAAGTAACCATGCCTGAGGCACCGGCTGGTGGAGTGGTGGTGAAGGTCGAGGCCACGGGCATGTGCCGCAGCGACTGGCACGCCTGGGCTGGACACGACGACATCGCTTTTCCCCACGTGCCCGGCCACGAGCTCGCCGGCGTCATTGCAGCAGTGGGCGAAGGTGTCCACGGCTGGAAAACCGGGGACCGGCTAACTGTTCCGTTCGTCTGCGGATGCGGCAAATGTGAGTGGTGCCTGGCGGGTGAGGCACAGGTTTGCCCGGACCAGCAGCAACCCGGCTTCACCCATTGGGGATCGTTCGCCGAATACGTGGCCCTGCACGCTGCCGACAGCAACATGGTTGCCCTCCCGGAAAGCGTCGAATTTACGACGGCGGCAAGCCTCGGCTGCCGCTTCGCAACGGCATACCGCGCGTTGGCAGCCCGTGCGCAGGTGAAAGCCGGTGAGTGGGTGACAGTTGTAGGTGCCGGAGGCGTCGGGCTGAGCGCTGTGATGATTGCCAAAGCCATGGGCGCCAGGGTCATCGCCGTGGACCGGAACCCGGAGGCCCTGGCTGTGGCTGCACGTTTGGGTGCGGATCACACGGTGCTCGCCGACGGCACGGACATCCCCGCCGCAGTCAACGTCCTCTCCGGCGGGGGCAGCCACGTGGCGGTGGACGCCGTCGGAAGTGAACAGACCTGCGCCGACGCAATCCTCAGCCTTCGCAGGCGGGGCCGGCATGTCCAGATCGGTTTGTTGCCCTCCATCGACGGCAACCCGCAGGTTCCCATGGCCAGGGTTATTGGGTGGGAGCTCGATCTTCTCGGCAGCCATGGCATGGCCGCAGTTGATTACCCAGGCATGATGGCGCTCATTGAGCAGGGCGCGCTTCAGCCGCAGCTGCTGATTGAACGCACCATCGGCTTGGAAGAAGCAGCGTTATTGTTGCCCGGATTCGACAAAGCAGCCCCTGCAGGCATGACGATGATAGACCCGAACCGCTAGGAACACCTGTTTAGTCCGCCGGGCGGTTCCGGTACGCGGCGAGGAAGTGTTCGATCCTGCGCACGGCTTCGTCGATGTCCTCCACGGTTGGCAGGATGACGAAGCGGAAGTGGTCCGGCGTGGGCCAGTTGAAGGCCGTTCCGTGCGAGACGAGGATCTTCTGCTCCTGCAGGAGTTGGAGGACGAACTTCTCGTCGCTCTCGATGGGGTAGATCTCCGGGTCCAACCGAGGGAACAGGTACATTGCGCCGGCCGCGGGAACGCACGAAACGCCTGGGATTGCCGTCAACAATTTCAACGCCAGATCCCGTTGCTCACGAAGGCGCCCGCCGGGACGGATGAGTGCCTCAATGCTCTGGTATCCACCCAGACAGGTCTGGATGGCGTGCTGGGCCGGAACGTTGGAGCACAACCGCAACGAGGCCAGCAGTTCCAAGGATTCCCGATAGGCAGCCGTTGCTGTCAATGGTCCAGTCACGGCAACCCAGCCTGCACGGTAGCCGGGCATGCGGTAAGCCTTGGAAAGCCCGCTGAACGTCAACACCGGGATGTCGTCCGCCACTGCGGCGGTATGAATGTGCGGGGCGTCGACGTAGCGGATCTTCTCGTAAATCTCATCTGAAAACAGGACGAGATCATGCTTCCTCGCGAGCGCCGCGAATTGCTCAAGGATGTGCCGCGGGTAGACGGCCCCCGTGGGATTATTCGGGTTGATGATCACGATGCCCCGTGTGCGCGGCGTGATCTTCGCTTCGACGTCGGCCATGTCCGGCCACCAATTCTCGTCCTCATCGCAGAGGTAGTGGACGGCTTTGCCACCTGTGAGGGTCACGGTCGCGGTCCAGAGCGGGTAGTCGGGTGCCGGGATGAGGATCTCGTCACCGTTTTCCATGAACGCTTGCAGTGTCATGGAAATGAGTTCGCTGACGCCGTTGCCGATGAAGACATCCTCGACGCCGATCGTCATCAGTCCGCGCGTCTGGTAGTACTGCGAGATCGCGGTCCGGGCGGAGAAGATGCCCTTGGAATCGCTGTAACCCTGTGCCCCACGGATGTGGTGGATCATGTCCACCACCACTGACTCCGGCGCCTCCAGCCCGAACGGCGCTGTGTCCCCAAGGTTCATCTTGAGGATGCGGTGTCCCTCGGCTTCCATGGCCTTGGCGGCCTGGAGGATGGGACCACGGAGTTCGTAGCGGACATTCTGGAGTTTGCTGGAGTGCTGCATGGGACGCATGGTTGATCTTTTCATGGCAGCTGCCCAGGCAGGCAAACGTGTCCGGAAATAATCACGGGTTCAGCCGCACCTCGCAGAGTTGGGGGTTGCTCAGGCAGATGTTCACCGGATCAAGGATGATGCTGGACCTCAACTCAGTCCGCACCAAAACGAGTGCGTTGACGTTGACCTTAGACCCGACGTCGGGATTGACGCCCACCACTACGCACCTCATCAGGGAGAGGGGAGGCGAGCTTTGGCAGGCGGAGCCCTGGGTGAAGTCCAATTGCAGTTGTGCGGTCTGGAAGGCATTGCGGGCGGTTTCGATCCGTGACCCCAGGACACTGGGCACGGTGGCCTTCACGGGCACGGCAATTTCCAGGTTGACCGTGCTGCCGCGCCCTACCTTCTCGCCGCCCGCGGGACTCTGGTTGACTACCGTTCCTTCAGGCGAGGCGCTCTCGATTTCCGTCGTAGCCGCTTTGAAACCGGCGTCCGTCACGATCTTGACCGCTTCAGCCTGCGGTTTGGTTTTCACGTCCGGAACGTTGGCGTCCTTGAACATGAAGTACAGGATCACGCCGATAACCGCCAGCAGCACCACACCCCCGATGATCACCCACAACCACGGGAATCCTGGCTTGGGCTTCGGCTGCTCGGCCGCCGGAACAGTCAGCGTGACCACATGCGCCTGGTCCGCGTAGTCCTCGGGTGCGTCGTCGGCAGAGTAGGCGATCAACTTCACCGGGTAGCTGCCCGCGGAAGCCCCGTCGGTGTCGAAATTGACCACATACTGTTCGGTGGCCCCCGCGGCGATGGTCCGCAACGGGTTGGGGATGGTGGTGTACGTTTTCGACGGCGGATTGGTCACCTGCCCGGGGAAGGCGCCGAGCACCACTCGCTCGGCTTCAGCGGAGCCGTTGGTGACGGATGCTGTCAGCGATCCCTTCCCTTCTTTAAGGACCACATCCGGGGAGCTCAACGTCATGGTGATGGCAGTCATGGCACAACAACTCCTAGGATCGCGGTTTGTAGTTTCGGGGCACAGCAGCACATCTCAGCCTCCGGGCTCCTGGATCAGCAACACACAAGGCCCCAGGCCGGGACAAACGATTCCCAACTGTCCGCCCGAGGTGCCGAAGGTCAGGTCCACGGTCTTCCCTGGACCTGAGTTCTGCTCAGCCCGCGTGCCCTGCACCAACAGCGAGACGGTGACCGCCTGCTGCGGTGCCAGCCTTGCCCGCTTGGTGGGAGGTCCGAAATAGAACAACCCCCCACCGAATTCCTTCACATCGAATACACACGCACCCGTAACCACCAGCTGTGTATCCGACGCCGAACACGAACCGCCCCGGGCAGACAGGTCCGCTGAGGTGAGTTTCGCGCCCGCGGCTGCTTCGGAGAACCCGCCCTGCCAGTCGCGTGCCACACCGTTGTTCCCGCCGCCGCAACTGACGCCGAACACCAGCACTAACAGCGCGATCACCCCACAGGCAATCACCACAAGAATCGGCGTGCGGTTCTCCTTATTCATTTGCCCGCACCTCAAGCTCATCCGTCACGTGCGCGGGTTTCATGCCCTTGACGATCCGCCGGATCAGCTCCAGCTGCCCACCCGCTTCCGCAGGAACCAGCACCTTTATATGGAACGCACCGGGGACGGATTCGACGTCGAACCCCGGCACCCCCGTGGCAAGGTGCAGGAAGCGGGTGAGCCCGTCCACTGTGCCGCGGCGTGCAGAGAGCTGCGCGGCGGCTGCGATGAGGTCTCGCTGTCGGGATATGGGAATGGCGCCGGTCGCGGGCAGGCTGCCGGGCCCTGTACCACCGGATCCTGTACCACCGTATTGAGCGCCGCCCTCCGGACCGGGAAGTGTCAACCAGTCCAGATCTACCCAGCGCGAGAGAAAGGGAATCAACGACGACGGCGCCCGGCCGGGGTCCGGAACGGTATGGATGCGGTCCAAGACCTGCCGGACGGGCCCATGCATATCCTCGGCTACTGAAAGAAGGGCCTGCAGGGGAGAGCTCGTGTCGGCGGCCACCTGGAACACTTCCGGCAGGACCCTCAGCAGTTTGGACTCGGACGGCCCCATGGACTCAGCCATTGCCATGGACCACCTCGATCCTGTGGTCGCCGGAGCAGAACAGCCAGGTGTCGGGCAACGTCACAACATCATCCACCACGCGTCGGGTGCAGCTTTCCCATAGAACGGCGTTGTCTGTGCTGCGATAAACGCCTTTGGGACCGGCAGCAAGGACCACGGGCTTGCCGTCAAGGATCGCCCCGGACACGGAACGAACGGGCTCGAACCGGGTACGGTCCCTCAGCGGCAGATTGCAGTTAACGTCCGGCACGCTCCACTGCGCCGACGCCTGGCCCAGCTGCAGCCGTAACACCCCGCCGCTCTGGGTAGCGGCGTAGGCAGCGTTACCCATCACGTGGACACCCCAGCAACTGCCCCCGGTCCAGCCACTACTGAACTCCTCCCACGAATTCATGAACGACTCATCAAGATCCGTGCGGCCCAACTCATCGATCTTCAGCCGCAGGCATCCCGTCCCGGTCCCTTCCGGCACTGCGCGGCCAAGCCACACATAGCTTGCACCGCCGTCGTACTGGATGGTCATGCAACGGATGTCCTCGCCGGAGGCCTTGACCTGCTTGAAGCTGTCGGCGGTACCGGCGTCGGGAGAGAGCCAGACGCCGGCCGAGGCCTCGGCGGCCACCACAACACCTGTTCGCCCGCGGACGTCCACCAAGGCGTCCACGGCGTAAAAACCACGATCCGGCTGGGACGTGTCTACTACGTTCTGCACGGGAATGGCACCTTGGCTCATCGGAAGTTCGTAGAGGCCGCGCTCGCCTGCCAGCAACAACAACGGCTCACCCTGGCGGTCCACCCAACACAAATCGGCGACGACGAACCCCAGTTCGGCTGCTTTGCGCCAGGATTCGCCGAGGTCCTCGCTGATATAAATGCGGGACCCCGTGCCCGTCACCGTGTTGACAGCCACCATGCCTGGGTGCCGCTCTGGACCCACCCGGCCGGCTGCGGGGGAACGAAACGGAGCGATGGCACGGACGGTTTCTTCGGTCTGGTCGCCGTCGGAGGCATCTCCAAAATCCGCACAGGCTTCCCAGCCGTCAGCGGCGTTGGTGGTGCGGAACAGCGTGCCGCCCTGGGCCACGAACCACGTTCTGTCCTGGCCTTCAGCCTGTACCAAGGACACGGCATCACTGTCCGGAACTTTGTCCACTTCCAGCCTGACCCGGTCTACATACTGAACGCCAGGCTCGGCCTCCTCCATGGCGCGGTACAGGTTGGAGACACGCAGTGGCTTCCCAAAGCCGGATCCGTAACTGGACGAATCCGGGCTCAGCGGACTGATCCCGTCAGACAGGCGGCCCACGATCCTGGACTTCACGGCGTCGGCATCCTCATCGGGACGAACAACGATCCGCGCATCCACCAGCACCTGTTTGTAGAGGCCCCAGCGCACTACAGGCTCGGCGCCAACCGTGGACCGCCTGCGGAGATATTGTTCCACTTCAAGCCGCACTTCGTCGCGTGCGTGTGACATAAGGTCCGCTGCGCCTAATGGTTCGGCAGCCCCTGCTCTGCCGCCAGGAACTAACGGCACCAGCACAATTTCCACTTCCCCCGGCAGGGCAAACGCCCACAGATCCTTGCGCGTGAAAGCCCGCGCACGGCCCACACCGCCGTGCCGACGCGCCAGCACTTCGTAGTCCCGGACAGTAACTGCACGGTCGCGGGCTTGGAAATCCTGAGGCGCGCGCCGGAGGGCGTTCTCCAAGGACTCGCCATCGCGGCCGCCCGTTGCCGGCTCTGGATTAGTGACCTTGGCTCCCGGAACAGGGGAACGTAGCACCGTGAGCTGACCCGCGGCAACGTTACCTCCCGAACCGCCACCGCTGCGATACCAAGCGCGAACTTCGGCACCTGCCCCCGGCACTAATGGCCCTTGACCACTTTCCGTCCGCGCCCTGGACTCTTCGTCCCACCAAGCGAACATTGCGACGCCGGCACTTCGGTCGATCCGCACCGGCATCTCACCCGGCCTTGCGTCGGCGAACGCCTCCACTTCCTTGCAGTACCGGAACGGCTTTCCGTCTACGAGCACTGCCTCGCCGCTGCTCAGCCGCGTCCCTGGCGGAACTTCGACGGCGATCGCCAGCCCTGCGCCCGAGACGATCGGCGCGTTGGGGATCACGAAGCTCTGACCTGGTCTTCCCGTCCCAGTACCAATCGGTACGGCGTCGTACGTGGTGACATCGGCTGCGGGGACCAGGACGCTGCTCATGCCAGCCGCCAAAGTGGCTGCCGCCGTCGTCGTAAATACTGGCTGGGGTGAACCGGGAACGCCGGGTGGGCAGCTGACCTGCGTGCCGCGGGGGATCCGGATCTCCTGATCGCCCACACTTGAGCGACCGAATTCCAGCATCGTTTCGGCGCTGCTCGGCGGATACAGCGACGTGCCCAGAAGGTTCAAGTAGACGGCGTAA
Organism: Paenarthrobacter sp. 10L420; assembly: GCF_056395385.1. Taxonomy (NCBI): domain Bacteria; kingdom Bacillati; phylum Actinomycetota; class Actinomycetes; order Micrococcales; family Micrococcaceae; genus Paenarthrobacter; species Paenarthrobacter sp. 10L420. The sequence goes on along the minus strand of NZ_JBFTJK010000009.1, from coordinate 45,595 downwards.
AGCTTGTCCGGCACGCGGTTGAGCCGGTACATGAGCGTATCCGTGAGGTAGGCGAAGGCCTCCACAATGGTGATGCCGGGATCGTGGACCGAGAGGTCCGTCCATTCAGGGGCGATTTGCTGGATGCGTTCGCGGGCACCGGCCACGAGGTCCGCGAAGCTCCGATCGTCCAGGTTTGGCACGGGGATACTCACAGTGCACCTCCGGATTCCACGGGCAAGGCGATGGCGATCTCGTCCTCAAGCTGGGTGGTCCGGACACGGTATTTCAGCCGGACCTCAAGGACTTCGGGGTCCTCCGGCGAGCGTGAGGCATCCAAGGAAAGGACCGTGATGCGCCGCTCCCACTGTTCCACCGCGCGGGCCACGTAGTGGATAGCGAGTCCGGCGGTGGTGTCATCAGCCGGAGCGAATGCCAAACGGAACAAGTGGCAGCCGTAGGTCGGGCGGTTCACGCGCTCGCCAGGCCTGGTGCTCAGCAGGAGGAGGAGGGCTTGGCGGATGGAGGCTGCGTCCGTAACAGTCGCCAGCCTCCCTGCCGGAGTGATGCGCAGACCCGGGACGCCGGCTGCGGCGTCGAAATCCGGATGGATGAAAGCGATCGATGTGTAGCGTGGCGCGCTCATGACTGTCCCCTTTTCATGAACCCGACCCCACGAACGTTTGCCCAGGCCGGCGCACGTTGTACTTCACGCCGCCCGGGGGTGTGCCGTCGGTGAAGCCCTCCACACTGTCCAGGCAGACGGCCTTGCCCCCGATTCTGATGAAGGTGGAATAGCCCTTGGTGACCGGCAGCGTCTTATTGCACGGTTTGATGTTGATGCCAACATTCGGGCACATGCTGATATCCCTGCCCTGGGGATCGTTGTCCACGAGCACCGGCGATCCTTTGACACGGACCCACTCCTGCGATGGCACGTTCTTGACTTTGCCGTCGTGCCCGCAGCGCAGGATGGCCTCCTCGACCAGAATCCTCATGGCTTAGGCCTCCTCGAAGTCGACGGATTTCGCACGGATCTTCATGGCTTTGCCCGGAGCTTCCAGCACCAGGTCCGTGGCAGCGGTGATACGGAGCTTGTCCGGCCCCAGCTCCACCGACGAGCCGTGGCCATCCGTGAAACTCACGGTGCGGGCACCGCCGTCGAGCACTATTTGTTGACCGTCCGCACTGCGGAACGTGTAACGGCTCTCCCGGGCAGTGTTGACGCGGTTGTCGGGCGTCTGTTCACTGCCGTACAGGCCGCCCACGATGATGGCCTGGCCCGGATCCGTGGCAGGAAGAAGGACCAGGACGTGATCGCCGGGAGCCGGCGGGGTGACCATACCCTTCCCAGGACCCGCGGCCGCAGTAAGCACGGGAGCCCACGCTGTCTGGAGGTCCGGGTAGGCCGGTAGTTGTACACGGGCACGCCCCCGGGCCTCGGGATCGTCCACGTCCGTAATGATCCCGAGAGTGAAGACGTCCGGGCGTCGTTCGGGGACAGGGCTCGGTGGGCGGGTGGTAAGGGTGGTTTCGTAGCCCGTGCCGTCCAAACGGTGTGAGGCGCTCGCGATCAGATACGTTCCCTCGATAGACGGTGCTACCCCCTTGATCCTGACGCGCCCACCCGCCCTGAGCCCGGGATTGCCCTCAGCCACAAACACTGCCGTGACCTGACCGGCCATCCTGACGTCCAGCTCGGACCGCGCCAATCCGTTCGCCTCTTGGGTGGACTCGAGCACTTCGTTGTCTCGCCGGAGCTCGCCGCCTGCACCCACGCTGGCCAATGTTGGGTCGGCTGTGACGTGGGCTTTCGCGTCGCTGCTGCTGGTTTCAGCCTGGTGGACTGAGGCGTCCTCGGCGCGCCAGCCGTTGATTGCAGCGGACGCGTACGCCGGTTCCTGGCTGACCTCGATCTCCGCCGAATGAAGGGATGCCCCGAGGCTGAGCTCCAGGGGTTCGCCTTCGCCGTCGAGTCCTGTGAGCCTGAGGGCGCCGTCGTGCACCACGGGGTAGGCGCCCACCCGGGCACTCTGTTCAACCAGGAGGCTCAGGTCCGTGCGGGCGCACTGGTACACCTGGCCGAGCTTCTCCCCGCCGCCCACGACGTCCAACCCCGTGCCTTCGCAGAGTGTCCTTGCCAAGCCAGCGAGATCGACGTCCTCGTGCAGCCTGGTGAATTGGCGCTTCCTCAGCCGATGCAGGGCATCGTAGGCCCTGATGCGGATTTCCTGACCAAGGTTGGCTCCGTAGCTGTACTCCACCACGGTCACCTCGCCTACGAATAGTGGAGTCCGATGACCGCCGAGCTCCACCCGCAGGGCATCACCGGGCGCCGGATCCACGCCACCCCTCGCCGCTGCTGTCCTGCCCGGACCGGGTCGCCAGCTGATGAGGCACTGGGCTGGCCTCGCGAGTGAAGTGAGCACCTGGACGGACACTATCGCCGCCGTTTCGGCCGTGCTGAGTCTGCGCCGCCCCAAGGTGACGATGAGTTCGGGGAGACCCTGGACTTGCCTCATGATGCTTCACCAACCGGTGGGACGGCGAGCGGGCCGCTGAAGTGCGCGGGGTCGTCGATGTTGTTGTATTCCAGGAGCAGCTTCCAAAGGAGGGGTGTCCCGAAGGCTTCCACGGAAAGTCGCCCCAACTCAGCCGGCGGCACCTCAGGAAGGAGCTCGCCGCCGTCGGGCATTGCCGCATCCCTGTCCGTGCTGCCATCGCCCGTGACCGCCAGCGTATCCACGGGTGGGGCCGTCAGATCCACGGCGGGGAGTCGCTGGGCGAGCTCGTAATTCTCGCCCCCTTCCTCATCCGCGGACTGGCCGACGCGCACGAAGACCATCCGCATCCAGGACCTGAGCGGTGAACCGTCCGCGGCGAAGCGGTCAAAGCGTTCCGCCACCTCCGTCACGATGCCCGGCACGTTCCACGCGCGGCCCCACACAAACCGGACCGACGGCGGCCTCCGCTGGCGCTCGACCTCCGCACTGTTCTCGGCGAGCGCCCAGATAGGCCTGGTCATTTGCCGAACGTCCTGCACATGGAGCGACGCCGGCGCGAGGTCGACGTCGAAGAGGAGATCCAGCCTTAGCTCGGTGTGGCCGCCTCCCGTGAAGAGCAGGGGGTCGTCCGCCAGTCCGCTGCCGCTGAGTTTGCCGCCGGCACTTCTCCGGGGCTCCACACCGGCGGAGCGCTGCATCACGACCGTTTCCGGGTTGAGCAGGCAGCCCAGGTGTTCCCCGGTGTCCTCGATCAGGAAGGCGACACGTTCCATGTCAGAGCGCCAAGTGTTCGTCGGTGAGGCGGGCTTGGCGGGCGATAGCTTCGGTTACCGGGGTGGTTGTCGGGCTGGCTTGGTTGGCGGTGGGAGTGGGGCGCGGGGCGAGCTCCGGCCAGTCCCCCTTGAGCGCTGGCGTCGGGATATGGGTTGTGCTCGCGCTGGGGTGGCCCTGGGGTTGTGTGCGTTGTGGGCCCTGCTTTGCGTCCCGATTTTGGGGTTTAGCAAGCAGAGTAGGTCCCGCAATGGGAGGCGTCGTGTTGGGGGTGTGTTGTGGGGCGCGCTCTGCGCCCGAATCTTGGGTTTTGGCATGCACACCGGGCCCCGCAACGTGGGGTGTTTCGGGCCGATCGGTGCGAAGGGGGAGCATGGGTATGTGTTGTGGGGCCTGCTTTGCGCCCGAATCTTGGGTTTTGGCACGCACATCGGGCCCCACAATGTGGGGTGTCGTGGTGGGGGTGCGTAGTGGGGCCTGCTCTGCGCCCCAATCTTGGGCTTTGGCACGCACATCGGGCCGCGCAACTTGGGGTGATTCAGATCGATCAGGGCTTAGGCGCAGCATGGGTATGCGTTCTGGGGCCTGCTCTGCGTCCCATGTTGGCCCCGAAGCACTCAGATCAGGCCTCCCAACGCCGGGAGATTCAGATCGATCCGTGCGAAGGCGCAACCTGGGCGTTTGTTGTGGGGCCTGCTTTGCGCCCCAGTTTGGCCCCGAAGCGCGCACACCGGGCCCCGCAACGACGGAGGTGGTGCCCGGTGTGCGTTCTGGGGCCTGCTCTGCGTCCGATGTTGGGTCCGAAGCACGCACATCGGGCCCCGCAACGGGAGGTGTCGCCGGGCGATCCGTGCGAAGGCGCAGCATGGGTGTGGCGTGTTGTGGGGCCTGCTTTGCGCGCCAAGAGCGCCCCCAGGCACGAAGAGTGGGCCTCACAACGGGAGGGGTGTTGGTGGCAGCGGCGGGAGGAACCAACCCGGCGTCGCGCAGCAACTGAACCCAGTGCTCGGGTGCGCCTTCCACGTTCAGGCCTCGCACCGTCGTCGAACTTTCCGACGAATCAAGTTCCGAAACCGAAGGCACCGACGCGCCCGTGCCCGGAGAACCCGTGCCCGGAGAAGCCGACCCGCGATCCAGCCACGCAGCCACACCTCGCAACCGGTGCGCAGCTGCCCGTCGCCAGGAAAACCCATGCTCAGGCGACGGGAGCGCGGGCATCGTCGAGCTCCAGGCGGTCGTACGCGATGCTGAGGGATTCGATGGCGAGATCCTTGCCCAAAGCGTCAAGGGGTGCGCCGAACCAGTCGCACGGCCAGGCCCCCAGAAGGTTCCAGCGGCGGACTTCCACGGAGCCGGCATCGTTGAGCATCGCGATGGAGACGTTCCGGCGTTCTACTTTTCCGTCGACGGCTTTGAAGAGCCACTGCAGCATTTCGGTGGAGTCGGTGAGCCCATACTTCAAGGTCACTGGCGTGTATTCCACTTGCCCGGGTATGACGCGGACTGTGCTGTTTTCGCCGCCGGAGCGGTAGAGGATGCGGTCGATCTTCAGGCCGAGCCCCTCCACCTTTGTGAAGTGTCCCTGAACCACGCCCTGGATCACGAGCTTGAAGTTGTAGGCCCGGTACGGGTCCACCACGTTGCCCGGCTGGGCGGCAGGTGTTGGGGTTGTCATGTCAGGCTCCTGCGCTCTCTGTCTCGCTGGTGTTGTCCGCCGACTGCATGAGCTTGAAGATCACAAACTCGGCCGGTTTCACGGGTGCGATTCCGATCAGCGTGACCACTTGCCCCGCGTCGCGGACCTCTGGAGGGTTGGTTTCTTCGTCGCACTTCACGAAAAATGCCTGTTGAGGGGTAGTCCCGAGCAGGGCGCCATCCCGCCACACATTGGTCAGGAACGCACCGATGTCGCGCCGGATCGACTTCCACAGCGTGTGATCATTGGGCTCGAACACCACCCAGCGCGTCCCGTCCGCCACGGACTCCTTGATCATGTTGGTCAGCCGCCGCACATTCACGTACCGGTATTCGCTCGCCTCGGGAGCTTTGGTTCGGGCGCCCCAAATCCGGATGCCCTCACCGGGGAAGTACCGGATGCAGTTCACGCCCGCCGGGTTCAGGACCTCCTGCTCACCACGGCTCACGCGCCGCACAAGGTCGATCGCGCCTTGGATGGGCTCGTTGGCCGGCGCCTTATGGACGCCCCGGGTCGCGTCAACGCGCGCCCAAACGCCTGCAATATGGCCCGACGGCGGCTGCGTCACCTTTTTCCCGGACACGGGATCGATCATCACGATCCAGGGGAAATACAGGGCCGTGTAACCGCCGGGGGATTGCGGGGCGCCGAGGTCCACCTGGTCGCCGGCTTCCGTATCCGGATCCGCCGAGCGGGCCGCCGGGGGCCGGGTTGAGTCGGGCCAGTCGGGGTGGTCGGAGGACACCGAGGATGCAGACGACGGCGTGCTGTCGCTGGCTTCTGCGCCTACAGGTTCGTCAGATGCGTCTTCGGCTTCGTCGGCGTCACCCGGGCCACCATCCCCACCCGAGCCAGCGTCCGCCGTCGTCCGCTCCTCTTCCGGGCCCGAATCCCGCGCACCCTCCGGAACGCCCGACGTCGCGGCCCTGGTGAGAGCCCCGACGTCGTCCACTTTTTCCACCGTGTCCATGATGGCCATGCGGTCCTGCCGGAGCGGGTGCTCTACATGCGCAGCCAGTGCAGCGTAGGATTCGGCATCCGCGAAGCCCGGCGCTGCCACCATGGAGATGTCGTCCACGGCCTCGAAGAGCGTGAGGCCGGTGGGTTTGGTGGCCGTCCCGGTGAGGCTGCCGTTGGCCCCAATGTTCACCACATAACAACGGCTCCCTCCGTTTGAGAAGAAGCCGTAAACAGCGTTGGAGAGCGGTGTGCCCGCTGTCGCGTTGCCGACATATTGGTCCACGAACTGGGTCCAGTTGTCCAGCACACGGAGCTCATCCACCAAGGCGTCCGGGTCCGGAGCCAGGCCTACGAACGCTGCGATGCTGGTGTTGACCTGCCCGATGGCTCGCGCGCCGCTGGGCACTTCCTGAACATAAACGCCTGGCGCCTGATAGTTCGCCATGGTGCGCTCCCTTTCCTGCCCGCGGTAGTCCGCGGATTCACTGCCACCGGATGATGACCGGCAGGCTGCTGGTGCTGGCCGAGACTTCCTTTTCGGTGCCGCGTACTGCTACGGCAAAGTGCTGGAGTTCATCCGCCGAGGCCAGGACCTCGAAGTGGCCGGTCGCATCGCTGACGACGGCCGTGGCGGAAGAATGGGCATGGATGTAGGCGTTGGGGATGCCTTTGTTGTGGACGTCCACGAGCCGTCCGTGGATGCGCCGGGCAACGCCGGTCTTGGCGATGAGCGGTTCAAGGACTGGAGGCCCGGAGGGCTCTTCGAAGCGCAGCGCCACGGGGATCCGGACCAGGAATCCGAGCCCTTGCCGGATAGCTCCGGAGTACTCCTCGGGATGGAATTCGCCCGCGGAAACCACCGAGTACTGGCTATGGCGCTCCACGGCCAAGAGCAGTTGCTCCATGTTGTCCAGTTGTTCGGGCCCATGGCATTCCACCGCTACCCGCAGTTCGAGGTCAAGGACCGGGCCATCACGACGGGACCTTCCCACACGGTTGAGCGTGACTGCATGAACGGTGACCGGAGCGTCCGGGGTGGGAATGACGGCTTCGGGGGAGCCGTCGTCGAACCTTACGCGCTGGGGAGCGACGGCGTCGGAAAGTACCCCCAGGAGGTCGGTCAACGACGAACGCACATAGCCCACGGCAGAACCCAGAACTCGAAAGGTGACCAGAATTGCAACTGGGACTAGGTTACTCCCGCTGTTGCGTGTAGTCACTGGGGAATCAGGAGTAACTCCATTCGATTGAATGTGCAGGTGGGAACGTGAGTCACGCTGTGAAGGCGAGATCCTGTGCATGCAGCCTGTGGAGGAGTGGTTCGCCACGGGAGATGCGCAGGGCTTCCTCGATGGTGCTGACAGCCATTCTTTCGAGTTCAGTCCCCAAGGACCCGGCAAGGTGCGGGGTGAGGAGGACGTTCGGATGCGTGTAGAGCCTGGATTCTGCGGGGAGCACCCACGGAGTGGTGACATCCAGGACAGTGAACAGGTCACCCCGTTCAATACGGGCCAGCAGCGCGTCCTGGTCCACCAGCTCGCCGCGGGACGTGTTGATGAACGTGGCGCCGGGCTTGAGGGAATCCACCAGTCCCGCATGGATCAGATGGAATGTGGAGGGGAGCGACGGCGCGTGGAGGCTGACGACGTCGCAGCTCGCCACCAGTTGCTCCAGGGTGGCACGCTCGACGCCGAGTTCTGCCGCCGCTGCATCGTCGAGGTAGGGGTCGGCGACGACGAGCTGGACGTCGTAGGGCTGCAGGAGCCTGATGACGTGCCTGCCAATCTTCGAGGCCCCAATGATGCCCACACGCTTGCCGAAGTTGCCCATATCCGGGAACACCTCGTCGGGCTCGATTTCCGTTTTTTCCGTGTGCAGTTTCCGGGCGATCTGCAGGACCCTCTTGTTGGCCAGCAGGATCATGGCCACCGTGTATTCAGCTACGGGAATGGCGTTGGCATCAGCAGCTGTACTGACTTCGATGCCGCGGTCCCAACATTCCTGGCCCACGTGATGCTTGACGGTTCCGCCGGCGTGCAGGACGTGGCTCAACCGTGGTGCCGCCGTCAAAGCGGCGGCATCGAGCCGCGGGCAGCCCCAGCCGGTGATGAGGATGTCCGTATCGGCCAGGAGTTTCAGGGAACGGGGAGATGTGAAATCCTCTATAGGTTCCGGGCTCAACAACTGCAGTTCAGGAGCCAGGGACTCGAGTCGTCGTGCGGGAAAGACCCGGGATACGACGCCGGGACCCATCGCCAGTGCGACGTTCAGTTTGCTCGTGGTCATTTGACGCTCCCTGCGGTGAGGCCGGACTTCCAGAAACGCTGGAGCATAATGAAGGCCACCAGCAGCGGAAGGATGGATAGCAGCGATCCCGTGATGACCATAGGGATGAACTCCGGCTGCGGAACGGAATACCCCTGCCAGACGGAAATACCCACACTGACCGGGAGTTGCTCTGGGGCTGAATGTCAGTGGAGGCCAATAGGGTTGCGTGCATGACTGATTCGCGCGCCTTGACCTTGCCCGCAGATTACACAGATCTCTTGGACGCGCTCAAGAAACGCGTGCGCGACGCACGTCAGACCGCCCTTAGAACCGTCAACACACAGGTGATCGAGTTGTATTGGTCGATCGGGAAGACTGTGTTGGAGCGCCAGCAGGTCGAGCAATGGGGGAGCGGCGTCATGGGGCGCCTGGCCGAAGACCTCCGGGCAGAGTTCACGGAGATGAAGGGCCTGTCGCGATCCAACCTCTTTTATATGCGGGGATTCGCAACCGCCTGGCCGGATCCAATTGTCCAACAAGCTGTTGGACAATTGCCATGGGGCCACATTACGGTGCTGTTGGACAAACTGGACAACCAGGTGGATCGGGATTGGTACGCCGGTGCCGCAGTTGAACACGGATGGTCGCGCAACGTCCTCCTGAACATGATCATGAACCGGACCCTGGAGCGGACCGGCGCGGCGCCGTCGAACTTTGTCCAACGGCTTGTTGGACTAGATTCTGAGCTGGCCCAGCAGGTCGCCAAGGACCCCTACAGCTTCGAGTTTCTCGGCCTGTCGGGGGAAGTCGCCGAACGGGATTTGGAACTGGCCCTGACCAGCCGAATCACCGAAACCCTGCGGGAACTGGGGCCCGGGTTTTCATTCGTGGGCCGGCAGGTCCACTTCGATGTCGACGGCGACGACTACTACATCGACATGCTGTTCTTCCACATGGACCAGAACCGGTATGTGGTCATCGAGCTTAAGACGGGGAAGTTCCAGCCCGAGTACGCCGGCAAACTGAACTTCTACGTTGCCCTTGTCGATGACATGCTTCGCCGTGAGCATCACAACGAAACGATTGGCATCCTGATCTGCGGCACGAAGAACGACCGCAGCGTCAGGTACAGCCTCGGGCGGTCAACCTCACCCATGGCCGTCGCGGCCTACACATACGACAAACTCCCAGCGGCCGAGCAACAGGCCCTGCCTAACGAAGGGCACCTCGTCGCGGCCCTTGAATGGGTAGAACCAGTCGAGGAACAGCGAAACGCCTGCCAGGAGACGCTCGCAAATTAGCCGCGTTCAGCCCACCCTGCGACCCTCCCGCCAGCTCCGCCGCCGGGCTAGGATGACGCGCAACGTAGAGCGATTCGTACAACGCGGAGGACAAACGATGGACCAGCCGACACCAGCCCCGGAGACCGGTTACGCAGAGGTCAACGGACTTCAGATGTACTACGAGCTGCACGGTTCCGGTGGCACACCGTTGCTGCTCCTGCATGGCGGGTTGTTCGACATCGAACAGCAATTCGGCGCGCTCATTCCGGCGCTCTCGAATGGACGCAGGGTTATCGCTACGGACTTCCAAGGCCACGGTAGAACCAACGACGTCGACCGTCCACTGAACACCGCTGATTTGGCCTCGGACGTCGTTGGCCTTCTGGAGCACCTGGACGCCGGCGAGGTTGATGTCTTCGGCTTCAGCGTTGGCGGTGCCGTGGCCCTGCACTTGGCGATCAAACGCCCTGACCTTGTCCGCAAACTCATCGTGTCTTCGGTGTCTTTCCGGCCCGACGGCGATCGCGGCGGAAATGCCGAAGCTGTTGCCTCCATGACCGTGGATATGATCGCCGGCACCCCGATGGAGCAGCGCTATCTTGCGGTTTCACCGCATCCGGATCGCGAGCACCTGCAGGGACTGTTGGACAAACTCGGGCGCTATGACGCTGGCTCCACCGGATGGAGCGATGACGAAATCCGCGGAATCGCAGCCCCAACGTTGATCACGGTGGGAGATTGCGACATGGTCAAGCTCGAGCATGCCGTGCGGTTCCTCCAACTGAGGGGAGGAGACGTGAATGGCGACTTCGAAGGCGTACCCGCATCGCAACTCGCTGTGTTTCCCGGCACCACGCATTTCTTCGGGTTGGCGAGGACCGCGCTGGTGCAGGACGTCGTCACAACCTTTCTGGACGCTCCACCGCCTGGCGCATGGAAGGACCAGTGATTGGCCGGAGCTACTCGCTGGCTGCTCCCGGTGGTGTGCTCCGAAGAGAACTCTTCCTGCGCTCGGACGATCTAGCGGCAATGGTTGCAACTGCTTCGGCAGATGCCCGGGTGTGCTTCACTGTCGGCTTAGCGATAAGCGTCCGTCCCTCAATGGCCATGGAAGCACTCACCTGTTCAACGAGAACGTCGGCAGGAACGCGGATGGCTGTTCGCTTCTTCGCCATGGCCGCGGTAAGTGCGGGTGAGTAGCTGACCTTTTTCATGAGTGGCTCCTACGGATGATTTCTCAAACCATGGTGTCACCCCCGCCGCCTACTTCACTTGCCGGACAGCGTCCCGCCACCAAGCCACTGTTGCTGCGGCAGCTTCCGGGAAGGGCGTCGGTTCCAGGCCCAGGACGCGCTGGCTTTGGGAGGAATCCATCACGAACGGGCCCTCGAATTGGTAGAGCATCTCGGCAAGCTCGCGCATATCGGTCGAAAAGAGACCTGCCGTCCTCAGCACCCATCCCGGTACAGCGCTCACCTTCGGAGCAGAAACGCCAGCAGCGTCAGCGAACGTCCCGGCAAGCTCGCGTTGGGTTAGCGCCGGGCTGGTCGGCGCGTGGAGCACAGTGTTCCAGAGCTTTGGATTCCGGGCCGCGGCGATCATGGCCGCAGCCAGGTCAGGGACATACGTGAACGAGTGCGGTTGCTCAGCGCTGCCCAGGACTTGAACCGACTTTCCCTCCAGAACCAGCGGGACCATTCGTTCGCCTGCATGCGCCGTACGCACCAGCGGGCCAAAGAAGTCACCAGCCACCACACTCACAGTATTCGCAGGATGCAGCTGCCGCGCGTTCAGCAGTTGGGTCCTGATGCCTCGCTTACCGCCCAACGCCGCCCGGGGACCCGCCTCGGTCATCACACTGTCCGGCTCGCTGTAGGAGTAGAGGCTCTCTGGAAATACGACGACGGCGCCCGCGGCTGCCGCTGCATCCATCACCACTTGTTCGGCTTGAGGGAGCTCGGCCGCCCATACTGCGGCACGGTAAGCGGATCCGTGAATGCAGTGGAAAACTGCGGAAGCGTCTTTGACGGCTTGGCCCAATTGCCTGGGATCGGAGGCATCAACGCGCATGCGCTCAATGAGGGGATGGTCCGGGCCGCTGCCGGACCGCGTCAGAATGCGAACGTCTTCCCCCTGCTCAGCGAGTTGTTCGGCGACTGTCCAACCAACGGGTCCTGCTCCGGTGACGACGTACATGCTGATCTCTTTCCTCGAAGTCCTGAACGTAAACGAGAGCACTGCTCTCTGAATCCAGAATGGCCCTCAATAAAGTCAGAGTCAAGAGCACTGCTCTCATTTGTTGATGGTGCTCTCTGTGTTGTGGCAAGGTGGTGTCATGTCTTCCACTGCGCGAGGCGTCGAAGCTGCGCCAAAAGCCCAGCCCAAAGCCAAGCCGCCAACTCCCCGTGAGCGTGCGCGGGCACAAACCATCGCCGACATAGTGCGACTCGGCCGGGAGCACTTGGCAGTCCACGGCGCGGCGGCTGTCTCGCTGCGGGCTGTGGCCCGGGACCTTGGCGTCGTTTCTTCGGCCGTTTATCGCTACGTGGAAAGCCGGGACGAACTTCTCACACTCTTGCTCATCGACGGCTACAACGAGCTCGGCGACGAAGTGGATGCAGCTGTAGCGGCGGTTCCTGAGAATGATTTCGCAGGTCAGTTTCGTGCCCTGGGTAAGGCGATTCGTGCTTGGGCGCTCAGGGAACCCGCCAGCTACGCCCTGCTTTTCGGGAGCCCCGTTCCCGGCTATCAGGCACCAGGTGAGCGAACCACGGTTCCCGGAACACGTGTCATCTTTCGCCTCGTAAGCATCTTTGACGCAGCCCATCGCGCGGGCGCCCTGGAGACGGAGGTGAGTCCCGCCGTCGTCATCCCACCGGCCTTGGCGGCAGACATGCGGAGCATCCGGACTGAAATGGGCCTCACCGTGCCCGATGCTGCGCTCGCGCGGGGCGTGCTGGCGTGGACGTCCGTCTTCGGGGCTGTGAGCTTCGAAGTGTTTGGCCAGTACGGGCGGGATACGTTTGCCGCGCGCGATGAATTGTTCGAGCACCAACTGCTCGTCCTCCAGGGCATGGCGGGGCTGTGACGAGCGGGCCTGTGACGAGCAGCAGACGGTAAAGTATCAAGATGGTTCGAGGGCTTGCTGATATCGGCGCGGAGGGCATATTGCTCGCCGGAGCCGGGCGTGCCATCCTCCTTCAGATTGCGGACCCCAGGGTGGGTCACGGAGTCGCCGATCACAGCGACTTTTCCCAACGGCCGCAGGACCGTCTTCGGGCGACGCTGACTTACGTTTATGCGATTGTTTATGGCACGGAGGAGCAAGTCGCCGCGGTTCGCCGCGCCGTTAACCGCGCCCACGCTCCGGTGCGCCGGAACCCTGATGATGCAACAAAGGGCTACAACGCTTTCGACCCCGAGTCCCAGCTTTGGGTTGTCGCCACTCTGTACGACACCGCCGTCACCGTTTACGAGCAAGTGCATGGACCGCTCGACGACGAGACCGCCGACCGCATGTACCGCGACTATGCGCGCATTGGGACGGCGCTGCAGCTTCCGGCGAACATGTGGCCGCCCGATCGTGGGGCCTTCGCTGGGTATTGGTCTTCGCACGTGGACGTGCTTCGACCTGATGAAAAAGCCCGCAAGATAGCCAAGGATCTGCTGTATCCGGCAGGTGGGCCTGCACTCTTACGCCTGACGATGCCGCTTGCCCGCTTCTTGACGGCTGGCCTGCTTCCGGACCATCTGCGCGACGGCTTCGGCTTGGAGTGGACTCCCCGCGATAGCCGTCGCTTCGAGCGGACCATGCGGTGGCTCGGACGAGTCTATCCCCGGCTCCCGCAGGGGATACGGCACTGGCCCAGGGATTACTACCTGGGTCGGCTGGAAACCACCCCTTCCAGGACGAGGGGCAGGTCAAGGAATGCGTAATTCGACCTCGGTGGAGCAAGCCATCGATGACCTTGCGCATCGCTATCTGCAGCACGCCCACGGCGGCCGACTCCGCATGCGGCTGACCGAGTTCGTGGTGTTCGGACTGAAGCAGGCGTGGGCTTGCGTCTTTGGTGCAGCACTGCTCGCGGTGATCATCGCAGCCCGCCTCTGGTATCCGGACGACGCCGGCTTGGCCCGGAATGACTTCCTGACCATCGCCGCAGTCGTCATTCAGATCCTGATGATCAGCTTCAAGCTGGAAACACTGCGCGAGTTGCGGGTGATCCTGCTGTTCCATGCAGTGGGAACAGTCATGGAGCTGTTCAAGACGGACGTGGGCTCGTGGTCTTACGAGGCCGAGGGCTTCCTCCGGATCGGTGCTGTTCCGCTGTTCAGTGGCTTCATGTATGCGGCCGTTGGCTCGTACATGGTGCGCGTCTTCCGGCTATTTGACCTCCACTTCGACCACTACCCCTGGCGGTGGATCACTGCCCTAGTGGCGGCCGGGATCTACATTAATTTCTTCTCGCACCACTACGTCTTCGACGCGCGCTGGGTGCTTCTTGCCGCCGTCGTGCTTGTCTACGGGCGGTGCGTGATGCACTTCCGGGTATTCCGTAAGCGCTTCCGGATGCCTATCCTGGTGTCTTTCCTGTTGGTGGCGCTGTTCATTTGGTTCGCCGAGAACATCGGCACGTGGTCCCACGCTTGGCTCTACCCCAACCAGGTGAATGGCTGGCAGGCGGTCTCGATCGAGAAGCTCCTTGCCTGGTTCTTGCTGATGATCATTTCCGTGGTGCTCGTGGCGTGGGTGTACAAACCGGAGTCGCCGCCGGCCAGCGCCGCACAAACGGCTAGCGCCACCCAAACCCCTGGCGCCACCCACATTCGCCAGGGACACCCGGATATTCGTGTCGCCCGCCCGCCGGAGTGACGCTGGGCAGTTTGCGCGTCGTCAGGCAGCCCTACTCCTGCGAATTGACGCTGAAGCCCTAGCCACTCCCCATGCCAGAACCGCGGCCGCGGGCAATGCACCAAGAATGATCTGCATAATTCGCGGGTGGACGGACTGCTGATGAGTGCCGTCAGTCATCGTGAAAGTGCACTCGATCCCCAAAGGCAGGAAGGCATACTCTCCCCGGGGTGGTACGGGTGAGCCCTCGGGGTTATGGATGGTTCCGGCGGGAAGATATTCGCCGAGGCAGAGCCCGGAAATGCCCCCAGCATTGTGGTTCAGGAGTCCGCGGTCCAGGAACCCAACCAGAACGAACCAGCTCAAGCTTAAGAAGATGGCCAGCACAAGAAATGGGTGTCTCCGGACCATAGCGAGCCTCCGTTCTGTGTCTCCACGCTTCTCCGCAGGCTATAGCGCGGCACGAATCCCGCGAGCTCCATCGCGCAAGTCTGCCAGTTCACGCAGGGCGAAACCAGCCCCTGAACCGTGTACTTCTGGGGGAAATTTCGGCACCAAAGCCAAAGTTGAGCGTACTTGACTCAACTTTGGATTGACATTGAAACGAGGCTGAGTACAGTTGAGTGCAGAACGCTCAACTAGCCGATTGTTGAGTGGGCTCCCGATAACCCAACCGCCCAGCGGACCGGTGCCGGGGGCAATCTCGAACATCGGCCATTGAAAGGAAACAAGATATGTCACGTGCAGTAGGTATCGACCTCGGAACCACTAACTCCGTGGTCTCTGTCCTTGAAGGTGGCGAGCCCACCGTCATCGCCAACGCAGAAGGCGGCCGCACCACGCCGTCGGTCGTTGCGTTCTCGAAGTCTGGCGAAGTCCTGGTTGGCGAGATCGCCAAGCGCCAGGCCGTCAACAACATCGACCGCACCATCGCTTCCGTCAAGCGCCACATGGGCACCGACTGGTCTGTCGCCATCGATGACAAGAAGTACACGCCGCAGGAAATCTCCGCGCGTATCCTCATGAAGCTCAAGAACGACGCCGAGAGCTACTTGGGTGAAAAGGTCACCGACGCCGTCATCACCGTTCCGGCATACTTCAACGACGCCGAGCGCCAGTCCACCAAGGAAGCCGGCGAAATCGCAGGCCTCAACGTCCTCCGCATCGTCAACGAGCCCACCGCGGCTGCACTGGCTTACGGTCTGGACAAGGGCAAGGAAGACGAACTCATCCTGGTCTTCGACCTCGGTGGCGGTACCTTCGACGTCTCCCTTCTCGAAGTCGGCAAGGACGAAGACAACTTCTCCACCATCCAGGTCCGCGCAACCGCAGGTGACAACCGCCTCGGTGGCGACGACTGGGACAACCGCGTCGTCGAATGGCTGCTGAACCAGCTCAAGATCAAGGGCATCGATCTCTCCAAGGACAAGATCGCCCTCCAGCGTCTCCGCGAAGCTTCAGAGCAGGCAAAGAAGGAACTCTCTTCCTCCACCAGCACCAACATCTCCCTCCAGTACCTGTCCGTCACCCCCGACGGCCCGGTCCACCTGGACGAGCAGCTGACCCGCGCCAAGTTCCAGGACCTCACCAAGGACCTGCTGGACCGCACCAAGAAGCCGTTCCACGACGTCATCGCTGAAGCCGGCATCAAGGTCTCCGACATCGATCACATCGTGCTCGTCGGTGGCTCCACCCGTATGCCCGCTGTCTCTGAGCTGGTCAAGGAACTTGCTGGCGGCAAGGAGCCCAACAAGGGCGTCAACCCGGACGAAGTTGTAGCCGTCGGTGCTGCACTCCAGGCCGGTGTCCTGAAGGGTGAGCGCAAGGACGTCCTCCTCATCGACGTCACGCCGCTGTCCCTCGGCATCGAAACCAAGGGTGGCGTCATGACGCACCTCATCGAGCGCAACACGGCTATCCCCACCAAGCGTTCCGAGACCTTCACCACGGCAGATGACAACCAGCCGTCCGTGGCCATCCAGGTCTTCCAGGGCGAGCGTGAATTCACCCGCGACAACAAGCCGCTGGGCACGTTCGAACTGACCGGCATCGCTCCGGCACCCCGCGGCGTCCCGCAGGTCGAGGTCACCTTCGACATCGACGCCAACGGCATCGTCCACGTGTCCGCCAAGGACAAGGGCACCGGCAAGGAACAGTCCATGACCATCACTGGTGGTACGGCGCTCTCCAAGGAAGACATCGACCGCATGGTCCGTGAAGCCGAGGAGCACGCCGCAGAGGACAAGGCCCGCCGCGAAGCTACAGACACCCGTAACTCCGCCGAGCAGCTCGCCTACTCTGTGGACAAGCTGATCGCCGACAACGACGACAAGCTGCCGGAAGAGGTCAAGACCGAGGTCAAGGCCGACGTCGACGCCCTCAAGTCCGCGCTGGAAGGCACCGACGACGCCGCTGTGAAGACGGCCTTCGAGAAGCTCCAGGCTTCTCAGACCAAGCTCGGCGAAGCCATCTACTCGCAGGCAGCCGCAGCAGACGCTCCGGGTGCCGGTGCTGAAGGTGCTCCGGCCGGCGGCGCTGGTTCCGGTGCGTCCGACGAAGACATCGTCGACGCTGAAATCATCGACGAAGACGAAGCGAAGAAGTAGCCATGCCCCACCACGGCAACGAAGCAGAGCACTCTGAAGGAAACGAGCCCCGCAAGCCCGTAATTCGGGACAACCGCAAGGTTGACCCGGAAACCGGGGCTGCCCGCCACCCCGAAGGCGAAGCTGCTGCTCCCACCGAAGGCAACACCGCCCCCACGGAAGGTGACGCTCTCTCCCAGGCTGAGGAAATCCTCAACGGGGTAGAGGTCCCGGCCGAGGAGTCGGTAGCCTCCGGCGCCGCGGCTGAAGCCCAGGCAGCGGAGCTCCGAAATGACCTCCTTCGCCTTCAGGCTGAGTATGTCAACTACCGCAAGCGCGTCGAACGCGACCGCGCCGTAGCAGGGGAGATGGCCGTCATCGGCGTCCTGAACTCCCTGCTCCCGGTGCTGGACGACGTCGACGCCGCCCGCCAGCACGGTGACCTCGAAGACGGCCCCTTCGCCGCCATCGCCACCAAACTGGAGAACGCGCTGAAGACGTACGGACTGGAACGCATCGCGGAAACAGGTGTCGAATTCGACCCCACCATCCACGAAGCACTCATCCAGCAGCCCGGCGAGGACATCGACGTGGACACGGTCAGCCAGGTGCTGCGCTCGGGATACCGTTCCGGCGAGCGTGTCCTGCGCGCGGCCCAAGTGATCGTGGCTGTACCGGCGTAGTCACCTTCCGCCTTCGCGGATGAGGGGGCCCCGCCCCTTCGCCGGGTGACCGAGGATCTGCGATCCTTGGCCACCCGGCTTCGGCAGGCCCGATGCCACTCCCGGGCCCCCTCATCCGCTACGGCTCGGCGGTCGACTCGCCTAAGGTGGGTGGACGCAGGTGCTTGTTTATTGATTTGAAAGGAAACGCTCTTGGCCAGCCAGGACTGGGTTGAAAAGGATTTTTACGCGATCCTTGGTATTGCCAAGGACGCGTCCGACGCGGATATTAAGAAGGCTTACCGCAAGCTAGCCCGCGAGCATCACCCTGATACGAACTCGGGGAATGCAGCTGCGGAGAAGAAGTTCAAGGACATTTCCGAGGCCTACTCGGTGTTGTCCAACCCTGAGGACCGGCAGCAGTACGACGCTATCCGTGCCATGGGTGGTGCCCGGTTCGCTCCGGGTGCCGGCGCCGGGCGTGGTGGTGCTGGCGCCAACGGTGGGTTCGAGGACCTGTTCGGTGGTTTGTTTGGTGGCGGCGGGCGACAGCCTTCGGGTGCCGGTGGTATCCCTCCGGAGTTTGCTGACTTGTTTGGGGGTGGCTTCGGTGGTGGCCAGACCGGGTTCCAGCGGGCCCCGCAGAAGGGCTCGGATCGCACTGCGACGACGTCCATCTCGTTTGCCGGTTCCATCAAGGGCACTACTGTGAGCCTGCGTGAAAGCAACGGCCACGTGATCGACGTCAAGATTCCCGCGGGCATCAAGGACGGGCAGAAGGTGCGGCAACGGGGCAAGGGCAACGTTGGTCCCGCCGGAAACGGTGACCTCATCATCACCGTGAATGTGAAGCCCCACGAGTTTTTTCAGCGCGACGGCGACAACATCCGCATCCACGTGCCCGTCACCTTCGCAGAAGCTGCGCTCGGCGCGACTATCGATGTTCCAACGATCGACGGCGACACCGTGAAGGTACGCGTCCCGGCCGGGACGCCGTCCGGTCGCACCCTCCGGGTCAAGGGCCGCGGCGTGAAAACGTCCAAGGCGACCGGTGACCTGCTGGTGACTATCGACGTCGCCGTCCCCCAGAACCTGAACAAGGAAGCGGAGGAGGCCGTGAAGGCATTTGCTGCCGCGACCACCGACGCCAACCCGCGTCACGATCTGGCCGCGAAGGCCCGGTTATAAGGAGACGGTCATGGCAATCGACGTCAACCAGCCGATCTTTGTCATCTCCGTCGCCGCGGAGCTTGCCGACATGCATCCGCAGACGTTGCGCCAGTACGATCGTCTGGGCATTGTCTCGCCCAGCCGTGCCCCCGGGAAGTCCCGGCGGTACTCCCAGAACGACGTCGATAAGCTGCGGGAGGTCCAGCGCCTCTCCCAGTCCGGCGTCTCACTCGAAGGCATCAGGCGCATCCTGGACCTTGAAAACCAGGTAGCGGCGTTGCAGTACCGAGTCGCTGAGCTCACAGAAGAACTTACCCGCCGCCGTAGCCCGTTGGACACGCGTATTTTCGCGGCCGGAGCAGCGGGCGACGTCGTCAGTCTGGCCCGCGGTCAACGTCCCCGTGCGAGGTCGCAAGCCGTTGTGGTGTGGAGGCCGCGGCCAGAGCAGTAGGTCATCTCACTCCACGACCGTGTCGGCATGCCGGTGCGCAACCTTCCACTCGCCATCCTCGCGGCGGTAGACCTGAGTGGCCCTCAGAACCTGGCTCGCCTGCTGCCCGGTGACCGAGATTGAGGATCGCTCCAAACCAACGGTGTAGGCCATGTCGCCAACGACGTCGTAGGCCTGCAGCTCGAATGAGTAGGCAGTGCAGTCGGAGAACCTGTTGGCCAGATCTGTGAAAAGCCGGCCGACTTCTTCCTGCCCGACGGCGTTGCGCCAGGCGCCCAGGACGCTTACGGGCTCGTGGCTGGACCAAATTGCCCGACGCGGAGCGGAGTCTCCGTTGAGGAGGGCCACCTCAGCGTGATAAAGCGTGGTCCTGACCCAAGCAAGGAACTCATCGTTCTCGGTCATGTCCCCAGTATGCTCCCGCACGCAAAGGAGGTACTGCCAGAACCCGTAACAGCGGACACTCCCGCGCCGCCACCAAAAGGAGTGTCATTGATACGTGACCTCAACCAGCAATCCCAGCCAAATCAGGGCTTTGCCCCCGAAGACTTCCACCTCCCGCCGATTCGCGCTTGCCGTATCGATGCTCGGGTTCTTCGTGATCACCCTTGATGCACTAATCGTCAATGTTGCGTTGGCTACGATCGGTTCGCAACTTGGTGGGGGCACCGCCGGGCAACAGTGGATCGTGGACGGCTACACGCTGATGTTTGCGTCCTTGTTGCTGTTTGCCGGCAACCTTTCTGACCGCATCGGCGCTAAAAGGGCCTTTACGCTCGGGCTGGTGCTCTTCGGGCTGGCCTCGGCTGCCTGCGCCGTCGCCCCAGCTCTGTGGGTGTTGATCGTCGCCAGGTTTGTTCAGGGTGCCGCAGCCTCACTGATGTTGCCGCCGTCAATGGCACTGATCCGGGAGGCGTTCCCGGGTGCAACCCAACGCGCGCGGGCCATTGGCGTCTGGGCGCTTGGGGGAGCGGTAGCAGCTGCAGCCGGACCAGCACTGGGCGGTTTGCTCACAACCGTGGACTGGCGCCTCGTCTTCGTGATCAATGTCCCAGTGGGCATCGTCGCCGTCGCATTGCTGGTCAAGGTTCCTGTGTCACCGGTGCGGCCGGCAACGTTCGACTGGTTGGGACAGATAGCCGCGCTCATTGGCGTAGCGGCCCTCATTTTCGGGCTCATCGAAGGAGGGGTTCTTGGGTTCGCGGACCCTGGGGTCATGCTTTCCCTGGGCGGCGCAGTCCTTGCGATCACCGTTTTCCTCCTGGCCCAGGCCCGGGGCCAACATCCCATGATGCCTTTGGACCTGTTCCAGTCGTCTGGGCTGCGAATCGCCCTGGCGGTGGGTTTCAGCTTCATGGTTGGTTGGTACGGAATGGTGTTCGTCATCAGCCTGTTCCTTCAACAACATCTAGGCCTGTCCCCTTTGCTTGCTGGAATGGCTTTTCTTCCCGCCTCCGTCCTCATCGCCGTCAGCAATGTCGCTGCGGGGCGCATGGCCGCGAGGTTTGGACCAAGGGTTCCGGCAATGATTGGGCAGCTGCTGATGGTCGTCGGTCTTCTGGGAATGCTTCTGGCAGTTCCTTTGGGATCGTTGATGGCAGTGACCATATTGCTCGTGCCGATTGGGGTGGGTGGAGCGTTGGCCATGCCTCCCGTGACGGCGCACGTTCTGGATAGCGTCCCGGCTCACCGATCGGGTACGGCCAGTGCGGTCTTCAATACCTTTCGGCAACTTGGCGGAGCCGTGGGAGTTGCGGTCTTCGGCGCGCTTCTCGCAGGCCCCGCCGGATTTGTGCCCGGTCTGCAAGTGAGCCTGCTGATCGCTGCGCTGCTTCTCTTGGTGACGGCGATCGCCAGCGCTTTCATCCGCCGAACCACTAATGACATCGCCTAACGAATCAGTGAAAGAGAGGCCCACGATGGCACCCAGCGAAACGGCACGACGGAATCACGACGAACTTTTCCCCGGTCAGCTCCCAGCCTTGGCGGTTACAGACCCCGAGCTCGTCGAGATTTTCAACAACTTCGCTTTCGACGAGGTATTGAGTCGCGGAAAACTGGATACACGGACGAGGCT
The DNA here is from genome assembly GCF_056395385.1 of Paenarthrobacter sp. 10L420. Taxonomy (NCBI): domain Bacteria; kingdom Bacillati; phylum Actinomycetota; class Actinomycetes; order Micrococcales; family Micrococcaceae; genus Paenarthrobacter; species Paenarthrobacter sp. 10L420. Next base: position 24,337 of record NZ_JBFTJK010000009.1, on the reverse strand, counting down.
CATGGTTCAGCTCGCCGCTCTTATCGCGTCACAAGCAATGGGTGACTACCGTGCCTTGCTTGGAGCCGCGCTTACGGTGGGAGTGACCCCGGTGGAGGTGAAGGAACTTGTCTACCAAGCCGTCCCCTACGTCGGCATGGGCAAGGTTTCCGACTTCCTGCACGCCACCAATGAAATCCTCAAGGAGCACGGCGTGGAACTACCTGTTTCAGGCCAGTCCACCACTACCCCGAAAGACCGAGGGGAGAAAGGTCTGGCTATCCAGAGGGAGATCGCAGGCGCAGAACGCATCGACGATATGCGTGCAGCTGCTTCAGCTGATGAAATGCACTTCCAGGAGTACCTTGCCGGGAACTGCTTCGGCGACTATCTGACACGCACCGGCATTGATGTTCCGAGGCGTGAACTCCTCACGTTGTCCATGCTTGTCTCCCTTGGCGGCTGCGAGCCACAGGTCAAGGGGCACATTCTCGCGAATCTGAACGTAGGGAACAGCCGCGGGCTGATGCTGGACGTCATCACGCAATTGCTGCCGTACATTGGGTATCCCCGTACGCTCAACGCCCTGCGCGTACTCAACGAGACGGTGCCGGCATCCAACGCAGGGTAGGGCTGGCTTTAGCTGTGGATAGTGGCCATAAAAGGACGATAATAAAGTCATGGCACGGCAAGAAGGGCACGTGCTAGTGGTTGGCGTGTAGGCGCTGGAAAGCGTCCCATGCTCGTGTAGTGAGGGAAGATTCCGATGTCGTTGTCGGATGAAGAACGCAGGAGTTTGGAAGAGCTTGAGCGGGATCTCGCTTCATCGGATCCTGACTTGGACCTCCAGCTGAAGTCGGGGCGCCCCCGCGGTGCAGTGGCGCGCTCAGTTTTTGGTGTCCTGGCAGTTTTGGCCGGTTTCGCGATGGTCATTGCCGGGATCATCACACAACTCGTCCTTGTGGGTGTGGTCGGGTTCCTGCTCGCTGGAACAGGCGCCTACTTACTGTTCAGCAGGATGGTCCTCAGGAGACGGACTCGCCGACACGATGAGGGCAAGCCCGACTAGCCCGGCACCGGGCCAGCCGGTAGAAATCCGGCCAGCTTCAGTACGTCCGGCCAGCTTCAGTACGTCTCCGGTGGCACATCCGTAGGCGAAGCAGCGAGGTCATTCGGCGTGGTCGGCTTGGCCGTCTGCGCGGCCGGTTTGGCAGGGACAGGCTCCCCGGGAGGCACCATCATTCGCCATGCGAGCACAAGCCCTGCGCCGACGCCAGCAACTGCGAGGGCAACCATCCATCCGGCACGCGGGGAACTCCGCTGACTGGTGCGGCGGCTCAAAGTTTGCGTTGTTCTCTTGACCGCTCTGGCCGCGGTGCGCTGAGCCCTTTTTGCGGCTTTACGGTTCCCGGTCAGTGTGAGCATCACACCGTGCACCACAGATGGAACGTCGGCGTGATTGATCCGGGACAACGCCCACCCCACAACTGCATCCGCTTGCGACGACGTGCCCTCCGCTGCGTGCTTCACCCACTCGCCGGCCAGGTCCTGGACTGCGGGAATGATGTTTTGTGCTTTGTACATGTGAACCCCTCACGGAGTAGATGGCCCCGTTGCCAGACTACGCCGCGGGCCGCGGGACCAACAGGTGCCCGAACACAACGCTCGTTCAGGTCCGGATTACCGCTGCCAGCTCCACAGGCTTCTCCAGTCCGGCCCACTTCCCGCTGAGGATCAACTCGCTGTGGAGCTCCGGAGATGCAGCTGCGCTGGCCGAAGAATCAACATCGACAACCCGCGATACCTTCAAGCGAAGCTCACCAGCATCAATGATGGTCACGCCACTGCCCGATACCGGGGCCGAGGCACTCAAGGCGGGGACACCGACGTCGAGCGTTCCGCTTCCCTTCACGTTGACCGTGCTGGGCCGGGGCTCGCGTTCGCCGTCGACGATCAGTGCAGCCTCTTCCTGGCCGGTGAGGATGGCAGTGGCGAGGGCCTTGACGTAAACGGGGTCGGCGCAGGCGTCGTAGACCCACCGCTTGCCGAGGACGGAGTGGTCCATGGTGCCGATGAGCCATTCTTGGGCGCCGGCCAGTTCGTAGCCCCTATAGCTCAGGGGGACCTGATAGATCCGCTCTCCCGCAGCGACGACATGTGTCTCGAGCCCGACCTCGCCGGCGGGGTCGTCAAAACGGTAGGCTCCGATGAGCTCCGGGGCACCTTCCTGGACGAACCAGGGCTGTGTCGGCAGGTATCCAGCGATGAGTTCGAGCTTGGACGGGGACAGGGTTGCCTTGTGAATGATCGCCATGTTCTCCAGCCTAGGCCAGGGCGGCGTGCTGTTCGATACGGGTCCCGATGCGCGGCCTCGCCCCTGCACTGTTTACAATCGAAGTGACGCGCCGACTATTGAGGGAATCATGAAGAAACTCACCACTGTCCTGATCGCTGCCGGGCTGCTTGCCACGGCTTCAGCTTGCTCTTCGCCGCAGCTGACCACCGCAGAAACGTGTGACCGGGTGGGTGTCGCCGTTGCCAGCCTCCCGAGCAACGCCAGCAAGACCGCAACCATTCGCGTCGCCAACGCCATCCGCCCGATTGAACCGGTTGCTTCCAATGAGATGAAGCCCGTGGTCACGGCCATCCTTGAATACTCGGATGAACTCGTGAAGGAATCCCCGGACGAGAACAAGATGGGTGAGCTTTCCGCCGCCTACCAGGAAGCCGGCACCAAGTACGGCGAGCTCTGCCGCGGCTAATGACGCCCGTGGCCTGACTGCTACAACCCCGATGTTCTCTCACATCACAGCCTTTAAACCCGGACGTTCTCTCACATGATGTGAAAGAACATCCGGGAAAAGACGTCGGGATGTGAGAGAACATCCGGGGGCTAGGGGGCGCGGAGCGCCGCGTGGAAGGCGAACGAAGCGTTGCTCCAGATCACGAACAGCAGGGGCGCCGGGGCCAACGCGATGCCCAGAACGGGCTGAAGCACGGCTGCAGAGGCAATGATCCCGAGCAGGACCAGCATGGCCAGGCTCAGATACCAGCGCTGGACGGCCAAATAGAGCGAGGCCTTGAGGATGCTTTTCAGCCTTGCCTCGGGCAGAAGCACGACGCCGGCAATCGCCGTCACAGTAAGGCTCACCGCCACGGCGGCTACTACGACGATTAGCGGCACGAGGGCCGCCGCAGCCGGCATGGCCGAAACGATCGCCAGGTCCACACCGAGGAACATCAGCAGGCCAACGGCACCCAAGCCCAGCACGGCTGTCCTGCCAAAACTGCGCTTGTATCCCTGAAGGAAAGCAGCCACCGGCTTGACCGCGCCGCCGTCGTCGTTCAAGGCCTTGAAGGCAGCGAAGATGCCGGCCAGGGACGGCGCGATAGTTACCGAAAGCGCCAGGAAGAACGGCCACGCAGCGGCGGGATCGGCCACCAACGACAGGCTGAGGACCAGCGGAGCGTTGGCTATGGCGAGCAGGACGTTGCCGACCAGGAACGTGTAAATGAAGCCGAAAATGCTCCCAAAGGTTTCGAACCCCGGCCCGGCCCACCGGCGCCGCTTCTGCTGCAAAGTCGTCGCACCCACAGCACTCATCCTTTCATCCCGCTGGTTGCGATGCCCTGGATGAAGTAGCGCTGCCCGATCAGGAAGATGATGAGGATCGGGATCACGGAGATCACTGAGCCGGTCATGATCATGGCGTACTCGGCGTCGAACTGGCCAACGAAGGAACGCAGGCCCAGCTGGACAGTCCAGAGGCGGTTGGAGGTGAGGTAGATGAACGGGCCCATGTAGTCGTTCCAGGTGTTGACGAAGGTCAGCAACGCCAGGCTTGCGAGCGCAGGCTTGGACAAGGGCAGTATCACGCGGGCCCAGATACCGTACTCGCTCAGGCCATCGATGCGGGCGGCTTCGCAGAGTTCGTCCGGAATGGTCATGTAGTACTGGCGCATCAGGAACACACCGAACGCACCGAATGCCTGCAGCAGGATCAGGGCGTTGAAGCTGTTGGTCAGTCCGAGCTGCTGCATCATGATGTACTGCGGAACCATGTAGGCCTGCCACGGAACCGCGATGGTGCCGATGTAGCAGAGAAAGAGCACATCGCGGCCTGGGAAACGGACCTTGGAGAAACCGTAAGCGGCCAGCGAACCCGTCAGCACCTGGAGGCACGTGATGACCACTGCAAGGTACAGGGAGTTCTGCAGATAGCCCATCATGGGGATGCGCGTCCAGATGTCCGCGTAGTTGCTCCAAACGAATTCTTTGGGAATCCACTGGATGGGGACGGTGAGGACCTGGTTGTTTTCCTTCAGGGAAGAGGAAAGCATCCAGATGAACGGCACCATGAGCGCCACCACCAGCACCACTAGAACGCCGTAGATGACGTAGTTCGCGGTCCGCTTCTTCTGCTCGCGGGGCGAGCGCTTTCGATCCGTACGACGGCGGTCTTCCGCGCTGGGTGCGCCGCCCTGTACGGACGACGCGTGTACGTTGAGTTCCAGGGCTTTGAGGTCTTCAGCCATGTTGGTCATCAGCGTTCCCTCCGCTGTTGGATCTTGAATTGCAGGACGGTGATCGTCAGCACGATGATGAACAGGACCAGTGAAATGGCCGAGGAGTAGCCGAACTTACCTTCGCCGATGCCCTCCTGGTAGATGAGCTGGGACAGCACCGTGGTGGATCGGCCAGGGCCACCATTGGTCATAACCACAATGAGGTCGAACACCTTGAAGCTGGAGACCGTCAGCATCACCACCACGAAGAACGTGGTGGGCCGAAGCGACGGGATGGTGACGTTCCAGAAACGCTGCCAGGCGCTGGCCCCATCCACTTCCGCGGCTTCGTACAGCTCCGTCGGAATGGCCTGTAGCCCGGCCAAATACAGCACCATGTAGTAGCCCATGTCACGCCATACGCTGGTGATGATCACGGCGGGCAAGGCCCAGTCCGAGCTGGATGTCCAGCCCGGAGCCTCGGCGATGCCCACAGAGTGAAGGAACTGGTTGATCGGGCCGGTGTCCGGGCTGAACAGCATGTTCCAGACGACCGCTACGGCCACCAGGGACGTAATGTACGGAAAGAAGATCGCTACCCGGAAGAAGCCGATGCCCTTGAGCTTGCGGTTCAGGAGCATCGCGAGGATGAGAGCGAGCGCCATGGTGAGCGGGACATGGCCGAGTGCGTAGACAACCGTGTTCCGCAATGCGATCCAGAAGGAGTCGCTGGCGAACATGCGCTGGAAGTTGGCCAGGCCCACCCACTTGGGTGCGCTGAACGAGGTCCATTCCATGAAGGAGAGCGCGAACGCCGCCAGGACCGGAATGAGGGTGAAGGCCAGGAACCCAAGGAAGTTCGGAAGGATGAACGTCCAGCCGATCAACGTATTACGCCTGGCCTGCTTCCTGTTGCCCCGGCTGAGTGCCGGGGCAGGCGTCGGGGTGATGGTTTCTGTAGTCATGATGGTTCTTACTGGCCGAGAACTTCACTCTTGACGCGCTTGTCCATCTCAGCGATGCCGTCGGTGACGGACTTCTCGCCGACCATGATGAGCTCGTGCTCCTGGTTGAGGATCTTGTCCGCGGCTGCGGACTTATCGCTGACGGGCATTTCCAGGGCGGTGTCGTCCGGAGTGAAGGCCTTCTTGGACAGCTCGTCCGTGGGCATTCCGTCGAGCTTGAAGTATTCGGCTGTCACGGAATCGTTCTGCAGGGCAGGCACAACGCCGATCTTGGAGATAGCCTTGGCTCCATCTTCGCCGGCTGCCCATTCGATGAACTTCTTGGCTTCATCGGAGTGCACTGCGTTCTTGTTCACAGCGAAAGCAGTGGGCGAACCGAACGTGGTGACCTTACCGTCGTCGTTCTTCTGAGGCATTGGAGCCAAGCCCCAATTTACGTTGGTTTTGCCGTCCTTCTTGGCCTGCAGAAGACTGGAAATGTACCAGGTGCCCATGGGCATCATGGCTGCCTGGCCGGACTCGAACATGGTGCGGTAGCTGGTTTTCTGGCTCTTGGCGGTGCCGAAGTCCAATGTGGCACCGGATTTCTGCAAGTCCAGGGCGGTGTTGTACTGGTCCTGGAAGTAGCCGTACTCGCCGCTGTTCTGGTCAGCGCCGTTCTGCGCTGCTGAGATTGCCTGAACCACGGAACGCCAGATGTGGTGGTAGGTACCGTATACCTTCTTGCCGTCCGCTTCGCTGGTGAGCTTCTTGGCAAGCTCTGTGTACTTCTCCCAGGTCAGGTCCTTGGGGTCCTCAACGCCGGCGGCCTTGAACAGGTCCTTGTTGTAGTACAGGAGCCAGAAGTCCTGACGGTAGGGTGCAGCGAAGTACTTTCCATTGATATCGAACGCATCGATGCTGGCCAGGTTGTCCTTGCCCACCTTGTCCACCACGCTGTTGATTTCCTGCAGCTGGCCGTTGTTGGCGTAGCGGGAGTAATCAATCACGTTCTTCATGGTGAGGACGTCGGTGGTGTCGCCACCCGCCAGCATGGTGGTGACCTTCTGGGGGTAGTCGTCAGCCAGGATGTCCACGGGTTCAATGTCCACGTTGGGGTGGGAGGCCTCGTAGCCGTCAAAAAGGGCTTTGAACTCCGGAGTGCCCGCATAGTTCCATACCGAGACAGTCAGCTTGGTCTTGCCGTCGGCCGCCTGCGGTTCAGCGGGACCCGCAGCGCCGGCACAGCCGGTGAGTCCGAGTCCTGCAGTCACCGCAAGGGCGATTGCGGCGAGGGTTGTGCGCTTCATTGCGTTCTCCTTGGTTGGGGTTGGGAAGTCTGCCGCAGCTGCGGCTGTGTCTGAGAGGCTAGGCGCTGAGGCCGAGGTCCTCGTGAACTACTTGGGCCAGGAGGTCCTTGCCGGCGAGGTACCGTTCCAGGTCGTCAAGGGCGGCATCGGACATCCGCCGGGTTTCGGTTCCGAGTGAGCCTGCGATGTGTGGGGTGATGATCACATTGGGGAGGTCGTACAGTGTGGAGTCAGCGGGCAGTGGTTCAGGTTCCGTGACGTCCAGCAGGGCGGTGATTCGTCCGGTGGCGCACTCTTTTTCCAAGGCCGCGGTGTCAACCAGGGAACCACGTGCGGTGTTGATGAGGGTGGCGTGGTCTTTCAGGGCGTTCAGTTCCTGAGTACTGATCATATTGCGTGTTTCCGGTAGGGCAGGCGCGTGGATAGTCACTACGTCAGATACGGGCAGCAGTTCTTCAAGCGTCACCAGCTTCCCGCCCGCGGCCGCCACCTCAAGGGGACTGGCATGGGGGTCGCTGACCAGGCAGGTTACGTCTTGGAGCTGCTGGACCAATTGGACCACCCGTCGTCCGATCCGCGAGAATCCGATCACGCCCACCACGCGGCCGATATTGCCCAGTTCGCCGCGCTCGCTGATGTAGCTCCAGTCTTCGCGGAAGGAGCGGGCATCATTGGCCAGCACCTGGGCCTTCTTGCCAGCCAGGACAATCGAAGCGAAGGTGAATTCGGCGACGGGGATCGCGTTGGCATCGGCACCATTGGTGACAGTGATTCCGCGGTCCCAGAGTTCCTCGCTGACGAAGCTACGTACCGTTCCTGCACAGTGAAAAATTGCCCGGAGTTTGGGCATGCGCTCCAGGCGCTCGGCGTTGAGCCGGGGAACTCCCCAACTGGTGAGGAGGATTTCCACCTCTTCCAAGCGACCGTACAGCTCAGGATTGTCCAGGGAATCCGTCCACGGCTCATCACCAAGATCCACCAATTCTGCCAGCCGCTCCAGTCGCGTGGAATCGAACTGATCAGCAAAGGTTCCGCTATTCATGACCAGCATTGCCTGGGGCTTGAGCGACATTGAGGGGATCCTCCCTTCGGATTTCAGCCGGCCTGTTCGACCGGTTATTTATGTGTTGCATCACATCTAATAATCAGTACATACTCATGAACAAGACAGTTCATTCAACTCAATCGAGCTTGATCTTAAACGTTCACACTCGAACAAATGAGAGAAGAATTCCTATGGCAATCGGCACCGACGCCGTCCAAGCGCCACCATTGCTCACTTCGTGGGGCTCCCAGGCTGAGGCTGGGTCCCTCGTTGAATCGCTTCGCGGCGCCCGCGATCGACTCACCATTCGTCCAGTGTCCGACGCCGGATGGCAGCGCGTTGCTGCATGCTCGCTCACGAAGATACGCAGCCAGGCCACGACGGAGAAGGGCACTCCCTGGCCTCAACCGCTCGTGTCCCACTACGCCCGCTACTTTCGCGACGGCAATCGCACGGCGTACGAAGAACTGGTGGCGAGCCGGCAGCAGCGGCTGACGCGCGCCGTCGTGATGGCTGCGGTGGAGGGCTCGGACCCAGCCGAGTGGCTTGATGAAGTAATCGACGGCGCCTACCTCCTGTGCGAGCAGAGCTCCTGGAGTTGGGCCGCCCACGATGATATTTTTACGCGCAACGGCGAAGTGGTTCCTGACCGCTCCCGCCCTTACCTGGACCTGGGCGCCGGTGAGGTAGTTGCCCAGCTCGCGTGGCTGGATTTGGTGCTTGGTGAGCAGCTGGATGAGCGCGCTCCTGGCCTGCGGAAACGCATTCACTTGGAGGCCGACGAGCGGGTAATCCGCCCGTTCCTGGACAGGCTGGACTGGCACTGGCTGGGCCTTGACGGGGACGTCCACAACTGGAATCCGTGGATCCACTCGAACATCATTGTGGCCGCGCTGTTGCTGGTAGATGATCCGGAAGTGCAGGCTCAAACTGTCGCCCGGTGCATCGAGGGACTTGACCGTTTTCTTGCCTCGATTCCTGCTGACGGCGCTATTGACGAAGGCTTCGCCTATTGGTGGAACGGGGCCGGCCGTGCCCTGGAAGGCCTCGCCGTCCTGGAGCAAGCTACCGGTGGAATGCTCAACGTGGACCTGCCGGTGATCCGGGAACTCGTCGCCTTCCCGTACCGGATGCATCTGGGGCATCGTTGGTTCCTGAACGTCGCCGACGGTCCTGCCCGCGCGCCCGCAGGCCTTCCCTGGGACATGCTGCACCGTTGGGCCGTGCGACTCGGTGACTCCGAGGCAGCCCACCATGCCGCAACCTTTGCCGCCGTCGAACCCGAACCCGAACCGTGGGCTGGGCTAGGCCGCGTCCTCACCTCCCTTACCCAACTAAGTAGCAGCACAGCGCGTTTTGAGCCCTCAAAACGCGCACAGCTGCGACCTAGTTGGGGGACGTACCTTCCTTCCGTCCAGATCATGATCGCCCGGCAAACTCCCGGCACCACAGACGGGCTCACGCTCGCAGCCAAGGGCGGCCATAACGGTGAGCACCACAATCACCGCGACGTCGGCTCCGTGGTGGTCACCATGGACGGGGTCCCCTTGCTGGTCGACGCCGGCCAGCCCACCTACACCGCGCAGACGTTCGGCCCTGATCGGTATCAGATCCGGGCCATGCAAAGCGCGTGGCACAGCGTGCCGGCGCCGTTCGGCCTGGAGCAGGGGACCGGTTCGTCCTTCGCCGCTACGGTTCTCCAGGAGCCCACTCCCGAGGAGCCGGCCCTCGCACTCGGACTTGGCTCCGCCTACGGGCTGGACCACGCTGAGCAGTGGATCCGGACCTCCATGCTGAACCGGGAACTTGGAACCGTGGTGATAGATGACCGTTGGAACCTGCCGCCAGCCCCAGCGGAGGGAACGGCCGACGTCGACATCACCTATCTCGCGGCCGGCACCGTTCGCTTGGGTCATGACGCGACGGCGACGGTCACGCCCGACGGCATTCCCAACGTGGACACCACCAGGGGAGTGCACCTCCGCTGGAAGCCGGCCACCGCCGTCGTGCTCGTGGACGAATGGCACCTCGACGATCCGCTCCTCAGCGGCGTTTGGGGCGAAAAGCTAACGCGCCTGCGATTCCGCATGCCCGCCGAAACCCGCGCTTCGGGCGCATTCACCCTCACTGTGGAGACCATCGATGACTAACGAAACAAGTCCCGAGGGCAGCGGTAAGTCGCTGTTTTCGCTGCAACGCCGGGAGCGGTTGATGGAGGAACTGCGCGCCCACGGTGCTATCACCGTGCGCGACATCGCCTTGAAACTCGGTGTCAGCGAACTGACCATCCGGCGTGACGTGAACATTCTGGCCGATGAAGGCCTCGTTTCCCGCGTGCATGGCGGCGCTACGCTTCCCAGTCCACTGGACCGCTCAGTTGCGGTGGGAAGGCCATCGGCGCACAGCTATTCCATCGGCATGGTGGTTCCCTCGCTCGACTACTACTGGCCGCAAGTCATCAGCGGTGCCCGCGGCGAGGCCGAACTGCAGAACCTCCGGATTCTGGTTCGCGGCTCAGCCTACGATGCTGCTGATAATCGTCGCCAAGTCCAGGCACTGCTGGATACCCAGAACATCGACGGGCTGATCGTGGCGCCGGATATGAGCGGTGAGCATGGCAAGGAGCTGCTGCGCTGGCTCAATGCTTTGCCCATCCCCGTGATCCTGACCGAGCGGCGTGCGCCCTCCGAGATCCCGGCCCACCGCCTTGAATGGGTGGCGACTGATCATGCATTCGGGGCGGGAATGGCTGTGCGGCACCTGTGGCAGGAGGGGCACCGGATGATCGGCTGCCTCACGGATTCCACCAGTCCCACCAGCCCGCACGTGGTCCGCGGCTGGAAGCAAGCCCTTGCCGCGCTCAAGATCCCGCTGGACAAATCCATCCACGAGGATTCGGCCAAGCTGGATAATGGCGAACGCGCCAAACACTTTGACCACGTCCTGGAACTCTGCCGTTCTTCGGGGACCACCGCTATGTTGGTGCACTCAGATACCCAAGCCGTGGCGTTCGTGCAGCACTGCGTGGACCGTGGCGTGGACGTTCCCGGCAGCATGGCGATCGTGGGATACGACGACGAAGTTGCCTACCTTGCCGAGCCTGCGATCTCCGCGGTGCGGCCCCCCAAAAGCTACGTCGGCAAGGTTGCAGTGCAGCTCATGGCTGCCCGCCTGGCCGAAGGAAGGATGCGCCCCGTGCATCGGATTGACCTGAACCCCGAATTGATCGTACGGGAATCGTCCGTGGGTGCTCCGCGCGTCCGGACAGGCGTTGTGCTGGAGGATTCGCTCTGATGGCTCTTGTGCTGCCTCCGCTGGACTTTGCATTGTCACCTTTTACCGGCTTGACCCGCGATCACTGGTGCGCTTATACGGACTACTTGTTGCGTTCGGCCCACCAATTTGGGACCGAGGACCACGCGAACATTCACCTCCCGGGCGCCAACAGCCGGTACGGCCCGCGGAGTGATTCGCTGGAAGCCTTCGCCCGGACCTTCCTGCTTGCTTCCTTCCGCATCGCCGGGGATCCTGCCACCACCGGCTGGATCGCCGAGTGGTACGCCGAGGGGCTCGACGCCGGAACCAACCCCGCAAACCCCAACCGGTGGCCGACACCAGGGGAGCTGGGACAGGCGAAGGTAGAGGCGGCGTCGTTGGCGGTTGGCCTGGCACTGACCCGCGATGTGCTGTGGGACAAGCTCCCGCAGCGTGTGCAGGAGCAGATCATAGCCTGGTTTGAGACCGTGATCGGCGAGGACTATCCGCCCATCAACTGGGTGTGGTTCCAGATTGTGGTGGAGACGTTCCTGGCTTCTGTTGGTGGGCGCTACTCGGACGAAGACATCGACGCCGGACTCGCCATCCACGACTCGCTCTACCGGGGCGGGGGCTGGTTTGCTGATGGACCGGAGCGCGCGTACGACCACTACGTCGGCTGGGCTTTCCAGGTGTACCCGCAGCTGTGGGCTCTGATGGCACCTTCCGATCCCCGGGTTTCCGCACGCAAGAAGCTCGACGGCGACCGGCTGGCTGATTTCCTGGATGACGCTTCTTACCTGGTCGGGTCCAACGGGGCTCCTATGATTCAGGGGCGAAGCTTGATATACCGGTTCGCAGCCGCAGCGCCGTTCTGGGCAGGGGAGTTGTCCGGGCACACACGTCTGCAGCCGGGTTTGGCGCGCCGGACTGCCTCCGGAATGCTCGACTACTTTGCCAGGCACGGGTCCATCACTGAGGATGGGCTCCTGTCCATCGGCTGGCACGGCGAGTTCGCAGGCATGAAGCAGGCGTACTCCGGCGCTGGATCGCCGTACTGGGCTGCGAAGGGGATGCTCGGGTTGGCGTTGCCAGCGGATCACCCTGCGTGGACTGCGGTGGAAGCTCCCCTGCCTGTTGAGGTTTCTGACACCCAGCGCTTAATCGCGGCTCCGGGGTGGCAGGTGGACGGGACTGTTGCCGACGGGGTGGTTCGGATCCGGAACCACGCGACCGATCACGCTGTGGTTGGGGCTTTGGTTGCCGACAGCCCTCTTTACGCCCGGATGGGGTACTCCACGCACACGTTCCCCGACCTCTCCGCAGAGTCCGTGGACAACGCCGTGACGTTCGCTGACGCTGATGGTGCGCTGACGCATCGGACCGGGTTTGAGTACCTTGGTTCGTCTTCCGAGGGCGGAGTCCAGGTGGGCGCATCACGGTTCACTGCTCACTGGATTACTCCTGATCCCGACGCCGGCCCCGACCACGGCAGTGGGGTTGCCGGAACTGCGACTCCCGGGCCTTCGGTCACAGTGGTTTCTGTGACGCGCGGGACTGTGGAGCTTCGGCTGGTTCGGGTGCGGGGTGCTGCTTCTTCGGGGGCTTCGCTGCGGATTGGCGGGTGGCCGGTGGATGCTGCGTCTTCCGTGGTGAGCTCTGTCCGGGCGGTGCCTGGTTTTGGCTTCGCACTGGACGCGTCCGGGACATTTGTCCAGTCCGGGGCACACCCGATGGGTTCGGAACTCACTATTCCGTGGGTGGGAACCGCGGGCACCGTGCACGGCGGCGACTATGCCGCCGTCGTGATTCTCGCCGGTGAGGGAGGTGCTTCGCCGGAAGCAGGGGTCACGTTTGTTGCCGGGGAAGGGCAGGGCGAGGGGCGCTTCGTGTTCCCGGATGGTGCTTCCGTGGACCTCGAGCGGCTCGCCCATTTCGACGCGTAGCTGCGCATTCGACGTTGCGCACGGCCTTGTGCGCAGCCAGCCATCGAATCGGGCGACTCGCCACGTTGCAGTAGGCTCGCGGAATGACTCAACTCGAGACGAAGGCCCGGTTCCTCGCAGCCTATGATCAGCAGCTTCGTACCGATGCGGAGACTCCGAGCGCATTGGAGGTCACTAAGCACGGCCCCCTCCGTCTGGCGACGTTCCTTGGCGGACGCGGGTTCATCACGTACCGGGACCTCGGCGATGCGGATGAGCAAAGCGTCAGGCGGCTCGTCGAAGAGGCGATCGCGTACTTCCAGGCCAAACCCGAAATCATCAAAGTCGAATGGAAAACCCGTGGCCACGATCATGCTCCTGGTTTGCACGAGGCTCTGTTGCACAATGGCTTCACTCAAGACGATCCGGAATCGATCATGATCGGCGAAGCCCGGGCGTTGAGCGTCGATGTGCCTCTTCCCGACGGCGTGACGCTGCGGCAAGTGGTCGACGAACCGGACGTGCGAGCCATGAGCGCGATGCAGGACGAGGTGTTCGGCGAACCGGTGTCGGATGAGATGGCTGATGCCTTGCTGCGCCGGCTTTCTCTGGACGAGAGCATGGAGCTGTGGGTGGCAGAGGCGGACGGTCACCTCGTCAGCGCCGGACGGCTGGAACCCGTCCCCGGCACCGACTTCGCCGGAATCTGGGGTGGCGCGACCCGCCAAGAATGGCGTGGCCGCGGGATTTACCGGGCGTTGACGGCGCGCCGTGCCCAGTCCGCGCTCGCTAAGGGAAAGACCCTCATCCACAGCGACTCCACCGAATTCTCGCGCCCAATTCTGGAGCGCTCCGGACTGCTCAAGGTCTCGACGACCACCCCGTACCGCTGGGCGCGTGGCTGAAGAATCCGTCTGTGGCCAACACGTTTAAGCACCCCGCGCCTCCTCCGGACGGATCTGGAGGAGGCACGGGTAGTGACAAATCGTGCCTACTTCCGCTCGGCGAAGTAGGTCACGCACTCGCCCTGATCACCGAACACCGGCGATGGACTCGTCTTCCATCCATTGCTCTTGCACGCGTCCTTACCGGTGGAGAACGTCACCCGGTACTCCTTCGTGGTCCCATTCGGCGCTGTCACGGTGACGACCGCCGTCGGGTTCTCAGCGGTGGGCTGCTGGACCGTAACCTTCGCGTTGGTGTCCAGCGGGTAGCCGACGACGGCGGGAGTCGCCGACGTCGACAACACCCGATAGTCGCTGGTTCCGGCAGCAAAACCCACGACCGAGGCTTGGTTCACAAGGAGCCTGCCGAGATCGGCGAGCCCGGCATCCGCCAAGCGGGAACCGGCGATGGCCACCTCAGCGACCTTCGTGTACGAACCCGTGGTCACGAACGAAACCCTGATCCCACGTGTGGTCACGGGGTCGAAGCGGACGGTGACCGGTGCCGCCGTCGAGAGTCCCGTGATGGTTCCGGCGGACGTATCCTTCCAGATGCCAGCGGCGTCCTGGTACTGGATCTTGAGGCTCTGCGCTGCTTTTTCCGCAGACGTCACGGCCACGGAGGAAACGGTGTAGTCCCGGCTGAAGGCGTAGCTCAGGCTGTCACCGGCCCGGCCACCGCTTACCCAGTTGGACCAGCGGGTGGAGGCGTTGGCGTCGCACGTGTTCTTGGCGATGTAGGAGCCCTCGGTGTAGCTGGCGGTTGCGCTTGTTGTGGGGTCGTCCTTGCAGATGTTGCTGCTCGGAACCCGGTCCACCACCACGACAGAGAGGGTCGCGGACAGGGAGCCAGCCTTACCCGGAACGGTCACTGAACCAGTCGATTGCAGCGATGAAGCATCAAAAGAAGACCAGTCCCACGCCACTGGCAGTGGATTGCGGGCAGGACCGTCAGCGATTTGGCCGGGGACCGTGCTCGGCGCTGCCGCTTGGACCGAGGCCAAAGTGGAGCCGACACCAACAGTCACAGACGCCGGATCCGTTGCCACGTACTGCCCTACAGTCACAGTCAAGAGCGCATCAGTGAACGTCTGGCCGTACGGATCAACACCTGAACCGTGGAGTGCAACCTTCCCTTCCTTCTGCCACGCTGCTGGATCTACAGGGGACCACGTGACTGCAAGCGGTTTGCCCGGGCCGGCTTTGTAGAGCGGAGTCACCGTGCTGGGGAGGACAGGTGCGACGCCGGTGAGCGTGCTGAGCTCCAAAGGCTGAGTGCCCAGAAGTTTCAAGTCCGCGATGTCCGTGAAGGCCCAGGACTGGTGCGGGCTGCCTGTTGCTGTAGCTGTGGTTCCTGTTGAGGACGCCAACGCCACAGACGTTCCGGCCGCAGTCTGGTTACCCGACACCTGCAGGGCAATTGCAGCGCCAGCGTTCACCAGCGACCACTGCTTGCCGTTCTCCGTCGTCACTATCCACTGTGCAGCAGGAGTCGCCTTGGCTTGGTCCAAGGTCAGGGAAGCAAGCGAAGCAGCACCGGATTGACTGGCGTTCAGCACACCACCATTGCCTGTGAGCACCTGGCCGTCCTTGTTCGTCAGGACCCAACGGCGATCATTCGCGAACTCATCGTCAGCATTCACTGCGTTGAACGTCCAGATCTGCGGAGCCACGCCCGCAGCGTCCGTACCCAGTTCTTCGATCGAGGAAGAACCATCCGGGCGCGCCGTCAGGTACTTGCCGCTTGCCTCACCGGTGAGGTGATAGCTGTGGCCGTCCTGCACAGGCGCGGCGTCGTCTGAAACTCCGCTGACGCCGTCGACGACGAACGTCACCACTGAGGCGGCAGGAACCTCAAGCGTGGCGGACTTTGACGTGGTGTTGACGGCGACAGGCGCACCTTTCACCAGCGCGTTCTTCTCGATGTCATCCAGCGGGGACTTGGTGGTGACCACCGGCGTGACGCTAGCGCCTGCCGCGATGCTGCCAAAACGGCTCAGATCGATGGTGACCTTTTCCGGCGTCGGGGTGTCATTGAAGTGGACCAGGGTGGCGCCGTTGCCGTCCGCGCGGAGGGCGCTGGCGGTCTTGGCGTTGTCGTTCTGGATGAGGAAGTCGCCCGGACGGATATAGTGGGTGAAGTTGCGGGTGGTGTTGTACTTCTGGTTGGTCAGGACCTTGCACTTGGCTTGTTCCTGCGAAGCGCCGTCATTGAGCCGGCGATTGGAGAAGCCTTCGCGGCCCTCGTAATTGCAGTCGAAGTCAACGTAGATGGAACCCCAGCCCTTGTCCGCCTTTTCCTGTTTGTACGTGTCCTCAACAGGCTGCCAGAAGACCCACGCGTCCGGTTCGAGTTCGCGGAGGTCGTTCACCATGCGCCCTGCAATGCCCAGGCCGTTGGTGATGTTGGAACGGTCCCAGCCGCTGGTGGAATCGCCGAGCGCCGGGTTGCCCGTCCAGAATCCGCCCACTTCGCTCATCCACAGCGGCTTGTCCGTGGAGTTGGCGAGGTCGCGGACCCTGCGGCGATCATTGGTTCCGTAAGTGTGGACATTAAGCTGCCCAACCGCGTCCTTGGCCTCTTGGCTGTAGCCGTTCCAGTTGGTCATGAACTTGGTGGGATCCGTCTCGTCCATCGCGGAGATGACCGCATCCGTACTGCCCTTCTCCAGTTCCGCGGCCAGGAGTTTGGTGACGCGATCCTGGGCGGCAGGGTAGATCAGCGCGCCCTCCTGCTTTTGCGTGTACGTCGTCGGCGGCTTCCCCGTGGCGGCGTTGATGTCCGTGCCCCAGTAGCCCGAGTTCGGCTCGTTGAACGGATCGATAGTGTCCACCTTGATGCCACTGCCCTTTTCGAGAAGCTCGACGGCGTGCCTCATGTAAGAGGCGAACTTACCTTCAGCTTCGGGCAGCAGGTTCTCGCCCTTGTTGGTGTTGACCTGGCCGGATACGTAGCCACTCTTGGTCATGAACCAGGGTGGGGAGTTGCTGAAGGCCTCCCAGTGGGTGATTTGCTGGTCGGCGGCGAGGCGCTCCACCCACCACCGTTGGTTCTGATCGGCGTCGGGGTTATAGGACGCGGGGTCATCCGGGTTCCACTGATTCAGGAATGCGAGCTTGTTGGCTTGTGTTTTGTCGACTGTCCCGTCGGGGTTGTAAAGGTTCGACGGCGCCTGGCCGGCTTGCGCGTCGGTGACCGGCTTCCACCATCCCTCCACAGCGCTGCCGTCGTTGAGATAGTTGGCTACGTCCGAGGCATTGCCGCCGCCCACGTTGTAACGGGCGATGTTGAGGTTGAGGCCGTCCTCGCCGAAGACCTTCTGGTACAGCTCCTCACGCAGCTCGGGGGAGTAGCCCGCCGTCGCATTCGCAAACCACACCAGGCTCGTTCCCCAACCTTCAAAGGCCTTGCCCCGGCTGGCGGGGTTAGGGGTGATGGTTACGGCTGCTGCATCGTCGGCTGTTGCTTTCGGTGCTGTTGCGGGCATGAGTGCAAGGCTCGCTGCGGTAGTGACAGCTGCCGCCAGCACAGCCACTGGCCTTCGGATTCTTCGCGCGGTAAACGCCATGGTGGACCTCATCGTCAGGGTTGTCTCGGTGCTTGGCCCGGCTTTTGGAAGGCTGGGCAATGCGACCCTATGAGGCCCTTGACGGGGCAACAAGGCACTCGAACAGGCTCGAACGGGGTTGGTCAGAAGTGGTCGCCTCCATTCAAGCAACGCGGGGTCACTTCTGGCCCATGTTTCGCCTCGGAAGGGGCCATAAGTGACCCCGGGTTGCTTCCGGTTTGCTCACAATTCCCACAAGTTGTATAGATGTATACAAGTACACACAACTCTTAGCCAGGGTGGCAGCATGGCAGATCAACCACGGAACACGGGAGCGCATCTCGTTTACAGCGAGCTCAAACGGCGCATCCTCAGTCTCGAGCTCAAACCCGGAGAGCGCATCTACGAGCCAGCGATGGCCACTGAGCTCCAAGTCAGTCGAACGCCTCTGAGGGAAGCCATCCGGCGCTTGATTTCCGAGAGCCTGTTGGAGCAGCAAGCCACCGGGGGAGTAGTTGTTCCGTTGCTGGACGCGACGGCGATTTCCGAACTCTACGATGTACGGGCTGCACTGGAATCGTTGATGGCCCGCGAAGCGTGTGCCAAGGCGACAATGGAGGAAATCGAGAAGCTGCACGGGATCCTTGAACGCAATGCAGCCATGGTGGGATTCGCTGATGAAGCCATGAAGTATGGCGTGACCTTGCACGCCACCATCGCAGCTATCGCCGGGAACTCGTGGGCTCAACGCTTCCATGACCAGATCTCGAGCCAAGTTGAGCGGTACAGGCACTTCACCAACAACTCCCCCGACCGCCGGGAAGAGGCCCTCGCCGACCACCGGGTACTTGTGGAAGCCATAGCCTCGAAAAAGCCGGACAAGGCGGCGAAGATCGCGTTCGACCACGTCATCGCCGCCCGGGATGAGACGCTGCGCGCCATTTCAGGCGCCGGTCCCGTGATCGGATGATTGGCGAACTGGGACGGCGCTCGTCCACCGCTCTTCTGATCCATTCGGCCCTCATCCAGGCCGTTACTTTCCTGGTCCGGCCAGCCACCAGCTACAGGGCGTTGGAACTGGACGTCCCCGGGTTTGCGCTCGGTCTTCTCGCTGCAAGCTACGCAGTCTTCCCACTGCTCCTCGCGCTGCCCATCGGCGGACTCGTGGATCGCCTTGGTGAGCGTCGGCTCATGGCGATAGGGTCCGCCGTCGTGCTGGGTTGTTCCGCTTTTCTGCTGTTCTTCGGAACATCAGTTCCCGCCCTCGTAGCTGGGACGGCCCTTCTTGGCGCCGGGCAGCTCGCTTGTGTTGTGGGGCAGCAGGCGGTGGTTGCGAACAATGCAGAGTCGGCGCGCTTGGACTCCGCCTTCGGATATCTGACGTTCGCCGCATCGCTGGGTCAGGCACTTGGACCGCTGGTGATTTCCTTGGTGGGCGGCGCCTCCGTCCGCCCGGATACTAACGCGATCTTCCTTCTGGCGACGGCCATGAGCCTGGTGCTCTTCGTAACAACTTTTGTTGTCTCGTCCAAGGTCAGCCGGAGAAGGCGTATGTCCAAGGGATCCGCTGGCGCCAAGGGCGGCGCCATGGCACTGCTCAAAACCCCTGGCGTGGTCCGGGCGTTGGCAACCAGCGCCACCGTCCTGGCAGTGGTGGACCTGACCGTCGTCTATCTACCCGCCCTGGGTGCAGAGCGGGGCCTGAGTGCGGCAACTGTTGGCCTGATGCTGACTGTTCGCGCGGTGTTGTCCATGGTTTCGCGGCTGGGGCTTGGCAACATGTCCCGGAAACTGGGACGGATGAGGCTGCTGGTCCTGAGCCTGGCGGTTTCCACGGTGTCACTGGCAGTAGCTGCCATTCCGATGCCCATGTGGTTGCTCTTCGTCGTCATGGCGTTCCTAGGCCTAGGCCTGGGAATCGGCCAGCCGCTGACCATGTCCTGGCTCTCAGCCCAGGCCCCCGAAGGCCAACGCGGACGTGCGCTGGCCTTGAGGCTCGCCGGCAACAGGGTGGGCCAAGTTGTCCTGCCGAGCGCGATCGGAGTTGTGGCCGTGGGACTCGGCGCGGCAGGCGTCTTCCTGGCTTCCGCAGTGGCTGTTGGCGGGACGATGCTGTTACTGCGTGGGGTGCGGCTGGACGACTGACCTCCGGCCCAACTGACTGGCATTAGTGGTTGTTCCCAGCGCTGGGAACAACCACTAATGCGAGCTAGTTTGGGGAGATTATTCGGCGAACAGCGCCGCCAGGTCATCCGCCGTCAACGAGCCACCAGCCAGCGCGTCGCCTTCCATCACATCCGCGAACAGCTGCGACTTCTTGGCCTTCAGCGCCATGACCTTTTCCTCGATAGTGTCCTTCGCGACCAAGCGGTAGACCATGACGTTGCGGGCCTGTCCGATGCGGTGGGTACGGTCCACAGCCTGCGCCTCGGACGCGGGATTCCACCACGGATCCAGCAGGAACACGTAATCCGCCTCGGTCAGGTTGAGCCCGAAGCCACCGGCCTTCAGTGAAATCAGGAACACCGGAGCAGCACCGTTCTTGAACTCGCTGACCACATCGCCGCGGTTTCGGGTGCTGCCATCGAGGTAGCAGTACTCCACACCCTCGGCGTCCAAACGCTCACGCACCTTGCCCAGGAATCCCGTGAACTGGCTGAAGATCAGCGCCCTGTGGCCCCCGGAGATGAGGTCCTCCAGCTGCTCGAACAGCACATCGAGCTTGGATGACCGCACCCCTGACAGCGACGAATCCACCAACGACGCATCCAAACTAAGCTGTCGCAGCAAGGTCAGTGACTGGAAGATCGTGAAACGGTTCTTGTTCACGTCATCGATCAGCCCCAGGATCTTCTGGCGTTCGCGCTGCAGGTGCGTCTGGTAAACCTTCTGGTGCCGCGGGTTGAGCACCACCTCCAGGACCTGCTCCTGCTTGGGCGGCAGGTCCTTGATGACCTGCTCTTTCGTGCGGCGCATCATGAGCGGACGGACACGACGCCGGAGCTTGGCCAGCTGCGCCGAGTCGCCGTTCTTCTCCACTGGCTTCTGGTAATTTTCCGCGAACCGCTTGGGACTCGGGAACAGGCCGGGCGCCACGATCGATGTCAGCGCCCAGAACTCCATGAGGTTGTTCTCCAGCGGAGTGCCCGTGATGGCCAGTTTGAACCGGGCCGGCAGCTTGCGCGCGCACTGGTATGCCTTGGATTGGTGGTTCTTCACGAACTGCGCCTCGTCCAGCATCAGGCCGGCCCACTGGAATGTTGCGTAGGCATCGTAATCAATGCGGAACAGGGCATAGGACGTAATAACGACGTCGGCACCCGCCAACGCGTCGACGGGTGACAGGCCGCTCTTCGCAAAAGTTTCACCCACGGTCCGCACCACAAGCCCGGGAGCGAAGCGCTGCGCTTCCGCGGCCCAGTTGCTCACCACGCTGGTGGGGGCCACCACCAAGAACGGAGCGCGCGTTGAGGAATCAGCCGTAGCAGCAGCCAACTCCTTGGCCGCACAGATCAGTGCGATCGCCTGCACAGTCTTGCCCAGGCCCATGTCATCGGCCAGCACGCCGCCCAGGCTGTGCTTGAACAGGAAGCTGAGCCAGTTGAAGCCCTCAAGCTGATACGGACGCAGCTCAGCGTTAAGGCCAGCCGGCAGCGGAAGCCCGGTGACGCCGTCGTCGAGCAATCCGCCCACGGCCTCACGCCACGCGGCGGCCTGCTCGTCGACGATCCCCAGCTGTGCGAGCTCGTCCCAGAGTCCGGCCTGGAAGCGGCTGATCTGCAGGGTGCCGTCCTTGTTATCCGGGTTGTCCTGGAGGGACCTGGCTTCGTCGATCAGTGCGCGCAGCTGGTGCAGCTCGGGCAGGTCGAGCGAGAAGTAGGCGCCGCTGGGCAACAGCATGCGGCTCATTCCGGCGGCAAGGGCGGAGAACACGGCGGCGAACGAGACCGGTTCGCCTTCGAGTGTGATGACGATGCCGAGATCGAACCAGTCGCCGCTCGCCGTTTCCTTCGTGGAGATGGAGACAACGGGAGCTTCGGCGGCTTCGCGATAATCTGCGATGTCGCCGGAGGTTTCGACCACGACGTCGGGCAGGTCCTTGAGCGCTGGCAGGATCTCCTCGGTGAAAGCCAGCGTGTCCAGCCCGGAAAGCTCAGCCGAGGCAGCGAGCCGCGGAGCGCCCCAGCCGCCAGTAGCGGATTCCGCCAGCGCAGGCACCACGTCCCACGGCCGGCCGATCGAATCCAGGATCCGGGCTTCCTCGAGGTCATCGCGGTAGCCACGGTCATCCGGATGCCGCCACAAGGGCTGCGCGGTGACCAACGTGCCGGACTTGTAGTGCCACTCCCAGTGCAGCCGGACCTTGTGATCGGTGCCGTAATTGGCGAGCAAGGAGAGCGTAGGCACCGCCAGAGTTGGCAGTTCCACGGATTCATCCGCCGCCTTGACGGGCGTTGACTGCCGCAGCTTCGGGTAGAACGAGGTCAGGAACCTGCTCTCGTCCTCGGCCGGAATCTGAAGCGTTTCGCCCTCGGTAACAAACTCCAGCAGTTCATCACTGACGCCGCCTTCAATCGGGGCGAGCGTGATCAGGTTGTTCTGCTGAGGCACGCCGGGCAGGGCTTCGGCGCCGGAATGCGTGAAGAAAATCCCATACGCAGGCTTGCCCAGGAAGCCCACAGTTCCGGCATCAACCTGCTCGCCGCCTACCGTCACCGACGGCGCAAGCTGCAGGCCGCCGTCGGGCGTTTGCTTCCCGTCTTTGGCGCCCAACGCTTCAAGGCGCGCCAAACTGAGTCCGACGACGGCGGGTTGGGTCTCGACGTGGACAGGCTCGCTACCAGCCGCGTGAATCAGCGGAATGCCGGCTTTAGTGGCGTCGGCGAGGAGGGTCCAGAGGTTCTTGGCGGCGAAGTCGTTCAGGCTCAACCACATGGCGCCGGACGGTTGCTGGCGGCCATTGCTGGAACCGTGCGCAGCGAGGAAAGTCTGAAGCCACTCGACGTGTGCCTCATTGAATTCGCGGCGGAAACTGACGTAGCTGAGGTTGTTCCAGGAGACGTCGCCGCGGATCCATTTGCCCTTGGCACCCATCATCACGGGGCGGGCCTTGAGCTGCCGGACACTGCGCATGGGGTCACGGCGGCCTGTGTAGGAGAAGTGGGCGGCCGGTTCCTCCACCTCGAACTGCAGGGCGAGCGGAATGCCGGCAGTGCTCGGTGCGGTGCCCGGCTTCGCGATCAGCCTGTTGAGGGCTTGCTCCCAAGCCGGCCGCCCGGAACCGCCCTGCTCGGAGGACCCAAGGCGCGAGGTCTGGATCCCCGGTGCCTGGGACAGGAGCTGGGCGCGAATGGTGGGGTGGTCTTCAGCCGTGAAAAGCAACGCGGCCACATGCTTGCAATCCTTGCGGACCGGGCAGCTGCAAATACCTACTGTGCAGCTCCAGCCGCTGGGCTTGCGAACCAGCTTGGCCGACGTCGAATACGGTTGCGGCCCAGTGCCGCGGACCTTGCCAAGCAAGAGACCGGTGGCCGAATCGAAAGAAATTCCGCTCACGCGGCTGCCCATGGCATAGGCCAGTCCGGCCGCCAAAGAGCGGTCGTTAATGGCAGGAGTCTGAATGGCCAGTTCCCAGGTTTCGTCTGTGTGGGACGGCATGCGTCGGGCTACTTTCGGCAGGAGGTTATCTGCTCAATCTTAGTCAGCAGAAAACGGCTCCCAAACTTCGCCCTCCGTTAACCTCTACCTCGATTGCCGCGCTGCTCCCACGCGTACGTTGAAAGCGTCCGGAGCACCAACAGCTTTCAGCAGTGAGGATTTCCCATGACTACCAACGAGTACCCCGTCGTCCTGAACAAAACCAGCTTTGAAGCGGGCAATGCAGACGTAGTGGATTCCAACGTCAACGTCGTGAACCAGATGTACGCGGAGCTCCTCAACAGCGACGAAATCGCGCCGGCTGCGCTCAACAGCTACTTTGTCGATTTCTACATGACCCAGGCATTGGCCGGTGGATTCGCCCAGTACGTGTTCACCGCCCCGGAGCGTGAAGAGGTTGACGCCTACGTGCGTGCCGGTTTGGAAGGCATGGGCGCCACCCGGCACCTTGACCTGTTCAACCGCACCGCAGCAGCCTTTGATGCGTTGAGTGAGGACGACGCCGAGGCCTACCTCGACGGCGAGCTGGACGAGTCCGAAACGCCTCTCGCCGCTGTTGTCGTCCTGGATGAGCTCGACGGCGAATTCGAGGCATTGCTGGAAGAAGAGGACATCATCGACCTCAACGCCGCCTACCTTCGCGGCTCGTCCGAACTGCTGGTCCTCTCCGATGAGGAGCTTGAAGCGCACATTGCTGAGCGCGTCGCCCTGATTCCGGACCTTGCCGAGCGCCAGGCTGACGCAGACGAAGAAGCCCTTGCCAACGCTCCCGAGTTCGAGGTCATCATCCGGGAACTGTGCGATGTGGCTGGCTACGCGCTGCAGAAGATCACCATGGGAGACCCCAACTACGAGCACGACGGCGTGAAGACCCTCGCCTGGCACTTCGCCACCGACCACGGCGACTACATCATGGTGGAGGACGACGACGAAGCATTCATGATCCACCCGGAGACCAAGGAAATCATCGCTGCCGTGGAGTTCGAAGAGTCCGAGGAGCTCGCGGACGCGTAATTCGTTCGATCGCGCGTGACCCGCCGAGAACGCCGGAACACTGCGAGATCGCCGTAGCGTCGGTATATATCAAGCTGTTTGTGACAGCGGGGTGGGTTGTTTGTGGTTGATGCCGGCCCGGGGAGGGACTCCGGGTGCGGTGGGCCTGCGGCGGTAGCGGTGTGGGTTGCGGGCGTAGCAGGCATCGAGTGTTGTTTGCCGTTGCCGGC